>NC_021833.1:0-600000 GCF_000439455.1 Spiroplasma diminutum CUAS-1 | reverse complement strand
AATGGCAGGTAAAAACAGTATTTTAAGAAAACAAATATCAGGTGCTATAATACCTGGTATATTAGGAATTGGAGAGCCACTAATATATGGTATTTCACTTCCAAGAGTTAGACCGTTTATAATTAGCTGTATTGCAGCAACTGTTGGTGGTTTTTATATAAGTGCATTAAACACTTGATTTAACCTTGGTATTGGAATGAATGCTCCAACTGGTCCTGGAGGATTAACTGCTGCAATCATGATGACAACAGTTGATGGAAATGTTTTACAAGCAGTTTTAATATATTTATCTGCATTAGTTCTTACATATACTTCAGGAATTTTATGTACATTTTTTGGCTATTCAAAAATAGCAAGAAATGGGACAGATAAAATGAAATCTGTTTATAAAAAAGAAAATAGTATAAAATCAAAAATTTTATATTCATTTGTTTTTATTACCTTGATAGGTGTAATAATAAGTTGAGTTGTTTGATGAACAAAAATTGATAAAGATACAAAAGAATCAATATCAAATTATAAACTAGTTTAAAAAGGAATAAAAAATGAAAAAAATTAATTTATTAAATATAACAACAGAGTCAATAAATTTAAATTCAAAAAATATTGATTTAAAGTCTACATTTGACATTTTACAAACAATAAACAATGAAGATAAATTAATAGCTTTGGCTGTTGAAAAAGAACTTGATGTAATAGCAAAAACTGTTGATGAAATTTATAAAAGAGTTTCAAATAATGGTAAAGTATTTTATATAGGAGCTGGATCTTCAGGGAGAATTGGTGTTTTAGATGCCAGTGAAATGCTTCCAACATATGGAGTTGGAGATATGTTCTATGGAATAATGGCAGGTGGAGATATCGCTCTTAGATTACCTGTTGAAGGTGCAGAAGATGACGAACAACTTGCAATAAATGATTTAGAAAATTGCAATATCAATAAAAATGATGTAGTTTTTGCAATTGGAGCAAGTGGAAGAACACCTTATTGTATTAGTGCATTAAAATATGCTAAACAAAAAAATGCTTTAGCTATTTCTTTATCAATGACAAAAGATAGTGAATTTAAAATGCATTCAGATATTGCAATTGAAATAGACAGTGGTCCTGAAGTTGTTACTGGAAGTACAAGAATGAAATCAGGAACTGCAACCAAAATGGTTTTAAACATGATTTCAACAACTACAATGATCAAATTTAATAAAGTTTATGATAATTTGATGGTGGATGTTATTGCAACAAATATTAAATTAGAAAATAGATGTATAAATATTATTAAGTCAATTTGTAAAATTGAAGATGAAAATTTAATTATAGAAACATTAAAAAAAGCAAATATGCAAGTTAAACCTGCAATTATAATGATTTTAAAAGATGTTGATTATATAAAGGCTATTACACTTCTTAATTTAAATAATAATAATTTAAGAACTATAATAGAAAATTAAAATGAATATAACTTCGAAACAAAGGCTTTTTATTACTTTAGGTTTTCTAATTTCTTTAATTATTTTAATAATTGGAGTGATTATGTTCAATTTTAATTTTATCAACTCAGGAATTATAATCATGATAAGCTCGGTATTTTGTTTAGTTATTTTGTCTGTCATTTGAATTATTTTTCTTAAGAAAAATAATTAGTGATTTAACTAAATGCTATTAAAAGTTAATTTTAAACGAACTAATAAAATAGTAGAAATAAATATAACTATGTAAAAACAACTTATAGGGTTGTTTTTTTTATTTTATTTGTTATTATTCAATTGTTGGTAGTGTCCAATTTGAAATAAAACACATTTTAACTTATAGTTGATAGAAAAATAGTTCTTGATACGTAATGCTTAATAAAAAAAGTTCTAATTCCTCTTGTTGTAAAGAAAAGAGGAAAATAAAATGCAAAAATTATTAATAAATTGTCCAGAGTGTAAAAAAGATATAGATCTTTTATCGCTTGGAAATAGAGATTCTGAAAGTGTTATTGAATATAAAAAACATATAGAAGAAGACTTAAGAAAAAATATTGAAGTTGAAATAACAAACAGATTAAAAGAAACTTATAGTTTAGAATTAGAATCTCAAAGGAAGGATTTAAATCTTGAAAAACAAAATGAAATTTCTATTTTAAAAAGTACAATTGAAAATTTAACAAGAGATTTACAAGAAGTCAAAAGCAATAATCTAAGAGACATTAAAGAATTGGAAATCCAACTTGAATCAAGATTTGTACAAGAAAAACAAAAAGAATTATTAGAAAAAAATAATAGAATTCAAGAACTTGAATTACAAGCAAAATCAATTGATAAATTAAATGAACAAAAAATTAAAAGTATTCAATTAGAATTAAATTCAAATTTCGAAAAAGAAAAGTCTCAATTAGAGCGAAAACTAACTAAATTTGAACTAGATCTAAAAAATATTGAAAATGAAAAACAATTAATGTTAAATAAACGGGAATTAGAACTAAAAGCAAAATATGAGTCGGTAATTTCAACAAAAGAAATTGAAATTACCGATTTAAAAATAGCAAATGCAACAAACAGAATTTTGAATAATAAAACAAAAGGTGAAAACTGAGAAAACGAAGTTGAATTAGAACTAAGAAAATTAGCAGCTTCAACTGGTGATGAGGTTCACAAAATTACAAGAACAGGTACTAAAGCAGATTTTTTACAAGTTGTAAGAGAAAAGGAATTAGATCTAGGAAAAATTGTTTTTGAATGTAAAAACGGTGAATGAAAAGATACTTGAGAGCCAAAATTAACAGAAGACATGGCAAAGGAAGGTGCAAATTATGCAATTCTTGTTGCAACAAGCACTAGTGAAAAATTTAAAGTACCATTTTTAGTATCACAAAAAAATAAAAATATCTTAATAGCTGATCCAGATAACTTTGTATTTGTATGTGCAATGGTAAGAAGATTAATAATAATTGAATCTAATTTAAGAGAAAAAACTGATAATAATGAAGTATTTGAAAGATTTAATTCATGAAAATTAAAATCATTTGAAACTTTCAAAGGAATTATTCAAAAGTCACTTGATGGAATTGAATCTGATGAAAGAACAATTATTAATAAAGTAGAAGATATCAAAAAAAATAGAGAAAGATTATGAAGAAACTGACAAACTTTAATGTTGGATTTCATAGAGGATTTTAAAATTTAATTTATATATAATATCCCAAATAATCAATTTTAATAAAACTAGATTATATTTTTCATTCTTTAATTGCTATAATAAAAGAGATTTTTTAAAGGGAGTTAATATGAAAAATACTATTAAAAATATATCATGTCATAAACTTTTTGAAGAGATGAAGAGTTTAAAAGTAACAGTAGATTTAGTTATAACTGATCCTCCATATAATATTAGTAAGGATAATAATTTTAACACTATCGGTAGAACTGGAATAGATTTTGGAATGTGAGATTACGGTTTTGATCAGGTTACTTGAATTAGAGAAGTTACTCCCTTAATTAAAAAAAATGGATCGATCATTATATTTAATGATTGAAAAAATATGGGTCTTATATCTCAAGCTCTTGAAGAATGCGGTTTTGAAGTGAAGGATTTAGTAAGGTGAATAAAAAATAATCCAATGCCAAGAAATACTGAAAGAAGATATGTAACGGATTTTGAATGAGCAATATGGGCAGTAAAAAAAGGAGCTAAATGAACTTTTAATATTGATAAAAGTATTGATAAATACTTAAGACCAGAATTTAGATTACCTATCCCGTCAGGGGGTAGTAGAAGAATTCACCCAACCCAAAAGAATCTTCAATTGATTGAAGAATTAATAAAAATTCATTCAAATGCTGGTGATTTAATACTTGACCCATTTTCTGGTTCAGGAACTACAGCAGTTGCTTGTAAGAGAAACGATAGATATTTTATTTGTTCAGAAATTGATAAAGAGTATTATAAAAAGTCTTTACAGAGGTTAGAAAATGAAAAATAGTTTCATAAAGAGTCCAATTAATTATCTTGGAAATAAAAATAGATTATTAGAAAAAATATATTTACAATTGCCTTTTAAAGTTAATAATTTTATAGATGTTTTTTCTGGATCAGGTACAGTATCAATTAATTCTTCAGCTAATAAAATTTTTTTAAATGATATTGATAGAAATATGATACTATTTTTAAAAATATTTTATGAAAATACACCAGATTTTATAAATAATAAAATTATTGAAATAATTACAAATTATAAATTAGTTTCCGATAAATCAAATTTAAACAAAATTGATTTAGTGAATTATAATAGAAATTTCTATTTAAATTTAAGAGAAGATTTTAATAAAGATAAGGATATTTTTAAATTATTTGTTTTAATTCTTTATTCATTTAATAATCAAATTAGATTTAACAAAAATGGAGATTATAATATTCCTGTTGGTAAAAGTATTTATAATAAAAACGTAGAAAATAAGATTTTTAAATATTGTGAATTAATTAAAAAAAAGAAATGCGAATTTTATAATTTACATTTCTCAAATTTTATTGAAAAAATTCTTTTAATGCAATTGAATACTGAAGATACAATATTTTATTTTGATCCACCATATCTTATTACAACAGCTACATATAATAAAATTTGAAATGAAAATGAAGAACTAAAATTACTTTCTTATTTAGACATGCTTAATAAAAGGGAGTATAAATTTATGTTATCTAATGTTATTATAAGTAATGGTAAAAGGAATAATATTTTGAAAAATTGAATAGAAAAGAATAAATATAAAGTCATTGAAGTTAATGTAAAATATGATAATTCAAATTATCAAAGAAAAAATAAGGGTAATACACTTGAAGTTATTATTAAAAATTTTTAGGGGGTTTTTATGGGCATTATTAGACTTGGAGATACTTCTTCTAGAACAAAAAAACAAATTAATTTATATATATTTATAATTAAATTAATTTTTGAAAATGTAAAATTAAATATCGATATAACAAGTGAATTTATTTATGAAAAATTATTTGAAGAAGGATATAAAAGAAAACCAAAACCTTCAAAAAAATCTGATATTCATCTGATTATGAAAACTTTATTGTGATTAAAACTTGCTTATAAAAAGGATAAATTTTACTTTTTAACTAATTTAGGAAATGATGTTTACTTTAAGTTAAATAGAGAAGAATTTGATGAATATCAATTAAAAATTTTTAAATATTGTAAAATAGACTATGCGTCAATAATATTTATTTCTCTTTTTTTAAAATTGGAAATTCCTTCATCGTCAAAATTTGAAAAAATTGATACTAATTATTCTCCATTTTCAAAATTAATTGAATTAATGATTCAAAATAAAGATACTTTAACAATTCAAAAAAATACTATGATGAATTTTCTTAGAAGTTCAAATTATGAATGCATTCCTGAAAAAAATATTAAGGATTTGAGAAAATATAAATGATCAAAAACACCCAAATCTATAAACTTATTTAATAAATTTATAGATTATGTATATAATACTGACTCAAATAAAAATTTTTTAATTCAAGATTCTGATTATAAATTTACTGAAAGATCTGATAAAATAGTAAAAATAATTAATAACTTTTTAATAAAGATAGATAGTAATATAAGCAAATTTATGAATAGTAAAAAGGAAACATTCATTTATTTAAATAAAAATATTGATTATTTAAATAATAATATTAATAATATTAAAGAAACTAATTTATCAATATTATTAAATGAGTGTATTGAAGAGCAAACCCTTATTGATGATTATCTTGATATTAATGGAAGATTCTTTAGAGACTTATCATTGGGTAATTTCAATACAAATAAGATTTTTTTAATTAATGAAAATTATCTTGAATTTCTCATTTATTTAGATACATATTTTAATTTTTCTGAATGTAATACTGAAAAAAAATTTCTCTGAGATTTATTTGATATAAAAGAAATAATTATTCCATTTTCTAATAAAATAAAATTAGATATTAGTATAGGTAATGAGTATCTAAAAAAAATTCCATATAATTTTGAACAATGTAAACAAGTTATTGAAATGTATTCAAATTCAAATCAAACTAAAATGCTTGAATATATTAATCAAATTCTAAAAATTGATACAGAAGTTGGTTTACCTTCTATAATGGAGTATTTTATTATACTTTTTTTATGACATATATTTTATCTAAAATATGAAAGTATTAGTAACTTTGAAATAAGTTATAATGGTACTCTAGATATGAATTTAAAGCCTGTCAGATTTGCTTCAGGAAATCAACCAGATGGAAATATACTCATAGGTGATAATAAAAACATTGTAATAGAAGTAACATTACTTAGAGATAGCGAGGCGCTTAGAAAAAATGAGATTCTACCGATTTTAAGACATAGCTTAAAAGTTAAAAAAAAGAATAATTTGGAAACAAAATTAATGTTTTTTGCTCCCAAAATAGATTATAACTTTAAAAAAAATTTAGCTCAAAACCATAATTCAAAGTATATTTATGAAGGTTGAGAAGAAAAAATTAAAACCTTTGATTATTTTTCAATAAACACTTTTGAAATTGATCAATATTTTACTAAGAATTTTAAAATAAGTGATGATTTTTTAAATGAAAATTATGAGTCCTTACTTAAAAATGGAATTGATTAATTTTTTTTAAAAATTAGTTATTTATATAATTTACAAAAATAAACATTTGTTTAAATCCTTTTATAAGGATACCATTTACTTAATAATTAGCATGCCTCTATTTTTTCCTTATTAATAAGAACATTTGAATTGATCTATTAGGGGATCTTATATAAACCAATTAAAAATTAATTTATTACAAAGGGAAATTTTTTTATGAAAGAAAAAAATGGGAAAATTTAAAATATATATAGGACCTAATGGTACAGGTAAAACTACTATTTTAAATCAAAAATAAAATGAATCCAAAAACTCCAAGGAGGATTTTATTTATTTAAAATCCGAAATACTTTTTAATCAAGAAATAAAGGATAGTAAAAAGAAACTTTAACTTTTGAAAATTTGATAGAAAAATATTATTAAATAATAAAATTGGTACGCATTTAAAGGGAGTTAATATAAAAAATACTATTAAAAATAATTTAATGGGTGCTGAATATAAAATAATAAAAGGTTTTTGGAAAGGTAATTATGCCAGTTTATATTGCTATATTTAATCTACTGAGTCCAAAATTGGATTCAAATTTTTGAATTAAAACAATATACAATATAGATAAAAATAAAGAGCAGTAACATTTTGAAGTAAATAAATTTATTTTTGATAATTAAGGTGAACTATAAGTTTTTCTAATAATCTTAAAGAAGAATCAGAATATACTGGTAATAAAGATTACGTTATAAATTTTTTAGAATATATCGATTTAATTAGATTAGCAAAATACAAATTTAGTTAAAAATAACCTATTTGCAATAATTTTTAATGTTTTAATACAGGCAATAACTTCAAAATTTAAATAATTATGAATTCTTAGCAAAAAAATAATTATAAATGAAAACAATTTAGATTAATTTATAAAAACTATATTATATAAATTAATTATAATAAAAAAAATAATTTGATCTTAAATTAAAATTAATAAAACAATATTAACTATCTTTATAAAGTTTCTATTGTTTTTTTTTTTTTTTTGTATTAATCTATGTTTAAGAGGATATTATATGAAATCAGTTTTAAATCAATTATTTACAAATATGAATATTAATCCCAATTCTGCAAACAATAGTATATCTAAAATATTAATGAAGTGTTATTCAACAAAGGAAGTTCCAAGTATTAAAGAACTTTCAAATCTTAGTAATGTAGCTGAATCAACTATAACAAAATTTGCAATTTCATTAGGATATAAAGGATATAGAGAACTTGTATTTAAAATTAAACTAGAAATTTCAGATAGAGAACATCAACAAAAATTAGAAATTGGAAATAAAAGTTTTTCTGACTTTGAAGAAAAAGTAATCTATGCAATTAGAGAATTAAGATATTTTGAAAATAAAATTATGAGTGCAAAAAAATCAATTAAAAAAGCTAAAAATGTTTTTTTATTTTCTTCATATCAATTTCAAAATGATTCAATTTTTTTAGCAGAGTTACTTAGAAGAAATAAAATAGAATGTAGTTATTCAACACAAATGTTTGATCAACTACTAATGGCAAATAAAGTTGCAAAAGATGATTTTTCAATTTTTATAATTGGAGGACAAGATACAAAAACAATTGAATTAATTTTAAAAGAATTTAAGCAAGATAATTGTTTAGTATTGGCAACTCATTCAAAAGTGAATGAGGTTTCAACTAGATTTAAAACAATTTGTATAGATTCAAAACAGTTAAAGCATCTATATGAATATAGAACCTTAATATTAAAATACATATCTTTACAATTAGTTAATTAGAAATGTTCAAATTCACAAAAAGGAAAGTAAAATACTAATGGCTTAAACCAATTTAAAAAAATACTTATAAGAGTAATCTATTTATGAAAGGAGATTTCATAAATGAAAAAAAGTATAAAAGTTTTTTCTCCCGTTGATGGAACAATAAAACCATTAAAAGATTTAAATGATGGTGTATTTTCTGAAAACATGTTGGGAGAAGGATTGTATATTGAACCAACTTCAAATGAATTTTATTCACCAATTGAAGAAGGTAAACTTGTTCAAGTTTTTCACACTAAACATGCATTTCACTTTGAAACAACATCAGGTCCAGTGATTCTTATGCATATTGGTTTAGATACAATCCATTTACAAGGTAAACCTTTTGACGTAAAAGTTAAAGAGGGAGATCAAATTAATTTAAATACAAGAATAGTTAATGTTGATTTTTCTTTATTAGATGAAAAAAATATACAAAAATCAACACCTCTAGTTTTGGATACTAATGAATTTAAAGGGTGATCATTCAAAACAAATGTAAAAGAAAATAAAGTTGTAAAAAAAGGAGAGTTGATAGGAGAATTTGTTTTTGAAAATAATGTTGAAGATAATTCAACTATTGCAAAAGTACATAAACTTTTAGAATCAAAAAATAAATATGAAATTGCAGCAGAAACTATTTATAAAGCTGTAGGGACAAAAAGCAATTATAAACAAGTTTATAATTGTATGACAAGACTTCGTTTTGAAATAAACGATAAAGATTTAGTTGATGAAAAAATAATAAAAAGCGTTGCTTTAGTTAAAGGTATTATTTGAGCAGGAAATCAAATACAAATAGTTATTGGGGGAGAAGTTTACAAAGTCAAAGATGCTGTGGAAAATTATTCACAAGGTATTAGTACAAGTAAAGTGAAACAAGTTATTGTAAATAAATCTTCAATAGGTAAAAAAATTATGACAGCAGTTGCTGCTATAATTCTACCTTCACTACCAGTTTTAATGGCTTCAGGATTATTGATGGGTATTAAAACTTTATTAGTAATGACTAATGTTATTGTTGATATGAAAATTGGAGCTGGTGGACCAATAGATATGAATGTTGATATATTTTCTGTATTTATAAATCTTATGGCAGAAACTGGATTAAAATTATTAGGAATTTTTATTGGTTATAACACAATGAAATGACTTGGTGGGCCAACAATTATGCAATTATTAATGTCATTAATAATTGCAGGAGCAACATTAGGTCTTGGAAGCGTTCCAGATTTAACAATAATAGACATTAATGGATTTGTTATTAAAGCAACATTCTACACATCATCAATTATTCCACATATATGTATAGCATTTATAATATTCTATTTAGATAAATGAATAAAAAAATGAATGCCTACATCAATTGATGTTTTATTTAGACCATTATTAATTGTAATAATATCATATGCAGCATTGTTCTTTGCATTAGGACCAATATTATTCTTAATTGAACAATTCTTAGCATTAATTATTGGATATATGTCAAAATTACCTTATGGTATTGGTACAATGCTATTTGTTGCTGCTTGACAACCATTAGTATTAACAGGTATGCATGTTGCAGTTGTAATGCCAATGATGGTAGCATTAGCGCAAGGAAATTTTACTACAATATTAGCAATTAATATTGCAGTATTTGCTCAGGTTGGAGCTGCAATTGGTGTTGCCTTAAGAACAAAAAATGGTCAATTAAGATCAACTGTAATTGCAGCTATTCCTGGTGGGATAGTTGGAGTAACTGAACCAATACTTTATGGAGTTAATTTACCAAAATTACGTCCATTTTTAGCAGGTATTGTAGCTTCTGCGATATTTGGGTTATTATCTGGAATATGTGCAGTTGAAGCACGTACTAGTGGAGGGCTTGGAATATTTGGTTTTACAGGTACTTTAATGGAACCAAGACTTAACTGAGAAATAAATAATAATGGGGTCAATTTAGCTCCATCTGCTATTAATTTATTTACAGGTGCTCCAAATTCAGCAATAGGAAATATGGTTTTATGGTTAGTTATTAATATCGGAGCAATACCATTTGCAGCAGGTATTTCATACTTAATGTATCAAGAAAGAAAATCAGAAGTTAAAGCTGTAAATAGTGCAAATAAAGCTCTATTAAAATACTTTGGAAAAGCTAAATCAATTAAATTAAACATTGCAAAAGCTGAATTAGACAATGAAATTAAAAAACTAAATTCAGTTATTACTCAAAAAGATTTAGAAAGATCTAAGGAAATTGAAAAAGTCTTTATAAAAATAAATAGTTTAGAATCTAAAATTGATAAACTTGGATCAAATATAGAAAAAGGAAAACAAAATCTAATTAATAAAATGGCAAAATTACAAGGTAAAACTAATAATGAAGAGGCCTTAAAAAATTTATTAGATAAATATTCACTTCTAGAGAATAACGAGGTACTTGTAAAATTAAATAATCAATTAATTGATGCAAAAATTCACAATGAGCAAAAATTAATTGAATTTAATTTATGAAAAGAAAAAGCATACGACCAAATGAAAGCAATTGTAGAAAAAGTTGCTAAAAAAGCTAATAATAATGTGATCGAAGAAGTAAATAATCTATATTTCAATGCAGTTAATTCGCTTGAAATAGGTTATATGATGATGGATCAAAAAAACTTCTACATAAGTAAAAAGGCTTTCATTAAAGAAGGAGCAAAATAAAATGAAAAATATACCAAAAGATTTCTTATGAGGAGCGTCAACAAGTGCCTATCAAGTAGAAGGGGCATGAGATGCTGATGGGAAAGGCCCATCAGTTCAAGATGTTAAGTCAGGAGGATTTATTGCTGGATTAAATATTAAAGATATAACAGATTTTAAAGTAGCAGCAGACCATTATAATCATTGAAAAGAAGATGTTGCTTTAATGGCTGAAATGGGATTTAAATCTTATCGTTTTTCAATTAACTGAACAAGAATTTATCCAACAGGAGTTGAAACAACTCCAAATGAAAAAGGAATTAAGTTCTATCATGATTTGATTGATGAATTAATTAAAAACAAAATTGAACCATTGGTTACAATACATCACTTTGATTTACCAAATTATTTAGAAGAACAAGGTGGATGAAATAATAAAGAATTAGCAGTTGAAGCATATGTTAAATATGCAACAACTTTATTCAATGAATATAAAACTAAGGTTAAATATTGACAAACAATTAATGAGCAAAATATGGTTATTATGTTTGGTCACTTACTTGGAAAAAGAATGACAGGCGTGGATAAAGGTGAAGAATCATATCAAATGTTCCACAACATGAATATTGCACAAGCAAAAGCAATATTGGCTTTAAGAACAATTGATAAAGATGCTAAAATTGGACCTGCTCCAAACATCTCTTTAGTCTATCCTGAAACAAGTAAACCCGAAGATGTTCTTGCAGCACATAACGCCAATTTAATAAGAAATTGAATTTATATTGATCCATTTGTAAAAGGTGAATATGATCAAATTCTATTAAATTTCTGAAAAGAAAATAATTACAATATTCAAATGACATCAGAAGAAATGGACTTATTTAAAAAAGCAAAAATTGACTTTATTGCTTTTAACTATTACAGTTCTATGACTGTAAAAGCTCCAACAAAAGATCAAGATTTTGTTGTTGGAGATCAACAAATGGGATTTAACTTGGAAGGAATGTTCCAATCTGCTAAAAACTCTAACTTAGAAAAAACAGAGTATGGTTGAGAAGTTGATCCTATTGGATTTAGATTAACAGCAAGAGCTTTACACGATAGATATAACTTACCAATAGTTATAACTGAAAATGGACTTGGTGCAAAAGATGTACTAACAGATGATGGTAAAATACATGACGACTATAGAATTGATTATTTAAGAAAACATATTGAACAAATTCCAGACATTATAAATGATGGAGTAAAACTATTTGGATATAATCCTTGAAGTGCAATTGATTTAGTTTCAACACATCAAGGTATTTCAAAAAGATATGGATTTGTTTATGTAAACAGAGATGAGTTTGATTTAAAAGATATGAAAAGATATAGAAAAGATAGTTTCTATTGATACAAAAAAGTAATATCTTCAAATGGAACTGATTTAGATTAATAAAAGAAATCAGTAAAATTTAACTGTATTTTCTTTTAATAGTTTTAAAAACTAAACACCAATTTATTGGTGTTTTTTTTATTTATATATAATAATTATTTATGACAATAAATAAATATATTAAATATAAAAAATGGTTATATATTTATTTCAATAATTTTTCTCAAATTTAATTTGTTAATTTTAATATATAGCAACTATAAAACTTTTTAAAATAATGAGGAGATATTAGAATTGAAGAAATTAAAAAATATATTTACCATAAATAGAGGACTGATTATATCCAGATATGAACATTTTGAAAATAATTGTCCAAATTGTAATAATAGTATTTACATTATAAAACAGCAATGAAATTATGAACAAAAAAAATTTTGTGTAAAAATTAATCAAAAATTTATAACTAAAAAGGGAGATATAATAATTAAAACAAATTATCCGTTTAAATTAAAATATATTAAAGATGAAGAGAATTTAATTGTCTCATCAAATCATATTATCATTAAAAGCTCTTTAGTTTCAAATTTGATTGATACTAATCAATTAGCAATATTTTTACAAAAAGAATTAATTGACACTTTTTTAAAAAGTATTGATAGCTTAAAAAACAAATATTTAATTACATTAAAAAAAACCATGATTGAATCATTTAAAATTAATACAATAAATTTTAAAAATCACATGATGGAGATTAAAAAGCAATTTGAAGAAGTAAACAGTTATTTTGATAAAAAAATTTTATCTATTAATGACTTATTGAATCAGAAAATTATTGATCAAAAACAATTTGATGAACTTAAAAATGAAATCATTGAATTAGTTTTACATTAATTGTTATAGATTTTATATAACAATTAATAAAAAAGATTCCGTTATATATTAATTAAAAGAAATATTTAAAAAATTTTCTTTAATATATAGGGAGTAAAAAATGAAGTATTCAATTTATCCAACATACAATAAATTATGTATTTTTTGTAAGAGCAATTTTAGATATGTTTTAACAAATGCCTTTAAACAAAAAAAGTTAGAAATGGTAAGTTTACTTGAAGTAAAGTTTGTTAATAAAAAATCGGACAATGAAATTAAACCTTTCTTTTGAATTAAACATGAAGAAAAGTATTTTGGTTTTTTCTATAAAACTGATCTATCTACTTTAAAAGATTACAAAAGTATAATAAACAAAGCAGACGTAATTGAAATTAATTCGAATCAATTAGATATATCAAATGACTTAATTATTGAACATAATACAGATCTTAATAATTTTGTCTCTACATTGAGAAAAAAATATATAAAAGATACAAGTTATAAAAACTATATAAATTTTAATAACGATAAAGAAGTAGTTTATATGAATTCTAATCAAAGTTGAATAAAAATAATGCTTATATTAATTTTATTATTATTTATATGATCATCTGTTATGACAGTTTATGTAATTACTAATAGATGTATAGTTGAGCCAATAAAACCAGAACCACCTGATCCACCAGAACCACCTGAATTAATAGATATTACTGAATTACTACCAGGAGCTTATTTAGGACAATTTAGTACAAAGCAAGATGCAAGAAATAGAATTAATAATATAATTTTTAAAACTAAATATATAGTTTTAGTTGATGATTCACAAGATGAAAAATTTATATTAACAGGAGATGAAAAAGCAGGATATATTGGTAGTTCAATTTATACATATGAAATTAAGAAATAAAAATCCTTTTATATAAATTAATCTTAATATCTTAATAAGTATCAATATATAGGGTTGGTTGGTTGGAAAAGAAAGGATCAATGATGATAAAAATATTATGTTTTATTGCTGGTTTTTCTATTACATCTCCAGCATTAGTAACTACAAATAATATAAATCTTGTAAATAAAAAACATAATAACATATTAAATTATCAAAACTTAATTGACATAAATTTGAGATTACCTGGGGGAGACTTAGGAAGGTTTGAATCATTTGCTGAAGCAAATACTAGAATGCAAAAATTAATTACAGATAGTAGTTATTCAGTTTTAATAGAATCTAAATATGAAGGACTTTTTATTTTAAGAGGAGATGAATCAAAAGGTTATACTGGTTTAAGTTTATATGAATATACCTTAACAAATAAAAGTATATTAAATAAACTTCCAGGAGCTTATTTAGGAGTATTTGATACAAAGGAATTAGCAAGAATTCAAATGGATAAAATAATTCAAGAAAGTGAATATAAAGTTACTGTTGACGATAGTCAAGAAGATAAATTTATAGTTTCAGGAAATATAGCAGAAGGTTATTCAGACTCTTCTGAATACACTTATAAAATAGATGAACGATATACAAATATAACAGAAAAGTTACCGGGAGCTTATTTAGGTTTCTTTAGATCAAAAGAATTAGCAAGATCGAGAATGGACTCAATGATTTCAAAAACTGGTTATGTGGTTTTAGTTGATGATTCTCTTGAAGGAAGCTTTAGACTTTCTGGGGATAGAAATGCTGGATTTATTGGTCAATCAATTTACACATACGAACTTTATGAGAGTAAAAAAGTAAATTAGTTTTTTATTAATTATTAAAGCGGTCGCTGGGGTTGGAATTGAAAGGAAATTTAAATGAAATTTTTACTAAGTATTATTAGTGCTTCATCAATTGGAGCACCAATATTACCAATAGTTAACAACACTAATAATAATTTGATTATAGAAAATAATAATGAAATAGAAAAAAATCCAAGAGCAATTAATATTGAAGATAGATTACCTGGGGGAGATTTGGGAACATTTGTTTCAAAAACTGCAGCTAGAAGATCTCTTAACTTGATAATAGCTGCAAGTGGTTATGCAGTAAATGTGGATGAAAAATATGAAGGATTATTTATTGTAACTGGAGATGAATCAAAAGGATACACTGGAACTTCACTTTATCATTACAATTTAATTCTAACTGATATAACAACAAAACTACCTGGTGGTCATTTGGGAGAATTTTCTTCAAAAGCTAATGCTCGTATAGAATTAGATAGACTAATTGCACAATCTGGATACAAAGTTGAAGTTGATGATAGTGAAAAAAATGAATTTAGAATAACTGGTATTAAAGAAGAAGGTTATACAGGAACTTCAAAATATACTTGAGATATCAATTTATTTGATATAACAAATATATTAGAAGACAGAAGTATTGGAAGCTTTAGAGGTGTAAATGAAGCACTAATGGAAGCACAAAAAGAAACTTTCAAATATGGTTTATTACTAAACCAAGTTAATTATTCAGTTGAAAAAATTACAAATAATGCGGGAATAATAATTGTAAGTGGAAATGAAGAAAATGGTTTTACAGGAAATGTAAAATGATATTTCAGTACAACTAAAAATGATTTATATTTAGTTTTATTTAATGAAAAATCAGTACTTAGTTCAAATAATGAAACAAGTGCACTTAAAGAAATTAATTCAGTTCTTGCTAAATATAATTTAACAAATGATGTATCTGTAACTAAAATTATAGGAGTACCATATAGTTTTAGAGTTGTGCCAAGAACTGTTACATATACTGGATGAAAACAATTTTATTGAGTTAATAGAGATTAAAGATGTTAATGCAATTATTTAGTACAAATAATTCATAAACTATCTTTTAATATAAAAAATAATAATATTGATCTAAAGATTATTTAGGTCATTAAAAATCATATGAGATGTAAAATTCTTGTATGATTTTTTTTAATAAAACTTTAAAATTAAAACTCATTTTAGCTTTAAAGTTTTATAATCAACTTAGATTAGGAGAATCAAAAAATGAATAAAGTATTAGAAAAAACTTTAAAGTTTAATAATGGATTAGAAATCCCACAAGTTGGTTTAGGAACATATAAAATAACTGATGAAAGTGAAAATTTAGAATCTATTAAAGCAGCTTTAGAAAATGGTTATAAACATATTGATACAGCTTCAATATACAATAATCATAAAACTGTTGCTAGAGCAATTAAGGAAAGTAATATAAATAGAAAAGATTTATTTATTACTTCAAAAGTGTGAAATTCACATCATAAATATGAAATGGCAAAACAAGCAATTGATGATATTTTAAATGAATTAGAATTGGATTATATTGATTTATTATTAGTTCATTGACCTACAGAAGATAGACTTGAATGTTGAAAAGCATTAGAAGAAGCTGTTGAAGAAGGGAAAGTAAAATCAATTGGTGTAAGTAATTTTCAACCTCAACACATTGAAGAACTTTTAAAAGTTTGTAAAATAAAACCAGTAATTAATCAAATAGAATTACATCCTGCTTTACAAAATCAACAAGTAGTAAAAATTTGTAAAGAAAATGATATTTTAGTTGAATCATGAGGAACAATGATTAGAGGAAAATGCTTTGATATTGAAGAAATTCAATTACTTGCAAAAAAATATAATAAAAGTACAGCTCAAATTTGTTTAAGATGAGCTTATCAATTAGATTATGTAATTATTCCAAAATCATCAAAACCTTCAAGAGTAATTGAAAATGTTCAAATAGGAGATTTTGAATTGACTTTAGAGGATATGAATTTATTGGCAAGTATTAAAGAATATAGAGATGGACCAGATCCAGATAACTTTGATTTTTAAAAAAGAAAGACTATTAAGGTCTTTCTTTTTTATAATTTGTAAACTATATAGCTCATTAAATACATAATTAGGGAACTTCTTGTAGATTCTAAAAATGTTCCTCTATCATAATAATCAACAATTATTATTTCTTTAAATTTGTCAAATTTATGTTTCTGAGATGGTGAGCAAATAATAAAAATATTATTTGTTTTTTCTTTTAATAGATTATAAAAATTTATTATATACTGATTATCAAGTCCAAAGGCAATAATTATAAAAACATCTTCCGTAGTTGCTCTATTTACTCAGGCTTCATTTAATTTTCTTTGATAATTAAAATAAGCATTATACCCAAGTAAGTTTAATTCACTTACAAATAGTTCTGTATTAAATAATTGCTGGTAACAACTTATTGAATATACATTTTTAGCTTTTTTTATATCATTAATTAAATTGTTTATCTTTTCTTCTTGAATATCGATTAAATCAATTGATTTATTAATTAAATTTCTATAATTATTATTATTTTTAATATCAACATCTTTTAAAGCTGATCAATCGTAGTATTCTGTTTCTACTTTAATTCTTATAGCAAGTTCTTTAAAACCATCATATCCATATTTTTTTGCAAATGCAGTTATAACAGATTCGGAACAAAAACTTTCCTTTGAACACTCATTAATCTTTGGTGTTTTTTTATTTTGAATACAATCTAATAGATAATTCGCAATAACAACATGAGTTTGATTTTCTGGATTACTTTTAATTAAAATTAATTTTTCTTTAATACTTTTGAACATTTTTATCACCTTAAATTATATTAGCAAATTTTTTCTTATTTTCAAAAAAAATTCTCCATTTAAAAAATATATTGTAAAAAAATCTTCCATTAAATAAACTTATAGTGGGGGTGGAAAGATGATGAAATTTCCAAAAAACTTTCAAATTGGGGCATCTATGAGTGCCATGCAAACTGAAGGTAAAGGTATTACAAATATTGGTGAATTAGCTTTTGATCAATATTTTAAAGAAAGTCCTGAATTATTTCATAATAATATAGGGCCAGATATCACATGTGATATTACAAGACATTATAAAGAAGACATAAAAATGTTTAACCAAATAGGATTGGATTCAGTAAGAACTGGTTTTTCCTGAGCTAGATTATTTCCTGATGGAGTAAATATAGATAAAGATGCAGTAGATTTTTATCATGATTACATAAATGAATATAGAAATAATAATATAAAAATCATTATGACATTATTTCATTTTGATATGCCACTTTGAGCTCATAAAAAAGGTGGGTGATCTTCTCGCGAAGTAATTGAATCTTTTATAAAATACTGCGAATTTATTTTTAATGAATATGGTGACGATGTGGATTATTATGTAACATTTAATGAACCATTAGTTCCTGTATATGAGGGATATTTAAATGATAAACATTATCCCGCAATTGATGATCCAAAACAAGCAGTTCAACAAGCTTATGGTATTTTTTTAGCGCATTCAAAGGCAATACTAGCTTTTAGAAATTTTAATCTAAAAGCACCAATTGGAGTAGTTTTTAACTGAAATTACACTTATGCTTTTTCAAATTCAAAAGAAGATATAGAAGCTGCAAAAGTTTATGATGCATATGTTAATAGAGGACCATTAGATATTATGTATAACGGTACTATTAATGAATTATGATATAAAACATTATCTGATTATTCAATTCTTCCAGATTACACAAAAGAAGAAATAAAAATTATTAAAAAAACAAAAGTTGATTTTTTAGGTATTAATTATTATTTCCCTTGTCGAGTGAAAGCAAAAAGTAATGGTAAAAAAAGATGAATAATGGATGAATTTGTTATTGAAATACCAAAGAACGCAAAGATTAATCCACATCGTGGTTGAGAAATTTATCCTGAAGCACTTTATGAAATAGGAATGGAATTAAAAGAAAAGTACGATAATATTCCATGATATATTGCAGAAAATGGTATGGGTGTTGAAAATGAGGAAAGATTTAGAGATGTGGAAGGAATGATAAATGATGACTATAGAATTGAATTTCTAAAGGATCATATGTCACAAATTAAAAAAGCTGTAGATGATGGTTCAAATTGTTTTGGATATCATATCTGAGCAGCTCTTGATTGTTGAAGTTTTAGAAATGCATTTAAAAATAGATATGGCTTGATTGAAGTTAATTTGGAAGACCAAACTAGAAAATTTAAGAAATCAGCGTATTGATATAAAAAATTAATTGAAAGTAAAGAGGGGTAAAAAAATGATTAAAAAGAAATACATTGACTCAGTTCAGGATCTTTTTAAAGATTTAGGTGGATATGAAAATATAAATTATTTTACTCATTGTATGACTAGAATGAGATTTCATTTAAAAGATTGAAGTATAGTAAATGAACAGAAAATAAGAGAAAGCTCATATGCAACTGGAATTAACAAAAATGAAGGTGGAGATGAGTATCAGATAATAATTGGTATGGATGTTGCTGATTTTTATGAAACATTTTGTCAAATAAATGGTTATGATATTGATGGACGTAATGTTTTATCAAATAATGATAAAGAAAAAATTAATTTTAAAACAAAACAGATTGAAGAAATAAATCAAATTAAAGGAAAATTTAGAGTAAAAGGTATAACAAATAAATGTCTATCTTTTGTATCAAAAGTATTTTCACCAATTGTTTATCCATTAATCGGATATGGATTATTATTGACAATTTGATCTCTAATGACAGTTGAATGAAATGGTAAGGGAACATCTCTTGCGCAAACAGTTCATTTCTTTGGAGAATTCGCAGGTATACTAGATATTTTAACAAGTACCTTCTCACTATTCATTACAATAGCTGTTTCATATACAGTTTTTAAGGCTATGAGATGTAGTTCAATTTATGGAATTTTAATTGGAGTTGTTTTAACAGCTCCAGGATTAGTGTCAATGGGAAATGTTGAAGTGGGTCCTGGAGAAACAATTCTTGGTAAATATCCAGGATGAACAATATTTGGAGAAGGAATTGTATATCCTTGAAAAATTAATTTTAATGGATTAATGGTTCCAATGATTGGGATAGCTATTTTTGGAGCATATATGGAAAGATGAACTTCAAAAATTTCAAATACAACAGCCAAAAATATATTAAGTCCTGTATTAATAATAGGTGTTACATTTATATTTGCAATATTTATCGTAGCTCCTATTGGAATGTTATTTACAAATTACTTATCAATTTCTGTTAATTGATTAAGTACTAATTACATTGCTAAATATATTGCTTTACCATTACTTGGTGCTTTATATGGGCCATTAGTTATTACTGGTTTACACCATTCATTAACTCCAGTTATTCTTCAAGGACAAGCAGCATATGGAGCAACAATAATTCAGGGACTATGTACATTATCAAATGTATCTCAGGGTGTTGCAACAGTAGCTTTTGTTGTATTAAATAGAAGAGTTAGACAATTAAAAGATTTAGGTATATCAAATGGAGTATCTGCAATTGTTGGAGGAATAACTGAACCTTCATTATTTACAGTAAATTTGAAACACCTTTATCCATTAATTGCTTGTTCAATAGGTGTATTTTTTGGTAGTTTAGTTCTTGTTGCTTCAAATACATATGCATTACAAGGTGCAAGTTCGATTTTTGGATACTTAATGTTTCAACATAAAGCTCCTGAATTAACAGGAGTGAGTACTTGAATTGGTGGCGGATTTTTATGAGGTGCAATATCAATTTTAGTAAGTTGTATAGTTACTTTCTTTATGACATTAATATTGGGAAAAATAAAATTCTTTGCAAATAGAACGAGAGATTTATTATTAGAAGAATATAATGAAGATATAAATGAATTAAAATTAATACCTCCTAGTGAATTTAAATTAATTTTAAAAAAAGAAAGAGAAGATAAAAAAAGTTTAAAACAACAATTAAAAATAGAAAAAAAATAATAAATAAAAAACTTAATTGAGTAATTAAGTTTTTTATTTATTAAATGTTAAAATACATTAGATCATGAAAGAAGATGAACTCATATGAGAATAATTCCTTATGAACTTTATAAGTATTCACCAGATCTTTGCTTAACTGCATTAAGAAAAGAATTTGGAATGTATGATTATTGTTTAAATGTAAATCCAAATAATAAAGCAATGCAACCATTTTTAGATTTAAAAAGAAACTACTTTAATATGCTTATATTTAAATGAGTAGAGGAAATGACAAAAAGAGGGCATTACATAAATACATTTCATTCTTTTTATGCAGAAAATAATTCATTTGAACCCATTAAAACAGATTTCTTTTTAATTCTTGAGTGCATTATTCAATGAGATTTAAAAGACTTTTATCCATACAATACAAAATTAAAATGATATGAAATATCATTAGAATATTTAAAAAATAGTGACTATAAAGATTCAGATTTTAGTTTAGAAAAGTATAGTCACTTATTAGAATGATATAAAAATAATTTTATGAGTTTAAATAATTCAAATAATCTTAAGCCAAAGAATTTAGATATATTAAAAGTAATAGAATATTTTAAAATATTTTTACTTTAGAAAAATTAAATAATATTTCTTTTATTTCTCTTTATTTTTTACTTTTTTATTGTTAATTCCACTTTTATAAAAAAAATAGTTTATAGTTATAAGTAAAGGAGAACAAAACATGGGTACAATTGTAAATATTACTATTACTAAAATCGTTGACTTTGGTGCATTCTGTGATGCTGAAATCGATGGTAAAATCTACAAAGGTCTAATTCATATTTCAGAAATTGCTGATGCTTACGTTACTAACGTAGCTGACTACGTAACTGTAGGTCAACAAATGGATGGATATGTTATTTCAGTAGATGAAAGCAAAGACCAAGCTAAGTTATCATTAAAAAGAGTATCACAATAATAATTTAGCATTTATTTAAATAGGGTTTTGGTTCTAGTATTAATTTACAATTGTCTTACTTTATGTTAAATTTCTAAATGTTTTTATTAAATGATGTTGTTTTATATTAATAATTAAGCTAAAAACTTCTCAAAAGAGAAGTTTTTATTTTCTATTTTAAATAAATTAAATAAAAAACTCGTATATATACGAGTTTTTTATTTTACAACAAAGCCAATTGTTGTTTGCATATAGTCTTTCATGTTTTTATGCATTGAACTTGAGTGTTTTGCATTTTCATATAATTTCAGTTGACTTTGATTTGAATTTTCTGATAGATGTTTTAAGTGATATAAAACAATAGAGTTGTGATACATTATAAAGTCATCTTCTTTTCCATGAATAAACAATATTTTAAGATCACGTACTTGTTCACCTAAATTAAGTAGATCTACATCCTTTATATTTGCTTTTGCATATTTTTTAAAGTTTCTATTAATACCTAAACTCATAAATCATCATGGTATTATCATATATTTTTTCAAGAAGAACCTAATTTGAGGAATTGCTTGAGTAAATGGACAATCTGAAATTAATCAATCTACTTTGTTTTCTTCATAGTATTTTTTTGCAAAGTATAAAGAACTTGTAGCTCCCATACTTGTACCAAATACTCCAATTTCTTCTACATCAAATGTTTGTTTTAATCATGTAATAACATCATTTAATACTTTAGCATTTGTAAGACCAAAATCTGAATATGCACCATAAGTTAATCCATGTGCAAATGCATCAAAACAAAGTATATTGTATCCTTGATCATAGAAGTGATAAACTCCACGAAGTCCCATATATTTGTTTCTTTTAAAACCATGAAGTCCAATAACTCATTTTTTTGAATTTTTGTTTCTTACAGTAATTGCACTAATTTGCTCTGATCCAGATCCAATGAAAAACTCATTTATCTGTTCTTTTTTAATGTTAAAGTTTGTCATTTTTTTGACTTCTAAGTCATACAATAAGTGCTCATAGGTGTTAAATTCAACACCTTTATATTGACCACTTCTTGTGTATTTAAATAAGTACGGTACAAATGCTATTGAACATATAATTGATAATATTAATACAACTGGAAATAAAATAATTATAAATGTTATATTTAATCAATTATAATGATATTTTTTAAGTTTTTTCAAACTTTTTTTGTAATTCATTATTATCATCCCTTTAAAATGATTTTAAACAATTTTAGACAAAAATATAATAATTTATTATAAAAATTAATATAAATAACTATTCAAAGGAATTTTAATTTTTCAAAATTTTTTTAAAATGCTCAGGAATAAATATTTTAAATTACAAAATTGATAAAATTAAATTGCCTTAGATTAAGGTAGGGTTAAATAATAATTGTATTTAGCTCTTTGTTTGATTATTGATTTGAAATTAATTTTACTTTTAAGGTATTCAAGAAGATGAAATAATAGGAATTAATTTTTTAATATCCCACTTAGCTAATTGATTCTTTATTAATTAATCTATTTTTTATATAAATAAAATAACTAGTTTTTTACTAGTTATTTTATTTATAATTTTAAAAAGGGAGTATTAATATGCAAGCAAACAATTTTTTAAAGCAGTTAAGTTCAATTTTAAGTAAGCAAGGATGTAGCCAAATAGAATTTTATGAACCAAAAGATGTTCAAGTTATGGATGGTAATTCTAAAATAGAGCTAAAAGAAGTTTATAAAGTTCATTATTTAAATGGAAATTATAAATTTGTTAATTTTTATTTCACATTTGATAATAGAGATTGACTTGTTAAAGCAAGTAATCAAAATTCCGTTTCTCACTATTTAGATCTTTTTGGAAAAGAAAAAGCAGAAAGAGAAAAGCTTTTAGAGTTATATCTTGATAAACCAAGCGTTTTGGGATTAAATACATTAATACCATCCTTACAAATTGGTCCAGTTCTTCTTTTAGAAAAAGTAACTGATGGACAACTTCATATTTTTGTACATATTTTAAAAAATAAAAATATGTCAACTCAAAGTCTAACTAATTTTGATTGCTTATTTATAGATACTCAAGAAGAATTTTTCAATAAATTCTTAACAATGTGAATATAAGAGGTGTTAATATAATGAATAAAAAAATAATAGAAAATTTATATTTAGGAGACATGAATAGTGTCCCAAATGATTCTCAGCTTGTTTTAAGTTGTGCACAAGAGATATTCTTAGATCAAAATCCAAAAGGAGAAACTAAGAAATTAATTGATGATAAAAATAATAGAATTTTATATAATTTTGAAGATTATCCATATATTGAAGATATGGATAAAGACTTAATATTAGATGCAATTCAACAAATTGAAAATAATATAAAAGATAAAAAAATATATGTTCACTGTATTTGAGGAGTAAATAGAAGTGCAAGTATTGTTTTTATGTACTTGGTAAGAAACAAAATAATTAATGCAGATAGTTATCAAAATGCTCAAAAACAATATTGAAATATTTACCCAAATCATTCACCAAATCCAGGATGAAAGAAGTTTTTGGAATTAAATTTTCCATATAATTTTTAAAAATATTTTTAAATGTTTAAAACCCAAGTTTAATCAATGTTATTTGACTATTTTTTATAAAATTAATTTGCTTTTTTATTTTAAAATATTAAAATAAAAGCAGTCAGAGGAACATTTGTTTATTAAAAAACAAAAAAAATTATCTTTTGGCTTATACTAAAATAAAGAAAGTAAGTGTTAATTTAATTTAGTAGATATGAAATGAAAAAAAGATCCTAATATTATTAGAATCTTTAGATATATATTTTTAAGAACATTAAATTTTTCAGATAAACTGAAAATAAAAAAAGGGAAAATATTAATATTATCCTTTCATCATTTGTTATTTGAAGTATAGATACTTTTCAGATAAATGATCTTATTGAAATCGATAATAGTAATATATCCCTGAAGTTATTATAAACTTGGGAGGGCTTACAACAACATAATTGTAGTTGCTAACTTGATTAAAAGTTAACAACTAATATAAATATATCAAAAAACAGTTAAAAACACAATTGTTTAGAAATATAAAAGAAATATAACAAATTAAAAAGTATTTTAGAATTACCAGAATTCATTGAATATTTATTAAAATGATTAATAATAATTATTGTAAGGTATCTTTTACGAACTTACAAATATGGTTATATTTCTTAAGTTAAAAAGAATAATTAGAAGTGAATTCTTCTGATAAAGGTATTGGTTTATTAATTATATTAATTAAAAATCTCCAAGTTTCTTGTATGTTTATCATGAATTTGATAAACAAAAGGGTGTAAGGGCGGGATCAGGAAACTACAAGTTAATGCTACTTGTAAAATGCTTTGAAAAAGGCAAATAAGTACCTAGAACAATTCAAGTTGTTAAATTTAAAATTATTTTACCCTTAAATAGTTTTAGTCCAGACTTCGGTCTGGGCTTTTTTTACTTTTAAGTGTAAAACTTTTTAGTGTTATAAAAGTTTTATCACTCATATTTTATGAAAGTAAAACTTTTTTATGATTTGACTATTATTTTACTTTCAACTTCACTATAATAATTTTGTAATGTGTCTAAATGGGTTTTTATAAAAAAATCTTGATAACATGAAACAAAATGGTTATTAAAAGTTAGTTTTATTTATTTTAATTTTTGAGATTTTCTTTAAGGGTAAAAATTTGAAAAATTAAGATAAATAATAGGAAGGAAAACACATATATGAAAACTTTATTAACTTTATTAGGAGGATTAACAATTTCTGCACAACCAGTAGCTCTCACAGCTGATATGACTGGTATTTTTAACTATATTTCACCTCGCTTTTCAGAAACTGAAAAAGTAAATAGTGAAAAATTTGATATTTTTACAGGAGTTGAATTAGATCCAAATGTACCTGAAGATAGTAATTTTTTAGAAGTTCAAAGAAATACAAATTATGGGATCGGTGTATCTGATGAAACCAAAGTTAAAGGTGAAGATATTGGTGGTGATTTAAAAGAAGCAATTAATCAAATTAAGGGTTCTTTTAAATATAGTGATGGAGAAAATACGGATAATGATGTAATTTATAATTTATCTTCAAGTGTAGGAAAAGGATATATCCTTAAAAATGATAATAAAGAAGGATTTGAAATTTTTGAAAACGATGTTTACTCTAAGGAAGTTACTTATAACAGATCAACTGCAGCATTGACAACAACTTATAATGGAAAAAATGGTTTTCAAACTTCAAAAACAAATTATTTAGTATATGCAAACGATAAAATAGATAATAATGAAAATCAAGAAGGTCTTACAATTACTAATATTAATCCTAATAATGAAAAACAAAAAATTAATTTAAAAACTCCTGCAATGTCAAAAATTAATAAAGTTTATGTACCAACTAGAAGCGTAAATGATCCAGATATAGATAATCATATTTATCTATTCTATAGTAATTTTGATACACATTATATTGCAACTTATAATTTAAATCCGTTAGTGGACTTGAATACAGGGGAATTAGATTTTTCAAAACCTGAAGAAGTTGAGTATAGTACTATTCAAATACAAGGTATCAAAACTCAAAATATTTACGATTCAACTTTTACTATGGGATCAGATAATAAAGTAGCTATTAACTTTAATCTAACACCAGAAGAACCTGAGGTATTTAATTCTTATATAATTGATTCAAAAAATAATACAATTGATAAACAAGAAGTATTAAATTTTGAAAATCTAAGAATGAATTTTATTTCAAATACTGATCATACAGGGTCTTCAAGCCCACAATATACTATTTTATCAGCGACTGATACTACTTCAAATAAAATTGGAATTTATTATATTGATTCAAGTAATGCTAATAACGAAATAGTATTGTTATTTGAACTTGATCCCCAATACTTTACAGCTTTATATGATAATGAAAAGATTCTTGAAGAAAATAAAATAAATGGTTTTTATTCATATTATGATGATATAAATAAAAATTATAATATTGTTGTAACAACTGCAAATTCGGTTTATCAATATTCATATAAAGATCCAAAAAATATGAGTCAAAATGGAATAGCTAGAAAAATTTTATTTCTGGATTCAACATTTGCACAAAGAGGAGGAGCGTTAAGATATTCAACATTGGAAAATAGTATTATGTACTATGATAATAGAATTCAATATATTTTAAGTGATGAAAATGCAAATACATTTAATTCATTTGTTTTTGAGAAATATGATTTAAATAATTTGGTAACAAATAGATTTACTTATAATCCAGGTTCTGCATTAAATGGAAAATTAGAATATGAAGAAGATTTAAAGAATAAATTATCTTATTCTCTACGTGGATCAGATGGAACTAGTACAGTTAATTCAATAATTAATGATCCAAAAGTAAGAGATATTTTTGAAGGTTCTAAATTAGGAACAGATTATGAACTTGAAATTTCTGATGATAATTTAATTCCTGAAAATATATACGGAAAGATTAATGAAACAGGTAATATTTTAATTAAAAACATTAATTCTTCAAATACATCAAGATTTAAAAATTCTAAAATTCAAACAGTAAATACTATTTTTACAAATAGATATAATTTACAAGAATTAATACCATGAGAAGAAAATTATGTTTTAGATAAATATGATGATTTTAATAGTGTAGTAGGTTGAGTTTATAATCAAATTCAAGAAGCTTTAGAGAAAATCCCTGGTTTTCAAAATGAAATTTTATGAAAAGAATTAGAACAATCACGTTGAGAAATTAATAGTTGATATGCTTCTAATGGAAATGATGAATTTTCAACAAATGGTTGAGGTTTTGCTGAAAAGAATCCTAAATTAGATGAGGATAATAATTTTATTTTAAGTGGAATACGTATTAGACCTAATGAAAAAAATGGAGAAAACGATTTTTTCTATCTTGAAGATGGAAATGATTTTGTTACTTTACCAACACTTAAAGTTAAAATGAATACGAATGGAAAAAATTGAGAATCAGTAAATGATGATGTAAATAAAATTGATATTATTTCAATTGCACAAAATGTTTCTAAAATGCAATTTAATGGTATTGGATTGTATACAAATAACGATCAAGAAAATTTATTGCAAATTCAAAATCGTTTAAATCAACATAAAAATTTAGACCCTGCAGTTGGATTGTCATTAATTGATGGAGTTAAATACTCATTTAAAGAAAATTCTTCTACTTTTACTGTAAGAGTTTTTGACAGAGCATTTAATTTTGATAGAACTAACTCAACACAATCAAATATTAATGGAGAGATGAATTATACAACTATTGATGTAACAATTTATGGTTTAAAAACTCCTTCATCACTTCCAAGATGAGTTCCACCAATTTTAGTATTTGGGGGAATGTTAATTTTAATTCTTGTGATTATGTCAGGATGATTCATTTCTCGTAAACGATTCTATAAATCAGCAGTTGGTAAAGAGGCTGCAAAAATTGCACAAGCAAAACGTAGAGAAGAAAAAAAGAAATAATTAGGGGGAAAATAATTTAATATGAAAAAATTAATAACTATTTTAGCAACATTAAGTATTAGTACACCTGTTATCTCGAATATCACTGCATTTAGCATAAATCATGAAATTCTAATAGATTCTTTAAAACCACAACAATGATCTAATAATAATTATTCATCAATTAAAATAAATAATGATGAAAGTTTTAATATTTGAAGAGGGAAAGATGAAGATGGAAATGATTATGATTATTTCATTACTGCAACAGGGACTACAATTTATATTTATTTACCAAATGGTGAAAAACATGAATTAATTAAAGGAAATAATTTAGAATATTCAGATATTTTTATAATTGGAAATAGTTTATATTTTTCAAATAAAGCTAATGCAAGATCATCATTAGTCTTGAAATTTGAACTTAATCAAGAAGATATTACTGAAACTTGAGACATTAATGATAAAAAGATAACAGAAGTAAAAGGTGCAACATTTAATTCGACACAGGGAGTAAAATCAACATTTTTTGATTCTATAAGTAATTTATATATTATGTCTGATAAAAATAATATATCGATTATATCTTTTGACAATCAGGGTAATGCATCAAATTTAATACCATCAATTACAAGTTCAAGTTTGGATAATGAAGAATTCCAAAGGAGAATTATAAATGTTGGTAATAATAACAAGCAATTTTTAGCTCTAAATAAAAAGGCACAAATTAATACAATTGTATTAATTGATGATAAATCAAGTGATATTCCAATTGAAAATGCTTCAGCTATTGAAAGATTAAATGATAACTATACATTATTAGCTGAGGGAAATAAAATATATAAATTAAATAATTCGACAATCGATCAATATTTAGCAGATAATTATAAAAATAATCCTTATTCAACAATTGATGATGTGAATGAAATTTCAGAAATGGAACTTTTAAGCAATGGAAATTTAAAAATTACTTCTGAAAAAGGAGTGAATATCTATTCTGGATTAACTGAAACAGAAAATGAAAATTTAACTTTAGAAGAAATTGTAATAGAAGGTGATTTTTCTTTTACAAAAACTTATCAAGGACATAAGGGAACTTATTGATTAAAAGATGATAGATCAAAAATAGGTTATTCAAGAGAATTTATTAATTTATCAAGCTATGAAGTAAATAAAGCTTATAAAGGAAATGTTGAAGCATCAGCTGACAATATTAAAAAAGACTTTATGAGTTTAATTATTGCAGGACAATTAACAAAACAAGAAGAGCAAGTAATTGGTGAAAGTGTTGAAAAACAATCACAAATAATTGCAAATGATTTAAGTTTAAGTAATACTGTAACAAAAGATAATTGATATAAGGAAACATCAAAATCATTTGAAAATACTATATTTGCAAATTCTCTAAAATTCAAAATTTCAAATTATAATAGAAACGTTTGAAATAATGTTATTAGGGAAGGCAAATATTCAACTTCGATTGAAGTACAAAGAAAAAACATAACAGATAAAAACTTAATTAATGAAATCATTGAGGATGTTAATAAACAACTTGGAAATAAAGTAGAAGTTGTCAATGATATTACTTCAATCGATTTATCAACAAGTGATACTTGAGATTTTAAAGTTAAAGCAAAAGATGGTTTATTATTATCTGATGAAGATAAAGCTGCAATTGGTTCAATTACTGTAAAATTTACAAAATTTGGTCTTGAAAAAGTTATTGGTAAATTTGTTGATGAAGAATTTGCAAAGGGATTATTTGTTGGTGAATCATTTGAATATAAACTTGAAGGATGAAAAAGTGATACAAATGCTATCACAAAAGAAATTGATGGTCTTATAGTTTCTGAAAGACAAGATGGTGATAATAGAATTATTACTTTTACAGTCGAAAAGGCCAAAAACTATAACTTTAATATTGAAAGTACTGAACAATATAATGTAAATGCAAATATTAAATTTACTGCAATTGAACCAAAACTTTCAATTAATGGAATTGGAAATAGCATTAAACTTAAAGAAGGTAAATCAAAAACTTTCACAATTGAAAATGCTCACATGTTCAGTGATGTTAAAGTTGAAGCAATTTCAACTTTTGAAGAAGTTGGTGAATCATCTAATCCTGCAAAATTTGAATCAGAATATAAAGATGGAAAATTAACAATTACTGCTATTGAACCAGGAGAAGATGTTGATTTAAAAATAACAGCAACTGCTATTAGAACTGGAATTGAAATTCCAACAATTGAAATTAAATTATTAGTTCCAGTTCCAGTTCCAGTTAATTTCCCACTTTGATTAATCTTATTGATTGCTTTCTCAATATTATTCTTATTGTTATTATTAGCATATTTCATTTGAGAAAAATTCTTCAGAAGAAAATTCATGAGAAATCAACCAAGATATGCAGCAATTGTTGCTGATAAAAATGCAGTTACAAAAGCTAAGAAAATAACAAAAAAATCAGATGTAGCAACTTTACATAAAGACGATGGATTTGTAAGAAGTGGTTTATTTGAAAGAGAACTTGAATATGGATTAGAAAAATTAGAAGATCCAGATTATGAGAAAAAATATATTTGAGTTGATAATGGAACTATAGAAGATACTTCACCAGTTGTAAATAACTGAGCTGATAGTAAAGAACAAGACAATGACAAAAGGGAAAGAAAAACTAATTCTGAAATAGAGTCAAGACTTAAAAAAGTTAAAAAAACTGTTAAAAAGTAGGTTTACCTACTTTTTTTAATGCCTTAAATAAGGTATTATTATCTAAAGAGGTAAAAATATTATGAAAACAGTTATAGTTATTGCAAATCCAAAACCAACAAGTTTTAATCATGCCATTGCAGATTCAGTTATAAAGGGTTTAGAAGAAGTTGAAAAAGAATACGAAATTTGAGATTTAAATAAAATGAAATTTAATCCAGTTATAAGTCAAGGAGAATTTGAAAAATTTGGTTATGCTGAATATGATCCTAATTTAGAGCATTTTATAGAAGTGTTAACAAACGAATGTGATCAAATTGTATTAATTTATCCAATTATATTTTTTGAAATGCCAGCAATCTTAAAAGGTTTCTTTGATAGAGTGTTTATTGGTACTTTAATTCAAGAAGGTGGAAACCCAGTTGATTGAAAACCATCAATTAATATTGAAAAAACATTTATTATTGAAACATCTCTAGGAGATATGTGATCAATTGCTACAAATCAAAACAAAAAGCAAAATGAAGCTTTAACAGCTCAAGTAATGAGAAAAATTGGTTTATTTAATCCAATTATTGAAACATACAAAAATTTAGGAAAATCTACTTTAGAAGAACGTCAACAGTTCTTAGAATTAATACAAAAACAATTTTCTAAATTTGATGTTTAAAAAACTCAAAACTATAAAGTTTTTTATATATTATTCTAAAAAATTTAATTATTATTAATTTATAATCTGATAATTCAAATATAAAAAAGTGAGTAAAATCACTTTTTTATATACTCTAAGAAATGGTTTAATTATTGCTATAATATAAAACAAGGGAGTAAAAAATTATGAATAAAGATATTTTAATAATTTTATTAGTTTTCATATGATTACTTTTAACTTTAATAACTGGTATTTTAGCTTTAATATTTAAAGAAAAATTTAAAGATTATAAAATTAAAAGTACAGAAACTTATGAAATATTAAAACTTAAAAAAGAAGAATTTACTCTAAAAGAAACTAAAATTGGTTTTGAATTACCAAAAGATGAGATTTGCTATTATTTTAGTGATGAATTAATTTTACATAAAATAAAATTAAAAAATAAAAATGCCAAAGAAGATTATAAAAAAGAATTAAAGGAAACCAATTTTTCTTTTTCAATTTATGTTACAAACAAAAGATTGATGGTTCAATTAAATGATCATTATATTCAATATGATTTAAAATCAATAGTGTATTGTAATTATTTGTTAATTTATGTAAAAAAACAATGAAAATTATTTTTGGAATTAGAAATCAATGATGATAAATATATTATGAAAATTGAAGATTTCAATTTAATGTTAACAATTGAAGAAATTACTAAAAAAGAGGTATAGTTATGAATTTTTTAAATATTTGAACTAGTAGTGTGATAAGCGGTTATCTTTTTATGTTATTAACAACAGCAGTTTTAATATATTTTTTTGTAATTTATAAAAAAAGACTTAAAAAAATGCAAATCATTTGATCAAAAGAGCATTACTTTAATTCTAAATTAGATAAAATATTTAGTTTATATTTTTATTTATTAATAATTCCTTATATCTTAATAATGACAGTTTTTTTTATTTTTAACCTTATTGTACAAAATATTGTATATACAGGTTTTATTTTTACACTATTTTATTTAATCTATGCAATTCAAATATTGATATATATTTTATTACTTAACAATAAGCAAAAATCAATAATAGCTTTTTGTTATGAAGAACAATTAATTCTTTTTAATGAAATAATTGTTTTAAAAAATATTGATGATGTAAAACATAATTTAAAAAGAACTGTAATTTATATAACTTTTAAAGATGAAAAAGATCTAGAAGATATTATAAAAATCCCATATCATTGGGAATTATTTGATTATTTTAAACAATTAAACTTAAAAATAAGCAATTAAATTAGCAAAATTGTTTTATAATCATTGTATAGTCAATGAGGTGTTATATATGTTAGATAAATTTTTAAGCAATGAAGAAAAAAAACTTTTTTCTGCTAAAACATTGAAAAAAATGAAGAAGCAAGATTATGAAAGTTTCATTGAAATGGAAGAAGCAATTCTTGAATCTTTAAAAAGCCAATATGCAGAAGATAAGAATAATAATAGACTTCTTGAAGCAAATATAAGAAGACAAGAAGAATATGTTGCAAAAGTTAAGAAATTCTTTGTAGAAATAGTTCTATTAAGCAGTGAACCAGTTCATGATGAAATTGATGATGCAACTGATGAATACGAAAGTATGATAAAAGAAATTGATAAAATTCAAAAATAGCAAAAAGTGGAGAATAACATTATGATAAAACAAGCTAAATTTATTACTTCAGCTGCCAATAAAAGTGGTTGATTAAAAGATGATATTGCTGAAGTTTGTTTTATAGGAAGAAGTAATGTTGGAAAATCCACTTTTATTAATGCCTTGACAAATCAAAATAAGCTTGCAAAAACATCTTCAACTCCAGGTAAAACAAGGTTATTAAACTTTTTTGATATTAATAATAGTCAATTTAGAATTGTTGATGCTCCAGGTTATGGATATGCAAGAGTTAATCATGATCAAAAACTTGCATTTGCAAAAATGATGGATGAATATTTAACAAATAGAGAACAGCTAAAATTTATTTGCCAATTAGTAGATTTGAGACATAAACCAACAAATGATGATATAGAAATGTATAATTTCTTTAAACATCATCAAATTAAAGTTTTTATTGTAGCTACTAAAAGAGATAAATGTAAGAAAAATGACATAATAAAAAATGAAAAAATAATTAAGCAAACTTTAGAATTTGACAGCGAAGATAGATTTTTATCAATATCTTCAACTGAAAAGAGTAATTTAGATAAAGTTTATGATATCTTTATGGAAATGTTTGAAAAGAATTAAAAAAACACTTAATGAAGTGTTTTTTTAATTTATATTATTATTTTTTAAGTTAATAACTATTCATTTTTTATTCAACAATTGAATATGCTTTTTGAGCAGGTCTTCTTGTTTTTGTAAATGAGTGATAAAATTCTTGATTAGTATCAACTTTTCCAATAAACATTCCCAATAATACTTTTTCATTTTCTAAGTCTAATAAATTGTGTTTTGCCAAAACATCGCCAACTTCTTTTGCGCTAAATCCTTCACTTGGACAAACATCTAAGTCTAATTCTTGTGCAGTATTTAATACAGTTCCCAATGAAATATATGCTTGTCGTGCAACTCATTCATCTCTGCTCATTTCTAAAGTAGAAAGAACATTAGTAGCTCCACCAATCATCATTTCTCTAATGTTTTCAAATCCATTAGGAATATTTCTTTCAGTTTGTTCAATAAAATGAGTTTTTGTTAAGTATTCTTCTTTATAACCAACTCATATTAATAAAGCACTTGATTGAGTTACACCAACTTGATTTCATCAAGCAGGTTGAATCTCTTTTCTTATTTCTTTATTTTCAATTAATATCGCTCTAAAAGGTTCTAATCCAAAACTACTTGGAGCTAATCTAATTGATTCTAATAATTGTGTTTTTTGATCATCATTTAATTTAAAATCTTCAACATATCTCTTTGCAGAAATTCTGTCATTTAATAATTGTAAACTTTTTGTCATTTTTTGCTTTTCCTCTCGTATTTAAAAGACATTTAAAAAATATTTTTAAACATATTAAAAAAATAACTATTTATTAAATTGTTTTTAGCAATTAAGCCACTTGTCTTTTAAAAATTTATATATTAAGTAATAGAAATATTTGATATTAATATTACTTTTTTATTATACACTCTTAAATAGAAATAGTTGTTAAATATAAATTATATTTGACTTAATTCAAGTTAAAATATTAATATAATGGGGTGAAAAATATGAAAGAAATAAAAAAAATAGCTGCAACTGATATGGATGGAACTATTCTTTATGAATGAGATAATATTAGTGAAGAAAATAAAAAAGAACTTTTAAAATTTCAAGAAGAATCAAATAATAGTTTAACAATAGTTACAGGAAGAAATTATTTTTTAGTTGATTTTGCAGCAAAAGATTTACAAATTGATCTACCAGTAATTTGTTCAAATGGAGCATCAGTTATCAATCCAAAAACTTGAGAATATGTTGCAAAAAATCATTTTGATAAAGAAGAGTTTAAAGTTCTATTAGAAAAATTTTTAGAAACAGATATTGACATTTGTATATCAAATGATTTTAGAACACATTATATTAAAGAAGATGACTGATTAGAAGTTTTAGTTCGTAATGAAATCCAAATTGATTTCTCACATTTTCCAAAAGGAAAAATTTTATATAAATATGATGATTTACAAGACTTAATAGATAATGGATTAGATCATGATGAAAGTTTTCCAGTATTAGTTGCAAATTCTGAAAATCAAGAACAATTAGAATTTATAAGAAACTTAGTAGAAGAAAATGATCTACTTGCTTTAGAATTTCCTAAAGAAAAAACTTGTAGAGTAGAGATCTTTAAAAAAGGTGTAACTAAAAGTTGAGGATTAAATCAACTTTTAGATAAATATAATTTAACAAAAGAAGATATTCATGTATTTGGAGATGAGCATAATGATTATCCTATGTTTAGAGATTTTCCAAATTGTTATGCAGTAGGAAATGCAATTGAAGGAATAAAAGAACTTTCAAAAGAAGTTATTGAAACAGTACAAAATGCTGGAGTAGGTAAAAAATTAAATGAGATTATAGAAGAATTTCAATAAAGCAGAATATAGGTGTAAATTATGAAAATAAATGATAAATTTTGCTTAGTCCCAAATATTGAATCAAGAAATAGAATTGTTTTAGCACCAATGGATGTTAATTCATCTGTTGATGGATTTGTAAATGATATTCATATTCAACATTATGGTTCAAGAGCTTATGGAGGAGTAGGAACTATTATTGTTGAAGGTACTGGAATTACTCCTGATGGTAGATACACTGATAAAAGTTTAGGAATTTGAAAAGATGAACATATTGAAGGACTGCAAAGACTTGTAAATATTGTTCATACTGGTGGAAGTGTTATTGGAATTCAAGTTTTTCATGGCGGAAGTAAATCACAAATTACTGACCAAAAAAGGGGAATTAATCATTACTTTGATTTCTTAGATCAAAATAATTTAAAAATAATTGATTTAAAAGAATTCTATGAGATTTGTGATGAATTTGTTAATTCAGCAAGAAGAGCTAAAAAAGCAGGTTTTGATTTTATAGAAATACACTTAGGAGATGGAATTTTATTATCAAACTTATTGATAAATGAATTAAATACTTTAACAATAAGTGAAAATATTCAAGAAAAAATTGAACCAATAATTTATATTCTAAAAAATATTCAAGAAAAAATTGCAATTCCAGTTGGAGTTAGAATTTCAGTAAATGATTCAAATCCTGATGGAATTAAAGTAGAAGACTATAAAGAAATTATTCCTTTAATAGAGCCCTATATTTCATATATTCATGTAAGTGCAGGAGATATTTTATCAAAAAGAAAATCTACTATTGGAGTTGAAAATAATGTTAAACTACATAGACTTGAATATTCTAAGAAATTAAAAGAGTATACAAATTTAAACATTATTACTACTGGAAATTATGGTTCAAAAGAGGATATATTAGAAGCATTAAAAAATAATATTAATGCAGTTTCAGTTGGAAGATGTTTAATTGCAAATCCAAGTTTTGTTATGACAAATCTTTTAGAAAATCAAGAAATTGATGACAGATATCATTGAAATAATAATCCTTGATATAAACATCAACATTTTATAAAGTAAAAGAAAGAAATATATAATTTATAATCAAAGTATAAAAAAACAATATTTATTGTTTTTTTATTTTTTTTAATTATAAATGCTTTTTTATTAGAAAATATATATAGAAAGCGAAATATTGTTTATGAAAAAAGAAAAAAAGACTTATCATGATATAGCAAAAATGGCTAACGTTGGAATAGGTACTGTATCTAGATATTTTAATAATTATAATATTAGTAATGAGGCTAAAGAAAAAATAAAAAAAGTTATTGATCAAAGTGGATATATTCCAAATTATGCAGCAGCTAGTATTAAGAAACCTAATAAAGATGTTTATCTATTGTTGCCATTTAATAGTGAAGAAAAAGCTAATATGGAAATAGTTAATGGTGTTAAAAGTGTATTAGAACTTAAAGAACTTAACTTTTTTATTTTATTATCATCAAACGATAGCAAGATGTATCAAGATGATTTAAAGACTATTATTTTAAGAAATTCATATGGATTAGTATTATTTTTACCTAAAAATACTAGTAAAGAGTTAATTACTCAAATAGAAGAAATAAAAAACTCAGAGATAATAGTTTATAATAGACACTTAAAAAATATCAAATCAATTGATATTAATGATTATGAAATGTTTTCTCAACTTGCAAAAAAAATTGATAGTTTATATAAAGATATGAGAATTACATTTATTGGTCTTGAAAATCACGATATAACTACAGGAAAGATTAGAACAGAAGCATTTATTGAGAATATTAAAAAAAATACAGTTTCGAAATGACTTATTAAAAATAACTTATATGAATATGTAATAGAAATAATGCCTGAAATTGTTAGAGAAGATAATAGTCAAATAATTGTATGCGCGACACATACAATTGCTTTATCTGTAAATACATATTTGATTCAGCATAATATTAGAAAAAAATATATAGTTACTGATGTTGCAAGATTCAAAAATGTAAAAAACACAAATGATTTTGATTTAACTATAGAAATTGATTATTTTTTAGTTGGTAAAAATATTGGAAATAAATTACTAAAAAAAGAGATAAATTTGGAAAATATATTTAAAATAATTTAATTTGTAATATAATATTTCTATTGGAAACATTTCCAATAGAAAGGATAAATTGAGTATGAAAAGTGATAAAAAAGTATCAATTAATAAGATTGACTTAAAAAGTTGATCTATTAACTTGTTGGAAAATCTTGGTGGAAAAGATAATATTATTTCCGCTACACATTGTTTAACAAGATTAAGACTTGTTATAAAAGATGAATCTATTATTGATAAACCCCTAATTGAATCAATGATGGGTGTTAAAGGGACTTTTAAATCTTCAGGCCAATTTCAAATAATAATAGGTACTGAAGTAGAAAAATATTTTAAAGAATTTATAGCTGTTTCTGGAATAGAAGCAGTATCAAAAGAAAAAAACAAGCAAATTGCAAACGAGAATAAATCTGGTTTATTCTTAAGAGGATTAAATTTTTTAGGTGAGGTATTTATACCAATTGTTCCAGTATTAGTTGCTGGTGGTATAATTCTAGGATTTAGAAATATTCTAGAAGCTGATTTTAATGGATTTGTTATTATTAAATCAGGACAATTTTGACAGGGATTAAACGATTTCTTATGAATCCCTGCTCAGGTATGTTTCTGATGACTACCAGTTCATTTATGTTGAAGTATTTTCAGAAAAATGGAAGCAGATCAAGTAATGGGTATAGTAGTTGGATTATGTTTACTAGTACCACCATTATTAAATGTATATGAAGTTGCTGGGGAAGCGGGAAAAGAAGGAGAATTTAAGTGAATTTGAGAAATAATGTCTGGAATGAAGGATGGGGCATTTGATTGAGGATTCATGAAATATCCATGAAAAATTCAATATACAGCTCAAGTAATTCCAGCATTTGCAATTGGAATAGTTGGAGCATATATTAATTTATGAATTAAAAGAGTTTGTCCAGCTGTAATAAGTCAAATTATTGTTCCACTTGTAACAATTCTGCCAACTTATATTCTGGCAATGTTTATAATTGGACCATTAGGATTTATAATAGCATCAGTTATAAGTTATGCAATATCATGAGCATTCACAAATGCTATTGCCAAATATTTCTTTGGATTTATAATTGGGTTTGTTTATGCACCAATAGTTTTAACAGGAGTTCATCATTTATTTAATGCAGTATTTGTACAAGATACTATTCAAAATGGTGGAAATTTCCTATTTATTGGTACTTGTGCACAAGCTATTGCACAAGGAAGTGCTGTTTTAGGTTGAATTATTGTTAATAGAAATGATCCAAGATCAAAAGATGTTGGAATTCCATCAGTTGTTTCTGCATATTTAGGTGTTACAGAACCTGCAATGTATGGTGTGAATTTAAAACATATGTATCCATTTGTAGCGTCATGTATTGCAACAGCAATAGGTCTTGAATTAGCTGTTATTTCTGGAGTTAGTGCAACAAACTCTGGAAATGGAGCATGACTAGGAATATTAAATGTTCAAGTACAATCAAAAATTCCAGGAACAACAACATGAATTGGAACAGGTTATACATGATTTATGATATCAATGCTTTTAACTGCAGGTATTTCTATAGGATTAACAATGTTATTTTCAAAATTTAAATACTTTAATAAATTTAATGTGGAATTAAAAGCAGGAGAATTATTAAAATAGTAAGGTAGCAAATATGAGAAATGAATTTATTTATCAAATATTTCCACAAACATTTTACGAAATAGGAAATAGTGGTATAGGAAATATTAAAGGTATTATATCAAAACTTGATTATTTAAAAGATCTTGGAATTACAAGAATATGAATTTCTCCTGTAACAAAATCTCCATTTAAAGATAGTGGATATGATGTTCAGGACTATTGTGAAATTGATGAAAAATTTGGAGATATGAAAGATTTTGAAGTTCTTGTTTTGGAAGCAAAAAAGAGAAACCTTAAAATAATAATTGATATAGTATTTAATCATACTTCAAATAAGCATGAATGATTTAAAAGAGCACTTAATAATGAAGAAAAATATATGAATTATTATATTTTTAAAGATCCGATTGATGGTAAAGAGCCAACTAATTGAAAAAGTAAAATGGGAGGGTCATGTTGAGAATATGTTCCTAAATTGAATAAGTATTATTTACATTTATTTACAAAAGAGCAGCCAGATTTAAACTGAGAAAATAAAGAGCTTCAAAAAAAATTTATAGAGATTTTAAATTTCTGAAGAGAAAAAGGTGTTGATGGATTTAGATTAGATGTTTGTAATTTATATAGTAAACCCAAAGTATATGAAAATGATTTATTTGGTGATGGTAGAGGTTTTTATACAGATGGAGAACATATAGAAGAATATTTTAAAATGCTCAATATAAATGTTTTTAGTAAAGATAAGGAAATATTTACTGTTGGAGAGGTTTCTTCAACTACTAAGGAAAAATCTTTAAGATATGCAAAAACTGAAAATGAGCAGTTAGATTCAATATTTACATTTTTACATTTAAAAGTAGACTATAAAGATAACAATAAATGAAGTAATATGAAACCTGATTTAAATTCATTTTGGGAACTTCAAAAAGAATGGCAAACATGTTTTCAAAATAATAATTCTACACTTGCTTTATTTATGAATAATCATGATCAACCAAGAGCTATTTCAAGGTTTGGAGACACAATTAATTTTTGATATGAAAGTGCAACATCAATATTTGCATTTACTTCTTTAATGAGAGGTATTCCCTTTATATATCAAGGAGAAGAAATTGGTATGACAAATTTAAATTTTGAATCAATTTCAGATTTTAAGGATATAGAGTCAATTGGAAATGCTAAGGATTTATTGAATACATTAAGTGAAGAAGAAGTTCTTAATATTTTAAGAGCAAAATCAAGAGATAATGCTAGAAGTGTAATGCAATGAGATAATACTGAAAATTCTGGTTTCTCAAAAACAAAAGATTTAAAGTTATTTTTAAATGAAAACTATAAAAGAATAAATGTTCAATCTCAAATAAAAGATAGAAATTCAGTATTAAGTTTTTATAAAAAAGTAATTAAATTAAGATTAACAGATAATTTATACTGTGATGGAAATATTAATTTTTTCAAAGAACAAGAATATAGTTATAGTAGAACTTTAAATAATAGAAAAGCAATTATTATTACAAATTGAAATAATTATGATATAAATTTAAATTTAGAAATTAAAAGAAATGAATGAAAAATTATATTAAATAATTATGATGATTTTAATTTTAACTTAATTAAACCTTATCAAGTAATTGTTTTGGAAAGGAATATAAAATAATGCGATTCAATGACAGAGAAAAATCAAACTTTGCCTTAAATTCAAGTATAGGGGTTGTTATTGTTTCTACAATATTATTTATTATTAGTTCTATTTATATAGCAATTAGTTATAGATTTCCTTTTTGATGAACTCTTGTAATTATTGTTTCTTTACAAACAATTGTAAGTTTTCTATATTGTTTAATAATTATTACTAAAATTGATGTCTATAAAAGTTCATTAGATACACAAATAATGAATAAATTTTTAATACTAATAATTTTAGAGTTTTTATTTTTAAATATATTCGCATTTCTTTATGGTGTATATGCATATAAAAAAATAATACATAAAACAAAATACATTTTATAATCTTATAATTAAAAAGAACTGCAATGCAGTTCTTTTTTAATCTTCAACATGTAAATTTGTTGCTTCTTTTTTTATTTTCTCCATATCTGCAGTTAATCTTTCAATTTTGACTTCAGCAAAGTGGTTTGAATCTCTTCCTGGGAAAATATGTAAAGGTAATTGGTCTTTTTTAGAAAGATTAATTAAAAACTTAGCATATTTAATTGGATCTCCATCTTGTTTCTTATCAAAACCTTTTAAAGTATCAAATCATTGATCTCTATTTAATTTATATTCTTTGAATTTAGATTTTCCAGATAAGTTTTCTTTAGCAAAAAAATCACTTCTAAATCCACCATTTTTTAAACTAGATACAGTTATTCCTAAAGGTCTTAATTCATGACTTATACTTTCTGCTCAACCATCTAAAGCAAATTTTGTTGCTCCAAAACAAGTTGAATAGGGAAAACCAGCATAACCTCAGTTTGCACTTGTAACAAAAATATGTCCATACTTTTGTTCTCTTAAATAGGGAAGAGCAGCTCTTACTGTATTTAAAGATCCAAAGAAATTTATTTCCATGCTTTTTCTAATAATTTCAGCTTCGCTTTCTTCAAAAGTTCAAAGTCTTGTAAAACTTGCATTAGTAACTAAAATATCTATTGATCCAAATTTCTCATTTACAAGTTTTAATGAATTATTCATATCTTCTTGATTTGTAACATCTGCTTTTAAAGCAAGTAAGTTATCACTTTTTATTTTTTTTGATATTTTTTCAGGTGTTCTAGAAGTAACAGCAACTTTAAAACCTTGATCAATAAGTTCCTTAGTTAATTCAAATCCAAGTCCTTGACTTGCACCAGTTATAAATCATACGTTGTTTTTCATTTTTTTACCCCTTATTAGTATTATTATAGTTTATAAAAGTTTAAATTCTTAATTAATATTTTTGGAAATATTTTCAATATTAAGAGAATATTATCAAAAAAATTTCCTATAAAATAATTTTGGGAGGTTATATGAAAAAAGGATTATTAATATGTAGTGGTGGAATTTCAACCACAATGATAGCAAAAAAATTAAATGAGTGTGCTAATGGATACATTGAATTTGAAGCAAAAGGAATAATGACTGATACTAGTTGATTAGATTATTTAGAAGATTATTCAATTCTATTAGTATCTCCACAAATTAAACATATGTACTCAAAACTTGAAGAAGATGTTCAAGGTCAAATAAAATTAATTCAAATAGAACCAGAATTCTTTAATTTGAACTCTATTACAGAATTTTGAGAGAAAAATAAGGAGAATATATAATGTCCAAAAAAGATAAGGGAACAAATAATATAAAAGAAGATTCAAAAATTAAAGTTTGAATGAATAACAAGCTAATTCCATTATTTGGTAAGATAAGTACTCAAAGACATCTACTTGGAATTAGAAATGGAATTATGGCCGCACTTCCGTTTATTTTAGTAGGAAGTATATTTTTAATAATTTCAAGTATACCGATTGGTGCAGGAGATGGTCAAGTTTTAGGAAATCTTTTTCCAGAAAAACTAAAACTTGCATTTGATCTAATAAATAGATTTACTTTTGGAGTTATGGCTTTATATATGTCAATTGGTATAGGTTCAGAGCTTGCACGTTTAAGTAGAATTAGTTCTACTCAAGGAGCAGTTATTGGAGCAATGGGATATATTATGTGATTATTTCCATTGTCAATAAATGTTTCTGTATTAAGTGCAGAGGAATTAAAACAATTATCTGCATTACTTGAAAGCGCTGGAACATCTTTAAATGTTTTAAAAGGTGGTCTATGAATAAATATTAAAGAATTAGGTGGGGCAACAGCTTTCGTTGCTATTGTTTCATCAACAGTAACTGTTGAAATATATAGAGTCTGTTTAAAATATAGAATAACTATTAGAATGCCAAAACAAGTTCCAGATGCAGTAAGTAATTCATTTGCTGCTCTAGTTCCAATATTTTTTGGAGCGTTAATAATTGGATTCATTAGATATATTGTAGGATTTGATTTAGCTAACTTTTTAAGAGATGCTTTATCACCAATGGGTAACTTCTTAGTAAGTAACTTAGCGGGAGCATTAATAATAATATTTTTAATAACATTTTTATGATGATTTGGAGTTCATGGTGGTTCATTAGTTCAATCTGTAACAAGACCATTTTGAATTATTGCATTAGAAGAAAATCAAGAGGCATTTAAAAATGGTGAAAAAATACCAAATGTATTCATTGAACCATTCTTTCAATGATTTGCCCAAGTTGGTGGAGCAGGAAATACATTAGGACTTGTAATTGTGGGATCAATTTTCTGTAAATCAGCAACTGTTAAATCAATTTCAAGAACAAGTTTAGTTCCAGGAATTTTTAATATTAACGAACCAATACTATTTGGTTTACCAATATTGCTAAATCCATTTATGTGAGTTCCATTTGTATTGGGACCAGTTATATCAGCAACTGTTGGATTTACATTTCAAAAAATGCTAGGGGTTCATTGAGTAACAATGGCACCATGAACAATGCCTGGACCTATTGGAGCATTCTTTGCGAGTGGTAATCAATGACAAGCATCAATTTCAGCTCTTACTGTATTAGCATCATCAATAGCAATTTGATTACCATTCACAATTGCTTATGATAGATTCCTACTTAAAAAAGAAAAAATAGATGCTGAATCAGGGGTTTTATAGAATGAACATCTTGATCATAACTTTCATATTTTTAGTTGTTGCTACGATAAATTGAATTGCAGCAACATTAATATATAAAAAATTTGAAGGAAAATTAAGAGGAAAAAATTGAATCATTGGTATAGTAGGTTTAGTATTCTTTATATCTATTTCATGAATATTAGCTATTTTTATGAGTCTTATATTTCTTATGATTTTTATGGCCATATATTTACCTTGATGATTAAATTATATGTATTATTTACTAAAACAAAATAAAATTAGAGAAAGGATTTTATAATCTATGAAAAACTCACAGGATAAATCTAATATTAAAGCTAAAAAAGATTGAAGAAATTATTGACATAATTTTACTGCAGTTTTAGGAGCATTAATAATAATTATTTATTTAATTTACTTTACTATTCTTTGAGAAGAGTGACAAGGAGTAAAAAGTTTATTTGGAAATAACAACCCTACAATGTTATTAATGGGATTAGCAACACTAGTTGTGGGTGGTTTTATTTATGGATCAAATAGAAAAAACTTCAGTCCAATAAAATGAATAATTTACATTTCACTATTCTTTATAAGTGGAATATTATTGAATAGTATAGTAGGTTTCATTATTTGAATAATATTATTAACAGTGGTTGGACTAGAAGTAGTATTCAACTTTTCAAAATTTAGAGAACTTAAAATAGGTTTCCATAATGACAATTCAAAAGATAAATAATTTTGAAAATCCTATTTTTGATAATTATATTTCAGAGTTAAATCGAATTTATGCCTCTGAAATATTTTTTAAAATAGAATTAAGTTGCGAAGAATTTTGAACAGAGTTCACTAAATATATTTTTAAAAATGTTACTACAAAAGATTTCTCAATAGAAAATTTAAAAAAATCAATAAGCTTAAAAATATCAGACACCAATGGTATTTCAAAAAATTATATAATAACCGAATTTGAAGAAAATAAATCAATAGAATTAACAAATTTAAATTCTAATGAAACAGTTTTAACAAAAATATATGTTAGAACATCAAGCAAGTCAAAAAATACTAGTGTTTGATATTTAGAATCTAAAAGAACAGTTGAAGAAATTGATAAAAAGACTCATAAAAAAAGACAAAATACTTTTAATGCAAGAGTAATTAATAAAGTAATTTTATTAAAGGATTATTTATTAAATAAAGTGAGGGACTATAAATAAGTATGTTAAAAATACTCAATATAAAAGATATCAATAATATTAAAAAAAACATTTATATAATTAATGGAAAAATTTTATTTAATAAGCCAGATCAATTTTTAGAAACTGATTTTGAAGAAATAAAATTTGAAAATGATATATTTGTAAGTTATGGATGAATGGATTCACATGTTCATTGTGATGAAACAAATAAAATTTATGGTTCAAATCCTGAAGATATTGGATATAAGATGGGTGTAACTACAATAGTAGACGCAGGGTCTGTTGGTATTGATGGAATTGAAAAAATGTGAGAAGTTAAAAAAAATTTAAAAACAGATTTAAGAATATTATTAAATATTTCTAAAAAAGGAATTTATAAACAATCTGAATTATCAAATTTAGAAGATATAACCTTTGAAATTGATAAAAAATATGAAAACTTTATCATTGGTTTTAAAGCTAGAATGAGTAAAAGTGTCACTTTAAATAAAGGAATTAAACCTCTTGATATTTTTTTAGAAGAAAGAGAACTAAAAAATATAAAGAAACCATTAATGGTCCATATTGGAAATGAACCACCTAAATTTAGTGATATATCTAAAAGGCTTAGAAAAGGAGATATCATAACTCATATTTATAATTATAAAAATAATTCTGTTTTTAATTTTGATTATACATTAACAAATGATTTAAAAACTTGTATTAACAAAGGAATTATTTTTGATGTAGGTCATGGCAGTGAAAGTTTTAATTATAAGTGTGTAAATGGTACGTATGCTAATGGTTTTAAACCTGATATTATTAGCACAGATATTTATAATAAAAATATAGAGGATGGAACTGTTAAATCATTAGCAGTTACAATGTCAAAATTTAGAAGTATTGGTTTTGAATGAGAAGAGATTTTAAAAATGGTTAGTTATAATCCATATAAACATTTTAATTTAAAGAAAATGGGAAAAATTCAAGAAGGGTATATAGCTAATTTAACCTTTTTTAAAATTGAAAAAAATAAATTATTAGAATTTGATTCATTAAATAATTCTATAGAAATTGAAGAAGAAATAAAACCGTATGCTGTAATTGTTAATGGAAATTTTTATGAGGTACCAAAATATGAAAAATAACTTTAGAAAAGTAATAAATGCAGATGGAAGAATGAGTATATTAGGAGTGTCAAGAATAAGTGATGATGTTGCAGATGCAATCAAATATGCAGGAAATAATTTTTTTGTAATGTCAGAATTTAAAGAAGAAGTTAATTTAAAAATTAAAAAAATAATTAATAGTGAAAATGTTTGTGTAGTAAATTCCGCATCAGCTGGAATATCATTGGCAGCAGCAGCAACAATATATAAAGATAGAGTTTATGATGTAAATAAAATTGTCCCAAATAATAATGAGATCATAATTGCCAAAGGGCAAAATATTGATTTTGGGGCTCCTATTGAAATTCTTTTAAACTTAATTGGGGCTAAGACAATTGAAGCTGGATATTCAAATATGTGTAAAAAAGAGGATTATGAATATCAGATAAATTCTAATACAGCAGCTATACTATATGTTGTTTCACATCATTGTGTACAAAAAAATATGGCTTCATTACAAGAAGTTATAGATCTTTCTAAAAAGAATAAAATTCCTTTAATAGTTGATTGTGCAGCAGAGGAAGACATAAAAAAATATTCATCTATGGATATTGATGTTGTTATTTTCTCAGGTTCTAAAGCCGTAGAAGGTCCAACATCAGGACTTGTTTTTGGTAAAAATGAATTGATTATTAATAATATAAAACTTCATTCTAATATAATAGGCAGAGTAATGAAAATTGGAAAAGAAAATATCTATGGTTTGTTAAAAGCACTAGAAAATTATATTCCTAAAAAAGTTATCAATTTTAATTCATATTTAGATATATTTAACAATAATTCAAAAATTGTCTGCTGAAAAGATATTGATGATAGAAATATTGAAAGAATTAGGTTTGAAATTAAAGATAGTATAATCTCGGCAAGAGAATTATCAGAAAGATTGAAAAAAAATGATGTTGCAATTTATTTAAGAGATTATTTTTCACTTCAAGGCTTTTTGGATATAGATTTAAGAAATATATCTCTTGAAGAAGCAAAAATAATTAATCAAGAAATTATAAGAATATTAGGAGAATAGTAAAATGAATAAAAAAAATATTTGCTTTTATAAAGAAAGAATATGTTTAAATGTCTTAGCAAAAGATTTAAACAATGCAAAAGAAATTGTTGAAGCTACAGAGGGAAATGTTGTAGTTGGAATATTATCAAAGGATTTTGCAAATGATGATTTAGCATTCAATGAAATGTCTAAATGAAAGAGCGAAATAAACAATAAAATTAGTATTGGTTTAGGAGCTGGTGATCCAAAACAATCATATATGGTTGCCAGATTATCAAAAAGAATTAAACCAGCTCATGCAAATCAAGTTTTTACAGGAGTTGGATTAACTGTTAGTGATTTTGAAAATGAGGAAGTCTTTATAAATTGTTTGGTTTCTCCAACAGGTAAACCAGGATTTGTAAAAATTAATACTGGTCCTTTAAGTTCATCAAAAGATAATGAGGATGCTATAGTTGAAATAAATACAGCGATAAAAATTATTAAAGATATGGGAGGAGATTCAATTAAATTTTTCCCTATGAATGGTTTATCTACTATAGAAGAATACAAAGTTGTTGTTAAAGCATGTGCTGAAAATGATTTTGTTATTGAACCAACAGGTGGTTTAGATTTAGAAAATTTTGAAGAAGTTATAAAAATTGCATTAGATGCAAAAGTTAAAGCAATAATACCTCACGTATATAATTCAATTATAGATGCAGATACAGGTATTACAAATATAGAAAAAGTAAAACAGTTATATAAAATTATGGAGAGACAAAATTATGAATAATATATCAAAGCAATTAGGAATTTCTATATATCCTGAAAAGCTTGAAATGAAAGAAATAATAGAATATTTAGATCTTGCTAAAACTTATTCATTTGATTTACTTTTTATCAATTTTATTGATATTCTAGAACAAAAAAATTCTGAGCTTTTAGAAAAATATAAAGATACAATTAATGAAGCAAAAAAAAGAGGTTACTATATAACAATTGATGTAAATAAATCAACATTTGATTCAATAAATATAAATTATAAAAATCCTGATTTACTTTTCTTTAAAGAGTTAAATATTGATTGTTTAAGACTTGATGACCAATTTAACGGAATTTTTGAATCACATTTAACATACAATAGTTATAATATTAAAATTGAATTAAATTGTTCAACATTTAATGAACATATAAGAAATATTATTAGTTATGGAGCTAATACACAAAACTTACAAGCTTTACATAATTTTTATCCACAAAGACATTCTGGATTAGACTATAAACTTTTTAAAAAATATAACGATGATATAAAAAAAATGGGATTAAGAATGGGTGCTTTTGTAACTATTACTGATCACGAAAGTGTTGGACCTTGAGATGTAAGTGAAAATTTACCAACTTTGGAAATGCATAGGGATTTAGAAATTGGATTACAAGTGAATCACTTTTTATCAAATTCATTTGTAAGCTATATTTATATTTCTACTCAATGTGCAAATAAAAAAGATTTTGAATCAATAATTAAACATTTTGATTTTAGAAAACATATAAAAGTATCATTAGAAAAAGATGTGACTAAAGAAGAATTAGAAATTATAGATTATGGTAATCATTTTGTAAGAGGTGACATAGCACAAAATATATTAAGAAGTACAACAACAAGAGTTTTATACAAAGATTTTGACATAAAACCAAGAAACTATAATAATGAAATTATTCCAGCTGGTTCTCTTGTTATACCAAATAATAATTACAATAAATATAAAGGTGAGTTACAAATTGTAAAACATGATATTCCAAATGATGGTTTAAGAAATGTAGTTGGAAGATTAGATGATAAAATGAATTATATTTTAGACGAAATTACTCCATGAACACATTTTAAAATTATACCTAATGATTAAAATATTTATAGACCTTGGAACAACCAATATAAAAATTGAAATTTATAAGAACGAGAAAAATATCGAGAGTATTTCAAAAGCAAATAAAGATATTTATTTTGATAATGAAAATTTATTTTGTGCAGAAAAATTATTTGATTTCTTAAGAGATTTTTGTATTGATGTTAATAAAAAGTACAATTCAAATATATTAATTGTTTTTTCTTCTGCTATGCATACAATTTTATTTTTAAATAATAATTATGAACAAATTGGAAAAGGAAGAACACTAATAGAAAATATATCATTTGATATTCCAAATGATAAGAAGGAACTGTTTAGAAGTATAAATGGATTAGTAAATTCTTCATTTTTACCAATTTATAAAATTAAATATCAAACTTCATATTCCTTTGATCATATTACAACTTTAAAGAGTTATATTTTATATAAATTTTCAGGAAAAAAATATATTGAAATATCTGATGCATCAGCACTTGGAGTTGTAGATTGTAAAAACCTAAATTATAGTTCTGAAATATTAGATTATATAAATTTGAATGAAGTTAATTTACCAAAAATATTAACTAAAAGAAGAGTTTTCAAAACTCAAATAAATAATTTTGAATTATCAATAGATTTAGGTATTTCAGATGGTGCAGCAGCAGCAATTGGTTCTGTGACAGCAGATAATGAAGTATCGTTGTCTGTTGGAACTACATTAGGTATTAGATATATTTCAGATAGTTTTGTTGATACCAAATACAAATATGATTATTGTTTTCCAATTTATAATAATAAATATATATATGGAATTTCGTCTTCAAATGGCGGAAACAATATAGAACTAATTGCTAAACAAATGAATATTAAATTAGATGAAATAGAAAGTCTAGATTTTTCAAAATGTAAACTATTAGATGTGGATATATATTTTTTTCTTGAAAGATTTGAACAAAAAATTTTGAATATTGAAGATATTAAGATAGATATAAATGTATTGTATACATATATTTATCAATTATTTTTAAGAATATCTAACTATAAAAAAATTATTGAATCAATTAAGGGCAAAACTATAATATTGAAAGCTACAGGTGGAATATTTAATAATAAGTATATTCTTAGTGTTGCTAAAAAAATACTGGGAGATGATATAATAATCTCAAATAAAGATAATTTGTCAGTTATTGGATTAATAAAAATTGTTCAACATTGATAAGGGGAAAATTATGTCAAATGTAATTGTAAAATTAAAAAAGATTAGAAATAGTGATGAAACTAATAAGAATATTGTTGAATTTATAATTAATAATCTAGAAAAAATGGATACTATTGACATAAGAGAGTTTGCAAAAAACATTAATTATTCAACTAGTGGAGTTACAAGATTTATTAGAAAATTAGGATATTCATCTTTTGCTGAATTTAAATATGAAATTAAAAATTATAAGAAAAGTGCTATTTTCAATGACCAAGATCAAGATGTTAAGTATGAAAGCTTAAGTTTATTAATAGAAAAAGAAATGACATATATAAATGAAATATTAGAAAAAAATTATTCTATATTATCTAATAATAATAAAATTTATGAAGTTACAGATAAAATAAATTTAGCAAATAAAATTTTTATATTTGCTTTAGGTGGTACATTTACTGTTGCATACGATTTCTCATTAAAACTACAAAGATTGGGATTTAATGCAATTGCAGTTAATGATTCTATAATTCAACAAACTTTATTAAGTGTAAATTCTAGAAAAGATGAAATGTCGCTTTTTATAATATTTTCTATATCTGGTGAAACAAAGGAATTAGTAACTTTAGCTGAAAAAATAAAAGAAAAACAGCAATTTCTAATTTCATTAACGGGAATTGAAAAAAATAGAATAAAAGAATTATCTGATTTAAATTTATCTGTGTTTAATAATGATAAAAATTTCAAATCTTTAATAAGGGGAAATAGAATTCCATTTATATTTTTAATAGATATTTTAATTCAAATTTTAATTGAAAAAAATAACGTGGAAAATTATAAGTCAGTTTTAATTACTGCAAAATAAGTGAGGTAGAATGAATAAAATAAGTGAAAGAGAAGTTTGTCAAAAAACATTTTTAAATAAGAAGTCGTTATATTGATGACTTTCAATACTACTAATATTAGTTTTATTTTCCTTAACTGCTGTAATTACTTGAGGTTATGGATTTAAAGGTTTTTTATATATCGAATATAAAAATAAGACTGATATTTATTATAAACAAATAGTTTTAAATGTTGAACAAAAAGATTCTTGTTCTGGCATAGAAAAAGAAACTAATAATTTTAAAAGTCAATGTATAAATATGAAAGAAGAAATAATAAATTACTATGATTCTCAGGCAGGAAATGATTTAGTTATAAAATATATAAGTATTTATACAATAGAATCAATTTCCTCTAAAAATCACATGATATTTTCAGTTACAAATACTTTTTTTGAAGATATTAGATATAAAAATGAAGAAGATAAAAGTGAAGCACTTATGAAAACAATCTTTTTCATATATAGTAAAGAAGACAATGAATGAAAATTAGATGATCTTCTTTTTAAAAATAAACATATAGAAAAAATAGGAGATTATCAATAATATGAATGAAAAAATTATAAATGTTAGTATGGAATTAATAGCAACATCAGGAAATGCAAAAAGCTTAGGACTAAGTGCAATCAATATGGCAAAAGAAGGGGACTTTGAAAAGTCAAAAGAAACTCTTAAAGAAGCAAAATTGGAATTAAATAAAGTACATAAAATTCATGCTGAACTTATTTCTGATGAAGCTGGTGGAGAAAAATTAGATATATCATTGCTTTTTATCCATTCACAAGATCATTTGACAAGTGCTATAATTATTTTAGATTTAGCAGAACATTTAATTAATTTATATAGTTTAAATAATTAAAAAACACAATTTACTTGTGTTTTTTAATTTAAGTTTTGAATAAAACAATACAATAAAAATAAATTGATCAATTTTAAATATAAAAAATCACGATTTAAATCGTGATTTTTTATTGTACATGTAAGTTTGTAGCTTCTTGTTGTAACTCTTCCATATCTTTTCTGATTTTAGCAATTTTGTCTTCTGCTTTCTTATAAGCATCTCTACCTGTAAAAATATGAAGTGGTGGTTTTGAATCCTTATAAGTTAAATCAATTATAAAATCACAGTATTTTTCTGGATCACCATCTTGTTGTTTATTAAACTTAGATAGACCTTGGAAAAATTCATCTCTATTTTTTTTATAATCAGTTATTTTGTCTTCTCCAGTTACCATTGAAGTTGACTCTAGGAAATTAGTTCTAAATCCACCAGGTTTAATACAACTTATTCCAATTTTTAAACCTTCAAGTTCATGACTTAAAGCTTCACTTCAACCATCTGTTGCAAATTTAACTGCAGCATAAGTTGATGTATATGGATCTCCAACATAACCTCAAACTGAAGCTGTTGTAAAAATATGTCCATATTGTTGTTTTCTCATATATGGTAAAGCACTACGAGTAGCATTTAATGTACCATAGAAGTTAACTTCGAAACATTTTCTAATTTCTTCATCTGAAGATTCTTCAAATGTTCATAATTGTCCATAACCTGCGTTGTTTAATAAGATATCAATTGACCCAAATTTATCAACACATTGTTTCATAGCATCATCCAATTGTTTTTGATCAGACAAGTCTATTTTAATTGCTAATAAACAATCATTTTCCCCAATTTCTTCTACTATTTTTTCAGGACTTCTGCTTGTAGCAACAACACAATGTCCTTTTTCAAGTAATTTTTTAACAAATAATAAACCAAAACCTTGGCTAGCACCTGTTATGAATCACACTTTGTTTTTCATAAAATAAATTCACCCCTTAACTTTATTATTATATAACTTAAAAAGAAGAATTATTTTATTTTTTACTAAATATAAATGTTAGTGTACTAATCATAATAGGAGAAGATTAGCACCTCTTAATCATAAAAAAAAAAAAAAAAAGCAAAGAGAAATCTCATATTTAAAAATGTTTTAGTATCTCTAAAATATAATAATAATCATTTAACAACTTAAAAGTAGAATATTTTTTCAACTTATATGTTTATAAACTAAAAAATTTGAAAGAATATTTTTAGGGAGAGATTTCAATTTCTTCCGCAAAAAAAATATAAGTTTAATTTAAAAGTAACATTTTTTAGAATTACAGCATAAAGGTACAATATAAACAATTTTTTGATCTCTATTGGAATATTGCCTAGTCATACTGCTATGTAAAATTTTTACCTATTTGAAAAGATGTCCTCTAAAAAATACTTTTATTTAAAATTATGCTCAAAACCAATATTACTCCATGATATTGGTTTAGTATGTCTTATAAATTCTCAATTGATTAAATCCCTAGAAATAGGGGTTTTTATTTTATTTAAAAACTTATAATCATAGGTCTATTACTTTAATGTTTTAAACTAAATAATTAAAGTGATATACAGGAGGAAATATGGCAAAAAAGTATTTTTATGACGACGCCTCTTTAATGCTGGAATTAATTGGTGGTAAAGAAAACATCAAAGAAATTCAACATTGTGCAACAAGATTAAGATTCATCCTAAATGATGATGAAAAATTTGATCTTGAAAAAGTAAAGAAGCATCCTTTATTTAAAGGATATAAAAAACAAGAAACTCAACATCAAATTATTATTGGAGCAGGAATAGTTGATAAGCTTTTTAATCAAATGAAAATTATTATGAACGAATCTTCAACTGAAGGAAATATAGACATTGAAAATAAAGAACCATTATGAAGAAAAGATGTATCATTTAAATCAAATGTTTTTATGATTTCAAAAAGAGGAATGAACTCATTTGCTTCAATATTTGTTCCGTTAATTCCTATTTTTATTGCTGGTGGTATGTCACTTGCATTAAAATCATTAATTGGAACTTTTGCACCAACATCTGGATTTACAAAATTATTAGATATTATTGGAGGAGCAATTTTAGGATCATTGCCAGCATTTGTAGGTTACAGTGCAGCTAAAAAATGAGGAGGTAATCCTTATCTAGGAATGGCAATGGGATTGGTTTTAATTTCACCAGGATTATTAAATAGTTATGCAACAAATACTCCAGTTTTACTAGGTTTTGATTTAAATACAGATTCAAACATAATTGAAGAAGCCAGAAAATTGGCATTTGAAAATTGATTAAAAAATAATGGTTTAGAACCTCCAATTAACAATTATGATGAAATGTTAAATAAAACTGTTGGAGTTTATTATCAAATATTTGGAAATGTAGCAGGGGGATTTTTCAAAATTAAGTTGATTGGATATCAAGCACAAATAATACCAGTTTTAATGGTATTGGCAATATCTGTTAATTTAGAAAAACTGTTTAAAAAAATTACTCCTAATGTTATTGCAATTATTGTAGTTCCATTAGGAACAGTATTATTATCTTCATGATTAGCGTTTTGAATAATTGGACCATTAGGACAAATTATTGGAAAAGGAATATCAATTGGACTTGCTGCAATGTTTAAATATACTAATTGAAACTTTATTGGTTTTGGTGGAATGATATTTGCATTCTTTTATCCTTTCCTTGTTATTACAGGATTGCATCAAGGATTTTTACCAATTGAAACTCAATTATTGGTGGATACTCAATTAAAATATGGACATTCCTCATCATTTATTACACCAGTTGCTTGTGTATCAAATATTGCTCAGGGAACTGCAGCACTTGTGTTTATATTCTTTTGTAAAAAAGATAAAGAACAGATTACAAAAGGAACTTCAAGTGCAATTGGTGGCTTTACAGGTATTACAGAACCTGCAATGTTTGGAATAAATCTTCAAATTAAACCATTATTTATAGCAGCTGCTATTGGAAGTGGAATTGCAGGATGATGATTGGGAATGACACATACTGTTGCAAATTCACTTGGAAGTGCTAGTTGAATAGGTTTAGTTCAATTTGATTGAACGGTAAATCAAACAAAAGAATATTTACAAGGTGAAAATATTAATTCAATACTTCAAAATATTCCAATGGGAGCTCATATTTCAATTGCTATGTTTATTTCAACAATAGCAACAGCTGGAATGTCAACAGTTCTTTTAAAAACTAAATGAGGTAAAAAATCTTTAGAAAACTATTTAAACTAGTTTAAAACTCAGTATAATAGTGTTGTAAGGAATTTTAAAAATGGATAAGAAATGGGAAATTGTTTTTGATTATTTAATGTATTTAATAAGAGAAAATAAAGTATTACCAGGAGAAATTTTACCAAGTCAGAATATGTTAAAAACAAAGTTTAAATATTCTGAACAACCAATTAGAATAGCGTTTAATAAGTTGATTGAATTAAAAATTGTTAAATCAGTTAATGGAAAAGGCTTTGTTGTACAAGATAAACTTTCAAATAATCTATTATTTAGTTTTAGAGAATTATTTCCAGGATCAAAAAATGAGTACTATGATTTAATTGAAGTTACTTGTGATAAAAATATTTCTCAATTAACAGGATTCCAAGAAGGTATTAAACTATTTCATTTTAAATGTCTTAGAAAGACAAAAGAAAATGAAAATATTCTTTATCAAGAAAGTTATATATCAAAAAGTAAATTTAAAAATCTCACTATTGATCAATTAAACCAAAATGGTTTAATGTTATTTATTGAGCAAAACTCAAATATAATAGTAAGTCACTCTTCAAAAAATATTTCTTTTACAGAAGAGGAACAAAATTTTGAACTATTAAAGCATTTTCAAAATTTAAATTTCAAGTCATTTATTTTAGACTCTGGAAGAGTCTATGATATCTTTGGAGAAATTATAGAGTTTAGAAAAAGTTGATATAATCCAAAGTTTTTCGAATGAACTTTTATTGAGTGAAGAAAATAAAATTAATTATAGAAAAGGTACTTAACAATGAAAAAAACAAATTATGCACAAGAAGCAAAAAGATTTGTTGATGCAGTTGGTGGAAAAGAAAATATTGAATCATATTTACACTGTGTTACAAGATTACGTTTTAATGTAATTGACAAAGAAAAAGTAAATATTGATGAAATTAAAGCTTCTCCAATTGCTAAGGGAACAAATTGAACTCAAAATCAATTACAAATTATTTTAGGAACTGGTGTTGTTGAAGCAGCTTATGCAGAAGTTCAAAAACTACTAGAAGTAAATATCACTTCAAAGGATTCAAATGAATCTTCAAAATCAGATTCATTTGAGGACTTTAAATTAAAGGCAAAAGCAAATAAAGATGCACTAAGAAATAGTGGTGGGAAATTTGCTTGATTACAAATGAGCATGAAAACATTGGGAGATATATTCTTACCAATTATTCCTGCTATTGTTGCAGCAGGTCTTGCAATGGGTGTTGCTGCTTTATTTAAGAATATTTTTAATTATGATTCATCATCATTATTAGGAATTATTATTGATATTGTAACTAAAACAGCTTTTAGTTCATTGTCAGTATTAGTTTGTTGATCTACAGTTAAAAGATTTGGTGGAAACCCAGTACTTGGGATTATTATTGGATTAATGTTAATAAGTCCATTATTACCAGATAAAGGAGCAATTTCTGCTTGAGAAGCACAAAGTAAATTCGTAGAAAATTGAGCAAAAAATCCTATAGAAGGACTAACTGCCAAAGAATTTTGAATTTCTAAAGGCTTAAATTGAATGGAAGAAGGAGTTACACCTATTAAATTGTGAATAATTCCAATTACAGGTTATCAAGGATCTGTATTGCCAGCACTAATAATTGGTATTGGTGTTGCATATTTAGAAAAATGAATTAAATTATGAATGCCAAAATCTGTAAATATTATTTTTACTCCATTCTTAACAATTTTAATTTCATTATTAGCTGCTTTATTTGTTTTAGGGCCAATCTTATTATTAGTTGAAGAGGGAGTATTAATTGGTACACAAGCAATTCTTTCTATTCCATTTGGATTTGGAACAGGATTAATTGCAGGAATTTTACAAGCTATTGTAATTACAGGTTGTCATCAAGTATTACAAGGTTTAGAAATGCAACTTGTAATTAAAGGAAATATTCCAAACGAAGCTGGAATAATGACTGGATCAATATTTAATGCAATTTGAACAGCTTCAATTATTTCACAAGGTGGAGCTGCAATGGCAGTTGCTTTAAAAGCAAAATCAAAACAAGAAAGAAACTTGGGAATGTCTTCTGCAGTTTCAACTATGTTTGGTATTACAGAACCTGCAATATTTGGAGTTAACTTACCTAAAGTTAAACCATTTATCTTTGCTTCAATTGGAGGATTCATTGGAGGATTTGTAGCTGGTTTATTAAATGTTACTTGTAGTGGTATGGGAGTAACAGTACTTCCAGGACTATTATTATATTCAGATAGTATTAGAAACTTATTATTAATTATTTTAGTTAATGGTGTAGCATTTGGATCTGCATTTGCTCTTACATTCTTCTTTTATTGAGAAGCTGGAAAAAAAGTTACTGAAAAACAATTAGCAAATTTCTCAACTAAATTAACTAATGCTGAAATTGATTTAAAGAAACTTAAAAAAGAAGTTGACTTAAAAGATAAAGAAGATAAAGTAAAAAAATCAGAACAAAAAATTAAAAAATTAAAAGAAAAAGAAATTAAGTTAAAAGAAGATAAAATAAAATATGAAAAATATCTTGAAGAAGTAAAAATTTCAAAAGAAAATGATAAAGTTGAAAAACAAAAAGCTAAAGAAGAAAAGAAAAAAAATAAATAATAGTAATCAAAATGGAGAACAATAAAATGAAGTGAGAAAAATATAGTTTAATAAATGAAAGTCACTTAGAGTTGTTCGAACAGTATCACGAAAAAAAGGAAAGTGATTGATATAACAATCAATTTCATTTGTCAAGTTATTCTGGTTCAACAAATGATCCAAACGGTTTAGTATATTACAAAGGACAATATTTTGTATTCATGCAAAGTTGTCCTTTTAGCATAGAACACTACAATAAATCATGAGCTCTATACACAACTGTTGATTTCATAAATTATACATATGAAGGATTAACTTTAATTCCTTCAAATGAATATGATAAGAATGGTGTTTTTTCAGGTAGTGCAAGAGTAAATTCAAAAGGTGAAATGGAAATTTATTATACAGGAAATGTTAAGTTTAATGATGTTGATAGAACAAGTTATACATTAAAAGCGTTAATTGATTTAAGAGAAAAAGTTATTACAAAAGAATTTTTATTTGAATGTGATTTAGAAAAATATACAGGACATTTTAGAGACCCAGTTGTTTTTGAAAAAGAAAATAAATTATTTATGTTAAATGGAGCACAGACTTTAAACAAAGAAGGTGTTCTAAATGTTTATGAGTTTGATGGAAACAATTGAAATTGAAAAAAAGATATTATTGTTGATAAAGGTGATGAACAAAATTCATACATGGTTGAATGTCCAAATTATTTTGTTTTAGATGGAAAAGAATTTATTTTTGCTTGTCTTGAACAAGACACACCTTTGAGTGAAGGAAGTCACTTTGTTAAATATCGAGAAGTAGAAGTAGACAATGATGCTAACTTTAAATTTAAAACTCAATTAAGAAAAATTGATTTAGGTTTTGATTTTTATGCACCACAAATATTTTCAAATACACAAGATAGAATAATTATGTTAGGATGATTAGGAAATTCAAAATCAAGTCCGTTTCCAAAAGAGTTAACTACTTGAAGTAATCACTTAACAATTCCAAGAGAATTATTTGTAAAGAACGATTCTCTGTATCAATTACCAATTAAAGAATTAGAAAATTTAAGATTAAATGAAATTAATTATCAAGAAAATGTTTTTAATTATGAAAATGGTTTAGTTGAAATTATTTCAAATGATATTTCAAATAATAATTTTGAAATTAAATTACAAAGTGAAAATAAGAATATTATTTTAAAAAATCAAAATAATATTTTCTGAATTGATAGAACAAATATGGATTACAATGATGAAATAAATTTACCTTCATTAATTAATTTAGGTAATTTAAAAATTAATAATATTAGAATTTTAATTGATAGAAGTTGTTTAGAAATTTTTATTAATGATGGTCAACATGCAATTTCGTTGAGATTCTTTATAAAAGATCATAATAAAATTTCAACTGATTTAAAAAATGTCAAAGTAATTCAACTTGATTCAAATAAATATATTTGAAACAATATTATGTTTAAAAATAAGTTAAAGGAAAATTAATATTATGAAAAAAATAGTTTCAATAGGTGAAGTATTAATGGATGTGTATTCAGCTGAAGGAGAAGTTAAAGCTGAAGTAGGTGGAGCAAGTTTCAATGTTGCTTGTTCAATTGCTGCATTAAAAAATAATGAAAGTTATTTTATGGGTAGTTTAGGAAGTGATAACTACAAAAATGAAATTAATACATTTATAAATAAATTTGATATTAAAAAAGATTTTATTCAAAATTCTAATTTACCAACAACAATTGCAAAGGTTACATTAGATGAAAACAAAGAAAGATTTTTTGAATTTATTAGAAACAGTGATGCAGATTTTGATCTATCAAAATTTTCACAAGATGAATTAAAAGAAATTAATTTTATACACTTTGGAAGTGCAACAGGATTTTTAGAAGGAGATTTAAAAAAATCTTATCTGGAATTATTTAAATTTTCAAAGACTAATAATATTAAATTTTGTTTTGATCCAAACTTTAGAGATAAACTTTGAGTAACTGAAAATGAAATAGATGAATTTAAAAATCATTGTAAAGATTTTTTACAATCAGCTGATTTAATTAAATTAAGTGATGAAGAATTAATTTTACTTACAAATATTAAAGATGAGCAAGAGGCATTAAAAGTTCTAATGAATGAAAATTCAAAAAGTTTAATTTGTATTACTCGTGGAAGTAAAGATACAATGTGTGGATGAAATAATGAAATTATTTTTGTTCCAACAATTAAATGTGAAGAACTTGTTGATACAACAGGTGCAGGTGATGCATTTATATCAAGTTTAATAAATGAATTTGTTACAGAAAATATTGATCAAAATTCAAGTAAAGAAAAAATAATTGAAATAGTTTCTAAATCAAATAAATTTGCAAATAGAGCAGTTAGATATTTGGGAGCTTTATCATTTTTAGAAAATTAAAATAGAGTTTAGTAAACTCTATTTTTTATATATAATTTTTAAAAAGGAAATATAAAATGATTGAAACAAAAAGATTAATTCTAAGAAGAATACAAATTGAAGATGCTAAAGATATTTTTGAATATTCATCAGATTTAGAAAATACAAAGTATGTAGATTTTATAACTCATAAATCTTTGGATGAGACTAAAGAAATAATAACAAAAATTTTTATAGATGATTTTGAAGGTAAGTATGGAATTGTTCTTAAAGAAAATAATAAACTTATTGGTATTATAGAAGCAAGATTAAAAGAAAATTTAGTAGATCTTGGATGAATTATAAACAAAAATTATTGAAATAAAGGTTACTGCACTGAAGCTGCAAAAGAAATAATTGAATTATATAGACAGAAATTTAATATAAATATATTTACAGCGTCATTTAAAGAGGGTAATGAATCATCAAGAAAAGTTATGGAAAAGTTAGGTTTTACTTATAAGAATGAATCATTTAATAAAAACAATATTAAAGTAAAAAATTATATTTTAGTTTAATACTTTATTTGTATAATTAAAATGAAAGAAAAGAGTAATTAAAAATGAAGTCTATTTACACTAGAATTGATAATTTGGGAAAAGAAAATAGAAATACAGTATTTAAAATAATATCAAAAAAAATATTAGATGATTTTTCAAATGGTATTTTTTTAAGTCAAGAAGATTTAGCATTTAGTTGTCATTGTTCAAAAGCAACAATAACATCATTTTCAAAAGCTGCACTTGTAAGTGGTTATAGAGAATTACAAATACGTTTAAAAATTGAATTTGAAAATAATTTTATATTAAAGGTATCTAATAATACTATGAATGAAAAACAAGTATTATTTGATGAAAAAAATAAGATATTAAATAAATGAATAGATGAGGTTGGAACTTCACTATGCAAATTCTTTAAAGAATTAAAAAATAATAAAATATTTATTTTTTCTTCGTATCAAACAGAATATTCTACAATCTTTTTAGAAGATGTACTTTTAAAAAATAATATTGATAATAAGTTTATTAAAATAGAAAGAGATATTTTAAGTATTACAAATATTGATATAAATCAAAATAATTTCTTATTTATTTTTTCAGGAAGAGATAATAATATTCTTAAAAAAGTTTTTGAACATGTAATAAAATATACAAATAATATAGCTATTATTGCTTCATTAAATTGAAAAGACTATTTATCAGGTAATAAAAATAATGTCTATTATTTTGACAATGAGAATTTTGAAAAAACATTTATTGATAGAAACTTTGAGTTAATACATCTTTGAAAATATATTGATTTTTTAATGAACTAGTTTAATCTTTTTAAACTAGTTCATTTTACTTTAAATACATAATAAGGTAGTAGAAAATACTATTGGAGGTATTTATGAAGTACGGAATAGAGGATGTTAAAAAAATTACTTCCTTAGTTGGAGGCGTGGAAAATATTGAAAAAGTATATCATTGTATGACACGTCTACGTTTAATACTAAGGGATAAAAATTTATTTAAAGCAGATGAAATAAAGAAATTAGACTTTGTTTCAGGTGTAATTTTATCTAGTGGAGAATATCAAATTATAATTGGACCAACTGTTAATAAATTTTATGAATTATTTTGTAAAGAAAATGGTTTAAATAGTTTACCAAAATTGGATATAAATGAGGATAAAGAATTAAATATGAAAGTTCAAAGGAAATCATTTTTAACTTTTATATCACAGGTTTTTGCACCATTATTAATTATTCTTATAGCAATTGGTTTATGAGAGATGATAAGAATGCCAATATTTTTATTATCAAATAGTTTAGATAAAGAATGATTAAATGAATGAAATGATTTAAATCAAACAATATCTAGAGGAATGACATACTTTGTTGTTATAGGTGTAGCATGATCAACATTTAAAGTCATGGGTGGTAAAGAAATATATGGATTAGTAATTGGTGTTATATTATGTAATCCATTACTTACAGCTCTAATGGATTTGGAAATAAAAGAAGGACAAACAATTTTAGAAGCAATGCCAAGCTGAGGTATTTTTGGAGATCTTAGATATCCATGAAAAATATCATTTGAAGGAATGGTTATACCAATGGTTATAGTTGCTGTAATGGGGGTTCATATTCAAAGACTAATGCAAAAAGTTAATCTTGGAAGTTTTAGAATGTTAGTTGAACCAGTTACAGTAATATTATTAACTAGTTTAATTTCAATTCTTACAATTGCACCTTTAGGGTTATTGTTTACAAGTTATTTATCTTTAGCATTTAACTTTTTAATGACACATAATATAACTAAATATATTTTCACACCAGTAATTGGAGCTTTATATTCTCCAATGGTTATATTTGGTTTACACAGAACAATAACACCTATTATTATGCAAGATATTGCACAATATCAAGGAAGTTTAATATTAGGTTTATTAATATTTTCAAATGTATCAACAGCTATTGCAACATTTACATTTGGTTTCAGATATAAAAATTGTAAAAAAATAAGACAAATAGCATATTCAAATGCTACATCAGGATTAATTGCAGGTGTAACTGAACCATGTATTTATTCTGTTGGAATAAAATATGTATATCCAATGATTGGAGCAATTATTGGAACATACTTTGGATGTCTGTTATATACAGCTGCAGGAGTATGAACATCAGCTGCTCCATTTGGTATTCTTGGAGTGATAGGTTTTGCAATAAAAGCACCCGAGTCATTGGGAATTCAAACTTGAATTGGTGGTAATATGCTTTGAGGATTATTCAGTATGATTACAACAATATCTATAAGCTGTATTGCAACATTACTTTTATCTAAAATTAAATTTTTTGAACAAAGAACATTAAAATTATTAAAAGATGAATACGATTTTGATGTTAATAAAATTAATGAACAGGTTTTATTATTGAAAACTAAATATAAAGAAGATTTGAATCAGTTTTCAAATAAAAAATCAAAAGAAGATATCTATAATAAAAAAATATTAAAAGAAGAATATAAAAAAAATATTAAAGTATTAAGAGGAGCATAAAATGAAAAAAATTAGCAAAGACCTATTGTTAGGTTGTTCAATTTCAGCAAATCAAGCTGAAGGATCTTGAAACATTGATGGAAAAGGTTTATCAATTGCAGAATTGAGAAGATATAATCCAAACTTAGACAGAAAAGATATTAATACAGAAAGAAAAATGACAAAAGAAAAACTTGAAGAAGCATTAAAAGATGATGGTACTTATATCTATCCAAAAAAATTTGGAGTTGATTTCTATAATAGATATAAAGAGGATATAAAATTAATTGCTGATATGAAAAATAATTGTTTTAGAACTTCAATTGCATGAACAAGAATTTTTCCTAATGGTGATGAAAAGGAACCAAATCAAAAAGGTTTAGAATTTTATGATAACTTAATTGATGAATTAATTAAAAATAAAATTGAACCTATAATTACAATTTCTCATTACGAGATGCCATTTAATCTAGTTGAGAAATATGGTGGTTGAAAGAATCCAATTTTAATTGATTTCTATTTAAATTTTGCAAGAACTGTTCTGGAAAGATATAAAGATAAAGTTAAGTATTGAATTCCATTTAATGAAATAAATGCAGCAAATTATAGTGTATGAGCTGGAGCAGGACTCAGAGATGATGAACATCCACAAATTTTAGGTCTTTCAATGGTTGCATTAAATAACATTTTTATTGCAAATGCAAAAACAATAAAAATGGGAAGAGAAATAAGTAAGAGCTTTCAATTTGGATCAATGGTTGCAACTCTTTTAAATTATTCTGAAAATTCTAATCCAGAATTAGTTTTAAAAACTGAAAGAGATCAACAATTAAAAATTTATTCTTTCTTTGATGTATTACATAGAGGAGAATATTCAAAATTTTCTTTAAATCTATTAAATAAATTTGGTATTAAATTAAATATCTCAGAAGATGATAAAAAGATTTTAAAAGAAAATACATGTGACTTTGTTGGATTTAGTTATTACATGAGCGGTGTTGTAAATGATTTAGAATCAGAATTAACAGAAGGAAATCTAGCAAAAACAGGAAAAAATAGTTTTTTACAAGAAAACGAATGAGGATGACAAATTGATCCAGTAGGTTTAAGAATTTTAATGAATAGACTTTATGATAGATATCAAAAACCATTATTCATTTTAGAAAATGGAATAGGTTTTGATGAGAAATTAATTGATGGACAAATAAATGATGACTATAGAATTGATTACATTAAAAATCATTTATTGCAAATTCAAAATGCTATAGATGATGGAGTAGAATGTATTGGATATACAGCTTGAAGTTTAATGGATATTATTTCTCATGGAACAAGTGAAATGACAAAACGTTATGGATTTATCTATGTTGATCAGGATAATTATGGTAATGGTTCAAAAACAAGAATACCAAAAAAATCATATGAATGATTTAAAAATGTATGTGAAAATAGAGAAATTTAATTTCAAAAAAAGACTTTATAGTCTTTTTTTATTTTTATTTTACAATTCTATAAACTTTTTATATTTTTGTATATTCTTGATTTTTTAAAAAAATTTGAGAATATAAGTTCACAACTTAAAAGATACAATAAATATTCAATTAAGTTACTAAAGAGAAAGAGGAAATAATATGAATAATAAAAAATTAAATTCTGATAAAATTTTAAAAGATTTTAATCAAGCTATATCAATAAGTAATAATGATGTTAAAAATGAAAATGCTAATATGAATGGTAACACTCCAAGTGGAAAAATGATGAAGTTTGCATCAATTACTTCAAAAGAATATGCTTTAGAAAATTTACTTAAACCATTTCATGCAGAACTTCATAATAAATCTTTAATTCATATACATGATTTAGATTATTACCCAACTAAATCAGCAACTTGTGTACAATATAATATTCAAGAGATATTTTCAAATGGTTTTAGAACTAGAAATGGTTTAATTAGAGAACCTCAATCAATTCAAGTATATGCTGAATTGGCAGCAATTGTTTTTCAAACTGCTCAAAATGAAATGCATGGAGGGCAATCAATACCAGCCTTTGATTATTTTATGGCACCAGGAGTAAATAAAAGTTTTAGAAAAGCTTTAATAAAAAATTTGAAGAACTTTTTTATTTTTTCAGAAATAGAATTTAACGAAGATCAATTAAATAAAATAAAATTGGATGAAGAAATTAAATTTAAATCAATTAATAAAAGTAAATTGGAAGTTTATTTAACTAATATAAAATTAACTGATAATGATTTTGAAAAAATATTTAATATAACAAATAAAGATGTTATTCAAGAAACAGATCAAGCAATGAAAGGCTTTATTTATAATTTAAATACACAACATTCAAGGGGTGGCAATCAAGTAGTTTTTTCTTCAATAAATATTGGAACAGATACATCAAAAGAAGGAAGACAAGTTACAAAATCTCTTTTAAAAGCATTACAAGAAGGTTTGGGAAATGGTGAAACTTCAATATTCCCAATTGTAATTTTTAAAGTTAAAACTGGAATTAATTTTGATGAAAATGATTATAAAAAAGCAATGAATATGAATCAAGAAGACTGATTTAACGATAATAATATTTGAAATGCAAAAAATTTTGATTTATTTTTAAATTCTATTAGAACAACTAGTTTAAGACTATTTCCAAACTTTATGTTTTTGGATCAGGAATATAATACTCATGAATTATGAAAAGAGAATAGTAAAAATTCTTGATACTATGAACCTGCTACAATGGGGTGTAGAACGAGAGTTTTTGAAAATATAAATGGTGATAAAACATCAATAGGTAGAGGTAATTTAAGTTTTACATCATTAAATTTACCTTACATAGCTTTAGAATTATTAAAAGAAGAAAATAAAATTATTAATAATGAAATTGATTTTAATTCAATTAATAAAAAAGAAATAAAAGATAAATATTTAGAAAAAGTGAAATTTTATTCTCAAGAAGTTTGTGATCAACTTTTAGAAAGATTTAATTATCAATCTACTGCACTTGCAAAAGAGTTTCCTTTTTTAATGATGAACAATATTTTAACTGGAGGAAAAGATTTAGAACCACAAGAATTTGTAAAAGAAGTATTTAAACAAGGAACATTAACAATTGGATTTGTTGGTTTAGCAGAAGCATTAAAAGCTTTATTAAATTTTCATCATGGAGAAAATGATGAAGCTCAGAACTTTGGATTAGAAATATTGAAAGTTATTAATGAAGTTGCTTTAGAATGAAAACAAAAAACTCATTTAAACTTTGGAGTAATTGCAACTCCAGCAGAATCTGTTGCAGGTAGAATGATGATTATTACTAAAAAACATTTTGGAGAAATTAATGAAATTACAAGCAGAGAATATTTTACAAACTCAAACCATATTCCTGTTTATTACAATATTAGTGCTATAAATAAAATTAAAAAGGAAGCTGCTTATCATAGTTTAACTTTAGCTGGAAGTATAAGTTATATTGAACTTGATGGTGAAGCTAAAAAAAATTTACATGCTGTACTTTCTATTATCAATGCAATGAGAGTATATGGAATTAATTATGGAAGCTTAAATCATCCAGTGGATAGATGTAAAGAATGTAATTATACTTCTTTAATCCCATTTAAATGTCAAATGTGTGGAAATGAAAATATTTCAAGAACAAGAAGGATTACTGGTTATTTAGTTGGTGATTTAGATGGTTGAAATAAAGGAAAGCAAGCTGAAGAAGCAGAAAGAGTAAAACATAAAATTAATAATTAATGAAAATATTAAAAATCTTTAAAGAAACAATAAGTGATGGTCCTGGATTGAGATATTCAATTTACATTGCTGGTTGTTTACATGCTTGCAAGGGTTGTCATAATATGATTAGTTGAAGTTTTAAAATTGGAAAAGATTTTAATGATCAATATGAAAAAGAAATTATTGATGAAATAAAAGCTAACCCATTATTGAATGGAATAACATTTAGTGGTGGAGATCCAATGTTTAGTGCAATTGAATTAATTCCATTTGTTAAGAAATTAAAAAAAGAAACGGGATTAAATATATGACTATACACTGGCTTTACTATTGAAGAATTAATAGATAAAAAAAATAATATTGATGACAAGCAATCAGCAATGTATATACTTTTAACACTTGTGGATACTTTAGTTGATGGCAGATTTGTAAAAGAATTATATGATCCAAATATTTTATATAGAGGAAGTTCAAATCAAAGAATTATTGATTTAAAGCAATATTTTAACTTAATTTAACTATAAATTTAATAAATAAAAACTTATTTATCTTTATAAGGTAATAAAGCACTGGTACAGATCTAGTTCTTTATTTTTATATATATTATTTCAACTAGTACTTTGTACTAGTTTTTTTATTCCTGATTACAAAAGAAAAGGAGAATAAAAATGAAAATAAAGAAAATGGTTACATTTTTTCCAGGGGATTTTCATAAAGAAGATGATCCTAATGGTAATTATATTTCTGGAGATAATAAATTAAGAAATGTAGTTGAAATTAAAAAAAATAGATAAAAATTATTCTCTTGTTGGAGTATTTAAATCTAAAAAAATAGAAAATAGAGGATGAAAAATTCAAAGTACAAGAAAAATAAAAGATAGATATTATCAAAACTTAAATAAAATAGATATTTATGTTGTAAATAATAAAAGATTAAGACAAACAATTGGTTCAGTTACAATTAAAGATTCTAAAATTTTAAAATATTCAATTTATCCAATGATCAGCAAATCAAGAAAGATATTTATCAAATTGATCCAAACAGGAGAAATTTATAAATTAACTGATTTTGAGAGAAAACATTGAGAATTATATAATCAATTTTCAGATATTGAAAATAAAAGAAATTATAATCCTTTATGAATTAGCAATAAATTAGATTTAAGAAGAAAAAAAATAAAAGAATATTCAAAAGATATTGATGAACTAATTTCAAATATTGAAAAAATAACTGATAAATCAAAATTTGCTATAAACAAAATTAATGTTTTAAATTCAAAAGCATTTTTAAGTAAAGAAGATGAAGTTTTAAAAATATGTATGTTGAACAAACTAGGGAAACTGAAGAATTAAAAATTGAATTAAAACAAAAACAAGTAGAGTTAAGAACATTAAATTTTGAAATAAAAGATGCTGAAGAAAAAATAAAAACATTAGAAGATGAAATGGAACAATTAAAAATGATTTTTAAACATAAAGATACTATCATTTCAAGTAGAAATATGGAAAAAAGATGATAAAAACCTAAATGAAATAGAATAATCTATGCTATAATTCAATTAAGGTAATAAAGCACTGGTACAGATCTAGTTCTTTATTTTTACATATAAAATTTCAACTAGTACTTTGTACTAGTTTTTTTTATTCCTGATTACAAAAGAAAAGGAGAAAAAAATATGGAAAAATTAGATTTAATCTATTTTAAATTTATAAGTAATTTAAGTAACAATTTAGAAAATTCAACAAGAGATGCAGGAGAAGAAATTCCTGATTTAACACCATTAGTGAATTATTTTTTAGGTTATGGTGGAGCATTGCTCACTGGCCTAATGGGATTATTAACATTATTTTTCATTTTTAATGTTGTTAAAATTAGAATCAGAATTTCAAAGTGTTCTGCAGATGGAGATTATGAAGGTAGAAGTCAAGCATTAAGAGAAATAATCTGACAAATTGTTGGTGCATTGTGTTGCTTTTTTGCTGGAGTTGGTGCTGGAATACTAACAGGTATTTTTATGTCTAAATAAAAATAAATGAAAACAGTCAACAAAAATATTAAAAAAAAAAAAAAAAAGAAAAGGAGGAATAAAACATGGGATTTATAAAAGATTATATTTTAAGAGCAATATTAATTGCAATTTGAACAGTTTTAATTCAAGGACCATTAGTTTTAATATTAGTAAGAGTTCAAAATTAGAGTTTAAAGAATTAATATTGGCAAATAAACAAAGATAATATTTTAAAATCTCCTTTATTTAATTGAGGAGATTTTTTTATTTAATTATTAAAAAATAATCTTATTAATTCTAGTAATATTGTATTAAGAAACAATAAAAAAGGGGTTATGAAAATGGAAATGAATAAAATAATAGAAAAATCATTAAAAAATGAACTTAAACGTCAACAAAATCACATAGAATTAATTGCTTCAGAAAACTATGTATCAGAAGCAGTATTAAAATTAAATGGATCAGTTTTAACAAATAAGTATGCAGAAGGTTATCCTGGAAAAAGATATTATGGAGGATGTAAATACGTTGATGAAATAGAATCATATGGTATTGAACTTGCAAAACAAATTTTTAAAGCAGATCATGCAAATATTCAACCACATTCAGGAAGTCAAGCAAATGAAGCAGCTTATAGAGTTTTAATTCAACCGGGTGATACAGTATTATCAATGAGTTTAGATGCTGGAGGTCATTTAACTCATGGATATCCAATTAATTTTTCTGGACAACTATATAACTTTGTATTTTACAAAGTTAATAAAGAAACAGAAGAATTGGATTTTGAAGAAATTGAAGCACTTGCTTTAGAACATAAACCAAAATTAATATTGGCAGGAGCAAGTAGTTATACAAAAATAATAGATTTTAAAAGATTCAAAGAAATAGCAGATAAAATAGGAGCTTATTTCATGGTTGACATGGCTCATATTGCAGGACTTGTAGCTGGGGGAGTTCATCCAAATCCTTGTGAATATGCTGATGTTGTAACAACAACAACTCATAAAACTTTAAGAGGTGCACGTGGTGGATTGGTTTTATGTAAAGAACAATTTGCAAAAAAATTAGATTCAACAGTATTTCCAGGAGTTCAAGGTGGTCCATTAGAAAACCAAATTGCAGGAAAAACTCAAGCACTTTATGAAGCAACTACTTTAGAATTTAAAGAATATGCAAAGCAAATAATATTAAATGCTCAACAATTAGCTAATTCATTAAAAGAAAATGGACTTAGACTAATTGCAAATGGTACAGAAAATCATACTGTAATTGTTGAAGTAAAAGATTCAATTGGGCTTACAGGAAAGCAAGCAGAAGAAGTACTAGAATCGATAGGAATAATATCAAATAAAAATATGATTCCATTTGATAGTGAAAAACCAGTACATACTTCTGGAATAAGACTTGGAACTCCAGCAATGACCACAAGAGGATTTAAAGAAACAGAATTTAAAATTGTTGCAGATATTATTGCAAAAGCTTTAAAAAATCAAAGTGAAGATAACTTAAATGACTTAAGAAAACAAGTAAGTGATCTATGTGATAAATTTCCAATTTATACTAATTTATAATAAAAAGTACTTTTTTAAAGTACTTTTTATTTATTAAATCTATTATCATTTATTATTTTTTTGTTATAATTTTTTTATATAAAAGAAGAAATGGGAAAAATATGGACGAACATCTTTTAAGTTCTGAAACAGAGCTCGAAAATAATTTAGAAACAAATTTAAAAGAAGGTTTAACAAATCAAGAAGTTGAAGTTAAACAAGAAAAATTTGGTAAAAATGAATTACCTCAAGGAAAGGTTACTCCTTGATACATAATATTTTTAAAAACACTTGTAGAACCAATATTATTAGTTCTAATGGGAGCTGCAGTTATTTCAATAGTTGCTCCTATAATATCAAATAAAGGAAAAATTGAACTTTCAGAATTTATTGATGCAATAGTTATTTTTTCTATTGTTTTAATTGATGCTATTTTAGAAACAGTTCAAACTATTAAAGCAAGAAAATCAATGGATGCTTTAAAGTCTCTTTCTAAACCAAAAGCTGTAGTAATTAGAAACGATATGCAACAAGAAATTGATGCATCAGAATTAGTTCCAGGTGATATTGTTGTTTTAGAAGCAGGAAAATATGTTCCAGCTGAATTAAGAATTATTGAATCAAGTGATTTAACAATTGATGAATCAATTCTTACAGGTGAATCATTACCTGTTGAAAAAACTCATTTACCTTTAAAAGAAATAACAACAATTTTAGCTGAAATGAAAAATGTTGCATTTATGTCAACATTTACTACTTCAGGAAGAGCAATTGGTGTTGTTACTAAAATTGGTGAAAATACTGAAATTGGTAAAATTGCAAAATCAATTAATGAAAATGAAGAAGAATCAACTCCATTAGAAAAAAAACTAAATTCATTTACTTACTGAATTAGTGGATTGAGCTTTATTTTAGCTATCTTAATTTTTAGTACATTATTCTTTAGTGGAGATCAAAAAGCTTGAGCAAACTACTTAATGGTTGCAATTACTTTGGCAATTGGAGTTATTCCAGAATGTTTAGCTGCAGTTGTATCTATTACATTAAGTATAAGTACTAAAAAAATGGTAAAACAAAATGTTATTATAAAAAAACTACAAGCAGTTGAAACATTAGGAAATGTTAATTTTATTTGTACTGATAAAACAGGTACATTAACTCAAAACAAAATGACTGTTAAAAAAATGATTATGGACAATAAAATCATTACTTCAAAAGAATATGCCAAAGAAAAAAATGATAAGCATATGGATCTATTTTTAAAAGCATTAGTATTATGTAATGACTCAGTTACAGAAGGGAATGAAAGAATTGGAGATCCAACTGAATTAGCATTAGTTGACTATGCAGAAATTATTGGATATGACGAACAAGATTCACGTGATATTTGAAAAAGAATCGATGAAATGCCTTTTGATAGTGAAAGAAAAATGATGACAACAGTTAATACAATTGATGGAATTAACACTGCTTTTACAAAAGGAGCAATTGATCAATTGCTACAAAGATGTAGCAAAATCATGGTAGATAATGTTCTAAGAGATATAACTGAAGAAGATAAAAAACAATTACTTGAAATGTCTAATGAATTATCAAAAGACGCTTTAAGAGTACTTGCATTTGCATATCATTTAGATTATGACAAATTGACTGATAAAGATGATTTAGAACATGATTTAGTATTTTTAGGTGCAGTTGCTATGATTGACCCAGTTAGAGAAACTGCAGTTAATGCTGTTCAATTAGCACATGATGCTGGAATTGAAGTTGTAATGATTACAGGAGATCATGCTATAACTGCACTTGCTATTGCAAGAGATTTAGATTTAGCTCATTCTGAATATGAAGTAATGAGCAGTGAGGATTTAAACAGACTTGATGATAATCAATTATTAAGAGTAATTGAACAAATTAAAGTATTTGCAAGAGTTAACCCAGAACATAAAGTTAGAATTGTTGATGCTTTAAAACAAAAGGGAAATATTGTTTCAATGACAGGTGATGGAGTTAATGATGCTCCAAGTTTAAGTAAAGCTGATATTGGTGTTGCTATGGGTATTACAGGAACTGATGTTGCAAAACAAGCAAGTGATATTATATTAACTGATGATAACTTTGAAACTATTATTAAAGGTGTTAATGAAGGAAGAAATGTTTATCAAAAAATTAAAAGAGCAATTGCTTTTGTAATTGGAGTAAACTTAGCAAACGTACTTGCAATATTTATTCTTTCTGTAATTAATTCAGTTTCTCCTTTAGAAGCTACAAATATCTTATGAATGAACTTAATTGTTGAATCAATTATTGCTCTTTCAATGGGTATGGGTGCAAATGATCCAACTTTAATGAAAATAAAACCAATTAAAGGAAAAAACTCCTTGTTTAAGGGTTTAGGTTATACTTTTGTAAAAGTTATAATCTTTACAACAATTGCTTCAATTGGAGCATACTACTTTGGAATGATGTTTGTAACTAGTGATGATTTAATAAGAATTATTGGAAATGATTCATTTGGTTCAAATTGACATGCTGCACTAAGAAGTAAAGATTTAACAGTTGAACAAAAAATTGAAATAGGTGACTTTGGTAGAACTGCAATGTTTATAGCAATAACATGTGCACCTTGTTTCTATGCAAATTTCATTAAATTATCAAATTGAAAATCAGATAAAAAAATTAATTTAATTGTTAACAAACAATTATGATTAGCAAGTATGATGGCTATTTTATTAAATATTATTGTAGTTTTCATTCCAGGATTTAATGAAAAAATATTAAATCTTGCTTCAATTCAAAGTTATTCAATGAACAATTGATATTTAATTCCAGGAGCGTTAGGGATTTCAATTATTCCAGTAATGTTTATGTTATTAATGGATGGAATTACTTTTGGAGTGTATCATTATAGACCAGATCCTTGAAGAAGAAATAGAATTTTAACTCAAGAATTAGTTGAACTTGATATACAAAAAGAAAAACAAAAAAGAAAATCAAAGAAAAAAGTAAATCATTAGATTTACTTTTTTTATAAAATAATTTAGATTATATAAAATATTTTTATTAAAGAAAAAAAGTATTTTTAATTTAAAAACTCTTTTTAGTTAGAAAAAAATAAACCCCATAAATAAGTGTTTATTAATAAATAAATTTTCTAATAATTTTAAAAAGTAATTTTTTACTTTTTTTTTTTTTTTTTCAAAAAATTTAAGTAGTAAAAGAATCAATAAAATAGGTGTTACTTTTTTTATTAAGAGAGTAAGAATAAAAAAATGAGAAAAAGTCAAGCATTTAAAAAATTGTTAAGTAAAAAACAAAAGAGTATATTTTTTGTAAGCCTATGAATTTAGGTGAGAAAAAAATGATTATAAGTTTAAATTTAGTTTGCAAGCGAAAAAATATTTATAAATCATGAATAAAAAAATAGTAATGTAAAAGGAATTATACAGATGAAGCAAAAGATAAAAAATTTTCTTTATGAAAAAATAAAGCTAAAAATTATTATTTCTTCTATATTAGTTTCATTTCTATTTTTATTTAGTCTTCTTATGGTTACTCCTGGATTGGGATTAGAATCAAAGAAATTTATTAATAGTATTGAAAAACAAATAAAAGAAATTATGCCTCAAGGTAAATATGTTGTTGATGGCAATGACGTAACATATGAACAAGTTATGAACACAGCAATTAAAAGTGCTTATACAAGTGATGCAATATCAACTTTAAATTCTTATGAAGATGTCAATTATGCAATTAGTAAAGAAGCATATACAAACTTTTCAAATCAATGATTTGAAAATAGATGAGGCGATGACATAAAAAATCACAAGGACATTGATCTTTATGATTTAGGAATTGACTTAATTAAATTTGACCAGGCAGTTGCAACAAAATTTTTGAGTTTTGGATATGTGAATGCTGGAATACAATGAATGTTTAAGAGCAATGGACTAAATCAAATATTTTCTTCTAGCTTCTATCAAGATGCAAAAAGAAATCAAACAATAATTGATCAAGAAACTTATGATTCATATATGAGTTATGAAGGTCCGGGACTAAATGGAATAACTGTAAAAAAAGGATTAGGAACTTTACTTGTAAATAACAAAGTATGATTTCTAAATAGACAAATTGAAAATATAAAATTTGGTTTTAATATTATGGGACACAGTATTTTCAAAGACAAAAGTCAAAACGAAAATAATATGGCAAAATCAAAAGTTACATATGAAGATTTATCTTATCCATTTTTTACAAATACATTAACTGTTCTTAGAATTGGAATTGTATTATTCTTTATTTTTATAATATTGGTTTTACCAATATATATAACTTTTTTAAGTTTATGAATTTTAAATTCAAAGAAGGGAAAAAATAAATAATGAAAAAATTACTTATGACACTTTCTTCAATTGGATGTTTAACAATTTCAAGTTCAACTGTTGTTTCATGCATTCCAAAAAGTGCAGATATAAATTACGATTTTGATAAAAATATTGGAACACAATTTGACAGAAGAAATATTAAAGATACAAGCGATGATAAAAATAAACATAAAGGTTTTTCAAATTTTTTCACTCTTGGTGATTCATTAAGTGATCAAGGTGGAATACAAACTGTTGCAAAAGATAAATTAGGAATTGATTTAAAAATAACAGGCGAGTATGTTGGTGGATTCAGTAATGGATTAACTACAGCTGCTTTGCTAAATCAACATTTAGAATTTACAACTCAAGAATTTAAATCTTCAAATTTAATTCATAAAGCTGATATTGAAAAAGATAATGAAAAAGTTTGAGGAAAAAATTATTCAGTTGGAGGAGCAACAGCTTATGAAGTTACAGGGACTGCTGCTTTATTAATGGGAAATACAGGAATATATAAACAAGCACAAGCTCTTGTAGAACAACAAGTTATTCATGATGATGATTTGTTCTTAGTGGAAATTGGTGGAAACGATATGTTTTCTATGTTGGATAACATGGAAAATTCAAATAAAAGAGAAGAAATAATGGTGGACGCTTTATTAAATATTAAAAATGCTCTTTATACTTTATTGAATAATGGAGCTAAAAAAATAGTTTTCTTATCTCCTCCAGATATGACACTAATACCAAGATACAATAAAACATCAGCATCGTACAAAGAAAAAATAAAAACAATTGGTGATGATTTTAATTACGAAATTGCAAAATTAATAAATAAAGCAAATAAAGCTTATAACAATCAAATATTATATTTTGATCTGTATTCAAGATTTTCAGATATTCTAGAAGAATTTAAAAATGAAAATTCTAATGCAAATGTAATTGATGATCTTTGTAATTCTAAAATGCCAGATTTAAGTTCTGCTGATTTAAGTAATTTAGAAATTAGTGCAACTGTTAAATCTGTAAATGAAGGAAAACAAGATGATTTCTTTTTCATAGATTATGTTCATCCAACAAAAGTTGGTCATCAAACAGCTATGAAAATGATATTAAAAGAAATTGAAAACAAATGAAATTAAAGAGAGGAAAACAAAATGAAAAAATTATTAAGTTTAATGGGGGCAATAACAATGTCAGCTTCAACCGCAAGTGCAGTTGTTGCTTGTGGAAACAAAGTTGCTCCTGAAAATCCAAGTAAGCCAGATGAAGGCTTTGAAACTGAAGCAAGACAAGATACTATTTCAAAATTAATGTCACAGTATTCAAAGACATTATTTTTAAACCAAAATGCTCTTTCAGATAATGAAACTCATTTTAGTAGTAAATATTATATGGACAATAATGTTAAAAATGAATATTTAAAAGATTTAGGATTAACTAAATTTGATGAATCAGAAAATGTTGAAAGTAATGCAAAATTTAATACAATAGCAAGTAAATACTTTAATGTAAACAATATGTTAGCATCAGATTTAAAACTTTCTGATAATGTATATCAAGATTATGTTCTTGACCCAGGTGTAGAAGATGAAGGGATTGTTGATGCAATTAAAAATACAATTCCTCAAGTATTAGGATTTCTATCAGATCCAGCACAATTACAACAATTAATTGCAGCTGTTGCACAAAATCCAGCAATGATAGAATCAATAGTATCTCCAGAGTTACTAAAAACAATTGGAAATGTATTAAATCAAGATGCTCTACAAGCATTAGAAAATGCTTTTTCAAATGATCTTTATAAAGATATGAGTTACCAAACAGCACTTAATTCAAGTGTGATTGGTTTGTCAAATGCAATAAATAAAATTATTGATGGAAAAGGTGCTGAAAAATTATCTTATGCATCTCAACAAGACATTGATGATAATATTTCATCAGCAACTTCAACATTAGTAGATAAAATGAAATCAATAATGGATGGAGAAGTTGAACTTAAAGTTGACTTCCTAGAAAACATAGATTCAATTGCAGAAGTAATTAGATTTGTAAGAACTTTATTAGTTTACTTAGAACAATTTAGTTATGATGAAATGACTTCTTCAGTTTTAACTTTAGAAATAATTGAAGTTAAAAGAAGTAGAATTGTTGATACAAATCAAATTGACATTAAACAAATATTTAAAAAATTAAACTTCATGGTTAATAATGATGAAACTGGTATAGTATTTAAAAACTATATTGGCGCATTGTTTGTAACTAACTCAAAAAACTTTAGTGTAACAAAAGATTTTACAGAAAAAGTAAATGATGGTTTGATGGGAATATTGAGTAAATTTGCAATAAAAGCAATGGGTCAAGATAAAATTAATGCAGGTTTCTTTAATATTTATGTTAATGCACTTGTTAGATCATTTATTAATGGAGGAATTAATAAGGAATATGGTGGAACACTATTTTCTACAGTAATTGGATTAATATTTACAGTTCAAGGTATGTTACCAAGTCCAGTAAAAGAAATCATTTCAAAAATAAAAGATAATGGAGATGCAGATAAATTTAAAGAAGATTGAATGGGTTATTTATGAAATAATTCAAATACAAAATTGAACTTTTCAATTAAAGATCTTTTAACAGTACCAATGAATCAAATTAGTTTATCTGGACTTACAGAAAACTCTGAAGAAGATGTTGAACAAAATGAAGAAGAACAAAAACGTTTTAATGAAGCTAAACCAAGTTCAATGGACTTTATAACAAATAAATCTTTAAAAGAAATTGTAAATGATTTAGATTCAGCTTTTAGTCAAACAACTAATTCAACATTAAATTTTAATGATTTAGGAGAATTAATTTCAAGACTAAAAAAAGATTCAACATTAGAAAATGCTTTAAAAGATATTAATAATATGTTTGAAGTTCTTGGAATGAATTCTGATGGAACTGTAAAAGAGGGATCAGTATTTGAACAATTCTTTAAAATTTTAGAAAGTAATAAAGAGATATTTTCTCAAACAGGTAATGTACTTTCAAAATGAAAAGATGAGAATGATGAAAAAATTAGTGCATTGAAAACTGAAGCTATAAATTTATTTAAAAGAATAAGTGTAGTTATAAAAAGAAATGCAATAAATGATTTTGAATATACTGTAACTGATGGAACAGTTGAAAATGTATTTAATATTATTCTTAAATATAATAAAAACAGTAAATTAGAAATTGGTGAAATTAAGTTATTAGTACACTAATTCTAATTAAAAAGACAATTTTAATTAAAATTGTCTTTTATTTTTTTTGTTTAAATTTATTTTCACAAAGATATTTTAATGCCATATTCATATAATCATATCCTTGCTCTGTTTGTAGTTTCATTTTTTTTCAAAATCTTTTAACACCAAGTCCTGCAAATTTTTCATTTTGAATAAATTTGCAGTTTTCGTTATCTAATTTTACTAATTCAAAATTATGAATAGAATTAAAAAGAAATTTAGGTCCAATTGTCATTAATCAACTAAAGTTATTTAATTCATTGATCTCTAAAATTTTAGCTTTTAACTTCATATTATTTTTAAGTACTATTTTTAATTTACTATGTTCATCAAATTTTCCTTTAATAAATGAATATACAGGATTTCAAACACCATATTCATGAAAATTAATTATTTCTTCTCAAACTAATTCAATAGGTGCTTTAATATTTATTTCTAAATTTATTTCATAGTTGTTCATAAATACCCCTTAGTTTTATACTTATTAAATATTAACACTTATTTAATTAAAAATAAAATAACTGATTCTAATAATTATTATAGTTTTACAAACAAGGATATAGGTGCTTCATATAATCACTTTTAAATAAGGGAATAGGGTATTGAAACTCAAAATTTTATTTATTAATTGGAGTTAGTGGATGAGTTTCTTCAGGAAATGAAGTTTGACAAACCTCTGTATTTAATTTAAACAATGCAAAAGAAATTGTTGAAGATTAAGATAAAAATATAAAAAACAGTTAATTAATTGAATATCTTTTTCTATTTTTAACACGATTAGTAATAAAAACCATTGTTTTTTTTTTTTTTTTTTTAGATAAGATAGAAAAAGCAACTTATAGGGTACATATTTGACTTTTTTCATTAAATAATGAAAGAAGGAAAAAAATGAAAAAGTTAATTCATTTATTAGTAGGTTTTGGAGTTATTGTTCCAGCGCCAATAAGTGTTATTGCTTGTGGAAATAAAGTTGAAGATCAAAAAGAGACTAATGAAGATGTTTCTGAATTAATTAAAGCTTTAAAAGAAGAAACAAGTAAAATAATAAGTGACTTTGCAAACTCTAAAAAAAATAAGTTAATAGGATTAGTGAATGATAATACAGCTTATAACTTTTTTAGTAGAGAAAATATTGAAAAGTATGGAGTAAATACTGATCAAAAAAATAATACTGCAAAAAGTGAAATGCCTGAAAATATTAAAAATGATATTGTCAGTGATTTTAATAATATTTTAAAAATATCTGAACTAGAAAATCAGTTAAATACTTTAGCTACAAGTTCTGATAAATATAATGTAATACTTTTAAATAATAAAGTAGTTGAGGATTCAAACTTTGATAAAAATACTATTGATATAAAATATACAAATAGAAATTGAAATGAAGAACAAGAATTTGATAGTAGTACAGACTACTTTTTATCTTCAACAGTTATCGATTTAAATGTAAAAATTCAATATAAAAATCAAGAAGGTATTAAAGAAAGTTTTAATACTAATTTACATTTATCATTTACTTTTACAAATGATGAGGTTTTAATTTCAATAGTTAATGATATTAATTCAAAAGCTAAAAGTGATTATTTAAATACTGATAGTAACTATTCATGATTGGATTCTAAAATGATGGAATTTAATATTAAAAAAGATGAAAGTTACAAAATGTTTGATCTATTTGATTCTAAAAAAAGACAAAATATTTTTTCTAACATTTATAATGGTGAAGGATTTAAAAACGAAATTAAAACATTTATTAAAAATAAATATTTAAAAGATATAAATATTAGTTTAGAATTCTCAGAAAATAATGTGACAGTTTCAAAAAGTACCATAAATGATAAAATGGAAGATAAAAAATTTAGTTTATTTAAAAATAAGACCGACGAACAAAGTTATAAAGCTATAAATAATTCAGTCTTTATTAATTTAGAAGAAAATGGAAATGAAATAAATTTCAAAGATTATGGACTAAAAAATGTAAATGATAAGCTTTTTAGCTTACTTAATAAAAATATTAATATAATGAATGACGACTACAAAGTTAGTTTTAATCAATTCAAAGAAGCAAATAAATATACAGGTAATTATGAAAAGTCTAATTCATTTATGAATGGAGAAGTTACAATTAATGGTTTATCTCTTAAAATAAATGAAAACTATAGTTTATCAATAAATGATTTTGTTATATCTTATTCAGCTTCAATTGATAATAGTGAAAATAGTGATTCAAATAATTCAACAATGTTAAAAGATACTTCTTTTGGTAATGCAGTTTACTTTAACGCAGTAAAGGGTATTAAATCATTTCAAAATGTATTTGATACAAGAAAGACTACTATAGTTAATAAAAATAATAATACTGAATTTAATGCTCCAATTGCGTTTAGTGGAAAAGTCAGAGATAATGAACTTGAAGAAAATATTTGAGATAAACTACAATCAACTGCGAGTAGTTATACTAGTAAAATGAATCAAAGTTTATCATTGAAACGTGGTGACCAAATTAATTTTAGAGATAAATTATTAGATGAAGGAAATCAATCAACTTTTGAATTTAAAATGGCTAACTATAGAGAAAAAAACGAATCAATCTCATTTAATGCAATATATTCTGATTTAACAAAACAAGATAATGGATTTAAGCAAACTACAAGATATACTGGTTTTTTTGAAAGAACTACTGCAATACAAATGAAATTTAACTTTCTAAATTTAGTTTTTGTTTACGAAGAATACAATTCAGCTTTATCAGACAATTCAATCTTTATTGAAAGAAGCACAACATAATATTTTGCTTAGTACTAATTTAAAAAATAAAATATCAATAAATAATTTATTAAAATTTAATTTTAAAGTACTTTTTCAAGAAAAATCATTTTTAATTTTAAATATTTTATTATTAATATTTCCATTTCTATTCTCAATTTCTTTTATATTTATTTCAGAAGGAAAAGATATAGTTGTATTTTTTAATTTTTATATAATAGTTTATATTTCATTATTTATTTTTTTAGTAATATTGCGAGCACTTCAATTTTTTATAATTAATATTTTAGATAATAAACTTTTATATTTAATTTTTTCAAATCAAGTATCACGAACTAAAATGTTAGGTTCTCAATATATTCTTTTATTAATTATAATAACTTCTAATATTTTAATATCATCTGGTGTTATTTCTATTTTTGGACTATTAGCTACAAATAATATAAATTTAATATTTAGATTGAACTTATCATTTTTTATATATACTTTTTTATCTGTATTATTTTTAATGTCTTTTATATTATTCTTATTATTATTTACTTCTGTACAAATCACAACAATAATTTCTACATTATTAATTTCAATTACTTTTCTTTCTAATATTCCAAGACAATTTATTGAAACAAAAGAAAGTCAATTGACTTTGAAATTTGATTATAATGGTGGACAAATTTATAAAGTAGCTGATCTCTATGATGCATTTGATTTACAGAAATATGTTTTAAATTATCAAGTGAAATATCCATATTTATCATATGCTTTAAATAAATTTATGGTTGAAGATAATAGATTTACAAAAGAGTCGTTTGTAACCGATCAAATTATCTCAAAAAGACTTACAGATTTTTGAAGTAAACTAAATATAATTCAAGAAAATGATAAGGAAATTAGTGTAACTGATCTTAAAATTAAAAGTTTACCCCTGGATGCATCGATAAGTGATTTAAAAGACTTTAGAGTTAATGATTCAGTTAACATGGAAGTATATTTAAAAAATACTTTTATTTCAGAAGATGAACTAAAAGATTTAATTAATAGTAATAGTTTAGAAAAAGATATGAAATTAATATTAGAAGATTTATATCAATTTGTAACAACAATTACAAAAGAAATTCCTAAGTTTCAAGAATTTTCTTCGGATTATTTTGGTGAATTTATTTCTGTTGATGAAACAAAAAGTAAAATATATAAAAATAATAACTCTGTTGAAGCAGTATTAAAAAAAGAATACTTAATAAATTTTTATAAATATAATTTAACTCCAAGTCCTACATTGCAAAATGGTTTTACTTTTAAAGCTGGAACTAATGAAAATAAGTTTGTAAATAATAATTTATATTTTCCACTTATGTTAGCTTCAAGAATCTTAGAAGAATATTTTATAGATTATACAAGCAAATATGTTGTCTCCACAAATTATGAGTTAGATAAATCAAATAGTGGTTGAATTTCTTATTCGGGATCAAGAAATAAATTTAATCTATATAATAATTTAAATTTATTTAATGGAACATGAAACAATTATACAAATATGTCTGGCTTTTCATATAATGATTTTTGATTTAAAAATTATGCTAAATCAAAAATTTATTTCAATGATCAAAAGAATTTATTTTTAAGTTATAGTTCATATAAATTTGATCTTAATGATAAAAACTATATAAAAACAGATACTTATAATAATTATGTTAAATCATGAATTTATTTATTAGTTCAATTATTTTTAGCGTTAATTTTTATAATTATTTCTATTTATAAATTTAACAAAATAGATATGAGGTAAAGTTATGGAAATAATCTTAAAAAATTTCTTAAAAAAATTTAAAAAGAATCAGGTGGGACCAATAAGTTTAAAAATTTATGAAAAAAAAATAACTGCAATTTTGGGATCTAGTGGAAGCGGTAAAAGTGTTTTAATTAATTCTATCATTGGAGCTACAAGAAATTTTAAAGGTGATATATTTGTTAAGAATACTTCGAGAAAAAAACTAGATAACTATAAAGTGAATAAATTTATAGGCTTCTATACACAAATTGATTTCTCTCTTTATAAAATAAATGTAGTGTTATTTTTAAAAACTATTTGTTTAGTTTATGGAATTGAAAAAAAGGAAATTAATAAAAAAATAGAATACTGATTAAATTATTTTGATTTATGAGTTGCAAAAGATAAAAATGTAAATGAATTTTCATGAGGAATGAAAAATAGATTAAATTTAATTTTGTGTTTCATAAAAGATGCAGAAATAATTATTATGGATGAACCAGGAGCAAACTTAGATTCCTATTGAAGAAATAGAGTAAAAAATCTTCTTGTTGAATATAAAAATAGGGGAAAAACAATAATAATTACTGTTCACAATATTGATGAAATTTCAGATATAATTGATGAATATGTTATTTTAGAAAATGGAAAAAAAGTTTTTGAAGGTTCAAGAGAAGAGTTAAATGTCTTTTCTAAATATAAAATTTATATTAAAGATAAATTTGATTTAGATCAGTTTAGAAATTTTTTAAATAATAAAAATATAAAATCGTTCAAATTTGACGAACAAGAAAATTCATTGGTTATATCTATTGATGAATATAAACAAATAAATTATTTATTCTTATATTTAATAAAAAATAATTTACCTTTAGTTAATCTTATGAAACTTCCAATTAATATGGAATCAATTCATAATGCATTGGGAATAAAAGTTGAAATAAAAAGTAATGAAGAAGATTAAAGTTAAAATTAAGAGAAGAGGTTATTAAATGTATTATGTATTTTTTCAAAACAATGAGTATCTTGTTATAGATAGAAATATGAATATTTTATATAGGTTTTACACATTTAATGAAGCTTATCAAATATCCAATTATTTGAACTATCAACAAATGATGTCTAATTTTTATAATAACTATACAAATTGAATTAATATTACAGATCCACTTTTACAATTAAATAATAATATTATAAATAGTTCTTTAGCTTTGAATAATGTCATAAATTATATAGAGCAGAAAGTATCTTCAAATTTAAAAGAAGAAAACTTGCAAAAAAATCTTAAAGAAGAGCTAAAAAGCAAGAAATGTATTTCAGATAATTTAAATAATATAAGTGTTGAAAAACCTGCTGTTTTAAAAGAAATTAAATCAGTTAAAGATGTTAATGAAAAACCTAATGTTTCAAGAGAAGTTGAAGTAGTCAAAGATGCTAATGAAAAACCCAAAATTGCAAAAGAAGTTGAAGTAATTAAAAGTAAGGTTAAATTTAACGATAATAATTTAACCTTATCAACAACAGAAATTAACAATTTTATCAATAATTTAGAAAAATAAGGATCATTTATAACCAATTATTATCTAATTTAAAATTTTAATCTAGTAAATAAACCTTTTAAAATATTATTTAATTTAGTAAATTTGATTTACCTTTAATAATTAAGAAGCATTTTAATTTAAAATAGTCTATAATAAATTAATAAGAAGTAGGAGAACTATTATGGATAATAGAATTCAAAAGCTTAAACAAGGAATTTATAAGATTGCACTTTCTTCAACAATTTTATTTGTCATTTCAATTCTTTTAACTGCTGTTTTTATAACTTTACTTGTAATAAGCCCTATGGGAAGTATTTGATGACTTTGACTAGGATTAGCAGCACTTTTTGGATTAATTTGTTTATTTACTATGTTCTCACTTATTTGTGGATTTACGTTTTTAAAAGTAAATGAAAAATGAACTGAAGTTGAAAAAGTTAGAAAGAAAGCAGTTCTTGATTGAGGTCTATTTTACTTTTATTTTGCAAATAAAATAGATAAATTTTCAAGTTCTAAATTAACAGAAGTTCAAAATACTTAATAATATTTTTATAATAAATAACACCAAAAAAACAACGTATTATAGACTTAAATAGTCTATAATTTTTTTATATACTAAAAGTGAGGTGTAACATGTTTATAAATAAACAAAATTTAAAAGATTGAAGACTTTGATATAAATTAGCAGTAGCGTTATTAATTTCTGCATTTGTATTAGAAAGTTTAATTAAAGGAATAATAAATATTGACCACAGTTTTTATGAATATAATGGTGAAAAATATCAAAAATGAGCAATTTATAGTCCTATAATTTCAAGTTTAGATCAAGGAATAGAAATAATTGGTTATGACTATGAAGGCTATATAATTAACTTTTTTAGTTACTTTACAATTCAATCAAATATTTTAGTTGTAATTTGATTCATTATTGGATTTTTTAATCATAACAAAGAAGGACAAATGAAAGTTCTTACAAAAGCATTTTCATTAAGTATTATAACTTATATTACAGTTACAGCTTTAATATTTAATGGACTACTTTTACCCCAATTATTAGCATCACCACTTGGTGATGGTTTAAAACCCATTTGATGAATTGAACAAATGGTTTTACATACAATTGGACCGATATTAACTGTTATTTATTTCTTATTTTTTATGAAGCAAAATATCACTTTTAACTTTAAAGAATTTATAGTTCATGATTTTTGAAAAATGCTTATTTATCCATTAATTTACTTGGTTGTTTCACTTACAAGAGGTGAATTGATTTATAAAAGTTTAGGATCAGATGCATTATTGGCAAGTAAAAAGGGCGCATATCCATATTTCTTTTTAGAAATTCATAATAAAAAAGCTCTTAGTTCAGAATTAGGAGAAACATTTATTAACAGTGGAATAACATGAATGTTTATAGCAATTATAACTATTTTGGGAATAATAATTGGTCTAGGAAGTTTATATTTATTTATAGCTTCTAAAACAAATAACTTTAGAAATAATATTAAGAACAATGAAATCAAAAAATAGTCAAAATACTTCAAAATTACTTCACAAGCATAATAAATTAGTTAAAAAACTTTTTAAAACTAATCCATTTGCGTTATTTTTATTTATATTAGACCAATCAATATTTTCATTAACATTAATCCTATTTATATTAAATTTCTTCTTAAAAAATGAGCAAAAATTAATATCTTGAACAGTTGTAGGAACAAGTATTTATTTACTTTTAAAGTTTACTTATACAAACTGATTTGCCAAAAATAAATACTTTCAATTAATTTTTGTTTTTGACTATAATTTAAAATTAGAAAAACACAATTTTAAAGCTCAAAGATGTATCGAATTCAGTCCAATATGATTTTGAATTTATATAATTGTTGTTAACTTTACAACTGTTATATTTATTAACTATGAATTATTTGAGCTATTAGACACTAAACATTTAATGAAAGCAATTTTAACATCAATGCTTAATGTTTTATTATTACCTTCATTTTTAAATTCATTTCAGAAATTAACTGAAGCAAATAAAGATATAGAAGCAAAGTATAAAAATTTAATAAAAAGTCAATATTTTTCAAATGAATCACTATTTGATGATGCAAAATTTTCAGATAACTATTTAAATATGACTTTTAAAAAAAATGATTTAAAGTCAAAAAATGGTCTTTTTATATTTACAAATAAAAAAGATCTAAGTGAGAAAGAAATTAGCGAAATAAAAGAAACTAATGAAAAAATACTAAATGTTTATAAAGAAATTTGATCTACTTACTATGAACTTTTAGAACAAAGTTTTATGATGGAATTCTCATCAAAAAAAGCTAAAAATTTATTTTGAATTGAAAGAATATATGATCATATATTCATAGATTTTTTTGATATTTAAAGTAAATAATTAATTTTAAAAAATATTTTTTACTTTATTTAAAAAGACTATAAACTTGAAATATTTTTTAGTTATTCTATAATAAATTTATGAGGAAAGAGTTATGTTATTTAAGCAAGTTAAAAGAAAAATAGAATGAAATAACTTAATAATTTATACAGCAATTATAGCCATTTTTGCCAGTTTTTTAATTATGCCTTCTATTGAAGTAATACTTGACAGTTATTTTAATAAAATTATATTAATTTTATTAAAATTGATACTTGGAACTGTTGCAATTATAGCGATTATATTTAAATTTTTATCTGAATATACTAACTTTATAAAATCAATTGATATTAAAAATGTTTCTTATACATCTTTTAGATCGATATTAAGAAAAAATAATATTTTAGCTTTTATTAAAACAACTATTTTAATAACACCATTAATAGTATTTACAATTTTACAAGGTAATCATATGACTGCAAATATTAAATATGAAGGTGGATTTCAACTATTTAATTTAGAAGAACTTGGTAAAATAGGTGATTCATTAATAATTAGGAATTATGAAGATAATTCAAAACCACTATTTTATGGTCTTATTTCTACTATTTTAAATAATAATAAAGAAATATCATTTGCAATTTCATTATTATTAACAGGATTTATATTTTCGCTATTTACTTTAACTCTTGTTTATGCAATTTATCAAATTTCTATGAATAAATTTTTTAGAGAATTAAAAAATAACTTTAATAAAATCTCTTTAAATTTAAAAAACAAAGATAAAGATGTTCATAAAGAAAATTTTGAAGAAATTGTTATTAATTTCGAAAGAGAAGAAAAAATATTACTATATCAAAGATTCTTAAGTATAGAATCTATGATTCAATATAAAGAAGCTGAATTTATTAAAATTAGTGAAAAATCAGTTAAAAAACATGCTATTGACAGAGTAAATTTTTAAACTTAGTTAAAAACAAGTGTAGATATTTACTTAGATAAAATATTCAAAGAGAATATGAAATGAATGAAATAATTTAATAATATAGCCATTTTTAGTGTCGGAAGTTAATTATGGCTAAAATAGCACTTTTGTGCTATTTTTTTTATTCACTTTGATATAATAAATTTGTATTGCTTATAAGGAGTAAATAAAAAGTAATTTTCAGAGATCTAGTGTTTGGTGTGAACTAGAATTTACTTTTATTGAAGGTTGTATAAGTATAAAAAACTTAAAATTTGAGTGGGTTGTATTTTACAATCAATTAGGATGGTACCGCGTGTTAATTCTTTAATGCGTTCCTATTTTTTAATTAAAATAATTAAAAAATAGGTTTTTTTATTTAAAAGGAGAAAATAATGAAAGAATTAGAAAAAAAATATAATCATAAAGAAGTTGAAAAGAATAAATATGATCTTTGATTAGAACAAAAGTTATTTGAAGCTGAATTTGATTCTAAAAAACCAGCATATTCAATAGTAATTCCACCTCCAAATGTTACAGGTAAATTGCATTTGGGTCATGCATGAGATGGTTCTCTTCAAGACTTATTAATAAGATTCAAGAAATTAAATGGTTTTGATACAGTTTGAATTCCTGGAATGGACCATGCTGGAATTGCAACTCAAGCAAAAGTAGAAGAGCGTTTAAGAGAGCAAAATATATCTAGATATGATTTGGGAAGAGAAAAATTCATTGAAAAAGTTTGAGAATGAAAAGAAGAGTATGCTTTAACAATTAGAAGTCAATGAGCCAAATTAGGGTTAAGTTTAGATTATTCAAAAGAAAAATTTACTTATTCAGAACAATTAAATAAAATTGTAAATTATGTATTTGTTAATATGTATGAAAATAACTTAATTTATAAAGGTAAAAGAATTATAAATTGAGATCCAAAACAAAAAACAGCTCTTTCAAATATTGAAGTAATTTACAAAGAAACACAAGGTGGTATGTATCACTTTAAATATATGCTAGAAAACTCAAAAGAAGAGTACTTACAAGTTGCTACAACTCGCCCAGAAACAATGTTTGGAGACGTTTGTGTTGTTGTAAACCCAAATGATGAAAGATATATCAAATATATTGGAAAAACTGTTATAAACCCCTCAAACGGGGCTAAAATCCCTGTTATAGCAGATGAATATGTTGAAATGGACTTTGGAACTGGTGTTATGAAATGTACTCCAGCTCATGATATTAATGACTTTGAATTAGGATTAAAATATAATTTAGAGCAAATTAATGTAATGAATGATGATGCAACAATGAATGAAAAAGCACTTGAATTTAATGGTTTAGATAGATTTGAAGCAAGAAAACAATTAATTGAAAAATTAACTCAAGAAAAAACATTTATTAAAAAAGAAGATGTAACTCATCAAGTAGGTTATTCAGAAAGAAGTAATGCTATTGTTGAACCTTTTATATCAGATCAATGATTTGTTAAAATGGAACCACTTGCAAAACAAGTATTAGACTTACAATCATCAGATAATGCAATTAAATTTTATCCAAATAGATTTAATGATACATTAAACAAATGAATGGAAAATTCACATGATTGAACTATTTCAAGACAACTTTGATGGGGACACCAAATACCTGCTTGATATCACAATGATACAAAAGAAGTTTATGTTGGTATAAATCCTCCAAAAGATGAACAAAATTGAACTCGTGATCAAGATGTTCTTGATACTTGATTTTCAAGTGCATTTTGACCATTTGCAACAATGGATTGAAATCAAGACACTGAATCTGAAATGATGAAAAGATATTTCCCAGTATCAACAATGGTAACTGGTTATGACATTATTTTCTTTTGAGTAGCTAGAATGGTATTTCAAAGTTTAGAATTTACTGAATCAAAACCATTTAATGATGTTTTAATTCATGGTTTAATTCGTGATGAACAAGGAAGAAAAATGTCAAAATCATTAGGTAATGGTGTTGATCCAATGGAAGTTATTGAAACTTATGGAGCAGATTCACTTAGATATTTCTTACTTACAAATTCAAGTCCAGGTCAAGATTTGAGATATAGTGAAGAGAAATTAACAAGTACTTGAAACTTTATTAATAAAGTTTGAAACGCTTCAAGATTTGTTATGTTAAGTATTGAAAAAATACCAACAACTCAAGAATTTGATTTAGCATTAGAAAAAAATGAAGGAAATTTAAATCAAATTGACTTATGAATATTGACAAAGTTAAGTGAAACTCAAAAACAAGTTAAAGAAGCAATTGATAAATACGAATTTACTGTTGCAGGAAAAGTTTTATATAACTTTATTTGAGATGATTATTGCTCTTGATACATTGAATTGTCAAAAGCACAAATTGGAGAAAATAGCTTATTAAATGAAAATCAAAAAGAATTTAGTAAATTAACTCTAGGGTATGTATTAAAGAATATTTTAATTATGTTACATCCATTTATGCCTTTTGTTACAGAAGAAATCTATCAATCTTTTGCACTAGAATCATCAATTTTAAAAGAAAGATGATTGGAAAAAGAATATAAATTCGAAACTCAATCAATTAGTCATATTTTTGACATTATAAGTACTTTAAGAGAGTTCAGAGCAAACCAAAAGATTAAAAATGCAATTAGTTTAAATCTATATTTAAATAATTCGTCTTCATCAGTTAAAAATGAATTAGAAGTTGAAATAGAATATATTAAATTATTTGTTGAAAAAATGGTTAATTGTCAATTGAACAACAATATTATTCAAGATAAAGATTATACTTCTCTTGCAATTAAAGATTATTTCTTAGATATCCCAAATAAGGACTTCTTTGATAAAGAAAAAGCTTTATTAGAAACTAAAGAAAAGGTTTCACTTCTTTCAAAAGAAATTGAAAGAAGCGAAAAAATGTTATCAAATGATAACTTTATTAAAAGAGCAGCTTTAGATAAAGTTGAAGAAGAAAAGAAAAAATACGAAGATTACAAAAAGCAATATGAAGTACTTTTAGAAAAGATTAAACAATTAGATAAATAATAAAAAAACAAACAATTATGTTTGTTTTTTTATTTTTTAATCGATTAGTTATATGAGGTGAAATATGAAGAATTCTAAGTATATTATTATATTAATTTTTTCTTTATTAATTGGTTTAACTTTGTTTTCTATTTATAACCTTACAGTTCAAGAGGACACTAAAATTGAAATTATAGATCAAAATTATGTTCATTTTAAAGTCAAATATCAAATAAAACTAGAAGATCAAACTATATTACCAAGTAAAGTTAAGAACAAAAATGATTCAATGACATCAGAAGAATTAATAAAAAATAATAACCTAAATTATTTAAATAACTTATTTGATATTGAAAATAATTCAAATTTAAAAAAGAATAACACAATTCACTTTTATCCAAATGATAATGTTGAAGTCGTTAGAATAAGTAGATTTGAAGTAGATCAAGAATTTTTTACATCTAGATCAGTGAGTGAGGGTGTTGCAAAGAAAACTGTTGATATTCTACTTGAACAAGAAAATACTTATGATGAATGCATGGAAAAACTTAAGAAAATATATGTAGGCAATACATTTAATGTGGACTTCTATAATAAAGCACTACCAAAACTTATTTACTAATAGAAATTACTTCCTATTTACTTTTGTTATAACTGTTCTAATAGCTTTGAGTAGGGAAGTGACTAGTTTATATATCTGTATAGGATTTTATTGCATTATTTTATCTGTATTTTTTATAGATCTTAAGAAAAGTTATCCTTTCCTTATTTTTACAATTGTTTTTTTAATATCTTTTCTGATATTTTATAAGTTTGATATAAATCAAAAGCTAAATTTAAATTTTTATAGGGTAGTTGAGGTTAAAGAAAAATATTTTTTAATAAAACAACTTCAAACTTTGTATTATGTACCGGTAGGGGAGGTAAAACTATCGGTAGGGGAGTATATATCTTTGGTAGGGGAGTTTGAAAAAGTCAATGTTAATGGTAATTTTTGGGAATTTGATTTTAATTCATATTTACTTAACAAAAATGTTAAATATAAAATTTCTAATGTAATAATCTTAAAAAGAAATTTTAAATTTATTAATTATTACTTTTATAAAATAGTTAATACTTCAAATAATTTGAGTAAACTGTTTATCTTTCAACAAAAAACTTCAGATTCAGTTTATAAAAATTTAAATAATTATTCTTTAACTTATTTAATCAACTTAAGTGGATTAAATGTTTATTTAATAGCAAATTTTTTTAATAAAAAGATATTCAAAAATTCTAAGAGGTATAAAAAATACAAAATTATTCCAATAATTTTGTACTTCTTATATAGTTATTTATTGGGATTTAAATTATTTATATTAAAGTCATGTATTTTGTTAATAATTAACTGAATTGAATTAAATTGAAATTTCAGATTATCAAAATTTACAAAGCTTTCAATTATATGAATAGTTTGTTTATTTATAAACCCTTTATTTGTTTTCAATATTGGATTTGTTTTTTCAATTATTGCTGTTTTATTTATTAAAAAGTATAAAGATAAAAAGCCCATGACAAATTTAATCTATAATTTTTTAATAATTAATTCTATTTTCATTCCTTTACAAGTTTTTTATGATTATAAATTTTTTTGATTTAGTTCTATATTTGAAATTTTATTAGTTCCATTCATTTCGTTTTGCTTTATATTATCATTTTTATTCATTATTCCATTTTGCAATCCTATATTAGAATTTGTATACAAAATACTTTATTTATATACAAAAAGCTTTTCTTATATTAATTTAACAACAATTGTAGGAAGTTTTAGTGTTTTATGATTAATTAGTTATTTTATAATTTTAAAAGTCATTTTGAGTTTACAAATAAACAAGAAATCAATTAGAAACTTTTTGATTGTAATTTTAAGTTTTAATTCTTTTTTAATAGTTGAGTTTAATCAACTATTAAATTTAAATTCAACAATAGTTATGTTAAATGTTGGAAATGCAAATAGCTTTTTATTACAGTATAAAGGAAAAAATATACTTTTTGATGCAGGAAGTGGAGTTGGCTTTAATAAAACAAGTTTTGAAAGTTATTTGATCTATAAGGGAATTAGAAAAATTGATGCTGCTTTTATAAGTCATAATCATAAAGATCACTATGATCAATTAGAAAGTATTGAGAGAACCTATAATATAAAAGAAATATTTTGAAATACAGATAATAAAAGAACTTATGTAATAAAAGATTTGAAAATTACTAATTTCATTGAAACATCTAATAAAGATGAAAATGACAATTCACAAGTTTCGTTAATAGAAGTAAAAAATAGAAAAATCCTTTTTACAGGAGATGCTACAAAGAAAAGAGAATATAGTTTAATAAATGATCCAATATTTGAAAGTAAAGTAAAAGGGGGTATTGATTTTCTTCAAGTTGGTCATCATGGAAGTAAAACAAGTACATCAGAATCATTTATAAAATTAATAAAACCTAAAACATGCTTTATTTCTGGTCACAAAAAAAATAATTTAAATTTTCCAAGTAAAGAAACAATAGATACTTTAAACAAATATAGTTGTAAAACATATGTTACAAACGGAAGAAATAGTTATAAATATAATATAAGGACAAGTAAGGTAAAAAGAATACAAAAAAACTCTTTTTAAAAGAGTTTTTTCTATTATTGGAAATTAATTATTTCATTAATCTTGATTTTTCTCTTGCAGCTTTATTTGCTTTAAAGATTCCTTTAGTTACTGATTTATCTAATAAACTAACTGCTTCGTTAATTAAAGCATCTTTTTCTTTTGAACCTTCTGCTTTTGCACTTAAAGCTTTTTTAACTGCAGTTTTAACTGAACTTCTAAAAGCTTTGTTTGCTAAACGTGATTTTTCATTAGTTAAAATACGCTTTTCTTGTGATTTAATATTTGCCATTTTTGATTCACCCCTTTGAACAAGATATTTATATACAAATAGAGTATATAGTAAAAACAAATTTAATTCAAAATAAATTAATTTTTTTATCAATTTTTAATGGTAAATTATAAGTAATAGGTGATAAAAATGTTCTTTATATATTCAAATGATAATTTTTTAATTAAAAAGCAAGTTGATAAGTTAATTCAGAAGATTAACTTAGAAAAAGAATATGATATTTTTGAATATTCTTTAATAGATGATGCAATTCCTTCTATTTTAGAAGAAATAAATACATATTCAATATTTTCTTCTAAAAAAATAATTATCATAAATGATTGTTGATTCGTAAATGAAAGTAAGGTAAAACTCCATAAAACTTATGATGTAAAATTTGTTGAGCAGATATTGAATTCAACTAATAATGAAGTTGAAATAATACTTACTTTAAATTCTGATAAATTTTCAAAAAAACTTAAAATTGCTAAATTAACTGAAAGTAATTGTAAACTTTTAAAATTAGATGAACCAACTGTTGATCAAAAGAGACAAATTATTCTAATGAAAATGCAAAGTGCAGATATTGAATATGATCTAGAAGCAATTGAACTGTTTATTGATAAACTTCCAAATGACATGCAAGTGTTTTCAAATGAAATCAATAAGTTAATAGTTTTAAACAAGAAAATTGATATTCCATTAATAAATGAAATAACTACTAAATATAATAGTTTTGATACTTTTCAATTAGCAAATTGTTTTATTTCAAATGATATAAAGACATTTTTAAAACAATGATCAAGTTATATGGAAATTAACAATGATATATATTCATTTTTAGCTTTACTTGCAAATAATTTGATATCACTTAGAAATATTTTATTATATAGACAAAAACGAGTTAATAATTCTGAAATTGCATCAATATTAAGTATAAATCCTTATAGAATTACAAAGCTATTGGAGGAAAATAAACTAGATATTAGTCAAATAAATGATAAAATCAAAGTGTTATATTTATTAGAAAAGAATATAAAAAGTGGAATTTACGATAATAAAATAATTCCAGAAATTGAACTATTAAAAATGTTTAATGTTTAATAAGAATAGAGGTTAAAGAAATGGAAGCTAACAAGATATATCAAGATTCGATATTTTTATTAGCAAATTTAATAAAGGACCAAAGATTAAGGGTCGAATTATTAAATGATATTGAGTTTAAAAAACAAGCAATTGAATTAGTAAATGATTTACTAATTTTAGAAATTAATGAAAATTGTAGTTTTAAAGATCAAAAATGAGGAGCTGTTTTTGGTAAATCATTGGTAAATATTACAAAAGAAAAAATTAAATTTGTAAAACCAGATGATAAATCTAATGATGAAGTTTTAAGTGATATTGTTTTCTTACAAACATATTGTTTTAATAAATTTCAAACACCAAGAAATTCATTAACTGATCAGTCTTTTGAATTAACTGAAGAGTTAGTTAAAGAAAATTCATTAATATCTGATGAATTAAAAGAAAAATATTTGAAAGCAAAAGATTCAGTTGAACCTGAAGTTGTTGATAAAACAAAAGAAAGACCAAATACTGATTCAAATTCAGCAGGATATGAAAAATTTTCAAATGCACAAAGTACACAGGGAAATCCTTTTATGGGAAATGTTCCTTTGCATCCTTTACAAGATCCAAGATTTTATCCATATAATGCTAAACCAAAATATACTAAGTGATTAAAATTAAGTTTAGGTATTGCAATGGGAATTTGTACCATATTCTTTATTGTCATATCTCTATATCTTCAATTAGTTAAACCTTTTCCAATTACAAAAGAGACAATAGGGACTGGGTGAACTCCAGAGTTTCAAGCAACTTGACAAAAATGATTAGATGATAGAAAAGCAACTCAAGTGAATTGAACCATGGGAGCAGCATTAGGAATAAATTCAGGATCTGCAGGAAGTATTTTTGTTTTAATTCTTATGGGATTAATGATAGCTTGAATAATTTATACAATTGTTCAACCTCCTAAAACTTATAGACAACAATATTTAATTCCAGGAATTAATTTAGTTGTTCCAGGAATGTTTGTTGCTATTATGATATTTAGTTTCTCAAATCCTTTCTTATATATATTTGGAAATAATACAATATTTTCTCAAGTTTCAAAGTCTTTTGGTATGGGTGTAGCGAATTCAAAAATGACACCAGCAGAATTTAGTCAATGAATTAAAGAAAACGAAGCTGGAATAAATGATTTAGTAAAACAAATGACTGATTTTTTTGACTTTACTATAATTAAAGTTTTATTATGAATCTATTTAATTTCATTAATTGCTACTGCAGTATCACTTATCGTGATTTTAGTATTAAATCCAAAAATGGATAGAGAAAAAATTGCAAAAGCAAATAATGAATATCAAACTATGATTTCAGAAGCAATGCAAGGAAGAAAATATGAGATGGACCCATCTATTTATGAAAGTCAAGAAGACATTGATTCATTCTTAAAAATGCTTCAAGATAGACAGAATAAAAAAAATAATAATAAGTCAGATGATTCAGAAAAATAATAATTAATTTTCTAAAATAAGTTTATATTAATAAAAACTCAACTTTTGTTGAGTTTTTTACATATAATTTTAGTGGGTGATATTGAATGAGTGAAAAAATTTTAAAAGTTTATAAAATTAAAATTTTTACTAATAAAATTATTAAATTAGCTATGTATGAAGAAAAACTTGCATATATTGGATTTGAAAATGATAATATTCATGATTTTTATAAAGGCTATAAAGTAAGAAACGTATTAAATGAAACTGGATTTGAAAAATATATTGAAATGCTTAGAAAATTTGAAAATCATGAAGAAATTAAAATAAATTTTGATGATTTTTATCTTAATAATTTAACAGAAAAACAAATAGAGATTTTGCAAGAGGTTGCTAAATTAAAATATGGCCAATATTTTACTTATTCAGACTTTGCAAAATTAATAAATAAAGTGGATCATACACGTTTTATAGCAACTTGTATGGCTAAAAACCCAATATTATTATTGATTCCTTGTCATAGACTTGTTTCTAAAAACTTAGAAATAAAATATAGGTCTGGAAAAGAAATAAAGAATTTTTTGATTAGTAATAAGTATTAATTCTATATTGATACGATAAATTATTAATCATTTTTTTTACTTTAAAAATAAACACTTATAGTGTATAATTAATATGAAAGGGGTAAAATAATATGAATGCAGGATTTTGAAGAAGAGTTGCGTGTAATTTAATTGATAATTTTCTTATAGGAATTACACTTGGTATTTATTGAATCTTTATGATTATTAATTTCTGTATGGCAAAACCTTCAATAGGGATGAAAGCTATGGGGATGAGTTATTCAACTAAAAAGCAACTTAGATTATTTGGTTTCAGTCTTTTACAAGCTTTACTTTACATTTTAATTATTCCAGGTCTTTATGATTTAGTAATGATTTGTATGAAAAAAGGGACATTTGCTGAAAGATGATCAGGTAATTTCTTAGTTATTTCTTAGAAATTATTTACATTAGAACTTCGAAAGAAGTTTTTTTTATCTTTTTATTTTATTTTATTTGTTATTCGATATTTATTTTAATGTATTGCAAAAATTCTTTATAATTATATTGAGGTAAATATGAGTTATTATTATAAGCATGAATATGGATTTTCAACACATTCAATTCAGAGAATAAGACAGCGTCTTAAATTAGCTGATGAAGAAGAGTTTAAACTTAAAGATAAAATACTTAAAATGATTGAAAAGTCAACATTAAGCTTTGAAACTTCAAAGCATATTTATATTAAAACTTCAAAAACAGATATATATTTTGTTATTGATAAATTTCAAAAAGTGATAATAACTGCAACTCCAATATCTGCTGCAAAACAATTGTGGTTGATAGAAAATGAGTAAATAGGTGACAATATGAAAAGAATAAAGAGAAATCTTATTTTGCCAAGTGAATTTTTAGAAAGTTGAAAAACCCAAAATGAGGATGGGTCTTTTTCTTTTAGATATATTGACTTTGTAAGTGATCAAATAGAAACAATTACATTTGAAAATACACCATTTATTGAAATTTTATTTAAAAATAATGAAGAGTTTGATTTAGAAAAAATATCAAAACAATTTAATCAGATATCAAAAGTAGCTAAAGCTATTGTTGATAAAAGAATAAAAAAGAAATCAGAGAATATTGAAATGACTGGAAAAGAAGTATTATTCTTAAAGTATTTTTATTTTATGATAACAATAATTAATGGCGAATATAAGTTTTCTTTTTCAAATACCAATCAAAAGTTTAGGGTCTTTGATGTATTAAATAATGATATAGATCAAGATTATAAAACAGCAATATTAAATATAGTTAGTTATATTTTATTTGAAATGTATGACTATATTTTTAGTAAAAGAGTTTTTGAAAGTTTATATGAATATGTAGAAAATTCTGAAATTAATTTTGATTTACAAGAATATCAAAAAAGAATTATAGTTCCAAATGATGTTTTTAAATCACAAAATTATAAGTTTCTTGATGTTTACTTTCACAATGTTGTAAACAATACATTTTTTAAGTTTTTCAAAATATCAGAATTAGATAGAGAATCATTTTTATTAACAAATAAAACTATTGCAAATTTTATTGATGATAGAACTAAAATAAATATCTTAAGTTTATTTATAGTAGATCCAAGATTTGCAATTGGCTTAGTTAATTTAGGTCCAGGTAGAGGTGAATATAGACCATTATTTAAATATTTTAATGAAAGTATAATTAATAAAGAGATTTTGCCATATTGTTTAAAACCTGAACACAAAATTGAAGAAGATGGCATATATTTATCTGGAGAACAAAGATTTAAGTTTTCAACTTTTGAATTATTGGAGAATCAAGTTAAATTAATAAATGATTGCTTAACATATAGAGATTTAAAATCTGATTTTGATCAGTTTACTAAATACTAAAGATTTAAAAAATGCTTATTTGAGTATTGGGTGTATAACAAAGAGGTAGGAAAATAGAAAAAAGACGATAAATTCGTCTTTTTTTGTTCTTTTGTGAAACCAATAAACACTTCGTATAAATATTGGAGATGTATTTCAAATATGCGTGCGAGAATTGAATTTAATTATATTCGTTTTTCAAAAGGTGAAAGAGTACTTAAAGTATTCTATCAATTTGAAGAAAGGCAAGTTTATAAGATTAACTGAGAAGATATTATCTCTTTCTAATTACCTAATTGTATTAGACCAAAAGAATGTTTGATTTGATTAAGAAAAAATTTATATGAAGTGTATAAAATCTTGGATCTAGAAATCCCATTTGATTGTATTGAATGAAAATTCAAAAGATACTCAAAAAATATGGGGGTTGATTTATATGAATAGTTACTATTTAGGAATTGACTTGTCTGGAACAGGAACCACTTCTATTTTTGATGGTTTTAATATTTATACTTTCTTTAGTAAAGAATGAAAAGAACATTTTAACTTTATACAAAAAATTAGAATATTATATCCGTTAATAAACGAATGTATTATTTTTGAAGAAATGAGACCATTACAGAACAATGTAGCTAATGCAGATATGGTTTCGTATGCTAAGCTACTTGGTGCAATTGAAATTAAATATAAAAACATATTTAAAATTAACTCTTTCATGATTAAAAACTTTAAAGGTAAAATTCGTAGAAAAGAAAAAAACTTTGATGGACTAATATTTAAAACTGGTCGCGCTGGTGGATGATTTTGAAATTTAAGTCATATCAATGAGCATGAAGTAGATGCAATAATCATTTACTATTACAGATCAGCTAAAAAAGAAAATTATATAAGAATTATTTAAATCCTGATTACAGAAATTGGCTAGAGACGGCTTATGAGACTTGCGGAAGCGGCAAAATTGTTATCCGGTTGTGGTATACGTGAACCATTAGAGTCCGCATCTATTAAAAGGCGGGGTAGTTTTGGGGTTGCGCTCAAAACACATCTAGCATTAGCTAGGGGTAGATAGTTTTAAACTATGGCAGTCTGAACTCTTACGAGTTGCAAAAGCGAGACTCCTGAAAAGGTTTTTGGGGCAGAAAATGTAAATGATGCTCGCGTGTATGCTGGCCGTTGCGTGGTGACCGAAAGAATAGCACTTTGCTTTTTTGTAGGGCAAAGTGCGTCTAACCTGAGTGGACTCTGGAAAGAATGTGATTTTTCTCGAAGGTTTTAAATAATTCAAGAAAGGAAAAATATGGAAAAAATAACATTAAAAAGTCCAATATTGAAGTTTTGACTGGAAACAGCTTTAGAAAATAGAAACAGGAAAAGACAATTCACTTTACAGTTCTCTACAACAGAGAAAAGTAATATAAAGGCATTTGTTGGCGGTATAAAAGGAAAAATGATTGAAATAAATAATCCTATGAAAACATCTGGAATGTCTATAAAATTAAAATTTAACAAAAATACTGATCAATGAGATGTTTATGTAGATCAAAAATATTTAAACTACGTTATTATCAGTACTCAAAAAAATACCGAGGGGAAAATAAGATATCTATCATTAATGGAACCAGAATATTTTGAATTTATGAGATTAAAAGGAAATTTTAGAGATTCTAGTACAGGAGAGTTAATTAGCTAATGAATAATATTTGTCAAAACTTTAAATGCAATAAAAAATTTAATTATTATCCAAACTCAAGCTATTTAATAGCTAAAGGTAAAGTTCTAAAAGTTTGTAATGAATACAGTTTAATTGAAATTTCTTTGAAATTAAAAAAAATTTATTGTGGACCAAAAAGAAAAATCATTACACAAATTAAAGAATTAATTGGAATAATTGATACTCAATCAAAACTATTTCAAATTTAGTTTCAAATAAAAATGGAGGTAAAGATAATGACAATGTGTAATATTTGTGGTAATTCTTATCCAATGGCTGAAAGTATATGTGAAAATTGATATTTTGGTAGAACAGATGATGAAGATGAAAATAATGGATAAAGAAATCAAAAAATATAATCATATAACTTTATCTGGTCAAGTATATTCTGATCCAGAAGAAAGAAGTAGAAAAAATAGCAATGGTTCTGGTGAATGACTAATTAAAAAAAATAAAAATTATTTTTGATAACAATCAATGAATTGATTTAATTTTTAAAGATATAGAATTATAATCTAGATTTAAAAAAATTAAAATAGGTTATTATATAGAATTTAATGGCATTTTAAGGAATTCGTTTAATATAAAAAATAATGTTTCCAAAGCTCAAATCGAAGTTTAGGAAGTTCTGTATACATGCCCCATAAAAACTACTAAAAAAAATAAATTTTTAATGTCCCAAGTAACTATTCAAAAAAGAAAATTAAAGTCTAAAGGTGACAAATAATGATTTTTAAATATAATGTTGATAATAATTTAGATTATAAAAATCTATTAGAAAAAATTAATTTAGATAAAAATAATGGATTATATATTTATGGTAAAGCAGGAGTTGGTAAAACAACATTTTCAAAAGAACTTGTTAAACTATATGAAACTCAAAAACAAAATTTAAAACAAAAAAATTATTAAGCTAGATGAACAATATAACAATAATGATGTTTTATATAGACAAAGATTAATAGATAATAATATTGAACAAACTTCATGATTTGATGCAAAAGAAAAATATGGATTTATTCAAGAATATATAAAAGTAGAACGTTCTTTTCCTGAAAATAATAAAATGGATGAAATCTCAGAAGAAAAAAAAGAAAATAGAAGAATCATTAAATAAATTTACAACACCAGTATTTTTTAATATGTAAAAATTTATATCTGATATTCAAACATTGTGATCTTAAAAATATTCAGACTATACTCAAGTTATAGAAAATCATATTTCTAAATTTGCTAATACTTCTTTATTAATAGTTGATGATTTAGGTGTTGAATTTATTCATGAATCTACATATCCATATATTTATGAAATTTTTGAGAAAAGATTTGAAAAATTAGAAATCAAAAAATTAACAACAATTATTACTACTAATTATTCAATAAATGATTTAAAAGAAAAATATTCTAAAAAATTAAAAGACGACATAGCATCTGAAAGATTGTTTTCGAGAATAGAAGGGTTACTAAACAAACACATTGAATTAATTGGAGAAAATAAAAGAAAAAAATATTTGAATAATTTATAGATTTTTTAAAAAAGAGGTGTTATTATTTAAATGTAAGACGTAGATGTTTGTAGCAAAGCTTAACCGTGATGTAAGTACGGACAACTCTATGCAGAGGAGGGAAACCTCCTTTTTTTATGAAAGGAATCACTTATTTTGGCAAAATATATTAATTTTTATCTAGATGAAAGCGGAAATAATTTATCAGAATTTTTTGTTGTAGGTGGTTTCTATATAATAAACGATGACTATTCAAATATTCAAAGAATTGAAAGCAAAATTAGGTCAAATATCTTAAAAACTGAAAAAAATATAAAAGAATTTAGAATGAATGAGGAAAAAGAATTAGAACAATATATTTTGATTGACAATCCTAAAAACCATAAAGAAGTCAAGTGAAATAACTTGAGCTTACAAAATAAGTCATTTTTATTTGAAAATATTAGGAACTTAACTCAAAAGAATATATCTATAACATGTAATTTAAAAAACTGAAAATCAAAGAATAACAGGGCGATTAATTTAAATGCCATTTATAACATGATGTCATATTACTTAGTTGATAGGACTCTTAATTATTCAAATTTTAGTTTTGACGAAGAAATAATAATAAAAATATTTGTTGATCAAAGAAAATCTGTACCAAAAGTTTTGGAACCGAATGAAGAAAAAAAAGGTAGTAAATTAGAAAGTCTGGAAAGTTATATAATTACTCAAATGTATTGAAATTCACAATTTACAAATATAAGTATAAAAGTCAAACAATATGAATCTAATGCCAATCCTTTAATAAGATATTCTGATTATTATGTCGGATTAATTTCTTCCATGTGTAGATTTTTAAATAATTCTAAAAAACCATGAGACAATGACATAGATAAAATGTTTGAATTAATGCATAAAAAAATTTCTTGTTCATGTCATTATACAATTAAGGAACAATGCCAAACTATATCAAAACTATGTTTAAAATGTAAATTAATAGATTTATTTTAAATTCACCTAAAAAACTAAACCTCTTTTAAATTTAGAGGTTTTTTTTATACTTAATTTATTGGTACTCGCCAAAGGTCAAAGGAGATGATTATGACAGAAGAAACAAAAGTAGATGAAATAGTTCAGGAAACTGCGCCTGAAACTTCTGAGGAATTGGAAGAAACAACAGATGATATTGAACCAGCTGAAGAAGTACAATTTAGTGATGAACAAAAATCAAAGATAAATGAAATTATTAAAGAAAATGCAAATAATAAAAATCAAGAAATAGTTGCTTTACAGGATTCAATAAAAGATAAAGAATTTCAAATCCAATCATTAAATAACCTGTTAATTCAAAAAGAATTATTATCACAAAATTTAGATATCACTGATACACAATTAGAATTTGTTAAACAAATGGTGCAAAATTTTTCATATACAAATATAGAAGAAATTATTAAGTCTGTAAAAGAATTAATTGGCAAAAAGTTAAAATTATTGATGAACAAAATTTCAACATTAATAAAACAAAAAAAGATTTTAATACTGGAAATCTTTTAGATTTAAGCTAAGGAGAAAAATATGAACTTAAAACAATTTAAAAATCAGAATTGTTTTATTGATATTACTAACTCTACTAATAGAAGTGAAGTAGTGCAAGTTATTTTTCATGAAGTTTATTCAACTAAAATTGGATTTGAAACTTTAATTCCATTTAAAACAGTTACTGAACGGAACCAAACAATAACAAGAAAAAAACCTATGAAATTTACTGTTACAACAGGTGAACAAATGGGGGAAGAATTTTTAGCAAATAAAAACAAAATTTTTAATGAATATTCATTGGCTGAATATGTTTAAGAAAACGTTTCAATTGAAAAAGCATTTAAAGTTGCTAGACAATATTCAGCTTTGGAAAAATTAGCTCCTGAATTGATTGCTGAAGAATTAAGTGAAACAGCTAGTGCAGAAGTACAATATAAAAGAAAAGCTATGTTGGATACAGCAATTGATGCTCCTAAATTAAAAATTGAAAAAGTTAATTTAAGAGAAAAAATATTAGATATTCATGACCAAATAGTTGATCAATGTTACTTACAAGGTATGAATACAGAGAATTTATTTATCTTCTCAGATATTGAACTTAACAGAGGATTTAGATATAAATTACAAATTAACAATTGGTGCAACTCAACAAATCCAAGATGTATTAGATGGTAAAGATGTACACATTTCTGGAATCACATCATCAATTGAAGGAATCAATTATGTAGATATTCCAAAATTAGTTTCAGTGCTAGACCCAGAAGGTAAAAAAGGAGTAACTACAAATCTTTTACCTGAAGGTGTAATCGCATATGTTGTTGAAATGAATACACTATATAGACCATTTATTGCAATGGAATGAGAAGATACACCAGTACGTTGTGAAAAAGCAGAAGTTGGTACTGGATACGGTAATGCTGACTTAATGGAATATGCAAAAGGGTTTGATGTTAAACTAATCGAATTTTTAAAAGTATTTGCAGTAGTTTTTAAAGACGAAACACCAACTGACCCAGAAGAATAGTATCAACTATTCTTTTTTTTAATTAAAAGGAGAAACTATGGTAGGTACTAAATCAATTAAATTAAAAATTTAAAGCTTACAAATTTAAAAAATATTCAATTAGATAACAAGCAAAGTAGTTGACTAATTGAAGTTCTTAAAATAATAGGCGTTGGTGTCTTGGCAGCTGAATTAGGAGCTGTTGGTCAAGCATGACTAGAATTGTGGAATAATTAAATTAACAATTGAATGAAAAATGTCTTTTTTATTTCCTACCTTTAAGTTATGCACCCTTAAGCATTTTTTAATTTTGAATTATTTAAAAACTAATATATAATAATATTAGTTTTTATGGGGAAATGATAATATGGGCAAAATTAAAATTTTAAAAAATAATAAAAAATCACAATTTATGATTGGTTCATTACTTGCTTTTTTTGTTGTTTCTTTAACTTATTCATTAACTTTATTATTTTCTCCAATAATAAATAATGAAAACATATTACAAATTAATACTTCAATTATTGAACAAGAATTTAGTAAGTTTTTATTAATATTTTTATATAATGGAAAATCTATTATTCTAGCTGAAAATGATATCATAATTTATTGATTACCATTAGCGTTAAGTTCATTGGGAATGATAGTAATGATTTTTAGATTAATAATTCATCTTGTTGGCTATAAAGCAAAGACTAAAAAGGGTATTGCAAGAATAGTAAGACCAATTAGAAGTTATCAATTAACTATGATTTTTGCATGAATTATATTTTCACTGCTTACTATTTCAATGTTTCTTTCACTTTTAAGTGCTTCACCATTTTTAATGGGAATAGTATTAGAGTTTGGATCAGGGAATTTTATTTCAATTAATAAAGAAGCTACTTCTAAAGTTATAGAGATATTGCAAACTCAACCTAATCAAATTTATTGATTAACTTTTGCTTTATTTTCTCAAATACCAGGAGCTGCTGCTATTGAAACAGACAATAAAACTTTTGAACTTATTATGTGATTTGTTCTTCCAATCATTTTGCCATTTATTTCAATTTTAATTGCATTTGCAGGAAATATTTGCGGAGAATGTAGTTGATGAAGAATAAATTTAATAGTTTTAAAAGATATTGATTTACAAACTGGAGCAAATCTTGTTGAAAGCTATTCAAAAGTAGAAAAACCAAAAATTAAAGAATCAAAAGAATCAAAAGATATTAAAGAAATCAAAGAAGTAAAAGAAATTAATCAAGTAAATAAAATTAAAGTTGATTATGATCCAAAAATTGAAAAGAAATGTATTTTATTCTATAAAAATTTAGTAAAAATGCTTGAGAATTCAAATAATAAAGATTCATTAATCTATAAAGAAACAATTGAAAAATTAGAAATAATTGCAGAAAATAAAGAAAATGATTGAAATACTATTGCAACTGAAGTTGAAGCTCAAATGAATATCTTTACATCTACAGATAAGCAATTTGTTGATTTAATTGAACAAATAATTTTAAATCCTAGATTAGATTTTTTTGGAAGATATAAAAAAGATCTTGAAGAATTAATTGAAGGATATAGATTTGCATTAAAAACATGAGATTTATTTGCAGCTGAAATTAAATTAGAACAAATTTTTGCAATAGCATTTAGAAATCAAGAATTATTGCCAAAAATTGGATTTTGTTTGAAAAACAAAATTAATTCAAATTTTAAAAACATTGATCAAAAAACTAATGTGATTGGAAGATTGGAAATTGCTAAAAATAATAAGGACTACAAAAACTATAGAGAAATTTGTACAGAAATTATAAAAGAAATGTCACCAATTAAACCAATTATTTCAAGTTATGTAGATAAAATAATTTATAATTAAATAAAGTAAAAATCATTTAATAATGATTTTTTTTGTAACCTATTAATGAAAAGAAGGTGAGATTTTGAAAATTATTGGAGTAAGTGGATTTATAGGTAGTGGAAAGTCAACTATGTTAGAACATTTAAGCGAAAATCCTAGAATAAAAGTAATAGAAGCTGATAAAATATCAAAATATGTCATTTATAATAAAAAGATATTAAATTTCTTAAAAAAATTCATACCAAATTCAATTGAAAATGAAAAAATTGAACGAACAGTTTTAAGAAGCGAATTGTTTAATAATCATAAGTTAAATGAAAAATTTACAAAAGTGGCTTGACCATTAATTTCAAAAGAAATTAATTTACTTATAAAAAAGGAAATTAACAGTGATTTAATTTTTGTTGAAGCAGCAGTTATAAGTGGAATAAAAGTTAAATTTGATAAAACTATATTGCTTGTAAAAGACAATAGTCAAAGAATCGATAGAGTTAGAAATAGAGACAACAGAGATCTAAAAGAAATTGATTCAATTACAGAATTTCAATTCAAAAAATTAAGAAAATATAAGTTTGATTATATATTAGAAAATAATAGCGATAAGCAAAGTTTTTTTAAAAGTATTGATGATTTAATAGAAAAAATTAAAAGTGAGGATTAATATTATGGTAAAAAAAATAGGAATAAAACAATTAGCAAATCTTTTTGATGTAACAGAACAAACAATTAGATTTTATGATTCAAAAGGGGTATTTCCTTATTTAAAAAGAGAAGAAAATAATTATAGATATGCCAATTTTGAAGATTTAGAATGATTCAAAATGGTGTTTATTTTAAGAAATGCAGGAATGGAATTAAATAACATTAAAATTTATCTGGATTTATGTATAGAAGGTGATAAAACAGCACCAGAAAGATTAAAAATAATTGTTACACAAAAAGAAGCTCTAAAAGAAAAAATACAAAAATTGAATGATGAACTTGATTTATTAAATAACAAAGAAAAACATTATGAAAATTTAATAAAAACTGGTGAAATGGATAAATGAAATCCGATTAATTTTGAAGTTGAATTAAAAAATAAGAAAATAATTTAAAAAAATGTTGTTTTTTCACTTGCATTATAGTAACTATAATGTTTTATAATTATTTTGTATCAATAGGAGGTATAAAATGATAAATAAAGTATGATTAGTAACTGGAGCAAGTCAAGGACTTGGATTAGTTGTTACAAAAAAATTACTTGATAACGGACACCAAGTAATTGCAACAAGTAGAAATAAAGATAAAATTATTTCTGAAATAGGGGAAAACCCAAATTTATTAGCAGTTGAAATGGATATGACAGATTCAAAAAGCATTAAAAATGCTATCGATAAAGGAATTGAAAAATTTTCTACAATTGATATTTTATTAAATAATGCAGGTTATGGACAATTATGAACATTTGAAGAAACTTCTGAAGAAGAAGTAATGAAAAACATAAATGCAAACTTAATTGGAACAATGAACGTTGTTCGTAATGTATTACCTTACATGAGAAAACAAAAATATGGACACATTTTTGTAACTTCATCAGCATGAGGATTTAAAACAGTTCCATATAACAGTATCTATGCTGCAGTTAAATTTGGTCTTGATGGTTTTGCAGAAGGAATTAGCCATGAGTTAAAACCACTTGGAATTAGTGTTTCATCAGTAAAACCTGGAGGATTTAGAACAAACTTCTTAAAAGAAGAATCACTTGTTACAGGAAACAATGTTATTGCAGATTATGCACAAGCAAGAGATGAATGAGTTAACACAGTTAAATCATGAAATGGTTATCAAGATGGTAATCCAGAAAAATATGCAGAATTGCTAATTGAATTAAGCAGTCAAAACGAAATTCCAGCAAATATTTTTGCAGGAAGAGATGCATACGGACTTGCAAAAGAAAAACTTGATATTTTACAAAAAGATATCAAAGATCTTGAATCAAAAGCTACAAACTTACACTTTGAAGGGTAATAAAAAAGGAAAAACAAATTTGTTTTTCCTTTTTTATTAACTTGTTTTCTTTTTTACAGTTTTTTTAACTTTTACTTCATCATCACCAATTATACCAACTTGTTTTAATGCTTCTTTTACAGCTAGTTGAATTAATTCTTGTGTTTCTTCTTGACTGAATAATTTATCAGATGATTCGATATTTTTTTCCTTAGTTTCTTTAACTTTAGGAATTGTTTTTGATATTGATTCATCGGCAATCTCAGCTTGGTTTAAATCATCAGGTTCTAAATTATTTGAAGGATTTGAAGATGATAAACTATTATCATCTTTTTCATCCATATTTGACCTGATGGGTGGTATATATGGTTTTTCTGGATTTTCTTTTTGATAATTTTGTGCATTTTGAATAATTTCTGAAAGATCAGAATTAGAAGGTGAAGAATCTGAAGTAGAAGGGGAAGAGCCACCCATCATTTTTACTCTCAAGGCAGCCATTCTATCGTTTATTTCTTCACCACTTACTATTTTATTATCTGGATCGCTATCTTCAAAATCTCCTTTATCATTTCGGATCTTTTCTTTAGCTTTTGCCAATATATCTCCAAGTGTTCCTGGTTGATGTTTTCTTTTATTATTTTCCTCTGCCAGTTCCTCTTCTGTTTGAGTTCCATGTAATCGTCTTACTTTTGCGCCAAGTTCTTCTTCAATTGATTTATTTTTATTAAAAACGTTTTGTAAATCACAAACATGTATTTGTAAGTGAGTAGGACAAAACTTCGGTGCGAATCCTGCCATAGAACCTCCTGTAATATATCCATTAATTTAAAAGCGCTAAATTAATTTTAACACTTAGAAGTCTTAAATTGAAGTAAAAAATTATAGTTATTAATAAAAGTGTATATTGCAATATACACTTTTTATATTTTTTTAAAATCTTTATTACAATCTAAGCATTTTATTCTTAAAGGTATTTCTCTAGAATTATTTATGATTGTTTCGCATCCTTCACAAATATATCTATTATTTTTATTATAACCTCTTGGTTGATATTCTAGTGCATCTTTATGAATCATTTTTTTAAATAATTGCTTATTAAAATCAAGTTTCTTTTCAATGAAATTTATAAGCTCTGGTGTAGCTGATGTTTGAGAAAAACCTTGCTTAGAACTCTTAACAACGTTCAATTTTGCTATATCTTGTGCAACTTTCTTGAAATTTTTATTATGTCTTTGATTGTTCTCAACGTCTTTTATATCGTTTTCATAATTGTATTGATGAACCATTTCATGAACTAAAACTGATATTATGTTTTGATAATCTCCATTTAAAGCTAATGTTCATATAGTTATTTGATTAATGTTATCAGATCAATCTTTTGCTGTATCAAAGTGACCTAATGTTAACCTACTTTTTCTTTTACTTGTTTCAATACTAATTTTGATTTCAGATAGGGAAGATGAAAATAAAAAGTCATTTAATTGTTTATGAATTGAATGCAATTCAAGTATTAAATCGTCTATTCTATATTCCATAATTTAACTCCCCTATTATTTTTTTCATTTATCAATAATTTGTTCATTTGAAATATGAACATCATCATTTTTTAAAAATTTTGATTGAACTATATTCTTATCCATATACTTTATTAATTTATCTCCAGTAAAAATTTTATCTTTTCCAAACTTTAAATTTAAATTATAAATTATTTGATTAACTTTATTATAATCTATTCCTTCACTTAAATCTATTTCGTCAATTGAAAGTTGTTTAGATTTTTCAATTTCATTTGTTAAATTACTTAATCTAACTCCAAGTAATAATATTGGTTGCCCTGTTCAAAGTTCATAAAAACATTGCTTTGCTATTGCATAAATAATTTCTGGATCATTTGTTGCATCTTGAATTGATTCTTGCTTTACAATATGTTTCTTTCTTTGTTTATCATTGTACATCTCGTTAGAATTTTCATCTAAATATTTAACAACTATTGAAATAGTAGTTCCTTGTAAATATCTTTGTTTAGCTCTGTTAGAGATTTTTAAACTAATTTCATAGATTATTTCTTCTATTTCTTCATAATTTGTTGTTGTAAAATTTAATGTCAGTTCATTTCCAATTGATTTAAATTCACTTGCTTCTCTTGAAACTTGATCACTTCCTTTTCCATTTGCTCAATATCAAAGTGTAAGTCCCCTCTTACCAAGTAGATCAATAATTGTATTTAAATTAGAAAGAGCTAAATCTTTTATTGTAAGAATATTATTTTCATTTAATTTTTTTTCTGTTGCAGGACCTATCATATACATTTCTTTAACTGAAAGTGGTCAAAGTTTTTCTTCAATATCTTTTTCAAGTAAAATTGAAATTCCTTTTGGTTTATTAAAGTCAACACACATTTTTGCTAAAAATTTATTTGTGCTTATTCCAATTGAACATGTAAGACCTGTTTGTTCATAAATCATATCTATTAAAGCTTGAGCTGCACTTCTAACAGTACCATACTTTCTTCAAACTTTTGTCATGTCAATATAACATTCATCTATTGAAGCAACTTCAAAGTCTTTTGTAAAATTATTATAAATAATATCAAAAACTTGTTCGGAATATTTTATATACAAACTAAAATTTGAATATGCAATGTAAAGATCTTTACACATTTCTTGTGCTTTAAAAACAGGAGTACCTGCTCTGATTCCAAATTTTCTTGCATTATAACTTGCAGTTGTAACTATTGCTCTTCTGTTAGGACTTGCAACAACTAAATTTTTATTTTTTAAACTTGGATCTTCTGCCATATGACAACTTGCAAAGAATGCATCCATGTCTAATAAAAAAATAACTTTATTCTTCTTCATTGTTTTCAAAAAACTTTCAACAGTCATCTACAAGTTTTGGAATTTGATCTAAATTAAATTTATTTTCACTTTTATTATTTTTTCTTATATAACATAAGTATTCAATATTTTTCTTTTTGTTTCCAAGTATAGGTGATCAATTAATATCAAGTACAGAAAAAAGATTATCATTACAATAATTTATAACTCTTGTAATTGATTTTATATGTCCTTCTTTTGAATTTATCTTTCCATTTTTTACATCTTCTTTATCAGATTCAAATTGAGGTTTGATTAAAATAACACCACTAACTTCTTCACTAACTATATCTTTTAAAGGTAACAATATTTTTTCTATTGAAATAAAACTAACATCACAACAAAAAAAATCAATATGCTTTTCAAAAAAATCTTTTGTTACAATTCTAAAATTTGTTTTCTCCATTGATTTAACTTTTGGATTACTTCTTAATTTTCAATCTAACTGATTTGTTCCAACATCAACTGCATAAACATAACTTGCATTATTTTGTAAACAACAATCAGTAAAACCCCCTGTTGATGAACCAATATCTAAACATACTTTATCTTTTAAATCTATATTTCAAAATTTAACAGCTTTAAATAATTTTTTACCTGCTCTACTTACAAATTCATTTTCTTTATTTAATAATTTTATAATTATTTTTTCTTGATCAAATAATGTTCCAGGCTTTGTTATTTTTTCATTATTAACTAATACTTTACCATCAACAATTAGAGATCTTGATTTACTTCTGTTCTCTGTAAGTTCCAAATCTAATAAAATTTGATCAAGTCTTTTTTTCATATAAAATTATCTCCTTAAAATTTTCTTTTTGGTTTTACTTTAAATTTTCTTTTCTTTTTAAAATCCAATTTTTGCATTTTTAAATTATTTATTTTTTTTGTTCTATCAATATTCTCATATAAAGATTCTTCTTGACTAATTCATTCAGAAATTTTTTGAAACATTTCACTTCCATAAGTTTTTACAAAACCTTTTTTTAATGTTTCTAATTTTTTCATATACTTTGTAGTTGAAAGAGAAAATGTTTTTGTTAAATTTAATTTTCCATAGTTTCCAGTACTTAAATTATTTCTAATATTTGAAATCATTTCTTCTTTTTCAATCATTGATTCTACAAATATATCACTACTACTTTTTAAAATTTCAGATTCATATTCTTTATCATTTAATATTTTATCTAAATAGTTTTCACTATTATCATTATTAATAATTGGTTCATTAAGTAATAATGTTTCAAAATCTTGAAATGTTTTTTCTAAATAATTTGGTTCAATTGTTTCATCTAAAATTATAGAAGAATCTTGAATGTATGGTTTAGAAAGATTTAAAATATTTTTTTTATAAATAGTTTTTAAGTTTGAAGGTTTTTCTTTTATAATTTTATTTTCTTTATTTACTTCAGTTTTAAAATTCAAAGTATAATGCTCTGGTAAGTCATCATACATTTCATTATTAAATTCATGAAGTTCTCTTATTAAGGTTTCTTCACTTCCTGTAGGAATAACAATTAACTTATTATATTCATGTAATATTTTTTTATCAGTTTGGCTTTTTAAATGTAATATTCTTCTTAATTCTTTAAGATTTTCAAAAAAATTTAAATTATCTTTATTTGACTGTTTTGAAATTAAATCATTGATCTCTCTGTCCTTTGAGAGTTTATCTAAAAAATAATTTTTATCTACTATAGTTTGCATTTTTTTGGTACCTCAAAAATTCTTTTTATTATTGATTCTACATTCATGTTAAATTCTTCTAATAAAAATTCTTTATTTCCATGTTTAATATTTCGTGATTCAAAAGAAAAACTATGTAAATTTAAATTATCAAATTTAAATTTCATATTTGAAAATAAATTATTCTTATTTATTACTTGTTCATAAACAAAAATAATATTATTTCTGTGTTTTTTGATCATTTCTTCATCAATTGGATTTATATATCTTGCATTTATTAAATTTATATTTAATTTCTTTTCTCTTATAATGTTATAAAACTCTTCTAATATATTTCCATATGCTATTAAAGTTAATGTATTATTTTCATCAAAAATTAATTCTTGTCATTGTCCTATTTTAAATTTTTCTTGACTTTTATCTTCAATTGCAGCTAAATTTTCATATCTTAAAAAAAATTGTTTATGAGTATTTAAATAAGCTTGTTTTGCCAAAACTTTTACATCATTTACACTATAAGGTTGACAAATTATAGAATTTTCAAAATTATTAATAAGGGAAATGTCATAAATACCATGATGACTAACCCCCCCACTAAAACTTAAACCTCCCCTATCGATAAGAAATGTCATAGGTAGATTATTTCTAAACACATCGTGCACTAATTGATCAAAAATTCTTTGAAAGAATGTTGAATAAATTGAAATAAAAGTTTTTTTATTCGAATTTGCAATTGCACTTGCTGTTAAAATACTAAATTCTTCATTTATTCCAACATCAATTACGTTTTTCTTAAATTTATTCTGTAAATTTAAGAAATTAGAAGAACTTATCATCGCAGGGCAAATTAAATAGTCGTTATTAGTGAAGTTATTTTCAATTTCTTGTGCAATTAATTTTGAATAGCTATTATTATTAATTGGCTCTATTGAATGATTTTCAAATAATTCATTTTTACCATCATAACCATGAGCTTTTTTAGTTATACAATGAATAAAAACATGCTCATTTGAATTGTTTGCTTGATCAAAACTATTAAACAGTTCTTCAAAATCATGACCATTTTCACATTTTATATATTTTATTCCAATTGACTCAACATATTTTTTAATATCTTTAATAGCTAAAGCATTTTTGCCAATTGCTTGATTATTATCATTTAAAATTGTTATAGTTTTTTTATCTATATTTTGTAAGTTTATTAATCCTGGATGAGTATAAGATCCATAAAATGCAGCATCTCCTATTATAGATATAATATTTTTCTTATTATTTGCAATTGCATAACCAAATTGATATGCAATTGATGTTGAACTGTGTCCTGTGCTTATTCAATCATATTCTGATTCACTTATTTCCTGGAAATTACTTAAACCATTGTATTCTTTGATTGTTTTGAATTTCTCAATTCCATGAACTAATAACTTATAAATATGTGATTGGTGACCTGTATCGAATAAAACTATTGAATCATCTAAATCAAAATATGACAAAATTGATAATGTTAATTCAACAACTCCAAGATTACTTCCTATATGACCATTATTTTGATTTACAAAGTCATTTAAAAAATTACGTATATCTTGTGCAAGTTCTTTTAGATCTTCATTATCTCTATTATTATAAATTGCTTTAAAATTCTTAAGTTCTAATAGTTTCATATATTTCACCCTTCTTATTTTACAATATTGACAATGAAAAAACCAAATATTTAGGTTTTACAATTATTTTCTTTTTAGCTATTAAATATATCGTAGATTTAGAAGAAAATAAAAGTATTTGTAAAGTAAATATAAGAAAAGTATTTAAATAGTAATTTTACTAAAAAAACTGACTATATACACAAAACTTTACTTTCTAATTTGGAAAGTAAAATTATTCAAATTAAGAATAAAATGATATATAGAAAGGTGTGAAGTAAATGAAAATAATAAAAACAAATGATTATGAGGAAATGAGTATAAAAACTTTGGATGTTTTTATTGAAACTATAAATAATTGTAAAAATCAAAATAGAATAAATGTAGCTATTACTGGAGGAAGAACTCCCTTAATGTTTTATAAAATGCTGATTGAAAATTTGAACAGAATAGAAATATTAGAAAAAGTTCACTTTTATAATTTTGATGAAATACCTTTGAAAGATGATCTATCAACTGGATTAACTTTCAAAGATTTGGATGAATTATTCTATACACCAGGGAAAATAAATTCTAATAATATTCATCAAATGAATTTTCTAAATTGAAAAGATTTCATAAAACAATTGAATGCTGATGGTGGTTTAGATCTTGTTCTTTTAGGTATTGGAATTGATGGACACTTTTGTGGTAATTTATCAGGAGTAACAAAATTTGGAGATAGTACAAGAGAAATATCTATGATAGATACTCAAAATAATATTAGTGTTCCTAAATTGGATACTGAAAAGTTTCATGAAAAGTATGTAACAATGGGACCAAGAGAAATTATGCAATCAAAAAATATTCTTATGATTGCAAATGGTGAAGCAAAAGCAAATGTAATTGATCAAATTTTAAATGGACCTGTAGTTGAACAAGTTCCCTCTTCACTACTAACATTACATCCTAACTTTACTTTAATAATTGATAAAGAAGCTAATTCAAAAGCTAACATTTAAAAAAACTGGATTGAATCCAGTTTTTTTAAAAATTAGTTGTTTCATTATTTTCAAGAACTTTTTTAACTTCACCTTCTAAGTTATTTAATTGATCTTTAGCTTCTTTAATCATTTCAGTTCCCTTTTTAAATAATTCAATAGATTCTTCCATTGATGTCGAAGAATCATTTAATTTATTTGAAATATTTTTTATTTCATCTAATAATTCATTAAAGTTTTTTGTACTCATAATTTTAATTTTCCTTTTCTAATTTCATTTCTATTTCACCATCAATTAATACTGCTGTAATTTTTTTATTAGGATTGATATCTTTTTTGAATTTGATAACATCATTATTTTGTTTCAAAATTGAATAACCTTTTTCCAAAGGTAAGTAAGGACTTTGTAATTTCATTTTTTCTTCAAAGTTTTTTATTTCAACTTTATATTTATCAAATTTATTTATTAAACTTCTTTTTCAAATATCTATATTGTTTTCAAAGTTTTTATTAATGTAATTTAATTTATTTGTAATTATAGAATTAAAGTTTGTTGATAAATTTGAAAAGTTATCTTTTAAATTTATCAATTTATTTTTTATAGAATTATTTAATTTAGAATATTGACTATCAATTTCAAAATTAATTTTTTCTATTTTATTTTTTAATACTGATACAAACTCATTTGTTTTTGTAGAAAGAGCTTGAGTTACACTTTCTTTATCTGGTGTTGCTTTTTCACCAGCTGCAGTTGGAGTTGAAGCTCTAAAATCTGCAACGTAATCTGCAAGAGTTATATCTGGTTCATGACCAACACCGCTAATTATTGGAATATTACTTTCTCTAATTGCACTTAAAACTTCCATTTCATTAAATGCTCAAAGATCTTCGTAACTTCCTCCGCCTCTACCAACTATTAAAGTATCTAAAGAAATTTTAAAATTATTTGCTTGTTTTATTTTATTTGCAATATCTTTTGCAGCACCTTCTCCTTGAACAAGTGAAGGAAATAAAAATACATTTACTAATGGATATCTTCTTTTAATAGTTGTTATTAAATCTCTAACTGCATCTCCAGTTGCAGCTGTAACTATTCCAATATTTTTTGGAAATTTTGGAATAGACTTTTTAAACTCATCGAGAAATCAACCTTGCTCTTTTAACTCTTTATATCTTTTGTCATATAGAAGAGAAAGTTCACCAACTCCATCAACTCTAATATCATAAACTGTAAAAGTTATTTTACCTGTTGGTTTATAATATGATAAAGTTCCCTTCGTAATAACTTCTGTTCCCTCTTTAATATTTAGATCTAAAAATTTAAAAGCATTTGTTTTTCAAATTGCACAATCAATTTTTGCTTGACTATCTTTTAATGAAAAATAAATATGACCACTTTTATTATGAGTTAAGTTTGCAACTTCTCCTTTTACATTTACATTTTTAAAAGTATTTGAATCTTCAACATACTCTTTTAACATATCTGCAAAGTCAGTTATTTTAAAAATCATTTCAGTCATATCTTTACTCCTTTAACTTTATTTAAAATTTAATATTTCAATTTCGTTAATACAATTTTTTACTTTCATATATAAAGCAAAAGAATTTAATGCATCATGTTTAGTTAACTTTTTATTTTCCAAAGTTTCTTTTAAGCTATTAAATTTTGAATCTAAAAAAATAAATAATTCTGTAATTGTCTTATTATCAATCATTTCTTTAAACTTTAAATATTTTTCTTTATCATAATTAACTGTAAGTAATTCAAAATTATCTTTGTTATCATCAAATAATTTTACAAAGGAATTAAATTTATTTAAATATGATTTTAAAGTTTTATCATCTAAATTATTAGCTACATTTAATTCTGATATCAATTCATCTAAAACACCAGTTGACTCAGATTCTGAATTTTCAAATATAATTTCGCTTAATTTATTAATATCATTAAAAGTTACTGTCTTTTCAAGATCACTTAATTCTTTTTTATTATTATAATTGCTATTAAAAATTTCATTTATTTCTTTTTCATTTTCTTCATCTTCAAAGATTTTATTTCAATATCAATTTAAAGTATCAGTAGTTTTTAAATTATTTATATTTTCTTTTTCCACTTGTGGTTTATTTTTTAAGAATTCAAAAATATCATTATAACTTTTAAAATTTTTAAGTGCTAATGGATTTAATAAACTAAAAAAATCATTATTATCAATTGCAAAAATTGGACATTCGAATTTTATAATATCAGAAAAGAAACTTAAGTCATTTAATAAAGTTGTTTTATATTTTGATTTAACTTCAACATTATTTATAAAAATAAAAATTGTATCATGTTTAACTAATTCAGATAACTTCTCCATTTTATTTTCATAGTTATCTTCATCATATTTAATCGGTGTAAAAATAAATTTTTCTAAACTATACATAACATTTTTTTCTAAAAATGAATTTCAATCTTCTTTAAAGTTTAATTTTGTATGAGAAAATTTATTTTCTGATACAGTGTTAAATAAATTTTTATCATAAGTTTTTATCATTTTATAAAGTTGTTCTTCGTATTCAGAAACATTTTTATCAAATTTAACTTCTTTTAAGAAATGCTCATTGTTATATCAGTTTAAATTTCTTATTCAAACATTTGTTTGTAAATCATTTGTTAAATTTTGAATAAATTTATTAAGTTGATCATCTTCTTTTGATAATTTAGTTGCACTAACTAAAACGACATTTTTAAAATTATTATTTAAAAAATAATCTTCTGAATTTTTTAAATAATCTTTAATAAGTTTATAATTTTTTGAATTAAATAATTTAGTATTAAAATTTTGCAAGTAGCAATATGTTGAAAGTTCACAAAAAGCTTTAGTTAAAAAACTTTTAGAAAATTCTTTATGTGAATTGATTTTATTTTTAAAAATAAAATTTTTAAATTCTTTATAAACTAAATATTTAATTTCATCTTTTAAGTCGTGTAAATGCTCTTTTAATTCACTTTTAAAAATTGCAAAATTATCTATACCCATAATTAATTCCTTTTCTATTTAACGTTATCTATCAATCCATTTATAAAAGAAGTGTCAAAACTTGGTAAGTACTCACGAGTTAATTCAATACTTTCATTTACAACAACTGGCTTTGGAGTTATTTCTTTTTTTATTTCATATACTGCATTAATTAAAATTGATTGTATTACCTTTGGTAATCTTGTTCATGATCAAAGTTCAGGGAGTAAATTTGAAATTATTTCTTTATACTCATAAATGTTTTCTAAAATTTCAAAAATATAATCATTTATTTCTTCGTCAAAGGATTCTAATTGAAATCCATCTAATATCTCTTGTTTAATTTTGTTTACATTTTCGTCCAATAAAAAAAGACGATATAAGATTTGAATTGTCATTCTTCTTCGCTTTTTTAATTTACTAATTGATTTTTCCATTTCTTTTTCGCCTTTTCTATATATTTAATTTTATAAGATCTATCCCACAACAAAAGTTTTGCCTGTTAATCCTAACCAAGTTGCAAAATCTGAATTTGCAAATTTTTTTTCCTTATAAATTTTATCTGTAAAATCTATAAATGACTTTTGAGGTTCTGTAATTTCATTGCTATTTAAAATAAGTTCATATAATGTTTCTTCTGGAGTTAATGAACTTCATTCCATTGGTCTAGCATTAGCAGTGTGCTTATTTGTATTTTTAACTCACTCAATACTATTTGAAATTTCAACTTTTTTATCATTTATATCTTTAATTGAATCTAAAATACCTTTAATAAAAAATACTATTTCTGCTTTATTTTTATTGTCCAATAGACTTTTATTAAAAGTCCCACCTTTTTCTTTGATTATTGCTTGTAAGTCATTAAAAAAATAAGTATTAATTTTACTCTCTGTTAATAAAGCTTTATCTTTAAAAACATTTTCTTTCATTTTAGGTTTGTTTGTAAATTTAATTTCTAAAAATGTTGAATTAAATTTAGATTCAGTTTCTACTTTAAGTTTATATTTAAAATATAAACTCTTTGTTGTTAGAATATCATCTATTCCAAATTCCTTTACTAAATATTCCTTTAATTTTGAAGTATCTCCAATAATTGTTTTTTCATTTGCTGTTGAATAAAATTCAAACTCAATTTTATCATCTAATTTTTCTCCATTAACTTCATTATCCAAATTAATGTCTAATTCATCATTAACTTCTTCTTGATTTTTAAAATTAAATGAAATTAATTTTTTTATTTCATTGTTGATGTAATTTTTATCAGTTTCGTCATCAGAACTTTCACTAAAAACTACAGTATTTTGAGACTTATATAATCAAAATTTTTCTATATCACTTGATTTACTATAAGTATTATTTTCTGTTATTTTACAACTAACTATTTGACTAACTGGTGCTAGTGTTATAGTAAATCCAGTTAAAATTGTAAGTAATTTTTTCATTTTTTTCACCTTAATTCCCTATTATTTTACATTAATATATTATTAATGTAAGGAGAAATTTACCTATGAAAGATGATTTTTTTGACGATAATGTTAATATGACAACTTTATTTCACTTATTAGGAGATAATCAAAGACCAAATTTATCAAATAAGGAAATAAACGACATGTGTTTAAAAGTACTTTTAAACTTTAATAAGATCTACTTGGATCAAAAAAATATAGATTTATTTGATCAAGTTTGTATTAAAAAATACAAGATAAATTTAACTACAGTATTAAATGATTCAAATATTTATTTAAACGAAATAGAACAATACAGTGAAAATCAAGCTATTTGAGTAGAATTATTAACTTTAATTTCTATGCTAATTTCTACAAATGATAATTATTTACAAGTTAATTTTCAAGATAATATTAAAGAAATTAATAAAAATATTGAAATATTAGATAAGGTATTAAGATTAAAATTGCATTTATATAATAAAGACTAAAAAAACTGCTATATATAGCAGTTTTTATTTTATTTCTTTATCTTTAAAAGGATTTGTAAATGTATTATTTTTAATCATTTCAATTTCAATTTTATAAGGACTTACTTTTCCATCAATTCATGGTGTTTCTAAAACAATTGGAATTTCTTTAAATAATGGATTATGTACCACTTTTGCAAGTGAATCAAATCCAATATAACCATATCCAATGTTTTCATGGCGATCTTTATGATTTGATATTGGATTTTTACTATCATTTAAGTGAATTGCCATTAATTTATCCAAACCAACAATTTTATCAAACTCTTCAACTACTTTATCAAAGTTGTTTTTTACATCATAGCCTGCATCATGCATATGACAAGTATCAAAACATACCCCTACTTTATCTTTTGCTTCAACTAAATCTAAAACTGATTTAATTTCTTCAAAAGTTATACAAACCTCTGTACCTTTTCCTGACATTGTTTCTAATGCAACCCTTACAGGAGTGTTAGGTAACTCTTTATAGACCACATTTAAACCTTTTGCCACACTTTCTAAAGCAAGTGCCCTAGGAGCCCCCACAGCTGCTCCTGGGTGTAATACAAGAGTGTGCACACCAATTTCTTCAAGTCTAAGCAATTCTTCTTTTAAAAGTCTTACACCAAGATCAAATGTATCTTGTTTTACTGTGTTTGCAAGATTAATTGTATAAGGACCGTGACAAATTACTTTATCAATATCAATATTATTATCAATTAATGTTTGTTTAAATTCTTTAATATTTAATTTACTTGTTTCTGTTCTTCTTGTATTTTGAGGAGCTCCTGTAAAAAACATAAGTGTATTTGCCCCATTTTCAATGGTTTCAAGTGCACTTCCTAGTAAGTAATTATTTGCAGCATTCATTCCAACATGACTGCCTAAGTAAAATTTTGGTTTTTCCATATTTAATTCGCTCTTTTCATTCATTTGTATTTTAGCATAAAAAAAGAAAGTTGCCTTTTTGCAACTTTAATAAAAAATTATTTATTCTTTTTTCTTCTATAATTTCCAACAGCAAAACTTGTAAAAAACACGATCAATATGGTAGTTCCTGCAAGTATAGCTATAATTACTCCCGGTTTAGATATAAATTCAACAAAAGTTTGTTTTTGCGCTGTATAATCGCCAAAGATATTTCCAGAATACATTTCTTTATAACTTATATCATTTTTATAAGTTTCATTTCTATATGTATTTAATTTACTTGCAAATGCATCAACAACATGACCAAATTCATGGATTAATACATTATATTTTGAAGGAGAACTTCAAAAACCTTGAGTATATTGTGAATTATATTCTTTAAATGTTAATGAAATTCCAGTCAATACTATAAATGAATATGCAGTACTTGTAACTTGTTGATTTTGAATATAACTTGCTGTACTAGTGTATCCCATTACTCCCTCTTGTGTATCTGCAAGTGGATAGTCAGGAGAAATTATAAATCCTGTTAAAATGTTTTGAGTTCAAGAAGCATTATTTGTAATTGAATAAATCATGTTATACAAGAATAATGTTAAATCTTTTAAATTTTGAGTATCTTGTTTAGTTCATTTTTCTGATTCACCTTGAAACATTGGTGTTGATATTAAATAATTTTCTTCTAAATTATCATAGACTTTTTTATAAGGTAATCTTGAAACTGAATTACTATCTAAGGAATTTTTATTAAGTATTTCATCTAATTCATCAAATGATGCATAATAGTTTTTATTAAATTCTTTAAATGAAGCAATTGAATTTTCACTTGCTTTTGTATAACTATCATTGAATCAGTTTTTTGAAATTTCATTTAAATTGTATTGATCTATACTAACAGAGGTTTGACTAGATATATAAGAACTTGCCTGGCTAAGATATGAAGTAAGATTAATGTTATATTTTAAATTTAATGAACCACTTTTACCATCTAAAGTAGTATCATATTTATTTCCTATTATATTTCTTTGAACAGCATTTACGATATTAGATTCAGCTGCTTCATTTAAAATTGATCCATTTTTTAATAACTCAGGAAAAACTGTAATAAAGAAATGATTTGTAATTTCTCAACTTTTATTTTTTTGTTCATCAGGAGTATTTAATCATTTTGAAAAAGTTTCTGCAAAAAATTCAGCATCACTTGATGATCCATAAATACTAATATTTATTGTCGAAGCCAATAAATTTTGAATTGCCAAAGATTTATTTGTATTATTTGATTCAGTAAATAATACTTCAAAATCAATATTATCTTCTAACTTAATATTATTTGCATAATAATATTTTAAAACTCTTCCATAATACATAACTTTTTGTTGATTATTTTGCTTTTGACTTGGAGGTATAAAACTTTTATAATTGATATCATTAAAAGTCGATAAATTATTTATAGTCTTTATTTCATTTTTATAATTATATTGTGTCACTTCAGATTCTACAAAACCTGAAACTTGCAATGTTTGTGTAGAAAGAAATATTGCTCCAAGTAAAGTTGTAAGTATTTTTTTCAAGATTTCACCTAATTCTTTTAGATATTGTAATCCTTTTTTGTTAGAAATCTTGTTTATTTAAAATAATTTAATGAAATAAAACACTTTTAAATTACATTATTTTAAAAGAAAATTGCTAAATTTTTATGGTTCAAGTAGAAAAAATTAAATTAAATAATTAAAAGCTGATTTGAATAAATCTGTTTAAAATTTTGATAATAAAAAGTGAAATTATTATATTTCACTTTTTATTATTTTAAAACTTTCAAAGTATTTTCAATATCTTTTCTAAGTAATTCTTTTAATTCATCTAAACTATTTACTTTAACGTTATCTCTTAATTTTTCAACTGGAGTTACTATAACTTTTCAATCATATATTTCTTGATCAAAATCAGTTAAAAAGATTTCAAAAACATCTTGATTTAATTCATTTGTTCAATAGCACCCTGATCCAATAAAAGTTTTTTCCAAATGATCAATATAAACATAACATGCATATACACCATAAGTTAATGGTAATTTTTCTTCTGTAATAAGATTAATTGTTGGAAAACCAATAGTTCTTCCAAGTTTTTTTCCTTCATTTACTCTCGAATTAAATTTATATGCTAATTTATTTTTATTTTCAAATTCTTTAAAATTACTTTGATTTAAAAGCAATAAATTTTCTTTCAAATCGTTTCCTTCTTGTGAATTTATTAAAATTGCATTTTCTTTTCAATTATTTGAAATAAATTCACAAGAAAATCTTAAAGCTTCTTTATTTACAAAATCATTTGCAATAATTACTTTTTTAATATTTAAGAAACTTTGCATATTTTGATAAATATCTAAATCACTCATATGATCCATCATCGGGTTTCATTGATAAAAAACAACATAATCAATTTCATTATTTTGAGCTTTTTCAATTATATTCTCTGCGTTTCATAAACCAAAATTCATTTCTCTTGTTGATAAAACAAAAAGAGTTGTTTTTAAATTTGATTCTCTTGCAATTTCTTTTAAATTATTTATTTGTTTATCTTCTTTTTCACTTCAATTTTCAAAATCAGCTATTAAACCAACTGAATTTTCAAGATGTAACATGATCATTGTCATGTTATTGTAAAAAAAAGTTATTGTATTATTCTTCATCATCTAAATCTGCCTTTTTTAATCTTTTCACTTCTCTTTTGTAAAAGTTTTCAGCTTTTTCAAAATCAAATCTTTTAATAATTCTATCTTTAAATTTTCATAAGTGATCTTTATCTCTAAATAAAAATCTTGTAAAACATTTTGTACATTTGAATACTAGATCTCTTTCATCTTGTGCAATGTTGTCATGAATACAATTTGAAATGGATTTATTATAATAAATGTAATCTAATTCTAATTCTAATTTTTCATTTAAATCAAATATACTTTTACCCATAGTAATTCCACCTTTTAGTTATTTTAGCATATTTTATTGCCTGTTAATAATTTTGTATAGTTAGACTCATAAATCATATATAAAAAACTTTTATTGTTAACTGTCTTTAAAAAAATGATAGTTTATTAAAAACAAACTATCATTTTTTTCAATTTAAATTCTGTATTTATATTTAAAATAACAATTGTAATTTTTTAGAAAGATTTTAATAATTTCTAAATGTTAAATGAAATTTTTTTAAATAAAAATGTAGATAATCAACCCATTATTATTGTTGAGATACTCATTATTATTGTTAATGTAGAATACAATGCCATATTAATTTTATCTAAACTAATTGCTTCTATAAAAATTTCAACTCTTCTACCATTTTCAAATCCTTCATAAACTAAATGTTTAACTAAATCTGCTTCAAAATTATAAGGTAATACCTCACAAATAAATATTTGTAATCCTAAATAATTACTAACTACTTTTAAAAAGTTATTTTCAGATTGAGATATTAATATAATTAATTCTAAAATACCTATTAGAACAAAATAAACTAAACTTAAAGATATTACAACATTAAATATTGTTGCCTTTTCGATTAATAATATAGCAATTACAAAAATTATTGATGTTAACATTAATAAAAATAAATATGTTTGTATTCCACCAAAAACCATATTGGTTAAAGCTGTTTTAGAATCCTGAGCAAAAGAGCCAATAATAATTAATATACTAAATGAAGGTAAATATAATAAAGTTGTTATGATTATCAAAGTTAAATACTTTGATAATACTATTTCAAATCTTGAAATAGGTTGTGTCATTCATAAAGAAATTTGAGTTGAACTTACCTCTCTTATTAACATTTTATTAACAAAGATTAATATAATAAATCCATAAAATACTCAACCTAAACTTTTAAACAAGATATTATATAGCATCCCTAATGGTATCATTTCCATTGATCCAGTAGAAGAACCAGTTCCAGATGAAGATCATTGTTTTTTATTCAAACTACCATTGGCAATAGAAAAACCTTCTGACAATAAAGGCAGACAAAAAATTGATGCAACAATTAATGTTCAAACAATAGTTATAAATATAATTAATTTTCAATGAATTTTAAAATGACTAGAAATTGTATTAAATAGTTTCATTATATTAAATCCTCAACGCTTTGAGTTTTAAATAATTCTATAAATTCTTTGTTTATTTCTTTCATACTAGTTTCATTGACGTTGTATTCTTTTATTAATTTTCCATTTTTAATAAAACCAACTCTATTACACATTTTTGAAATCTCATCAAAAATGTGTGAACAAATAATTATTGTTGCATTATATTCACTTTTAAATTTTAAAATTAACTCGTAAAATTGTGAAGATATAGCAGCATCAAGCCCCCTTGTTGGTTCATCAAGAACTAGAAATCTTGGTTTGTGCATTATTGAAGCAATAATAGCTAATTTTTGTTTCATTCCACTAGACATTTTATTTATTTTTTTATTAGCATCTAATTGAAAAAATAATAAAAGTTTTTCAATGTACTCTCAATTATCTTTGTCTTTTAATTTATTAATTATTTTTAAATATTGAATTCCTGTTAAGCCACTATAAAGTGCTATTTCCCCTGGAATGTAACCTGAAAATAACATTACCTCTTTGTTATTTTTAAAAGGATCTTTTCCATCAATTAGAATTTCACCTGTATCTGGTTTTATAAAACCAAGTACTTGTTTAATAAAAGTTGATTTACCTGCACCATTTGGTCCCATAATTCCATAAATTTCATTTTCTTTAATTTCTAAAGAGATATTAAAATTTCCAGCATTGTTTTTATAAATTTTGGATATATTTTTTACTATTAACATACTATTTTCACTCTAATATTTTCTTGCATTGTATCTAATTTTTGTGGCTTTTAATGATCCTGCAGATCAATATCAATTTGCACCAACCCCATATGCTGAAATTCTGTATTTTAATTTTATTACCAAAGTATTATTATCTTTAAAGTTTGCATATGCATAAGCTTTATAGTAATTTCCTCATTCATATCCACCTTTATTAGACTTAACATGTTTTAATTCAATTCAATTTCCTAATCCTTCTCTTAAATCTCACGTAAAAGTACGTGATGCACTATAAATACTTTTATCTTTTTCATAATTATTTCAATTAAATTTTTTACCTTTTTGGAAAAAATATTCTCCAATAATTGTCACTGTAATATCCTCATAATTATGTTGCAATAAATATTTTCCACCAAATTTATCTAAATTGATTTCAATTTCATCTTCAACATCTTTATAATTTACAGTATGCCCTCCTGATCCTCAAGTTTTCCCTACTGCTCAAGTTTCCAAATTTAAATTAATATTATCTTCAATACTTTCAACTTTATTTGTTTCTAAATTATTATTTACTAATATGTTTTCTTTCATATTTAATTCTGTTCTATTTGTATTAAATAAAGCAGGAATTGGTGTGACTATTAAAGTTGATACTCCTAAAATTGATAAAAGTGATTTCATATCATTTTTTTCCTTTCTTGATTATCAAAATCACTTTAATTATAAAATTTGCTTTATTAAAAACATTTTTAAAGTAAATAGTTATTAGATTTTAATTTCTTTTAAAAAAAGAAAAAAAGTTATCAATATTTTATTATTAACAACTTTTTAATTAATATTCAGTATTTTCAATTTTTGATTTTAAAAATTGAATTTCTAATTCAATATAAATTAGATCCTTTTTCTTTTCTTTAATAGTGTAAAAGTTACTATCATTTTCCTTTCTTTTCTTTAAATGTACTTGATAAATAATAAGTCCAAATAAAGGAAAGAAATATCATAATCACAAGTTTTTTCTAACTTTTTTATCAATTTGTTTTTCTTGATTTAGAAGATCTTTATAATCTTTTTCAATTTTTGCAAGACTTTTTTGTAATTCTTGTTTATTCATTTTTATATATTTTTCAAACATATTTTAGTCCTCTTAAACTACTATTAATTGTTTTAATATTTCATTAACTAAATGATTTAATGATTGAAATATTATTTTTAGCTCGTTTGTATGAGCTAAAAATTGTTGTTTTTCATTTTCTAATCCAACTGATTCTAAACTTGAATAAATGTTTTTTGTATCTTGTAAAAAGAATACCATTTTTTCACAGTTTAATAATTTATCTTGAAAATCAGTTGATGAAGAAATATTATTTATAAGTATTTTAATATCATTTGCAAATTTCTGATTTCACTTTTCAATATTGAAATCTTCTACTATTTCTAAATAACTATTATTATATAAATCAATTTGTTTATCAAAGAATTCACTGATATAAGTTAAGAAAAACTCTCCAGGATCTTTTTGATTTATATTTTCATAATTAATACAATACTCTTTTCAATCCATTTCAGCTTTATAAAAATAGTTATATCTTTGTAAGATTAAAGTTAACATTAAACTTAATTCAATTGGATCATTGTTAATATTTTTTTCAAAAAAATTATTAATTCCCTCAAATAATATTTTACAATCATCAGTTTGTCCTAAAGCAATTAATTCATTTTTTTGATCTTCATCAAATTTAAATTCTTGTTTATTTAAAAGACCAAATAAATCCTTTTTATATAAACTAAATATAATTTTTTTTAAATTAATTTTATCAATTAGCTTCATAGTATAAAACACCCCATATTTATTGACTTATTTTTAACAATCATTATTTAATTTTAAACTATTTTCTTGCATAATACTATATCTTTATAGTATTATAAATAATGAATAAATATTCATAAGGGAGTATTAATAAAATGTACTTAGAAACTATCATAGGGACAGCAATAGCTTCAATTATAGCTTACTTATTAGGAAGCTTTTCTTTCTCTATAACAATTGTGAAACTTAAGACAAATAAAGATGTAAGAGATCAAGGAAGTAAAAATGCTGGAGCTACAAATGCAAGTAGAATAATTGGTAAAAAATGAGGAGCATTCATAATGATTCTTGATGCTCTTAAAATATTAATTGCAGTAACTGTAGCATTTGCATTAAGTCAAATACCTACTTCATACTTTCAAAATATCATATTAATTGTTCCAGGGTTATTTGCATTAATTGGACACTGCTGACCTATTTATTACAAATTTAAAGGTGGAAAAGCAGTAAGTTGTTTTTTAGGATTAATGTTTACTGCAAATTACATAGTTGGAATAATATTATTTACTACTTGATTAGTATTAGTATTATCAACAAGAAAAGTAAGTATTGGTTCAATATTTGCAGCAATTCTTGCTGGTGTATTAATGTGAATTCCTCAAATTTCAGGGTTAAATACTTTCTCTATTCATGGAGCAGACTTTATTAATGCATTTAATAAAGGAATAAATTTTGTATGATTTAACAAAATGCATGAAGTAAATGGATCAAATTATGATAATTTCTTAATAATTAACTTAGTTACAACTACAGCTATGATAATATTATTAGCAAGACATTGACAAAATATTCAACGTCTAATTAAAGGAACAGAACCTGCTTTCCTAAAAAAAAGAGGTTCAAAAGAAAAAGAATCTAAACAAGAAGAAGTAAAAGTAAAAAATAATAATCAAAAAGTTGCTAATTAATAGCAACTTTTTTTATTTATTGAGTTTTAAAAATTTATTTTTCAATATATTTTCTTAATAACTTAGCTTCTTCATCTTCTAAAATATTTCTGATTTGGAAACCATAGTTATAATGCCCTGTAAACACTGAATAGTTTTTGTCAAAATTACTCATCAATCAGTTAAAAGTTTCTAATGCTAACTTTTCATTTTGATTATCTAGTTGCATCAAACCATCAACTAGATAACTTTCATCTTTAAAAATGAAATCACCTGTAAATAAGAATTTTTTTTCTGGAATTGCAAATATAAGAGATCCATCTGTATGTGATTTCTTCTTATATATTTCTACGTTGTATCCATTTATGTTTACTTTTGTTTCTTCTGATATTACTTTCAAATTTTTTATCGGTTGTACGATACATTTTTCAACACCTTCAAAGAAATCACTCATATTTTTTGAAGAATCGAATAGATTTAATAAATCTTCTTTTCCTATAAAAACATTTGGATTTTCTTGACTTTTACATATCTCATTTATTCCATAAAAATGAGGGAAATGTCCATGTGTTATAAAAATGTCAGTTATTCTGATATCATTATCTTCTACAAACTGAATTATATCTTTGTAAGATTCATATGCTGTATCAAATAAGATGCCTTTTTTTTCTTCATTGTGCATTAAAAATGCATTAACCCTTTTAAATTTTTTACAAGTAAAAACTTGTATCATTTTTGCCCACCATCCTAATTTTCTGTATTTCTTGGGTTACAATTCCTAAATGATTATATATTAAAAATTTGAAAAAAAAAAAAAAAAATGTTTTAATTTATAAAACATTTTACTAAATATATATTATTTACCTCTTTTTACAGCATTCATTGTCTTTTTAATATCAGTTTCAGTTGGTTTTCTACCCATACTTCTATACATTGCTCTAATTTGATTTTCATTAATTGGTGGATTTTCTCTTAATTGTTTTTGAATAACTTTTCTTGTTATTACAAAACCAATAATTCCCCCAGCAACTGCACAAGCTATGGCTATTAAAAGAGCTCCTCATCAAACTATCATATTCTTATCTCCCTTTTTATCACTATAATTTTAATATTATCATAAAAAATAAATTATTTTAATACAGATATTATGTCTTTTGCTATTTCTTCTGAAGTAAATTTAATTTCTTTTATTACATCAGCAAAAGGAGCTGAATAACCAAATGTATCAATACCATATGCTTTTCCTTGATCACCTAAGAATTTATGTCATCCATAAGTAGAACCAAGTTCAATTGAAAATCTAGTTGTATTTCTGTTAATAATTGAATCTTGATATTCTTTTGATTGTTTATTAAATTCATTCATATTAATCATTGAAACAACATTTACTTTTTGGTTTTCTCTTTCTAAAATTTGTTTAATATCAAGAGCTAAGCTAACTTCACTTCCAGTTGCAATTAAAGTAATATTTGCATTTGGTGTTTCGCTTAAAATATATGCTCCTTTTTTAACTTGATCTATTAAATTACTTGAATGATCCAATTCTTTTAAATTTTGACGGGTTGCAATAATAACACTTGGATTATTTTTATTATTTAATGCATTATAATAACTTGCAATAGTTTCTGCCATGTCGCAAGGTCTATAAACACTCATATTTGGTATACTTCTTAACATTGCAAGTTGTTCTATTGGTTGGTGAGTTGGTCCATCTTCTCCAACTGCAACTGAATCATGAGTAAATACACTCAATGTTTGAATGTTCATAATTGCACTCATTCTTAAAGCTGGTTTTAAATAATCTGCAAATACAAAGAAACCTGATGCTACAGGAAGTAATCCTCCATGAAGAGCCATACCATTGTTTATTGCACTCATCGCAAATTCTCTAACTCCATACATTATATTTCTTGCTTTTGTATTATCAAAATCATAATTACCATCAGCACCTTTGATCTTTGTTGATTCACAAAGATCTGCACTTCCTCCAATTATTGCAGGGATGTTTTTACTCAATAAGTTAAATACTTCTCCTGAACTTACTCTTGTAGCTTGTTCAGTTGATTTATTTAAAGCTTCAAGTTCTTTTAAGTCAATATCTCATTGTTTGTCAATTGATTTTAAAAGTTGTTCTGCTAATTGAGGATTTGATTCTTTATATTTTTCAAACATTTCATTTCATTGATTGTTTGCTTCAACTCCCCTATTTAAAACATTTTCTTTTCAAAAGTCATATACATCTTGGGGAATTACAAATTCTGATTCATTTCAGTTAAAGTAATTTTTAACTGTTTGAATATCATTTCCTAATGGTGCACCATGAACTTTTGTAGTTCCTTGATTTGTTGAACCAATTCCAATAATTGTTTTTACTTCAATATATGTAGGTTTATCACTTTGTTGAGCTGATTTAATTGCATTTTCAATTGCAATTAAATCTTCACCATTTTCAACTTTTAAAGTATTTCATCCTGCTGCTTTAAATTTAAGTTGAATATCTTCACTTTGTGCAACTTCAACTGGAGCATCAAGTTGAATATCATTTGAATCATGTAAAACTATTAATTTATTTAGTTTATATCTTCCAGCAAAACTTATTGCTTCTTGACATACACCTTCTTGTAAGTCACCATCACCACATAAAACATAAGTAAAGTGATTTATAAGTTTTAAATCATCTTTATTATACATTCCAGCTAGATGACTTTCTCCAAGTGCCATTCCAACACCCATTGCAAATCCTTGTCCTAATGGTCCTGTTGTTGCTTCTACACCTTGTGTATGACCAAATTCTGGGTGCCCTGGTGTTTTTGAATTAAGTTGTCTAAAATTTTTAATCTCTTCTATTGAAAGATTAAAACCTGACAAGTGTAGTGCGCTGTATAACAGTGCACTACCGTGTCCTGCACTTAATACAAATCTATCTCTATTAAATCATGATGGATTTGATGGATTTAAGTTCATAAATTTTGTAAATAAAGTATAAACTATTGGACTTGCTCCTAATACTATTCCAGGGTGACCTGAATTTGCTTTATTAACAGCTTCAATTCCTAAAATTCTTAATGCATTTAAATTTTTGTTGTTTTTATTCATTTTTTGTTTGAACCTCACTTTTAATCAACTTAATTATATATAAAAAATAAAAAAAACCTTAATAGTAAGATTTTTTGTTTAAATATTTATTATTGGTTTCTTATTAAGCTGCTCAGTTTAAAGCAATTTCAACTGATCCTGTATAAAGTGTAGAATCAGCTTTTGCAGTAATTTTTAATACACCATTTACTGCAGGAATTTCTGGTGTTTCAGTTTCCTGATTTCCTGGTTCACCTTTAACAGGTTCTGTAGTTAATTCAACAGTAACCTCGTCTTTATTTAATCCAGCATTAGCAGCAATAACGTCAGTTAAATAATCATTTGCTGATTTAATTTCGGTAATTGTTAAAACTGTTTTTGTAATAACAGAACTTAATTCATCTGGAACTATAGTTTCAACATTAAAAGTAATTTCAGCAGTTTCTGTGTAAAAATTTTCATTGTTTGAAGTAACAGTTGCTGAATAATTTGTTGTTATAACTTCTCTAGTTTGTTTTATAACAATATCAATGTAATCAAGTTTTAAAGTTGGATTTTGTGCTTGTAAAGCACTTCTTACAGTAGCTTCATCTGCATTATCTAATGTTCCTAAATTTTTTACATTAATTACAGATGATAAATTTTCAGCAGATCCTGTTTTTACATTAAAAGTAATTTCAGCAGTTCCTGTATAAAAATCATTATTTGTTGACTTAACAGTTGCTGAATAATTTGTTGTTATAACTTCTCTAGTTTGTTTTATATCAATATCAATGTAATCAAGGTTTAAAGTTGGATTTTGTACTTGTAAAGCATTTATTACAGTATCTTTATCTGCATTATCTAATGTTCCTAAATCTTTTACATTAATAACTGATGATAAATCTTCAGCAGGTATTTTATCTACATTAAAAGTTATTCCATCAACTTCACCTTTATAAATTTTTGTATTACTAGAAGTAACTTTAACGTTGTAATTAATTACTTCTCCACTTTGTGTTGGTTTCTTTGTAATTTCTATTTTGATTGCATTAATATTTAAATTACTATTTTGTTTTTTTAAAGCCTCTTTTACAGTAGCTTCATTTGCATTATCTAATTTTCCTAAATCAGTTTTTTTAATAACAGTTGAAAGTTCAACTGAATTATCTGTTGTGCCAAAACATGAAACAGCAGTTCCACTTGTTGATGCTAGCATACCACTTGACGCTAACAATCCTAATAATTTCTTCATTTCTTATTTTCCCCTTATGACTAGCACAGTCATACATATTATAAAATACTTTTTAGATAAATAAAACATTTTATAGAAATTAATTAAATAAAAAGGAAAAAATAATTCATAGAGCTATTTTTTCCTTTTTATTTCATTTCCATTTTCATCAATAAATTTTGTATTTTCTAATTGTTGTTCTAATCCTGCTCTAAATAATTTAATATACTTTTCTCTTAATTTAGCTCTTTCTTCTAATTCTTCATGAGTTAATTCTCTTTGTTTTGCAATATGTGCAAGTTCATTAATTCTTTTCAAAAGTTTTTCCATATTTTATTCTCCATAAAAAAATGATTGAAAATTAGAATATTTTTCAATCATTTAAAGCATAATAAGCACTACCAATCATAGTTGAATCATTTCCTAATTCAGCTATTTCGATAGTTAATTCTTCTGCAAACATATCAATCATATATTTTTTAATACTTGATTGAATAATTTCAATTAATTTTTCATCTAACTGTGTTAATCCACCAGCCAATATTATAGCTTCTGGATCCAATGCATTTATCATTGTTGCCATATGCATTATAAGCGGATCAAGTGCTTCTTGTAATAAAACAGTTATTTCTTCAGGTTGATTGTTTTCTTCATATATTTCAAGTATTTCTTTAAAAGTTATATCTTCTACATTTTTAAAGAAATGTGCAGCAGAATGATTTTTTTTATTTTTAAAAGTTACTTTAAAATGGTTTGCAATTCCAAGAATTGAAGACATTGGTTCAACACACCCTGTTAAACCACAAGAACATGGGTAATTCTTTTGAAAAACTCCACCACCATGACCAAATTCACCAGCAAATCCTCTTGCTCCTGGTGCTAGTTTACCTTCAGTAATTACAGCTCCACCAATTCCATTATCAACGTAATAGAAAATGATTGAATCATATTGTTTTGCAACTCCTGTTCAAAATTCACCTAATGCACTTGCATTAGCATCATTTATTACAAAAATTGGTTTTTTAAATAATTCTTCAGCAACTTCTTTTAAATGATAATTAGTTAAATTTAAATTAGCTGAATATCTTATTATTCCAAGCATGTGATCAACATAACCACCAATTGCAATACCTATTTTTTCAACTTCTTCTTCATAATTTATTCCAATTGCTTCTAAACCATCTATTATTTTTTCAAAAAGATTTGGTATAAGTCTAGTTAAATCATGATCAACTGCAAATTTAGCTTGTAAATCTCCATATTGATTTACTAATCCAACTTTTGAAGATGTAACACCAATTTCAATAGCTAAAACTAATTTCATCTATTTGTCCTCCCTGAAAAAATCAATTATTAATATACTGCTTTTTAAATATTATAATACACTTTTTTCAAGAAAGTAGGTTATTTTTTATTATTTCATCCAAATGAGAAATATGCTCCAATTGATAATAAAACTACATATAGTAAACCAGTAAAACTTACTAAAGTTAGATTATAATTAAAACTAACTATTTTTCTATCTGCATTTTCCATAATTCAATTTAAGTTATTTGCAGAAGAACTTATAAGTCCAATTCAAACTGAGTGTTTTTGTGGAATAAAATAACTAAATATAACTATTCCCTTATTTATTGCCATTAGATCAATTGGTAATAAATTATCTGAAAACACTATACAAAAGGCAACTATTAATATAGTTAAACTTTGAGATAAAGCAACACTTTTAATAAGACCACTAATAATTGTTCCAATAGCAATTGAAATCAATATATTTAAACTTATAGCATATAAAATACCAATTCATTCAGTAAATTTAATCGAATTAAGTGTTGCTGAAATACTTTCTTCTATTGGTTTTAAATATAGTAATCCTAGAATTTCTAATGTACAAATACCTATTATAAAAGCAACAATACCTGCTAAAAAATTAAAGGCTCATATACTTAATAAAAATTCTGTTTTTGATATTCCAGCACTATGTATTCTTTTCAAAAATACTGAGTTTTTTCACTCTGATATTGAAATGTTTACAAGAAATACAACTGCATAAGTTGGGATCATCATAAATAAGAATAATTTTGTAGGTTTATAATGACTGTTTATTCCTCCATTGAATCATGAAAATATAGCTAATATAAATATTGGTATAAAAAATAAATATACATAAGTTCTAAAATTTCTTAAAACAGAACTTGAAACTAAAAGAAAATTGTTAAGGAAGTTTTTATTAAATTTAATAAAACTATTCTGCATGATTTTTGTAATATTCTATTAACATTTTTCTAATACTTCCATATTTTTTAACAATTTCTTTTGTTGATTCATCTAAGAATATTTGACCATTATTTAAAATTACAACTCTATCACATAATTCTTCAACTTCTTCAGTATTATGAGAAATTAAAACTATTGTTTTACCTTGTTCTTTTAGATTTTTAAAATATGTTATCAATTTTAATTGCATTTTTAAATCTAATCCTGAAATCATTTCATCTAAAAAGATATATTGAGGATTATTTATAACAGCTAAGAAACAATTGACTCTTTGCTTTTGACCCCCACTCAAATTATTTAAATCTTTTTTTAATAATTCTTCAATTTCAAATATTTCAAGTAATTTTTTAGTATCTTCATCAGTTTCTTTAAATCAATTATTTTTAAAGAACTTAACAAGAATTTTTGAACTTACACCCATTGGTCACATTCCCTCTTGAAATTGAATTCCAACTTTTCTGTAAGTATTTTTTTCTCCATCAATTAAAATTTCTCCATTTGATGGTTTAATTTGTCCAACAATTAATTCCATTAATGTTGTTTTTCCAGCACCATTTGATCCTAAAATCCCAATACACTCTCCGCTTTTAACTTGCAGATTTATATCATTTAAAATTTTGTTTTTACCAAAACTTTTTGATAAATTTTTTATTTCCAACATCTTTCTATTCCCCGACTTCCAATTTAATTCATTTTATTTCACCAGTAGCATTATTTTGTAATTTAATATGAAATTGTTTTACATCTACTGGGATATTTTTAATATAGTAATTATCTGAATTTGTTTCTCCAACTCTAAAAAGTTCATTATTTTTTTTATAATAAACTTCATAATATGAATAAATATCTTTTTCTTTAAATAAAGAATCAAAATTTAATCTATAGTTTTTAAAACCATTCTCTCTATTAATTACTAATTCAGATTCTGCTTTAATATTTGTTAAATCATCAAAAGTATTTTTTATAGAGTTATTATCTATAGATAATTGACCAACATTTATTTTTCCTGAACCTGAATTTGCAGTAAAATTTAATCCAATTTTTCCAACAGTTCCTTCAGAATTTATTGTTCCATTTATTTCTTTTCAACCATTGTCAAGTTCTTTAACAGAATAATTACTTACAGCTTTTTTAATTGTTGTCGAACCACCATTAATTTCTTCATAAATTATTTTAGGTTCTTCAATACCTGTTGATTTATAAACAAATGAAACATCTAAATTTTTTGTTTTTTTATAGTTACTTCCCATAATCATTCAATTATATTCTGAGCCATTTTCAAATTTAGCATCAATAATCTCACCATCATTTTTTACACCAGAACCTAGTGCAATTGAATTACCTTTTAAATAAGGATCTAAATAATCATAAAATCCAGTTATGTTTTTACTATCAACAACTTGATTATCTTCATTAGCTTTTGTAATCATTCATTTATATGTTGGTTGAACATCAGCTATATTTGAATTACTTCATGGATAATTAGTTTCAACAATTCTTTCTACTCCATTTTCTGATGTATTTAAAGAAGCAAATTTAGATCCATTTCCTGTTGAAAAATTTGTAAAGAAAGATTTATTATCATCAATCAATACTGTTTTTTCTTGAACTAAATTTCCAACTCCATAACTTTTATTTTCAAAAGTTTTTTCGTCATATGAAACTGAACCTTCATCATTTTCTGAAAGTTGTCTGTTTCTTCCTGTATATATTAAATCATCATAATAATTTTGTTTAGTCATTCCATAAGTATCAATGTCTAATGTATCTTGATTTTCAATTTTAATTTTATCCATATCTTGTCTTGCAAGATCATCTGCAACTTGTGATGCAAATATTGCAAGTGAATTTTTTAATTCATTTTGATCATTACTTTTATAAGTTCATTTATTTAAATTTTTATCTGATCTTTCTTTTGTTACATCAATATATTCTTTTCCATTTTCATCATAGTGTTTATAAACTAAATCTTTTAATTCTCTTCCACCAAGTCTATCTTGATTGTAAAAGATATTTCCACCAATTCATCCTGATGCATTATACATATTGTAAATAGTGAAAGGATCGATATTTTTATTTTTTTCTAAATAGTCAACTGATTTATTTGGAGTAATTCCAAAATCACTTAAAAAATAATCACTATTTTTTTGTAATTCTTCAGATTCTTGACTTGCTGTTTTACCTGTTGTATCTTGTTCTAAACTACCATTATTTTTATAAGAAAATAATATTAAGTTTTTAACTTTTTCATCAGTTGAAGCTTTTACTTTTTCTCTAAATTGTTTCATTATTTCTGTTGAAACTTTATATCTTAAAATATAACCATCTTCAAAATATCCATTTGGTTCATTATTTCAAAATCATCCATCAAATCCTAAATCAACTGCTATGTTGATTAATATATCAACAATTAAATAATTTCCATTTGAATCCTTCTTCAAGAATTGGTCTAACATTTCCTTTTTAAGTCCATGATAACCATCTAAAAATATATTTCCAAGTATTTTTGTTCCATTTATATGTGCTTTTTCAACTTCATTTTTTCCAGGTGGAACAATAATACCTTCATCTGCAGCTCCAGCTCAAGCAACCATAATATCGTTATATTGATAGTTATTAAAGCTTCTTGCATATGTTCTTTTATTTCCAACTATGGTATTTTCCAATGAAGTACCTGGAATAATAGTTGACATATTCATTTCTTTAATTTTTTCATCTTGAGTGCTTACTCATTTTGAAGCTACTTTTTCAGTTTTTTGTAATTCTATTCTTGATTTATTGTATTTTGCATCAAGATCAGATTGATAAGTTCAATCTAAAATACTGTTTATTTTATCAAATCTTTCATTTCTTTTAACTTCCATTACATCTCTTTTTCTATTACCATTTGGTAAAAATTTAGTGTTTAATGGAACACCTGTTGGTGACTGTTTTAGAACTTCATTTGATGTTTTAAAACCAGTATTAAAATTTTTGTAGTCTAAAAACTTAGACTCATTTTTAATTTTTAAACTAATTGCTTCTTCGACACTAGAAGCATTAATTGCCGATTTGTTATAGCTATTAAAATATGGTTCTTCTTTACTTCATTTATAGTCACTAATTTTTGATAAATCAGTTCCATAATTTAAACTGTCACTTCCACAAGAAACAGTATATAACAAAAAAGGCATTGTTGTTGTTATTGCTAACAACGCAAATACTATTTTTTTCATTTTATTCCCCTCACAAGTATTTTTACACAAAAAAAAAAAAAAAGTACTTTTTTTTACTTTTTTTTACTTTTTTTTACTTTTTTTACTTTTTAAATTAATGCATCTAATTCAGTTACTTTAATTCCATATTCTGTTTTTGGAACTGTAATTGATAATTTCATGTCAGGATATGATTTAAAATTAATTCAACCCAATCCAGAAATATGAATATCAACTTTTCTTTCATTAGTATAATTAAAAACTAATGTTTCAAATTCACAATCTTTATCTAATAATCTTGGAGATAAATTATGACGATTTTTTTTGAAATATCTTTGTGCATTTATTGCTTTTGTTCTATGTAGTGGTAATTGTTTATTTATATAAAAATGAAAATTAGTTTTTGTTTCTTTTCCATTCTTTTCATTAAATGCTTGTCCATTTTCAAAAGTAAATCATGCAAGACCACCATAAAAAATTGATTGACCTTGATTTAATTGATAAGTAACTTGTTTAATTTCTTTTTGGAAGAAAAAGAAATCTCAATAACTTGGTGCTGTAGCTATTGCAATATGATTATGTTTTACAAGTCCTGGTGTATCATATACAAAATTCTTTTCTGTAAAATTAATTTTTATCTTATCTAGTGTTGTATTTACATATTTTGAAGTTACAATACTTGGAATTTGTTGATTTGCTTTTAAACACGCATTTATTAAACTTGATTTTCCAGCATTTGAAATACCAACAATATATTGATCATATTGAACTGATTTTAATTCATTTACTAAAGCAAATACATAATCTTGTTTAATTGATGAAGTTAAGATTATTTTTGATCCATTTATTGGTGAATCTTCAAAGAATTTTTTAACGTAGTTAAATATTTTTGTTTTCTTAACAGCTTTTGGAAATAGATCTATTTTATTAACTAGAATAACAACTTCTTTTTTTGAAATTAATTGCTCTAATCATGTCAATCTACTTCCAGGTAAGTCAAAAATATCTACAACATAGTAATATCTTATTTTTTCATCAGTTTTATTTATATCATCAATGATTTTTATAAAGTCTTGATCATTTATTTCTTGCTCAACAAGTTTATTGTAATATTTAATTTTAAAACATCTTAAACATAAATCTTGTTTTTCAATATTTAAACTAAATCCTGGAAGTTTGTCATCTTCTGTTTGAAGTTCTTTTCCACAACCAATACATTTCTTAGGACCGCTTGAATTAAAGTTTGTAGTATTTCCAATACCAGGTCTTGCTTCAGTTAAAGTTACTTTACTTTTTTGTTTTACTTTTATAACTTCTTCACTTTGTGCATTAATTTTTAAAGCTTTATCTTCAAGTTCTTCTAATTGCTTTTCGATTTCATCAATTTTATCATTATTAGAGAATTTCATAATTGCCCCCTATTTCTCCTTCGTTATAAAATCCTTCATGAAGGATATTTTCTTGCGAAAGTCTTTTTGAAATATGTTTTTCTAAAAACTGTACAGTTTTACTTTCTTGTTTATTTCTACTTAATGGTGAAACTAAAATACTTTTAATATGAGCTCTATTTGCAACAAGAACATCTGTTACAAATTGATCACCAATTAATATCATTTCTTCTTCTTTATATTTGAATAATTTTTTAACTATTTTCATTTTACCCAAAAGAGGTTTTTTACAATCTCAAAAGTAGTTAGTAATACCTGCTTTTTTTGCAAAATTTTCAACTCTACTTCTAATATTATTTGAGAAAAGAACAAACTCCATGTTTTGAGAATAAACGTTTTTAACAAAGTTTATTACATCTGGTGAAGGAATTCTTTCGTTTCAACCTATTAATGTATTGTCCATATCACACATTACAAGTTTAATACCACTATTCTTTAGAGAAGCTAAGTTTATTTTCTCATAGCTTTCTAGATAAATTGAAGGTTTAAAATAGTTTAGTAAAAGAAAATTACCCTTTTTTTTATCAGCCATTTTTTAACCCCCTACTGTTAATAAAATTATATCAATTTTATTAACTAATATTTTTTAATATAACTGTTTTTTGAATAAGCAATATTGGTAAATTCATAAACAAAAGATAAAAATTCTAAAACTTTTAAAACATCATTATAACAATGATCGATTACTCTCTTTATATTATTGTTTTTTGCCTTATATTCTTCATATTCAATTTTTTTATTTATAGATTTAGAAAAGAAAGAATATGCGCTACAACACATAGTATAAATATCCTCTTTTTCATCTTTAAATATATTTTGATTTATATCTTCAAATCAATCAAAAAATTTCTTTGTACTTGTCAATGCAATCATTTCATCACTTTGTTTTCCTGTAGGAAGATTTTCTCTTTTTCAAAATTCTTCTCCATTTTTATTAGTATTTGAAAAAGAGAAAGTTTTTTCTAAAATATCATATATATCAAAATAGTTTGCATTTAATTCTTTTGTATCTTTGTTATAAAATGCCATTTTTAATGTTTTTCTAGCAAATAATTTTTTATTATCATTTATTCATTTATTAATAATTTTAATATCATTACTTGCACCAGCACAAACAATAGTTCTTATTTCTTTATTTCTACACATATTTAAAAATGAAATTATCATTTTTGAATATTGATCAAAGAAATTATATGTTTTATCATTAAAGTTTCTTTTAATAGTAATTGATTTTATTGCTTTTTTATTATCTCTGTTAGAAATTTCTTTTAAAGATTTTGCAAATGAATATTGAATAACATAAACTAAATCCTTATTATCTTCACTGTAAAGCTTTTTATCATTTTCCCCATTATCATGAGAATGATTAAAAAATTCAGTGTCCAAAACAATAATTGGAAATTGTATATTTTCAATTATTTTTTTAGAAGCTTCTTTATCAAATCTAAAGTTTTGATTTTCATTCAGTAAAAAGAAGCCCTCATCAATAATTTGTATTGAATTTCTTTTCATATTATTACCTACTTTTACAATGATAATATCATATTTTTAAATTCAAAATTTGGCTAATATAAGATATTATATTTATAAAGGTGAAAATATATGGAAAATATAAACAATTTTAAAAACTATATTGATGAAATCTCTGTAAATTGATTTAAAAAATTTATAAATGAAAAAATTGATAGTTTCAGAAACGGTTTTTTAGAAGATAATGATCAAGGATTTGGAGACTTTACCCCTGATATTAATGTAACTTCATATATTTTAAATAAAGTTAAAATTGATATTGAAAATATCAAACAATATAATGAAATTAAAAACTTTATTTCAAAATATAGTTTAAAAATTAAAAATAAAGATGATTTAATAAGTGCTGGAGATGCAGCACAATTAGAATTATTAGAAACAATTGAAAAAAACCCAAATAATATTCAAGAAAAAATTACTGAACTAATTATGAAAATGCAAATAAACAATATTACAAAAAACTTAGATAAATCATTAAAAATATTAGAATCACTTTTAAATAAACTTGGAGAAGAAACTTTAATTAATGAAATTGAATATGAAGATTTGCAATATATTTTAGAGTCAAATCTTGAAAAAACCTTAGAAAAATTAAAAAAATGAAATATAGAAAATCCAAAACAAAGTGATTTTTATAAAGAAGAAATGAAAATAGTTGAAAATGACCCTGATTTTGAGAAAAAAAGAGAAGCTAGTGAAATTATTGAGCATTACTTTGGAAATATAATCGGTCAAGAAATTGATGAAGAAGAAATGGAAGGACTTAATGTCCAAAATATAAATGAACGTTCTAAAATAGTTATATTTAATAAAGGAATTATGATTAGCGAAGAATTACGTGGAAAAATAGAGTTAATTAGTCAAATTTACAAAAATAGTAATCAATTTAAAAAAAGCAATATATAGAATATTGCTTTTTTATTGTACAAATTTATATTTTATTCCATCAATTTCCATAGTTTTACCATTATCATCATCAGGAAAATTAATTAATCCTGTTAAATCCAATGATAATCTGCTATTTGCAGTTAAAATAAGTTTATTTATAAAGGCATTTTGCTCATCTTTGGATAAAGACCCCTGAATCTCATAATAATTTTTAGAATCTATTTCAGCTTCTTCAATTGGTTCATCACTTACTTTTAATTTAAAGTTCAAACCTTCAATTATTTTATTAATAAACTTAAATGTTTCATCTTTTTCAATTGGTTTTGATGTAGTTACTGTTGCTAAGATCTTTCCTTGTTCTTTTCAACCCTTTTTAATTGTTAAAGCAAGATCAGATTCTATATTTGTTGCATAGCTTCTATTTTCATTTTCATTTACATCTACTTTAATTGAATTTAGAAAAATATTTTCAACAACTATTGTCATTCCGGTAAAGTCATATGTTGTATCTGAAATAGCAGGTTTATATATTTCTGATAAAATTTTAATAAATTCTACTTCAGTTTCATTATCCAAATCAGGAGTTATTTTTGAGTTTTGAATTTTTGTTGAAAATAAACTTGATTCAAAACCATTGTGTTCTCATGAATCATTTATAAACTCCAAATATTGTAAACTATAAGGTTTAATTGTTGATTTATCATTAAAAAAAATGTTTAAATCATCTGTTGTACCTGTAAAGCTTTTCGAAGCAATTGAAATTATTGGATCACATGCGGTAGTAAGAATTGAAGAAGTAGGAATAAAAAACACACTAGATAATATGTAAAGTATTTTTTTCATTTGATTCTCCCCCAGTTTCTGATTTAATTGTGAATTTAATAGAAATTTGATTTATTAATTTTTTTTCTATTATAAATTTATTTAAATTTGTTGATTCAAAAATTATTATTTTATCTTTTTCTGACTCTATTGGTGGTAATGTTTCACCCTCTTGTTTTTCAATTTCAACTTCACTTTCTTTAAAATCCAAATTTGATTGATATTTTGAAAATAAATTATTAACTTTTTTTATAATAACTTTAATTTCAGATTCATTAGTTAATGCAAATTCAATATTTAATTTATTAGAATCGTCTTCTATTGAAACATCACTTGAATTTAATAATTCTTTAATTCATTCTGAATCTAATTCATTTTTTTTATCAAAAAATGTAAATTCACTATTAATATTTCTATCTGGATGTTTAATTTCAATATAATTTTCCTTTGATCAAAGTATTAATTCATCTTTATTTTCATATTTATTAAAGAAATAATTATTTCTTGAGTAATCAACATAAAATGATAAATTAGAAAAATCGTAAAGATAACCTTCATTTTCATTTGGCTGAATTGAAAATCATGAAGCTAAATCATCTATTGCATATTGAGCTTTCATTCTTTCCTTAAATGGATCTTTAATTTCATTATATTCTTTATTTGTTAATCCAATTCCTGTGAAGGTATTATTTTCTTGACAATTAAAATCTGTACAATTTAATTTAATACCTGCTTCACTTAATTCAAATTGAGATTTAGTTTTTGGAGTTTCAATTTCTTCATCTATTTCTTTTGGAGGTATAGTAACATGATCTAAATCCGGTAACATAGAAAAATTTTCATTTTTTGTATTATTTTTATTTTCAAAAACTTTATTAAATGCTGTATTATAATCTGTTTCATAAAAACTGATTGTAGGTTTTGTATTGCCACAAGAAATCACACTTAAAGTTGTTGAACTTGTAAGAGTAATTGTAGCTAAAAAATTTATCATTTTCTTCAATGTAATCACCAAATTGATTATAACAAATAAAAAAAGAGATTTACTAATCTCTTATATTTGAGGCTTTTCTGTTTTAGGATTTCCTTCTTCTCAGAAGTTAATTGTAAGTACATTTTTAATAAATCTCAATGATATTTCAATATCATTAATTGGCATTTTTAAATAACCATTTGTATATCTTGCTGCAATATGCACTAATGTTAAAGCTACCATTTCAGGTTCTGATTTAATGAAAGTAATTGGGTCCATATCTTTAAATTCTTCAAATCCAAAATTTTCATACATCTCATTTTTAAATGAAACTATTCCCTTTTCCATTCAATTTTCAATTAATCAATCAATTATTTTATTATGTGTTCCTAATTTATCTGCTATGTTTGAATAAACTATTTCAGAAGATCATTGTGGAAATTTTCTAATAGCTTCTTCAGCAGATCTAACTATTAAAATATCTCTAAATGATTCGCCATTATCGCCTTTTCCTTGAATCATGCAAAATGATGTTCCATCTAAAAATGTAACTTTCCCTAAACTTGATTTTTTCAAATTATATACTTTTTTTTCCATCCTACAAACCTCTCTGATATTTAATTAAAGTTATTATACCTTATTTTTTCAATATTTTAAAGGTTTATTATGATTGGCATTTTTGAAGAATATTAAGAAAATATATTATATTTCCTTAATATTCTCTTTGCTTCTTTTTCAATTTTAATTTTTATATAAGCAAATACTATTTATTTCTCTTTAATATTTTAAAAAATGAACTTTTTTAATTTTTTTAGCATCTGAGATTATCAATTTTGAAACTTTTATATAATCTGATTTTTTTTTTTTTTTTAAAAAAAAAAAAAAAGCATATTTATATATCATTGTATATAAATATACTCCCAGCAACTTGATCAGGGTTACTCTGCCATAGAAATTTATTTCTATAGGGGTTCTATTTCAGTAAAGAACCAAGCTTTCAGAGTGTCTCATAGCACTATGTCTATCTCATACATATTAATATTACCATCTTTTATTAGAAATTTTTAAAAAAAATAAAAAATGCAAAATCTCAAAATGATTTTATTTATTATATTAAGTCTGCCATTTATGTAAATAACATATTGAGATTTTAGTATTCTTTTAAAAGTATATTAAAAAGAGTAAATCTTAAGATTTACTCTTTTTTTCATAATTATCTACAAGTGTTTTTGCAAAAAACATACCAAAAATAGATCCAGTTAAAATTAATGAATTATTTAATCCCATAAGCAAGAAAAAAATTAATGATACTAACATTGTTAATTTATCTCCGTTTGAAGATCCAAATATTATCGCAGGTAATATTGAAATAATTAGACCAAAACCTCCTGCAATAATTCCAATAATATAGCCAATTCTTTGTAATGAAGCTTTTCTAGAATTGACTAAGATTAGATTAAATATTAATACTGCAAAAGCAATTAATGAACCTATCAATATTAATACACCAATATTTTGAATTGTAGTTAAACTTGAATCTAGATTATTTTGCAATCACTGACCAAACTTTCATAAAAATTCATAACTTTTATCCATAAGTGTTTTAATTGAAATTAATAAAATTGAAAATATCATAATATTTGTCAAAAGTATTAATACAAGATATATACCAACATTTGAAAGTGTTCTTGAAAATCTAAGCATTTATTTACTCCTTACTTTATAGAATATTTTATCACTTATTATATTTTTAAAATAAAATTAAAAATATATTTTCTAAATTTGCTCTTCAGATTCAAGTAGTTCAATTCCCCTTTTTGTTATTTTTCTTCCTTTAATAGTTTTTTCTATTAAAAAATTCCTTATTAAAATGGGTTCAATGTTTTTTATAATTATTTGTTGTTGTAAGCCCAATACTTGTTGAATTGTTTCCAATCCCAAATATGAATTTTCATAAAGTAATTTTAAATAATTTATTTCTTGACTTGTTAAACCATATTTATAAATTTCCAATTTATAAAATATTTCTTTTATTAATTTAATATCAATTATCTTATTTTCCAAAATAACTAAATAATCATAAATTCTTTTTAAAAGATTTATTGCAATTCTTGGAGTGTTTTGACAAAATTTTGAAATATAATTAATAATTTCTTGATTAAGACTAATATCTAATTTTTGACAGTTAATTTCAAGAATTTTTCCAATTTCAATTTCTCTATAATGTTGAAAATGAAATCAAATAGGAAATCTGTTTTTAAATGGATCTGTTAATTTATTGACTTCTGTTGTTGCACCTATTAAAGTAAAATTTGGAATTTTGATATTTACCACTTTAGAATTGTATTCTTTTCCTACAATAATATTTAATTTATTGTCTTCTAAAACTGGATATAAAACTTCAAATACTTCTTTTGAAACTGCATGAATTTCATCAATAAAAAGTATTTCATTTTCTTTTATTGAAGTTAATGGTGAAATAATATCACTTGGTTTTTGCAAACTAGGTCCATTTAAAATATAAATTTTTTTATTCATAATTTTACTTACAAGATAAGCTAAACTTGTTTTACCAAGTCCTGATGGACCATGTATTAAAATATGATCTAAACTTTTATTTCTTTTTTTTGCAGATTGAATAAATACATTAAGATTCTCAATAACTTTTTCTTGACCAATAAATTCTTTTAAACATGAAGGTCTAAATATATTAGTTTCCATTATAATTTAAATTAAATATAGCGTTTTCTAATATAAGCTCTTCATTTAAATTTAAATCAATTTGATTAAATACCTTATAAATGTCTGAAAGTTTATAGCCAAGTTTATTTAAAGAATTAATAATGTTCATTTGTTTTAAATTATATTTTTGCTTAAATACTTTTGATCTTATCTCTTGAATAATTTTCTTACAATTAATTTCTGTTAATTTTGTTTTTTCTAATAATTTATTTATGTCTTGATTTTTACAAATATCTTTAAATTCTTCAATAGATAAAATAGTAAAAATTTTCTTAATACTTGTTATTCCAATATTTTTAATAGACAAAATAATTTCACTAATATCTCTTGTTTCTTTTGAATTAAAAAATAAAAGTTCATTTGAAAATTCATTTTTATAATTAATTAAATATAAAAATTGTTCTTTATCAATGTCTAAATTTTCTTTAAATATTTTATATCCTTTGTAACCAATATTATTTGATTCAACAATTAAATAAATATCAGATTCTTCTAAAATTTTACATTTTAAATAATACATTTACTCACCTCAAATAATTAATCGATTTAAAAATAAAAAAACAAAACTTAAAAGTTCTGTTTATAATTATTTTTTATTTGATGGTTTTGTTTTTTTTCTAGCGACAGTTTTTGTTTGTGCAACTGAATCTTTAACTTTTTTACTTGCTTTTTCTGCATTACTTTCTCTAATTTTATTAACAGCGCTATCGTTTCCATAGCTTAAAGATGATAATTTACTTCTTCCTGATTTAGATTTTTCAATATTTGATTTAAAAAAAGCAATTCTTTCTTCTTTAATTTCATTAGCTCTTTTTTTGTTTAATGGTTTTTTTTCTATTGAAAATCTTTTTCTTATATCTTCAATTTCATTACTTCTACTCAAATTTAATATTTGTTCAATTCTTTCTTTGTTTTCAATTGATTTTCTAACCCCTTCTGGTAATCCAGTTAGATCTTTTTCTCCTGATTTTTGTTTTTTAACATTTGAAAGATAATTAGATTGTCTTAATAATTCAACTTTTGAAATACTTTCATTTACTAAAATTTTAGGTTTTTCCATTACTCTTCCACTTGTCATTTTATTTGTTGAACTTAATGCTTTTGAATTATAAGTTGAAGTTTTTTTTGTATTTTTTACTGTAGTTGTTGTTGCCATGCTGCCCCCTGAATAGTTATTAAACATATATATTATATATTATTGTTTGACAATTAGTTGATAAAAGTAAAAAAAAATCGGAACTATCCGAATTTTTTATTTTGTTTTTGTTTGTAAATACGTTTTTCTTTTTTACTTAAATGATATTCACGTTTTCTTGCTTCAGATTTATTTGAAGCAGCTACTTTTTGAAAACGTTTCAGTGCTTTTTCAATTGGTTCACCTTCGCGTACAACAACACTTGCCATTTTTTCAACTCCTAGTCAAAAATAATTATAGATTGTTAAAGTCATTGTGTCTACATTTTTTATTAAAAAAGTGAAAAAAATGATAAAAAAAATAGATAATAAGTAAAGAAAAGAGTGATTTTATGAAAAAACAAATAAATTTAATAATCTCTGGTGGAATTGCAGCAAGTAAATCTATTGAACTTTATAATTTATTAAAAAAAGACTTTGAAGTAAAGTTAATTGTTACAAAAAATGCCAAAAAATTTATAAAATTAGAAAATTTAGAATATATTGATGAAATATTTGATAGAGATTTTTATGACTCACATCATTATGGAGATCATATTAAAATTGCTTTTGAAAGTACTTTAAATATTGTATATCCAGCAAGTTATAACTTCATTGGAAAAATAGCAAATGGAATATCTGATGATATTGCAAGTCTTGTTTTTGCAGTTTCAAACTATAATACTATATTATTTCCAAGTATGAATTCAAATATGTATTTAAATCCAATTCTTACAAAAAATAAGGATTTACTACTATCAACAGGTAATGTTCACTGAGTTGAGCCAAAATATGGAAAATTAGCAAGTGGTCATGAAGGTATTGGAAGAGCTTTAGAACCTTTTGAAGCATTTAAAATAATTAAGGAATTAAATTACGAATTTAAAAACTTAAAAGATAAAGATATTCTTTTAAATTTTGGAAAAACAAGAAGCTATATTGATAAAGTAAGATACATTACAAACGCAAGTAGCGGTAAAATGGGACTAGAATTAAAAAAACTATTAAAAACTAATTCTAAAAGCTTAATAACAGTCTTTGGAGACACTTTAAACCCTCTAAATCAAGATGATAATAACTTTTATGTAAAAACAAATAACGAAATGTTAGAGAAAATGTTAGAAAATTATTACTATTCAGATATAGTAATTTGTTCTGCTGCTTTATATGATTTTGAAGTTGAAAACTACATCGATCAAAAAATTGAAAAAAGAGCTATGAGTGAAGATTCAATGAATATTAAACTTACTGAAGCAACTGATGTTTTAAAAGAACTTGGAAAACTAAAAACTAACCAATATTTAGTTGGTTTTTCACTTGCAAATGACTTTGATTTAAATAAAGCATGAGTAAAAGTAAAAGAGAAAAATCTTGATATGCTAATAGTTAACTTATCAAGCGCTATGGAATCTGATACAAATAAAATTAAAATACTACTTGCAAAAAATAACGAAATTATTGATTTTGATAGTAATACTAAAGATAAAATTGCTTTAGATATACTACAAACAATTAATGATAATTTATATTAATTAAAACCCCTTTTATAAGGGGTTTTTAATATTTATATATACTTTTTCTAAAACTTCATATTTTAATCTTTGATTATCATTGAAATATACTCTAACAGTTTTATCTGTAATGTTAATTTCTTTATATTCAATTGAACTTATTAAATCACTTGGTAATTTAATAAATGTTATCATTGCTTGGTCTTCTTTTAAAACAAATTGTTCAATATTTTTAATACCACCAAATGTAATAATTAAATTTTGAAACGATTCTTTTAAGTTTTTAGCTTCAAAGTTTGTTTTCTTTTCAAGTTTACTTGAATATTTAAATCAAAAATATGCAATTGTAAAAATTAATGACGATGCAATTATACCTATAATTGGTATTATTCAAATTCTTGTGTTTACTCCATTAATTGTTGGAATAATTCCACTTAAAGTAAAATCAAAAATACCTGTTGAAAAAGATGTACCTACTTTTACTTTTAAAAGAGAAGTTGTCATAGCAATTAGTCCATTAAAAGGACAATAAATTGCAAAATAGAATAAAGGCATTGTAAAACAAAATAGATATTCAACAGGTTCAGTTACTCCAATTAACATTGCAGTTAAAGCAGCTGTTATATATATACCAGTTTTTGCTCTTTTTTCTCCCTTAGGTGTCATTAATAACATAGTTAATGAAAGTGTTGGAAGAACAAATATCGAGTTTATATAACCCCCAGATATAAATCTACTTACTCTTAATCCAGCATTTCAACAATCATCTACAGTAATGTATTTATTTGTTGATACAATATTTCAAATTATTTGATCACCGCTTGGGTTTGCTTCAAATATAGAATTAGTATTCTCAAATCATAAATTAATTTTATCCTCTAATAATTTAAATTCTTCTACTTCTAATTCATTTTTAAATAGATCAAGTATTTGACTTTCTCCTATTCCCTTAACAGGAATTAGAGATAATTTTGTAACTAAATAAATATGTTCTGAATCAACTTCTCTAAATAAATATTGAATTAATAAATCTTGTTGATATAGATTTAATTCTCCCCCTATTTGGGTATATCACATTGGTGATTGTCAAAGTAGACTTGAACCAAAAGGAATTAACATTCTTTGTATTGTTCTAAAAATAAATGAATCCATACCAATTGGTGAATTTGCAACAATTATTCCAATAGCAGATAGACAGAATCCAATTAGAGGTCAAATAATTATAAATAATGATGCAAAAATAAAAGAAAATAAAATTGATAATAAAATTGTAAATCTTTCTTTTGAAAAGAATTCTAATCCTTTTGGTAGATTAGTTTCCTTGAACTTATTATAAATATAAGTTACATATACTCCAATTAATATTCCACCAATTACCCCAGAGTTAAAAGTTTCTATTCCCCCAAAAAACAATTTTGAAAGAAGTGCACTTTTATTAAGATTTTTTCAAAATCAAATATTAAAATAAATACTATTTACTTCTCTAATAAAACTTGATATAAAGACATTTACAACTAAATAAGAAAGTATACCACTGTACACTGCAACTCCCTTATTAGAAGTGAAACCTATTATTATTGCCAAAGTAAATCAAATTCCAATATTTGCAAATAATATACTTCCAATTTCTTTTAAAAAATCTACTTTTGTAGCATTTCCAATTGAAAGAATAATTCCAAAAATAGGCATTAAAATAATAACAAAACCAAAGCTTGATCCTATTTTTTTAAGGAAACTTTTCATATTATTTTTTGTATATCATGACAGACTAAAACCATTAATTAGGATTTCATTTGTTTTCATTATATTCCACCTTTATAAAGTTATTTTAGCATAAAAAAAGACACCAATTATGCTCCGTGTCTTTTAACTAATCTAAATTTTCTTAAATCTATTTTTGAAGAAATGTGATTATTTTTTCTTTTTCTTGTTTCTAATTCAACTAACTCTTCTTTTGAAATAATATTTAATATTCTTTTACGTTCTAAATGAACTATTATTTTTTCATCTTCTTCAAATTGATTCTGATTTTTAAGTTCAACTGAAATATTATTTTTATTTGCAAAAGAAATTTTTTCAGATTTAGGTTTTAAATCCTTACTTTTATTTTCATTTTCCTTAATTTCTCTTTTTTCTTGAGAAATTATATTGCTTTTAAATTTTGGTTTTTCTGTTGATTTAGCTTTTTCAACATTATTCTTAACTACTTGTTTAATTTCTTTCTTTTCTTGTGAAATTACATCGTTTTTAAATTTTGGTTTTTCTGTTGATTTAGCCTTTTCAACATTATTCTTAACTACTTGTTTAATATCTTTTTTTGGTTGATCTTCTTTGATTGAACAAGTAATTTTTTTAGATTGATTAAAATCTTTTGGAATTTCAGATTTTGTCTTTTTTTGTTCTTCAATAATTTTTGATTTTTCTTTAATTGAATTAACAGCATTATAAGCTTTTTGCTTTGAATTCAAAACCTTATTAATTGATTCAGCTTTTCATTTTTTCTCTAATATTTGATAAGTTGTTTCAATTTTTCTTCTTTCCTTTTTTACAGTATCTTCAAAGTTTTCATTTAATTTTCTTTTTTTAATTTCTAATTCTCTTAATTCGATTATTTTTTTTTCTTGTTTTAATTGAATTAGTTCCTTTTTTATTTCTTCTTTTTCTTTTTTTATTTTATCAATTTGTCTATCTTTGGCTCTTGCCTTTTTCTTGATTTTTTTAATGATCTTTTCAGCATCATCATTTTTAGTTTTTGTTTCTTGTTTAATTTCTTTTTTTTGTTCAACCTTTTTATTATTAGTATTTACTTTTCTTTTTACAGGTTTTTTCCTTTTATTTTCCAATTTTTGTTCATATTCTTCAAAACCTGGTACATCAAAGAATGTCTCAAGATCAATTTCTAGTGTTTTTGAAACATTAGAATTTTCCTTTTTACTGTTTAACATTTTAATATCTTCTTGAAGTTTTTCAAAATTAGTCTTATCATTTTTATTTAAAAATTCTCTTTTATGAGTTGAAAAATTATTATTAATAATTTCATCAGGGATTAATTCTACAGTTTTATATGTAGAGATCGCTTCTGAAATTTCTTTTAATCTTTTATTTGCAAATTTAACAGCATTAATTTTCAATTCTTGAGTTATTTCATCATCTTCAATTTTAGCTTTTTGATATTGCTTTTGTGCAATCTTAATTTTTTGTTGCTCTTCTAAAATTGCTATTTCGATTCTTCTTTTTTTAGCTGCAATTTGTTCTAATTTTGAAATTTCTTTTCCATTATTTATTATCATTGCTTCTTTAAAATTATAAAGAGCATTAAGTGAATTATTCATCTCTCTATTTTTGGTTCTAACAGAATCCACTTCATCTTTTTCTTTATCATTTTTTGAAAATATTTGTTGAATTCTTAAAAGATTTGTTTTTCTATTTTTAAAACTTAATACATGTTTTAAATTAATAGCATTATTAAATTCATTGCTTTTATTTTCTGCTTCTGATATTACAATATCTTGAATTTCCAATAATCTTGCAATATATCTCCCTATATTTTCTCTAATTTCATCACTTGATGAAGAAAATTCAGTTGTAATAGCACTTATTGTTGAAGGATTAATATTTAATTCAACTAAATCATCGATTCTTTTTCTAATTGAATTAGGTAAATTATAATCAGAGACTTCAAAACCATGTTTTTTCATCAAATTGCCCTCCTTGTAAAACGCTTTACTTATATTATATCAAAAAAAAGGTGCTTTTTATAAGCAACCTTTTTCTAATTAATATCCATTTTTGTGTTCTTGACCTTTTACAATAGCAACTCCACCACTTGTTCCTAAACGTTCAGCTCCACTTTCAATCATTTTTATTGCGTCATCATAAGTTCTAACTCCACCAGCAGCTTTAACTTTTGCATTTTCTTTTACAACTGATTTCATTAAAGAAACATCTTCAAATGTTGCACCACCAGTTGAAAAGCCTGTTGAAGTTTTTACAAACTCTAATTTTGCTTCTAATGCTAATTCACAACATTTTACTATTTCTTCTTTTGTTAATAGACAATTTTCTAAAATAACTTTTACACAATTATTTGGAGCTGAATTTTTAACAGCTTTCATGTCATTCAGAACTAAATCTCAATTTCCATCTTTTACAGCTCCAATGTTAACAACCATATCTATTTCTGTTGCTCCATTTTCAATTGCTTGTTTTGTTTCAAATGCTTTTACTTCACTTGTATTTGATCCTAATGGAAATCCAATTACAGTAGTTATTCCAACATTTGTTCCATTTAAAAGTTCTTTAGCATAAGAAATATGAGTTGGATTTATACAAACTGTTGCAAAATCAAATTCTTTTGCTTCACTACATAATTTTTCTATTTCAGTTTTTTTTGCATCTGCTTTTAATAAGGTATGATCAATATATTTATTTAAATTCATTTTAAATTTCTCCTAATTTTTCTTGATTACTTTCAACAAGATTTAAAACTCTAACTGTTTCACAACTAATATCTAATAAATAATCTCTTAAATTAAAATCATTTTCATAGATCATTTTAAGAAATACAGAGATTTCATATTCAAATAAATCTTTGTCTGTATTTGTTTTATGCACCAATTGAACTTCTTGTGAATTAGTTTTATATAAACTTATCTCTTCTAATTCTATAACATTTTTAAAAGTTAATGTAGCTATATCTGAAAGCATTTCACTTTCAATTATTCCTCTACTTGCTTTACTACAAACAATATTTGTTAATACATCACTTTCATGTTTTAAAATTACACAATCATTCATTCCACTTCCATTAGAAAGTTTTTGACCCATTGCTTTTACTTCAATAACAGGACCAAAAAGTGCAATACTTAATTCAACAGGATAAATTAACATATCATAGGTTGAACCTTTTCCAAGTTGTGCATCAAATACAGAATCTAATTGTCCCATTTTAACTTTTTCCATTCTTGAAGAATATCTATTTAAGTTTAAATTCGCAATAAATGGTTGATAATTTTTTACAAATTCAAATAAGTGAGAAAATTGCGGACAATGAAAAGTTTTATATGCTTCCATTAAAAAAACATTATTTCTTTTTGCAATTTCAAATAATTCAAGTGATTGATTAAATGTTAAAGTTAATGGCTTTTCAAGCAAAACATGTTTTTGTTGAGTTAAAAAATATTTTGCTTGTTCATAATGTAAACCATTTGGAGAAGCAATATATATAGCATCAATTTCGTCTAACATAAGATCAAAATTATCTGCAGCTTTTGCATATAATTTATTATTTCTTATTAGTTCTTGAGCTCTTGATTTGTCTCTAGAATAGCAACAAACAATTTTACAGTTTGGATTTTTTATAGCAGATTTAATAAATTTATCTGTAATTTTTGATGTACCAATAGTTCCAAATTTAATCATCTTTTTCCTCCTGCATAAATGGGTTGAAATCATCTTTTTTTTCTGATATTTTAACTTTTAGTTTTTTTGAATCTTTTTTTAATTCATCTTCATTTTCAAATCATTGTCTATTAACAATAGATTGTTCAGATAATCTAGAAAAACTTTCAAGAATTGATATTGTTATTCCAAACAAAAGCTGAAAGCATAAAAGTGAAACAATAAAAATATAAATATTTATAAATAAAAACATAATAGAAAATAAATTTATAAATGAAATAGTAAAGACCAATATTAAAAAAAATATAATTAATAATATTTGATACTTTTCTTTTTTTGTATAATTATGTTTTAATTTTTTATTTATATCTCTTCTAACAAAATAAAAGATTAGTAAACATACTATAGAAGAAATCAATAATAAAGTTTCTACTGAAATATATATGTAAGTATCCATTAATTGATTTTTATTTTTTCAATTAATTGCATTTACAAATGCAATTAATGAAATTGTATAATTAAAAATTAAACCCAAAGTTAATAAAAACTTTACTAGCATAAAACTTCTTGGATTAATTTTATCGTTCATATACTAATTCACCTTCAACAAATGTTTTTAGAACTTGTAAATCCTTACTTAAAACTACTAAGTCAGCATACTTATTTTTTTCTATGCTACCTCTTTGATTATAAATATTTAATTGTTTTGCAATATTTATTGATGTCATTTTGATTAAATCTGTTAATGTAATTTCATTATTTGCTTCAATCATAGTTCTTACATTGTGATCAAAAGTTGCCCCAGCTCCTGCAAGTACTCCTCCTTCTTTTAAGAAGACTTTCATTCCTTGTTTTATAACTTCTAAGTTTCCCAATTTATATTCTCCATCATCTAAACCTTTTGCATTCATTGCATCAGTTATTATGCAAATATTATCAGGGCCTTTAATTTTATAAATTAATTTTAATGTATCTTTTTCAATGTGAATACCATCTGTTATAACTTCACATAAAATATCATCTTTGTATAAAGCAAAAGTTGCTAATCCTGGATCATATTGGCTTACACCACTCATTCCATTAAATAAATGAGTTACATGTCTAAAACCAATTTCATAATCTCTTAAACATTGATCAAATTTCATATTTGTATGCCCTACACTTGGTAAGATGTTATTTTCTAATAGGAATTTTGTAAAACTTCCATCTTGCAAATCTGCTGCATAAGTCATAATTCTAATATTATCTTGTGATGCTGTGATAAGTTCTTTCAAATATTCAATATTTGGATCCATTAATAACGCAAGTTCATGTGCTCCCTTTTTTTCTTTTGAAATAAAAGGACCTTCCATATGTAATCCCAAACATTTTGAACCATTACTTTGATTTGCCATAAATTTGGCAAATTCACTTAGATATTTCATATTGTTTTCTTTTGAATTAGTAACACCTGCTTGCACATAACTTGTGATACCTTCTTTTGCCACATTTTTTGAAAATATTTCAAAAGCTTCATATGTTCCACTTTCGAAATCATAACCATAACCACCATGAACATGACAATCAATAAAACCAGGCATTAGCAAATTTCCTTCTAAATCAATACCATCATTATCAGTACTTCCTTCATTAACTGATTTGATTATTTTCCCATCTAATTCTATTCAACCATTTTCAATAATTTTATTTTCAACTACTATTTTTGCATTTTTTAAAATCATAATTAACTCCTAACAATTATATTTTAAGTCAATTAAGCAACTTTTAACAAAAAAAATAATACTTTCGTATTATTTTATAAAAAATTTAATAATTTTAAAGACTAAAAAGTATGTTTTACTTCATATATATTCCATAATCTTTATTACTATAATTGTTTATTAATAAAAATAGTCAAATATTAAATAAAGTAAATTCTATTATATTGATAGAATTTACTTTACAAATTCATTTTATAAATACTTTCTTTTAAAGTAGTTAATCTCTCTTTTGATTTTCTTTTGCATGCTTTAATAAATAAATCTTTATCTGAAATAATTACTAATTTTTCTTTAGCTCTTGTAATTGCTGTATAAAGCATTTTTTTATTTATCATAAAGTTTGAATTTTTATTTTCTGCATCTAAAACTATTATTGTATTTTTATATTCACTACCTTGTGTTTTATGAATTGAACAAGAATAATTTAAATTTATTTTTTGAAATGAGTTTAAACTCATTTCAAGTTCCCTATCATTAAAAACTACATTTGCTGTTTTTAATTTTTCACCAATAAAGTTTAATCTACTTATATAACCTACATCTCCATTTGATAATTCTAAAACAGGATCATTTTCAATATACATTACTTTATCATTAACTCTAAATTCAGTATCATATCTTTTATAAACTTTTGATAATGTTGGATTAACAAGGTTTTGAATTAAATTATTTAAATTATCAATACCTAATTTCTCTTTATACATTGGAGCAATAATTTGTATATCATTTAATTGCTCTAAAATATTTGATGGATTTAAATTTGTATATGACTTTTTAATACTATCTAATATATTTTGACTGTCATTTAAAAAAATGAAATCTACATTATTAGTATTTTCAAAGTCAAAATTATCAATTGATTCATTTTTAATAGCATTTGAAAGATCAATAATAGAATTTTTTTCACCTAAATTATTAATTTGTCTATTATTTTTAATAAGTCTTGTTGTTTTAAATTGTTCACAAACAATTAAATCTTCATATAGATTTCCATAACTTACACTTGGAAGTTGTTCAATATCACCTACTAATAATAATTTTTTAATACCTTTAATACCTCTTAATAATGATGCAAATAAATGATTGTCAATCATAGAACATTCATCAATTACAACAAGATTTTTATAAATTGGTTTTGATTCATTTGCTTCAAAAGAATCATTTCCTGAATATTGTAGAAGTCTATGAATTGTTGAAGTTTTATATCCTGAATCATCTTTTATTTTTCCAGCTGCTCTTCCAGTTGGAGCAGTAATTGCAAAATTATCATCTGCATAAATCAATTCATACATTTTAACTATTCCAGTTATAACTGTAGTCTTTCCAGTTCCAGGACCACCAGTAATTATTGATATATCATTTTCAATAAAGTTTCTAATAGCTTCAACTTGCTCTGCATTATATTTGAAATCCTGTATTCCATTTCTAGATGAAATGAATTTTTCAACTTCAAGTATTTTTTTATCGAAATCATTAATGGTTTTAATATAGTTAGATCTATTTGATAAATCAAATAATTCTTTTGCAATATATTGTTCATCTTCAAAACTTTCTCTTGTATAAATTTTTTCATCTTTAAAATATAATATTTTTTCTTTTTTTGCATACAATAATTTTTGAATAATAATATTTTCTGGTAAATTAAATTGTACTCTTAATTTTTTTTGTAATTCATTTAGTGTAGTATATGTATTACCTTCTTTAAATAAAAGTCCCTTAACAAATTCATTTGCAAATCAACTTACTCTTTTTTCATCATCTTCTTCAATACCAAAAGTTAAGCATATCCTATCTACTTCCAAAAATGGATTTAATTTATTTTCACTTGCATATCTATAAAAATCTTCTTTAAGAATTTGTTCAATTATATTTGGATCTTCATAATCTCTTTGCAGTAAATTAAGAAATTCAATTTTTAAATTATTTTCTATAAAAATATCTAAAACTTTATTATCTCCAAATTTTTCTTTAACAACATCAAAAATAATTGAAGCCTTTTCTTCTGTCATATCTTTAATTAGAAGTAATTCATTTTTATTTTCTAATATTTTTTTAAATACATCTTCTTTAAAATGCTTGACAATATTTTCTGCAAGTTTTTTACCAACAGTTGGAAACGTTGGAGAACTCAAATATTTTATAAGTCCTTCTCTATCAAAATCTTTTACTTGACTAAAACTATGAATTAAAAAACTTTTTTGATTTCTTTTTATGTCTTCAACTTCTTGACCAGTTATATTATAAATAATTCCCATTCTCATAATACTTATAGGTCCTGTAATAATTATTGATTTTTTTTCATTTTCAAATAAAACAAAAAGAGCAACTCCAAAACCGTTGTCATTTTTATATAAAAATCTATTTATCTTACCTTTGTATTTTTTCATAATCTTTTTTCTCTATAATGCTTGAAAGAAGTTTTTCTTGTTCTCTTAAATTTAATTTTGAATCAATTATAATTTTATTTGATTTACAAATTTCATACTCTTTATAAATCATATTAAATGCATTCATTTTTTGAAAAGTATTTAATTTTTCTTTATCATCTTTGTCTAATCAAATTAAATAATCTCTTTTATAAAATGATGAATATATTACTTCATACATTGATCCTGTAATAATAAAATTCTGATTATTTAAAATAAATTCACTATACTTTCTAATAGCTTCAGTTTTATTTTGTTTATTAAAATAACTTATATCAATATAAGGAATTGAATATTTCTTTGACAAATAGTTTGCCAAACTTTCTATTTCATTGTTTGGTAATCCTATAATTTGAATAATCATTATATAGTCACTTCCTTTTAAAAAAAATAATTAAAATTATTTTCAAACATAAACTAATATATTTGCAGGTTGTCCACAACCACAAGTACCACAATTTTCTTTTTCTTCTTTTAATTTTATATTAGCATTTAAATATTTTGAAAATGATTCATTTAAGCTAGCATTTACATGTTCACCTTTTTCTAATGCCATTATTAATGTTTTTCCTTCATTTAACAGTTCAGTAATTTCATCCAAAGTATATTTTGTCATATCTAAAATTTCTACAGTATTGTTTAAGTTCATTTTTTTTCATCTCCTATTAATATAACTCTAACATAAATCAGTGAATAAAATAAATTATATAAAAAAGGAGTTAAAAAAATAAAATCTATACATCCTAGAGATATATAGATTTTATTTTTAAATTAAATCTTCTAAATCAATTTTAAGGTCACTAGTTTCTTCTTCACTAATGCTTGTCTTTTCTTTTATAATATTTTCAGTTTTTTTGATTGGCTTTTCTTTTACTTCAATCACTGCCTGAACTTCATCATCATCACCGCTCTTTGGAGGGAGAGGAACATCACCATTTTTAATGATAAATGATTTTTCTAAAGTTGTTGTTATAATTTCAGGCATATCTAAATCTTCAGGCACATCTTCAAGATCTGCAAATTTAAAGTTTTTAACATTTAACTGTGTTAAATTATCTTCTTCATCTAAAATATTTAAAATATCTTTTGTTTGAACATTGTATAAGAATGTTGCAAACTCATCTCTTTTTTTATTTCATGGATATAATCTTACTCCACGTTTTGGTCTTGACATAATTGGAACAAGATCTTGTTTAATTTTTTTAACATTTCCTTTATTTGTAATTATTAAGATATCTCCATTTGCAAAAGCTTTTCCTGCAACAATATCTTCGTCTTTTACAACTGTTGACTTAACCCCTTTTGCATTTGGTCCTGCTGAAGGAATTTCAGCAATATCATATCTAACAGCAAAACCAGTTCTTGTAAGCATTGTTACTGTTTTTGTTTTTGAAGTTACTAATGAAGCTGAAATCAATTCATCTTCTTGTTGTAATTTAATAATTCTAAATGGTTTAGAAAATAATTTAGTTTCTAAATCTTCAATTGCAGTACGTTTAATCATACCTTTTTTAGTTGCTAATAAAATTTCTTGTTTTGCATCTTTAAATTCTTTTACAACAAATGCAGCTAGAATTTTTTCATTTCCTGAAATTGTTGCAACTTTATTAATATGCATTCCTGTTTCTTTTCATTTACTTGGAATTATTTTATATACAGGAATAGAATAGTAAGTTCCTGCACTTGATACTAATAATATGAAATCCATACTTGATGCTGGAACTTGTGAAATTCAAATATCATTTGGTTTACGTTTAAAGTCATCCATTGAATTTTTTCCAAGTTGTGAATCTTCAATTGCTTTTAAATATCCATCTTGAGAAATTCAAATTGTATAATCTTTTTGTACAATTGTTTTTTTAATTTCAACTTCTATATTTTCGATATCTGCAACAACTTCACTTCTTCTTGCAACACCAAATTCTTTTTTAGTTGCATTAAGTTGGTCAATAATTTTTGAATCAAGTACTTTTGAATCTCCTAAAATTAATTTGTAGTCATCAACTAATTTAGATAATTCATTTTTTTCTTCTTCCAATTTAACAACGTCAGTTGAAGTTAATCTATACAATCTTAAATCAACAATTGCAATTGCTTGAGTTTCTGTAAATGAATATTTTTCAATTAAGTTTGAAATAGCATCACTTCTATTTGATGAATCTCTAATAATTTTAATTACATCATCTAAAATAGAAATAGCTTTAATTAATCCTTGAATTATTTCTAATCTCTTTTGAGCTTTATCTAAATCAAATTGAGTTTTTCTTGAAAAAATTTCTCTGTAATGTTTTATATAAGCAGATAAAATATCAATTATTCCTAATTGTTTTGGTTGTTTATCTACTATGACAACATTATTATAATTATAAGAAATTTGAAGTGGTGTATTTTTTAATAAGAACTTTCTTGTAATCTCATAATCTGCTTTTGGAGATAATTCAATTACTATTCTTAATCCAGTTCTATCTGTTTCATCTCTAACCTCTTTTACTTCAATTTGAGGATTTGCATCAACAACATCTCCAATTTTTCTTACAAGATCTTGTTTAACAATTTCATATGGAATTTCATCAATAACAATATTGTTATCTTCTCTGTGCATTTTTGATTGAATAATTACTCTACCTTTTCCAGTTTCAAAAGCAGAATCAATTCCTTCTTGACCCATTACAATTCCACCAGTTGGAAAGTCAGGACCTTTTACAATTTTTAATATTTCACCTAATTTAATTTTTGGATTTTTTATAATTGCAATAACTGCATCAATTACTTCATTGATATTATGAGGTGGCATGTTTGTTGCATAACCTGCAGCAATTCCTGTTGCACCATTAACTAAAATATTTGGGAAGTAACCTGGTAGAACTGTTGGTTCTTTTTCAGAATCATCATAGTTTGGAGCAAATAAAACTGTATTTTTTTGTAAGTCAGCTAAAATAATACTTGAAATTTTTGCAAGTCTTGTTTCAGTATAACGCATAGCAGCAGCACTATCTCCATCAATAGAACCATTATTACCATGCATATCAACTAAAGGAATATTTAATTTTCAATGTTGACTCATACGAACTAAAGCATCATAAACTGATGTATCTCCATGTGGATGATATTTACCAATTACATCACCAACAACACGAGCTGATTTTTTATATGCTCGATCATGAGTTAAATTAATTTCATTCATTGTAAATAAAATACGTCTTTGTACTGGTTTTAAACCATCTCTAACATCAGGTAAGGCTCTTTCTTGAATAATATATTTTGCATATCTTCCAAACCTATCACCCATTAAATCTTCAAGTGCAAAATTAATTATCCCTTTTTCTTCTTTATTTGCCATTTCTATTCCTCCTAATCAATATCAAATTCAATTTCACTAATATCATTATTAATAAAATCAATAATATTTAAATTCTTTATTGTTTCTTTTCCCTCTTTTGAAAGAGTTCAAAGTCCTGTAGTTGCATTTTGAATATATAGTTTAGGATCATTTCTAGAAACCAAACTTCTTGCAAGGTCCGCCATATTTTTACTTACTTCTTGATCTTTTCTTATCTGAACGTATATTTTTTCAAGTTCTTCAATATTATTTAAATCTGCTTCTAGATTAATTTCATTAACTTTATTTTTATTAGCAGCTTCTAAACCAAAATCAACTGTGGCATAAGTATTATAGAATATTCTATCTCCTTCTTGCTCAATTGAAACTTCGTATCTTGGAATTCCTTCAATTTTCATAATTTTAATTGCTGAGTCATTAATTGATTTTAATGAAGATTTTATTTTACTAATAATTTCCTCTGTTGAAAGCCCAAATATTTCAACTAATCTATCTTCTTCAATTACAGCTGAACGCAAATTAATAAAAATATTAAATATATCTATTCTTGTTGATGAAATTTCTTTGGAAATTTCTTTTGACCTTAATAAAATTGGTCCTGTTGTTGGATTTAAGTAATATGAATCTGTAAATTCATCATAAACTAATATTCCAACATGTGGCTTTGAAAATTCTCTTGCTTTTTTCATTGTTTCATAAGATTTTTCAATAAATTTATTAATTGTTTTTATTAATCAGTTAACTTCATTGTCATTTTCTACATTGATTTCAATTCATTGCTCTGTTGCAAGTGATGTAGCGGAGAAATTATTTTCATCATAGTCAGTACTTTTTAACTCAAAAAATAGTTCAGGCTCATTAATTTCATACGAAAAAGAAAATGTATTAAAAATATCTCCATATCTTTTTATATCTTTATTTACCTTATTATATTCTTCTAATTTTTTAACTACAATATCAACTTTATGATCAAAAGATAGTTTAGTCTCCATATCATCACCACCTGTCTAACAATTCTCATTTGATTAAATAAAATCTACATTTTCTTCTAGTGTAAATTTAACGTTTTCTTCAATTCATTCTTTCCTTTTTTCTGAGTTATCACCCATCAAAGTTCTAAATGAATTTTCTGCTGCAAGCGCATCATCAATTGTTACTTGTATCAATTTTCTATGCTCTGGATCCATTGTTGTTTCTCAAAGTTGGTCAGCATTCATTTCACCAAGTCCTTTATATCTTTGAATTTCAACTTTAGACTTAGCTTTTTTCATATATGATGCTAATTCTTCTTCTGTTCATAAATATATAAAGTCCTTTTTATTTGAACCTGTTGTTATTTTAAATAATGGTGGCATAGCAATGTGAATATTTTTATTCACAATTAAATCTTTCATATAACGATAGAAGAATGTTAATAATAATGTTTGAATATGTGCACCATCAGTGTCAGCATCTGTCATTAGAATTATCTTTCCATAATTTATATCAGAAATATCAAAGTCACTTCCAATTCCAGCGCCTATTGCATTAATGATTGTTGTGATCTCTTCATTTTTTAATAAATCAAGTAATTTTGTTTTTTCTGCATTAATTACTTTACCTCTAAGTGGTAATATAGCTTGGAATTTTCGATCTCTTCCTGATTTAGCACTTCCTCCAGCTGAATCCCCTTCGACTAAAAACAATTCATTTTCAATTTTGTTTTTTCCTTGAGCAGGAGTTAGTTTTCCAAGCATTGTTCTTGATTTTGATTTTGATTTTTGATCTCTTACTGCTTGACGTGCTTTACGTGCTTCTTCTTTAGCTTTTCTAGCTAAAAGTGCTTTTTCTATTATTGAAATTGCAATAGTTTTATTTTCTTGTAGTCAAAAACTAATATGTTGCTCAGTTACTTTTTCACAAGCTGTTCTAGCTTCACTTGTTCCAAGTTTACCTTTTGTTTGTCCTTCATATTGAATAAGATTTTCAGGTATTTTTACTGTAACTATAGCAATTAAACCTTCTTTTACATCTGAAGAATCAAGTTTTTTATCTTTTTCTTTTAAGATGCTTTGAGTTTTTCCATATTCATTTAAAGCCTTTACTAATCCTGTTCTAAAACCTGTTATATGAGTTCCCCCATCACTTGTTTTAACATTATTTGCAAATCCTAAAACTGTTTCAGAAAAATCAGTTGTATAAGTTAAAGCAATTTCAACATCTATTTCTTGTTCGCTTCCTTTTAAAAGAATTGGTGAACATAAAGCCTTTTGATCACCTTTAAGCTCATTTACAAATTCTGTAAGTCCATTTTCATAAATATATTCAATATATTTATCACTTCTATTATCTTTTAAAGTTAATTTTAAACCTGAATTCAATAATGCAGATTCTTTTAACCTTTCACTTATTGTTGAAAATGAGAATTTAGTTGTAGAAAACATTGTTTCATCTGGTAAAAAGTTTACTGTTGTTCCATTTTGTTTTGAAGTTCCAATTTGTTTTAATGGTTCAACTAATTTACCACCATTTGCAAACTTAATTTTTGAAATAAGTCCATCTCTATGAATTGTAACTTTAAATTTACTTGATAATGCATTAACAACAGAAGAACCAACTCCGTGAAGTCCCCCAGAAGTTTTATAACCATCTCCACCAAATTTTCCTCCAGCATGTAATACTGAGAAAATAATTTCTGGAGTTGATTGTTTTGTACCCTTATAACTACCAATAGGAACCCCTCTACCATTATCTTTAACAGTAATTGATCCATCTTTTTCAATTGCAACATTAATTTCTGTACAAATACCTGCTAATGCTTCGTCAATTGAATTATCAACTATTTCTCAGACTAAATGGTGTAAACCTCTTGAATCAGTTGAACCAATATACATTCCTGGTCTTTTTCTAACAGCTTCTAAACCTTCTAAGATCTGAATGCTATCTTCTGTATACGATAAATCCTTATTATTTTCAGCCATATTTTACCTCATTTTCCATAGTAAAAATAATATATCACATTTAAATAAGTAAAGTCAATTTTTTACTAAAACCCTTTAAATAAAGGACTTTTATTAATTTTTTTATATTTTTGATAAAAAAAACATTTAATATAAGAAAAAAGTTGCAAAAAAAAATGAATTTCTTAATTCATTTTGCTTTTATATTAATGGTTTATTTTTTTAATAAACTACTGATTTTTGCTGCAACCATGTCAATTGCAATATTATTTCCTTCATAATAAGGAATAATTAGATCTGCATAGTCAATTGAAGGTTCTACAAAATATTTATACATTGGTTTTACAGTATTTAAATATTGACCTACTATATCATCTAATTTTCTATTTCTTTCATTAACATCTCTTAAAAGTCTTCTAATAAATCTAATATCATCATCAGTTCTTATAAAGAGTTTAATGTCTCCTCTTTTTCTTATTTCTTCTATATGAAGTGAAAGAATTCCATCTAATATAACAACATTTGAAGGTTCTAATTTAATAATTTCTCCTGTTTTAGAGTGTGTTTTAAAATCATAAACTGGAACTTCTACTGGTTTAAAATTCTTTAAATCATCTAAATGCTTACAAAGTAATTCAATATCTAATGAGCTTGGATGGTCAAAATTTAATAATTGCTTTTCTTCAAAAGTTAAATCACTAAAATCCTTATAATAGCTATCCATTGATAAATGAGTTACTGGTTTATTTACAAAAATTTCATTTGCTATAGTGTGTGCAACAGTTGTTTTACCACTTGCACTACCCCCAGCAACAATTATAATCGTAACTTTTTCCATTTTGTACCTCTTATATTCAATTAATATTTTATATTTAATTTATTGAAAATATGCAATAATTTTTACAAATTTAAATATAAAATTAAATTGATAATAAATTAAGGAGAAAAAATTATGTCAAAAAAAGTCTTAGTAATTACAGGAACAGTAAGTCCTGCAGAAAAATCATTTTCAATATCATTAACAAATAGATTTATCAAAGAATATAAAACTTTAAATCCTGATGATGAAATTATTAATTTAGATTTAAATAATGAGCAAATGGCTCATAAAACACTTTCAAGAGAGAATTTTGGTACATATTTTAACGAACAAGATGCATTAAAATACATTAATCAACTTAAAGAAGTTGATAAAGTTATTATTTCAAGTCCAATGAATAACTTTAATGTTTCAGGTTTAATTAAGAACTATTTAGATCATGTTTTATTAGCTGATCAAACATTTTCATATAAATATGTTAAACAAGGTGATGCTAAAGGTCTTTTAGAACACTTAACTGTTCAAATTTTAACAACACAAGGTGCTCCTTTTGGATGATATCCATGAGGAAATCATACAGAATTCTTAAAAGGAACTTGAGAATTTGTTGGTGCAAAAGTAAATGAACCAATTTTATTTGCAGGAACAAAAATAGCTCCTGTTTCAACAATGAACCCTGATGAAGCAATTGATTCAATTGCAGATAAAATCATTAGTGTTGCAAAAAAATTCTAAAAATTCGACCAATTGGTCGAATTTTTAATTTTAATATAGTTTTTTAAATTTTATTGCTATAATCTCATAGGAAACAAGGAGAGATATAAATGTACGCTTTTGACTACGAAGATATACAATTAATACCAAGTATGTGTGTTGTTAATTCAAGAAGTGAATGTAATACAGAAGTAACACTTGGAAAACATACATTTAAAATGCCAGTAATGCCTGCTAATATGGCATCAGTAATTAATGAAGAATTATGCGAAATGCTTGCTAGAAATGGTCACTTCTATGTAATGCATAGATTTAACGTTGATTCATATGCTTTTACAAAAAAAATGAACCAAGAAAATTTAATTTCATCAATCAGTGTTGGAGTTAAAAAAGAAGATTATGAACTAATTGAGAAATTAGCAAATGATAATGTAGTTCCAGATTATATTACAATTGATATTGCTCATGGACACTCATTAAGTGTAAAAAATATGATTGAGCATATTAGAAAACATATGAAAAATAATACTTTCATTATTGCTGGAAATGTTGGAACACCTCATGCAGTAAGAGATTTAGAATTTTGGGGAGCTGATGCAACTAAAGTTGGAGTTGGTCCTGGAAAAGTATGTATTACAAAATTAAAAACTGGTTTTGGAACTGGTGGATGACAATTAGGAGCAATTAAATGATGTAGTAAAGCATCTCATAAACCAATCATTGCTGATGGTGGATTAAGAGTTAATGGAGATATTGCAAAATCTATTAGATTTGGAGCTACAATGTGTATGATTGGAAGTTTATTTGCAGCCCATGAAGAATCACCAGGAGCAAATGTAACTGTTGATGGAGTAATGTTCAAAGAATATTATGGAAGTGCAAGTGAATATAATAAAGGTGAAAAAAGATATGTTGAAGGTAAAAAAGAATTAATCAAAGTAAGAGGAAAATTAATGGAAACTTACAAAGAAATGCAAGAAGATCTTCAATCATCAATTTCATATTCTGGAGGAACTACATTAAACGACATTAAGAAAGTTGATTATGTAATTCTTAAAACAAGTAACTTTTAAAATATAAAAATGCAATTAATTTGCATTTTTATTTTATTCACCTTTTTATATGGCTTTTTACAGCAACATTAAGATTCGAAACTTTCTTTTTTTTAAATATTAAGTAAAATAATTAAAAGGAGATGATTCTATGAAAGAACATTGTCAAAATAAGGATTGTAGCAATGAACTAAATTTTATGGACAAAAAGAGAGTTTATGTTTATGATGAGCTTATAGAGGATGAAACTGCAATTTTTGTATGTGATGATTGCTATAAGAAAAATAAGGATGAAGAAAATAATATTGATTGAGAAAACTCAATATAAAAAAGCACCATTATTTGGTGTTTTTTTATATTTTTTTAATTAATTCTTTAATAATATTAAATATACTCAAATCATAAATTTCTTTCATGCTTGATTTTTTAATTTGTTTAATTGTTCTTGGATTTAAACATTTTGAAAATATAAAAAGATCTTCTTGATTATCTTCAAAATTTATTAGTAATGTTTCTGCTGATAAATCATCAATAACATTTTCAACGTTATTAATTAAACATTCAAATATAAAAATAAATGCATATTCATTGATTATATTTAATAAATTTGGTTTTGATTCTACAGTAATAAATATTGGAACTTTATTTTTAAAAGGAGTATCTAACATTTTAACTATTTCACTATATTTTTCAATTCCCTCAAATTCAAAACCTCTTGTTTTTAATAGAAGTTTAATATATTTTAAATTTCCAAATTTTAAGTTACTATCTATTTCTTCTGCTGTAATTGTCTTCTTTCTCAATAAATCATAAACTTGTATATTTTCTTGAATAGAATTAAATAATTCTTCATTTTCAATTTTTATATAGTGTAAAAATCATATTATAAAATAAATTTCATCATAATATAAAATCTTATCTTCATAATTATCATGAAAATTATAATTTCTTTTTAATCATTTTTCATATAATGACAAACTTTCATTAATTGAATTGATTGTGAATAAATTTTTAATTTTTTTATTACTGATAAAAAAATTAACTTGATTATTCGGATGTTTGTAAATAACTTCATTTTTATTTAAATCTATAATAGAGTTAAATAAATCATCCAAATTTAACTTGTAGTTTTTTTGAATATCTTCAATATTTTTAAAATTAAATGTTGTTATTTTTTTAGCTTCTGTTAGATATTTATTAATTTTTTTAATAACTGAATATTCACTTCAATTAGAAAGCATCTCATAGTTTTCAAAATCATTAAAAATAAGGAATATCTTAACTTGTAATTTTTTTATAACTTCATTTATTTCCTTTAATGTTTGAATATTTAATAGTTCTTTTTTATCTATATCGTAGTTTTTATAGGACTGTTTAAAATAATATCTAAACGCATTTGCTCTATTATTTGTTTTTAATTTTGATTTGACTATATTATTCAAATTTCTACTTTTTAAAAAATTTAAAAATTCTTTTTTCCCAACTTTTTTTCTAATACCTATTAAAAGTATTGAAATGAATTGTTCAAAAAGATCTTTAGAGAAATCGAATTGATCTGGTTCAAAAGTTATTATACTTCAACCATCACTTCTTAAATTATCACAAAATAAATTAACTAAAGTTGTCTTCCCTGATCTTTCAGGTCCATTAATTAATACATTTTGTTGTCCTTGAATTAATAATTTATCAGTTAATTCAAACAGAATTTCTTCTGAATTAATTATACCTTCCATTTAGAGCACCCCTAACCCCTATTTTAAAAGAAATTATTTCCTTTGTTAAATCCAGCGAAAAATTTCATTTTTAAATATTCTTGACCCATGTTTGGATGTTGGAATCTAAATTTATTTAAAGCTGAATATAATAATATATCTTGTTCAGTTAAGTTATCAAATCATTCTTTATCAAAAAGAATATTATCTGCAAGTATTAATGAACAATTTGAAATAAATGCTGCTTCACTTTTAGTTTTAGCTTGCACCATTTTTAAATATTGATTAAAAAAATCTTTTAAATTTTCATTTTTTTTATCATAAACCATTGTAATAAAAGAATTTGTTCTATCACCATACATAACAATAGTTGCAAAATTTTCAGATAAGAATAAATTATTTATTGAGTTTACAACTTTAAAATCATCTGGAGTAATTTGTGGTTGAAAAACATCTTTAATTCTAAAATTATTTGTTTTTGGTAAGTTAAACTTTGCAATACCGTATCTATTTGAACCACCTTTTAATATCTCAATGAAAAAACTATATGTATTTAAAAGAGAGCTAACATGATTAGATACCTTTTTAATGTTATATATAAAGATAGTTTTTACAGCTTCCTCTTCAATCGAATTAAAATATTCTCTAAATTCAGTCTTTAAAGCTTCTAATTGAACTCTTGCTAGGAACAACTTATTTACAACTGCTGGAAAATTAAATAATATTATATCTTCATCACTACTTTGTTTTGTCATTGGAATATCTATAATTTGATTATAATGCTCTTCACAAAAACCAAAGTATTTAAATTGATCATTATTAACCTCTTCAAAAAAGTTTTGACCCATTTTATAGTTATTATCAAAGATATTTTTTCTATTTGAAGAAAGATATTTAGTACTTTCAAAGTCTATATTGTATAATCTATTTTCAACGGATTTATTAGAACAATCCAAAAAATTACATTTTTCAGATTCTCCTAAATTTGAATATGTAGTTTCAAATAATTTTAAAGAAAATTGTAAATATTCATTATATTGCTCATTATTAATTATTGCTTTAATAAATGGAACGTAACTTTTGCTTTTTTCTTTATTCATATTTGCTTTACAACAATTTTCAAATGCAATTCCACTTAAACAAAAACAAAATTCTTCATCTGAAAAAGAGAAAAAATTATAACCATTTTTTACAAGAAAATTTATATTATCATTATCTAAAAAATAATTACTAAAAATTGAGTCAATAAATCTTTGTGTATCTTGATCTGAAATTTTATTATTTTTAGCAGCTTTATATAGATCCTGTTTTTTTATAAGATCAGATAACATATCATTTTCTTTAATTAATTCAGCCATAATTTACTCCCATAAAATAACGTTATAAGTTATTATTTTTTCTTTTTTGTTACTGGTTTTTTTGCTTTAGAATCTGCTTTCTTTGCTTTAGAATCAGCTTTCTTTGGTTTAGAATCAGCTTTCTTTTCTTGCTTTTTCTCTGGCAAAGAACCTTCTTTAAAGTTTTTTAATAGTTCTTTCTTTTCTTGCTCATTTTTTGCTTTTAAGAATTTTACTTCTCTTTTAAAATTATCTTTTCTCTCTTTTTCTTTAGCTTTTTGATCTTCTTTAATTTTTTTTACTTTTGCTATGATTTCTTTTTTTTCATTTGCTTTTTTTATTTCAACAAATTTTGTTTTTTCTGAACCTTTTTCAAGTATCTTTTCAAAATGAGATTCACCATTATAAATTAATGAATCATCAAGATTATCTTGGAAATGATTAATTGAAACACTGTAATCAAATATATCTTTATCTAAAGTTAATTTAGTTTTAAAGAACTCTAATAATTCTTTTGAATAAAGTGCTTTTTCACAATTATTTTTGTATATATTATTTCTAATTTCTACGATATTATTTCCTGTTTTAACTGAATAAATTCATTTTAAATCTACTAAATAAACATCAAATAGTAATTTAGCAAAGTCTTCTCTTATCATTTCATCTTCTCTTAATAAAGGAATTGTATCTAAGAAATTTTTAAAATGATCATTTCTTAAGAAAAATTCAACTTCATCAGCATAATTAATGATATCTCCATCATCAATATTGTAAATAGCTTGACCTAATTTTTTAATAAATTCTTCATCATATCTATAAGTTGACTTAATTACGTCTAAATATCTATTATAAATTTCTTTTTCCTCTTCTTTTACTTCAAATTTCTTATATTCAAAGAATTTTTCTCTTAACTTACCAACTGCATTAATACCCATTGTAGTTAAGATATCTCTTTTATTTAAGTTTGATTTAAAAAATTTATCATAGTGATTTCCAATCCCTATTACTTTTTCATTTTTAAATTCAGCTGGAACAAGACTTACAATTGGAAAAATATGTGGGTATATACATTTAATTGAATAGTAGTACGCTTTTGATTTTAAATCTCTTAACATTCCAAGTGATTTTAAAATTCTATTTAATTCTTTTAATTCTTTATCGTTTAGAAAAAATAAAGCATCAATTTGAAAATCCATTGCATTTCCACTTAATTTTCTTGCAAATTTTGGGTAATATTTCTCAAAACTCATAGTTGATTCAATTCATGAACCATTAAGAAGTTTATTAATTTTTATAATTTCATTAGGATTATAAAAAGTTCCTCTTGTTAAAATATGATCTTCATTAAAACTAAACATTTGTTCTCCTGGATTTAAAAAGTTTTTAGCTATAATTTTCTTTATTTGCATATGTATATTCTCCCTTTTGTCAATTATTAGTATTATACCAAAAATTAAGCCAAATAGTAAGTAGTTAAATAAGGGGTTAAATTTGAATAAATTGCCTTTTTACAATTAATATTACAAAATTTTAGCACTTTTTTACATTTAATTCTTGAATCTTAAATAAATACTAAAAAACGGAATTAGTTAATAAATTATTTAAATTTTTCTAGATTATAAATTTTTTTTACAATCTTTTTGAGTAATATAATAACTATGGAGAATAAAAAAATGATAAACAGATGTAAATGAGCAGAAAATCCGGGATTAGATCAAGATTATCACGATAATGAATGGGCAAAACCAATTAATGATGATACTAAGCTATTTGAAATGCTTATATTAGAGCTAAATCAAGCTGGTCTTAGTTGACATACAATATTGAAAAAAAGAGAAAACTTTAAAAATGCTTTCGATAATTGAGACTATAATAAAATTTCAAATTATGATGAACAAAAAGAATTAGTTTTAATGCAAAATGACGGAATTATTAGAAATAAACTAAAAATTAAAGCCGCAATTACAAATGCTAAGGCCTTTATAAGATTACAAAAAGAATATGAAAGTTTTAGTAATTTTATTTGAAGTTTTACAAATAACAAAACAATTATAAATTCAATTGAAACAGATAAGGACATGATAGCTTATTCGGAGCTTTCTTCAGAAATAAGTCAAATTTTAAAGAAAAAGGGATTTGCATTTTTAGGGAAAACAACTGTATACTCATTTTTACAAGCAATTGGAATTATAAATGATCACTTAAATTCTTGTCACTTTAAATAATAAAAACCCAAACTAATGGGTTTTTTTAATCTTCAACATTAAATAAAGCAGTTAAATAATTATTTACAATCATTTCTTTAAAACTTCCTGCACCACAAAATTTATATAATTTTAGAAACATATTTTTTTGCTCATAATTTTGTTTATCATGAATAAATAAATACTTTTTAATATCTTTATTATTAAAATCTTTAATAATCTTATGTTCTAATGTCATTGTTTCTGGAATAGATCAATAAAATTCTTTATTTTCTTGATCATATTTAGTTAATTTCCCATAACCTGCCCCATCTTCATCAGCTAGTATTATTTGCTTAGAATTATCAAAAGTTAAATAACCTGCTTGAAATGTTAATACTTTTAATTGATCTCTGTAATGTAAAAAGTTGGTTCTTCCAATTGCTGCAAGTGATTGCTTAACTGTATAAGTTGAATCAATTGATAATAATTTTTCTTTGTACTTTGTAAAAATAAGAGTTTCATTTTCAATTTTATATTTTAAAATCAAAATTAGTTCTTTTATAATTAGTTGATTATTTTCAATAAAATGATCAACCAAGTCATTTATTTCTAAATAATTTGGATATAATTCCGTAAATCTTTCCATACTAGTTATTTCATATAAAAAACTAGTCACTAATAAATTATCATAGTCCAAATCAATTTGCTCTCTTTTAATTTTATTTGATAATCTATTTAAGAAATAATCAACTATTTCATAACTATCCAAAAATATGAATTGTTTCAATATGTTTTTATTTCTATTTGTATCATTTTCTTTTTGTTTATACTTTTTAATTTGCAAAGCTGTTTTTAAAAATAACTCATCTAAACTATTATAAAAATCTTGTAAAGTTAATTCATAATCATTAATAATTTGTGTAAGAGCATTTTCTTTATAAGTATTGTAGTAATTAATAACTTGCTCTCTTATAATATTTTTATTTCCATATCATTTTTTCAAACTTTTTAATATTAATGCTTCTGCATGTTTTTCTAAAGTAATCGTAGAGTTATAAGGTAATCCCTGTTTTGTTGAAATAAAATTTGATCCCACAATTTTAGGGTTAAATAAATTTCTTATTCCTAAAGTAATATCATACTTATTATCAATATTTGAAATTAAATCATATACTTCTAATTTATTTTTTAATTCAGTTTTTCTTAAACCCCTACCTAATTGTTGTAGATAGACTGTCTTTGAATTAGTTGGTCTTAATAAAATTATGGTATTAATTTGGGGAATATCAATTCCTTCATTAAAAATATTTACAACACACAAATAATTAATTCTTCCATTTGAAAACTCATAAAGAATTCTATTTCTATCTTTTAGATTTTCAGAGGTTAATGATTCAGCTTTTAAATTTTTTCCTTTTAAAAACTCTGCAATAATTTTTGCATGTTCAATAGTAATACAAAATATTAAAGCAGTTGGTCTTGCAAATAAACCAATGTACTTTTCAATAGTTCTAAATAAAAGATTATTTCTTGATTCAGTATTTATTACTTTAAAAATTTCTTTATCTGAATCCAAATCTATCCCTATCAAATTTGTTTTAGTATCATCAATACAATAATAATCAAATGGAGCAAGTAATTTTTGATTTATTGCATCTCACAGTCTTAATTCTGATGCAAATTCATTATCAAAGTATTTCTTAATATCTCTCCCATCTTCTCTTTCTGGAGTTGCAGTCAAACCTAACATCTGATTTGGTTTAAAATAATTAAAAACTTTATCAAAAGTATTTGCAGCAATATGATGTGCTTCATCAAATACAATAATATCAAACTGATCTTTTCTGAATAAATCAATTCTATTTGAAAGTGACTGAATAGTGGAAAATAAAAATTGAGGATTTTCACTAATTACTTTTCCATCATAAAAAACTTCACCAAAATTTGAATCATTTAAAACTTGTCTATAAGTTTTAATAGCTTGATCGACAATTTCTTTTTGATGAGCTAAAAATAGTATTTTTAAGTTTCTCTTTGAAGTTTCAATTTGTCTTTTATAATCAAAAGCTGAAACTAAAGTTTTTCCAGTTCCTGTTGCCATAACAATAAGATGTTTATTTTTACCAATAAATCTTCTATAAGAAATCTTATCAATAATTTCCTTTTGAAATTTATATAAGTATTTTCTTGCGTATTGAAAATTTGAGTTTTCATTTATAAGTTCCATTTGTATTTTAGATTCTTGATTTTCTTTTATTCTTTGAATTAAAAAGTCTCTTTCTTTTTTATTTGAAAAATCAATAAAGTCTTCTTTTCAAAGTGAGTCAAATTCAGTTATCATTTTTTGAACTAGATCATTTTCACTTTTAGAAATTATTTTTACATTTCATTCTCTTCCAGTTATCATACCCTTATTTGTCAAGTTTGAAGAGCCTATAATTGCGCTATCATTAGAATTTTTTCTTTTAAAGATTGAAGCTTTAATATGTATTCTTTCACTATGCTTTTCTAAATTATCTTCAATTTTTATTTTAATATTGTTATAAGTTTCTACTAATTTTTTCAATTCATTTAAATTATTAAATTGTGATAAATCATCAAATGTTGTAGAAATAATTTTAATAGGAATATTTTTTTCTAAACAATATTCAAAAGTTGAGGAAATTTTATTTAATATTGATTTTGATATAAATGGATATATTAAATAAACTTCATCTGAAGCTATAATTTCATTTTGAATTTCATTTAATAGATCTTGCTGATCTTTATTTGTAAAAAATTTTTCTTCAGACATATTAGATTCCTTTTTCTTATATTATACTTCTCTATTATAAATCATTAAAACATAAACTAGCATTAACTAGTTTTATCTTTATGTGATTGTAAAATAATTTTATATTAATATAAATCTCTAAATTTAACTATTAAACAATAACATACTACTCTTTTATTAAACTCGTACTTTTAAGGAATCTTTAACACCTATATATCATATTTTTAATAGTTCTTTTAAGTAACTAAATTTAATTAAATAAAAAATTATTTTAATTCTTCTAAATGAACTGCAAAACCTGACAGCATTGAAATTCTTATTAGAATATTAAATACATTTCAGTATTCTTCTGAATCCTTTTCAAATATATTGTGAATAAAGTCTTTATCTATATTTTCTTCTTCAATTATACTTAAAATAATTTCAGAAGAATTTTCAATTACTTTAAATTTATATGAATTATTAAATAACTCTAATAATTCATATATTTGATCATTAAAAAATAAGTTCTTTTCAATTAATTTTAAAGACTTTGAATAATCAGTTATTAAATTTTTTAAATCTTCTAAACATTCACTAATAGTTAATACATTTTTTTTCACTTTCACATTATCAAAAGAAATTTTTATTCATTTATCAAGTAAATTTGTCATTTCATGTAGTGAAATAATATTTGGTCAGAATTTATGTCTATCTACAATTTCTTGTTTATTTAAAACAATTAATTTATTTCTAAAATGTTCATAATAAAAATTAACTATATCTTTTGCTTCATTGAATTGATCTAGAAATTCCATATTTTTAAAAAATTTAAACATATTTTCAAATTCTTTATCCAATAGATTATTTCTTTTTAATTCACCTTTTTCATCTTCTAATAAAACAGAAATTGTATGTAAAATTGGCTCATAAAACATAAGAATATCTTTAATGTACTTTTCTTCGAAGTCATATTTACCTAACATAATTATTTCTCTTTTCTTTATATTATTAATATATAATAAAAATATCGATTTGTAGAAAGTTTGATAAAATGATTAATAATTTTAAAACCTTTAAAATATCTAAAAATGATATAAATAATTTAAAAAATGTTACATCCTATTGAGATAAAGAAGTAATCAAAACGTTAAAAAAAATGAAAGCATGAATTATTAGATTTAATAAAAATCCAGATGATTTTAAAATTAATTATTCAAATAATTACAATGATTATGAAGAATTATTTCAACAGATTGAAAATTATAAAAATTTTTATAATCAGAAATTTAAACTTATTAATACTAATTCAAAATTACTTTCAAAGTTTTATAAAATGATAGTTGACTATATTTATATATTAGGATGAACTAAATCAATTGAACTAATTTGTAATTTCTTTAATGATATTGAGAAAAAAGATATTGGAAAGAAACAAGAACATGCACTTTTAATAATAAATAATTCAATTATTAGTTACTTTGATATTTATAAGAAAGAAATTTCAAAGATACTGAAAAAAGATGAATACTTTGAATTATTATCAGAAAAAGTATTTTCTAATACAGAATCTATTACTAACATTGATATTGTTGTAAGAGAAATTATGAAATATGCAAAGTTATTAAAGAAGAAAAATAAAATTACCGAACAAAATTTAATAGATATTAATATAATATCTATTGAAATTATAGTTTACACAAGTTCAATAATTAATTTTTATTCTAAGTTTTTAAAAAATGTATATTAAAAAGACTCAACTAATCGAGTCCTTTTAATTATTTTTAGAGTTTAATATAATATCAAAAGTTTTAACTAGTGATTCAACTTCTTCAATTATACCTTTAAAAGAATTTTTATCACTACAATCGAATTCATACTTCTTAAATAACTCTGTAATTTTTAAACTACCCCCATCTTTTAAGAAACTAATAATTTCACTTGGATCATTAGAATTTTTAAATCTTGAATACAAATGGAAAGATACTGCAATAGAAACTGCATATTTATAAATATAAAATGGCTGTTCAAATATATGTGAAATTGATATTCATCCATATTTATATGAGTTTTTATCAAATCTATTAAAAATTGATTTCCCCAATATTTTATTATTTGCGTCTTTTAGAATTGAAGTAATTTTATCCAAAGTTAATACCTCACCTCTTTCACTTGCTTCATAACATTGATATTCAAATTCTGCTTCAGATATTGCAGAAAAAAAGTTAGAAAAAATAAATTCAATTCTATTTTGAATTAAAGTTAATTTTTTCTTTTCATCTTTTTCATTTTTTAAAAGATATTCAAATAATAAATGTTCATTTAAAGTTGAAGCAACTTCAGCTATCATATTAGAAAAACCATTTAAAGGTCTTGGCTGATTTTGCTTTGCAAAAAGATTATGTACTGCATGACCCAATTCATGAGTTAATGTTGAAATTGAATCAATATCATCTGTGAAGTTCATAGAGATTAATGAATCATAATTATAACTGTTAACAGTAAAAGCTCCAGTAGATTTATTTTCATCTTCAAAATAATCAATTTTATTATTTGATCAACAGTATTCTAAGTTATTTATATATTCTTCACCCAATACTTTTAGTGATTTTTTAATAATATCTTTTGCCTGCTCAATACTGAACTCTTGCTTTTCTTTTTTAAACAATTCTAAACTTGAATCTGTGCCATAAAATTTATTTAAGTTTAAATATTTTTTAATTAAGTCATAATATTTATAATATACATTTGAGTTTTTAGATGTAAATTCAATTAATTCCAAAAAATCATTAATTGAAAAGTCATCATCATCAAAGAAATTTTCTTTAAAACTTTTCATACCTACTAATTGTGCCGATTCAATTTCTTCTTTTACTATTGATTCATATATTTTAGCAAAAGTATGTTTTCTAAAATTATTATCCTCTTTATATTTCAAACTAGCTAGTGCTCTTAATTCTTGATCTTCAATAGGATCTGAATAAGTTAAAATATCTGATATAAATTTCTGATCTATTTTATATTCTTTATCTTTATAAATTAATATTTTTTCTTCATTATCTTTAAATCTCATTACTTCATACATTTCATAAATTATTGAACTAGAATTTGAAACTTTCGAAATTAATTCTCTTTGCTTTTGTGGAAGTAGATACTTTATGTGTTTGAAAAATTCTATATAACTATTTTTATAATATTTTAATTCTTCATCTGATTCTAATAATTCAATAATTTTTTCTTTACCAATATTTTTTACTTCTTCACTAATTCATGAAAATTTTCCATCAAATTGTTGCATTTTATTATTATAAATTGATTCTAAATTATTTATTCGCTCATTATTTTGTTCAACATATAAATGTTTTAAAAAATGATTTATTTTAGAAATACTCTTATCAGTTTCCATAGACTCTTTTAAGAATTGAATAAAAATTCCCTTTTCATTTAATTTACCTTTAAATCTTAAAAGTAAATTATTTTTTTCTATATATAAATCCAAGTCATTAAAAAATTCTTTATCATTTGGATAAAGATCAATTACATTTCATTTATATTTATTGTTTGCTTCATTTCTTTTCATATTATTTACCAAATATTTGCTTTGCAGCCTTTTCATAATAATTATAAACTTCACTGTTTTCTAAAAAAACAGGAGATGACAAATTACCACTGTGATTTGCCAATATTTTTATATTTGGATCATTTTCAAATAGTGAATTAAATTTATCATATTTTGTAGACATAAATTTATATAAGTCTTTTAATAGCATCATTTGAGCTGCTGGAATATTTTCAATTTTTGATTGTAAAAAACCAAGTTTTTCTAATTCAATCAAGTTTTTAAAATTATCTTTAACTTCAATAATTATTGGCTCTTTTTGTTTTGAATCAAGTGCTATAGTAATATCTGCTATCATTGTTTCAAAGAAAAAATAGTTAAAAGTTGTTGCAAAATAAACAATTCTATTTAAATTTTTAAGTCCTAATCATGGCAAATTTTCTTCTGTAACTTTTTTTGAACTCAAATACCCTGGGGCAAAAAAGGCTAAGTTACTATCAATTCTAAATAAATTACCAATTAAGTTTTTAACACTATTGTCTAATCCCATTTATTATTCTCCTGATTTCTATATTTAAATAATTATAACTTAATTAGTATCATAAATATAATATTAACTTCGTTTATATTTATACTTTGAAGAAATAATAAATAATATAATAATAAAAAAAAAAAAAAAAAACTTTCAAAATAAAAATATTTGAAAGTTTTAATTAATTATTTTTTTAATAAAAGATCTAATTTTTCGTTAATTTCTTTTAATAGTTCTAATAATGGTTTTTCAAAGTTATCAATTCTACCTGAATTTCCACCTTGTCCTCCGCCAGATCTTCCACCACGGTCTCCACCGCGACCACCAAATCCACCAGATCTTCCACCACGGTCTCCACCGCGACCACCAAATCCACCAGATTTTCCGCCACGTTCTCCACCGCGTTCTCCACGATCAGAATCGCTTCTTGATCTTCTAAAGTTATCTTTGTTATCGAATCCCATAAAGTTCACTGCCTTTCTATATAGTTCTTTTAAAGGCAATAAATAATACGCTATCAAAAGATGTGCTATTAACACTCTTAATATTATATAGTAATAATTATTAACTTTTATATTAATTATTTAATGTTAAATAGTTATTTTAAACAACAAAATCTTCACCTTTAATATATTGAATATAGAATTTTTTTGTAATAACCTTATTGTTTATAAAATTGTACAATGAGCTAAAACCAACTAATAATCCAATAATACCAAAAAAAGCAATAAAGAATCATACTATTCCTGGTAAACCTGCTGGACCTACATTATGAATATCTAAGAAGAAATATGGATATAATAAATTTATCAATTTACCTGAAGCATCATAATAGTAATAATAATCTCCAGAGTTATATCTTAATTCTCCTCTAGTCATTGCAAAAATACAGTAAGCTAGAACCATAACAAATTGGATTCAGAATTTTTTAATGAAAAATTCTTTTTGACTAACTCGTTGCTTATTTCTCATAAATAAATTTACATATAAAATAAATGCAATTGGAACAATAGCATGATCTACAAGTGTTACAAAAATACTAAATGGATGTGATGGAAAACCATCAACTGGAATTAAAACAAAATTATATACAATTAATGTCACTGTAATCATTGTTGCCAATGAATTTGCAGTTGTATAACTTAAAAATTTACTTTCACCTTCTTTATTGTGATTAATAGCAGCTGATAAGAATCAAATTTGTACTAGTACGTTTGACAATAAAGTAAAAGTAGTAAAAAAGTCAATTGTATATATTTCATAATTTCCACCATAAGTATTTAAAACCTCATCACCAGTTGCTATATTTCAAATATAATATGAAAAAATGGTAAAGAAAGATAATAGACCAAAGAAATACTTATATGTTAATTGAAATTGATACGATTTCATTTAGTTTCACCCCCTTATTTGTTTATATTAAACCTATCTTATTAATATATCTACAAAAATATTTTTAATTTACTAAAAACATTTTATAATTTTTTATTTTAATTTGATATTTAATTCATCCAATTGTTGTGTTGTAACTGTGTCTGGTGCATTTGTCATTGGATCAATTCCAGATGAATTTTTTGGAAATGCAATAACTTCTCTAATGTTTTCTGAACCTGTTAATAACATACAAATCCTATCTAAACCTAAAGCACATCCTGCATGATATGGAGCTCCATATTTATATGAATTTATAAATCATCCAAAATTAGTTTCAATTTGCTCTTTTGTAAGTCCAACTGCATCAAACATTCTTTGTTGTATTGTTGAATCTGTAATTCTTTGGCTTCCACCACCAATTTCAAAACCATTTAAAACTATATCATAAGCTTTTGCTAAAGCTTCTTGTTTATTTGTATCAAAGTTTTCTAAACTCTGATCAGCTGGCATTGTAAATGGATGATGAGCAGCTACATATCTATTTTCTTCTTCAGAAAATTCAAATAATGGGAAATCAACTATTCAAGCTAACTTCATAACTTCTGGATCTAGTAAATTTAATACTTTGGCAATTCTATTTCTAATTGAACCCATTGCCTGAGTTGCTTTATAATATTCTTCAACTATGAATAAAACAGTTGATTCTTTTTGAATATTAAAAGTTTTAATTATACTTTCCTTTTCATTATCAGATAATTTTGAACCAACTGATCCACTTCACTCATTTAAATCATATTTTGCAAATGCAAGAATATTTACACTATTTTGTTTTGCAACTTCTGTTAAATCTTCTAATTCTTTTTTACTTAAAAGTGAATCAACACATATTGCTCTAATAGATTTATCTTCTAAATTTGAAAATAAAGGAACTTGTGTTTCTTTAAAAATTTCATTTAAAGTTTGAATTTCAAAGCCAAATCTTAAATCTGGTTTATCATTTCCATATTTTTCCATTGATTCTTTTCAAGTAATTTTTTGAATAGATTCTTTAATTTCAATTCCTTTAATTTCAAAAATAACTTTTTTAATTAATGCTTCAATAGTATTCATAACATCTTGTGCATCTGCAAATGACATTTCCATATCTAATTGAGTAAATTCAGGTTGTCTATCAATTCTTAAATCTTCATCTCTAAAACATTTTACAATTTGAAAGTATCTATCAAGACCAGAAATCATAAATAATTGTTTATATAATTGTGGTGATTGAGGTAATGCATAAAATTTTCCTGCATTCAATCTTGAAGGAACTAAAAAGTCTCTTGCTCCTTCTGGAGTTGACTTACCAAAAATTGGGGTTTCAATTTCAATAAAATTATCTTCAATAAAAAAATTCCTAATTACATGATTCATTTTACTTCTAACAAGTAAATTATTTTGCATTTCAGGTCTTCTTAAATCAAGATATCTATAAGTTAATCTTGTATCTTCTTGTGATTCAATGCCATCTTTTATTTCAAAAGGAGTCAATTCTGATTTATTAATTAAAATTAAATTTGCAACTTTAATTTCAATTTCTCCTGTTAATAGTTCCAAATTTTTAGATTTTCTTTCAATAACTTTTCCATGAACTTCTAAAACATATTCTGATTTAACATTTTCTAAACTAATTGATTCATCAATTACAAGTTGAGTGATTCCATATCTATCTCTTAGATCAATAAAGTTCATTGCACCCATTTTTCTAACTTTTGTAACTCATCCTTGTAAAATTACATCTTGATCAATATTCTTTAATGTAAGTTCTCCACATGTATGTGTACGTTTCATTTTTTATTCTCCCATTATTGCATCAACAATTTTATCAAATGCAACTTTTTTTTCTTCTTTTGTTATTTGATTTTTAATAACAACTACATTTTCTTTTAATTCATTGTCACCAATTATAATTATATTTTTAGAGTTTAGTTTTTCAGATTGTTTAAAAGCAGATTTCATACTTCTATTCATATAATCAAAATCAACTTTTAATCCTGATTTTCTCAACATTAGTAATAATATATTTGAAAATTGTTTTGCCTTTTCACTTAAACCTATAATATATGCATCTAAACTGATTGGAGTTGATATAAAGATTTCTTCTTCTGCTAAAGCAATAAGTAATCTTTCTATTCCTATTCCAAAACCAGCTGCAGGTAAATCAACATTTCCAAGTTGATTTACCAATTCATCATATCTTCCTCCGCCAAGCAAAGTAGATCCATTTTTATCTTTTATTTCATATACAAAACCTGTATAGTAATCTAAGCCTCTTACTAGCATTTTGTCTATTTTTGCATTTATACCAATATTTTTTAAGTTTTCAACTAGTTGATTAAAATATTTCTTATCTTCTTGAGAAAGATAGTCTTTCATATCAATTACATCAACAAATTGTTTTGAATCAATTTTGCAATCTAAAACTCTTAGTGGATTTGATTCAACTCTTTTTTTACAATCATCACATAGTGTTTTTGGTTTTAAATACTCTTTTAAATCCTTAATATAAGTTATTCTTTGTTCACCATTCACTAGGTAATTTAAATGAATTGTATATTCATCAATTCCAATTGTATTTAAAATAGTTGAAGATAAACAAATTATTTCACAATCTATTTCTGAAGTTTTAGGTCCAAAAACTTCTACTCCAAATTGATTAAACTGTCTATTTCTTCCAGCTTGAGGTCTTTCATATCTAAACATTGATCCAAAGTAAAATAATTTTAAAGGTAAGTTTTCATTTATATACATTTTATTTTCTAAAATTGCTCTAACAGTTGGAGCAGTTCCTTCTGGTCTTAAAGTTAGTTCTCTGTTTTTTCTATCCAAAAATGTATACATTTCTTTAGAAACGATATCTGTTTCTTCTCCAACTCCTCTTTTAAAAAGTTCTAAACTTTCAAAAATTGGAGTTTTTATTTCATTATAGTTAAATGAATCCACGATATTTCTTATTATCATTTCTAAAGCAAAGTATTCTCTTACTTTTAAATCTATTAAATCTTCTGTTCCCCTTGGTTTTTGAATCATATTTTCACCTCTAACCATAATATTTTACACTTTTTTTATGACTGTGAAAAATAAAAACTACTATATTCTTAATAGTTCATTGCTTTATTTCTTACATAAATAAGATACATAAACAAAATAATATATAAAATATTTATAGCTAAACCAATATAAATAATTCAATTATTTATAAAAAATCAAATGCTTGATCCTGATAATAAAGTTGGTAAAGAAATTAGAATAATTTTTATAAGAAAATTATTTTGAGTATTTGGAGCTAATGTTATAAATGAGAACATAATTGCTTGAACTCAATAACTAATCCCAATAATAATATAAATAAAATATATTCTTTTAATTTGAACACTTCTCAAAAGACAATAAACAAAAATAAGACTTATTACAGATAATAATTTAAATAAGAATAATAAAATAAAATTTAAATTTAATATTGATAAAAAATTATTATTACTATTAGCATCTGATATCCCAAAAATAATAAATACCAATATTAAAAATAAAATAAATAATGAAAATACATTTATAAAAGTAAAATAGAACATATATAAAATTAATCTATTTCTACTAACTCCGGCAAAAATAAACATTCTGTAATCCTTCTTATTAATATTTCTTTCAAAATATATAAAAGATTGAATAAAAACACATATAAATATACTTACCGAAAAAAGAGAGGTATAAACTGAGGCACTTATGTGATAACTATTTGAACAAATAATTATCACTATAAAAATTGGAATAAACAAAAATAGAACAGATAAGCAAATTAATTTTTTAGAAATGAAATTATATTTTAAATATGTTAAAAAATTGCTATTTGTTTTTAAAAAACCATTTTTTTTCGACTTCTTAAACATATTAATAATCCTCCAAATCTTGATAATTATAAAATGATTTAAATTCATCTTTTAAATTAATATTTTTATTTGATAGGTTAATATCTTTAACTATAATATTGTCTTTAATTATTATTGCTCTATTACAATTTTGCTCTATTTCATCAATAATATGCGAACAATAAATAATTGTTTTATTTCTAGATTTAATTTTTCTTATTATTTTTGAAAAAATATCAATAGCAATTGGGTCTAAACCTCTTGTTGGTTCATCAAAAATATAAATGTCCTTATCACTTGCTGTTGATATAATTATTTTTAATTTCTGAATCATTCCAGAAGATAAACTTCCTATTGTGGTTTTATCTTCTATATCAAAAATAAAAATATTTGCGAGCTTCTCTAACTCTTTATTAAAATTTTCACTATTTTCTAAAGTTTTAATATATTTTATATAATCCTTAATAGATATTTCTAAAGGTAAATTAGTATTTGCAGATACATAAGCAATATCTTTTAAATTAAAATTAAAACTATTTGATAAAACATCCTTAATTTTAATTTCTCCCTTATCTGGTTTAAAAAAACCTAATAATAACTCAATAAAAGTTGTTTTTCCTGATCCGTTTGGTCCTATTATTCCTATTGTTTCATTATTAATTTTAATATTTACATCTTTTAAACCCTTATTTTGTGTAAACATTTTTGTAACTTTTATAAACTCAATCATATACTACCCTCTTTAATTGAATTATAGCAAATTAAAGTAAATAAAAAACACTTATATGCTAAGTGTTTTTTATCTTATTTATTAGCTTTTCTAGATTCTTTTGCTTTTTGTTTTTCAGCAAGTATTGCTTGATAAGCTTTTTGTTTTGTAACTAATTCAGCTTCAAATTCTCCATATTGAGTTAATTTTGAATTTAAAGTATTTAGTCTTACATCTTTATTTTCAATTTTTGAGTTATTTTTTACAGCTTCAATTTTAGCTAAAATTGATTCTTTAACTCCATTTGTAGAATCAAGAATCAATTTACCAGTTTTAATATCTGCTGTTCTTCAAACTCCTAAAATAAATCCTGATAAGAAACTTGCTCCTAATAAGATTATAGTAGCTCCTCCTGCACCTAATGCAATTGAACCACCTGTCATTGCTCCTTCACCAATTAATGCTGAATTTAATAATGGGAATACAAATACTCCACCATGAGATGCAAGTAATTTAATTTTCAATGCTCCAACTAGTCCACCAATTAAAGCTCCACCTATCATTGCACTTACTGCAACTCTTTTTGGATCTTTAACCATAAATGGAATAGCTCCTTCTGATACGAAACATGCTCCCATTAATCAGTTTGCTTTTGCAGCATCTCTATCTTTTGCTGTTCAAGCTCTTGGGAAAATAATTGTTGATATTGCAATCATTAATGGAGGTAACATACCTGCTAACATTGCTGATGCCATAATAATTGTTTGATCTGCATATCCTTGACTTGTTACATCTGTAACTAATTTTGAACCAACAGCTAAGTTTCCTAATGAATAAGCAATTTTATTAATTGGTCCACCCATATCAACACACATCATAAATCCAATTAAGATTGATACAAGTCATAGTAAGTTTAATTGTGCTAATGCTTCAATTCCTTTACTAATTCCACCCATTAAAAATCCTAATGGAATGTTGATAACAAACATAGTTAGTGAAATTGATAATAATGAAATTACAGGTATAAATACTATATCTCTTGCTCCTTGCAATCCTTTTGGAAATTTAACCATTGCTTTTGATCATCCTACAACAAGTAATGCGGCTAAATATCCTCCAACAATAGCTCCAATAAATCCTGATTCAGTACCTTTTAAACTATCGCTTAAAAGTCTACCTCATAATCCATTTCAACCTGTTTCATCACCAGAATATGCAAATCCCATAATATTAGATGAGAATAATCCAGCAACCATTCCAGGCATTAATCCTTGTGTTCCTACAATTGAGTAAGCAATAAATGCACCTAAAATTGGAACCATCATTGCCATAGATGTTTTACCAATTGCAGCAAATCATCCTGCAGCTGGATTAACTGTACCAAAATCTCCTCCAGCTTCACCATTTCCTGCTGCAAAGTCAATTAAGAACGCTATTCCTAAAATAATTCCCCCTGCAACAACGAATGGTAACATTCTTGAAATACCTCCAAGTAAATTACCTTTAAAATCAAGGAACTTTCTCATTGTAAATTCACTTGATTCAGATGATGAATCAGCTGATGCTTTAATTTCAGTTAATCCTTCACCTTTTTTATATTTTTCAATTAATTGATCACCTTTAAAGATTGCTTCTTTTGTATTTGTATCAATTACTTTCTTTCCATTAAGTCTTGATAGACCCTCAAGAGCTTTATCATGAGCTAAAATAATAACTTTAGCATTATCAATATCCTCTTGTGTCAATCTATTCTCAATTCCTCTACGTCCTTGAGTTTCAATTTTTACTGTTAAACCTTTTGCTTTTGCATATTCCTCTAATTTTTCTTGTGCCATGTAAGTATGAGCAATACCTGTTGGACATGCTGTAATACCAATTACATCATAGCTTCCCGCTTTTGTACTTACTTCAACTTTTTTTTCTGATTTTGTAAATGCACTTTCAATATCTTTAATAGATTTTGAACTTCTTAGTTTTTTTTGAACTTCTGATTTCATTAAGAATCCTGATAAATCAGCTAAAGCTGTTAAATGTTCATTTCCATCTTTACCATTTGTCATAATCATAAATACTAAGTCAACTGGTTGATCATCAAGTGATTGTCAATCAACTTTATTTTTTAATCTAGCAAATGCTATTGCTGATTTTTGAACTGTTGGATTTAATACATGAGGAATTCCAATTCCATCCCCCACACCAGTAGATCCTTCAGATTCTCTTTTGTAAACTGCTGCTTTAAAATCTTCAACAGATTTAATATATTTTTCTTCTTGTAGTTTGTTTGATAAAAAATCAATTACTTCTTCTTTTGAATTTAAATCAACATCAAAGAAACTTATTTGTTTACCGAATAAATCTTTTAATTCCATGTGAACCTCCTATTATAATTTTTCAACTTTAATTTTTGAAACTAATACTTCAATTTCTTCTTTTGAAGCAAGTCATTCATTAAATGCTGTTGCAGCCCCACTTGCTGCTGCGTATTGAAGTGTATTTTCTATATCTAGATTTTTATATAAACCATAAACAAATCCAGCTAACATACTATCTCCAGCTCCAACTGAGTTAACAAGCTTTCCTTGGGCAATACCAACTTTATAAATATTATTATTTGAATCAAAGTATAAGCTTCCTTTTGAACCCATACTTAACAGAACATTTTGAGCTCCCAATTTTTTTAGTTTTTGAATTAAATCTTTTGTTTCTTCAAAACTAATATCCTCATTAAATTCAATTCCTAATGTTGAACATATTTCTTCTAAGTTTGGTTTAATTAGAAATGGTTTTTCATTTAAAACATTTTTTAAAAGCTCATTTGTTGCATCACATATTAATATTGCATTTTTTTCATTTGCAATTTTACCAATTGTTTCATAGATTGTTTTATCAATACCTATTGCAATACTTCCTGTGAGCATTATAATATCATCTTGTTTTAAATTTTCTTTTAAATATTGTATTAATTTGTTTAATACTTCTTGTTGAGTATTAAATCCCATTCCATTTAATTCAGTTTCTTGTTTTGATTCTAAATGTTTAATTTTATAATTAACTCTTGTTGAACCTTCGTTTAAAAAAGTTTTAGTATTTAAATTTATTTCATTAAATTTATTCAAAAATATATCCTTATTTTCTTTTCCCATTAAACAAATTGCTTGAATATCAGCTTGCAAATTTTTTAAAATAATTCCGGCATTGATTCCTTTACCACCAACAACTTTATATTCATCTGAATAATAGTTTGTTACACCAAGTTCTACTTTTTTATTTGCAAGTATAATATGGTCAATTGCTGGATTTAATGTTACTGTATATATCATATTTCTACACCTCTTCATTGATAAGTGCTATTTGAGATTTATCACTAAATTTTACAAATGATTTAGAGTTATGTTTTGACATATCTGCTAAACCAAATCCAAATTGTGAATTTCTAATAGCTATTCTCTTAACTTCTGCTTCATCTTCATCTGTTGTAAAGAAATTATAGTCTTTATCAACAGCATTTATTCCAAGAAAGGCTAAATCAAAGTTATATTTTGATAAAGCTGCTATTGTCTCTACACCACATATTGCAATTGTAGATAATTTTAATCTTCCTGGTAATAAATTTATATCCTTTACTCCGTTTTTCGCTAATATTTGTGCATTAATTATTGAGTTTGTATAAATTTTATTATTAAACTCTGGCTTTATTATTTCAGCTAAGAAATAAGTAGTTGAACCTGCATCTAAAAATATTGTTTCAAAAGGTTTTATACACGCTAATGCTTTTTTCGCTATAATTCTCTTTGCATCAATATTAGTAACTAATTTTTCATCCAAAACCGCTTCTAATATTGATCTTTCTCGAATACTTTTTGCTCCTCCATGAACTCTTTTTAATTTACTTTCATTATGAAGATCTGTTAGGTCTCTTCTTAGTGTGGTGAATGGAATGTTTAAATGTTTTGATATTTGTTCATTTGAACAATAATCATTGTCATTTACGAAATCCAATATTAATTTTAATCTTTCATCTCTTAACATTTGTTCACCTCACTAATATAATATTCCAAAAAAGATAAAAAACAACCAAAAACAACCAAAAAATTAAATTTAAAATAAAAAAAGAAATATATTTTATATTATTTCTTTTTCTTATTATTAGTATTATTAAGATCAATTCCTCTTGATTTTGCCATTGCATAGTTTAAATCTTCATATTTTGATTCTTGCTCAATTGCTTCATCTCATATTGGATTTATTACTTCTCTTGCTTCACTTTCACTTCTAGCTTCTTGAGCAACAAGTTCTGGATTAGCTCCTTGTTCAATTTTCAATGCTTGTTCAATTGTTAAATATGGGTCTTCTGGTCTTACTCCAGTTTGAACCAATGAAGCTATTTGCATTCTAATTTGTGAACTTGAAAGTTTTTTATCTTTAAAGTCAATTTGTCATTGAACTGGTGCTACTTTTTCAAATTTGTATGGCTCTTTAATAATTGCATAAAGCATATTTACAAATTTTTCGAATCCTTCTTCACCTTTTCAGAAACTAGTACTTTCTTTTTGTTGTAATTCACCATTTCTTAAATCAAATTTTGAGAAATGCATTTCGAAGATTTTACTTGATCAATCTCCTTCAGGAATTAAATAAAAGTTAGTAAATAATGAACAGTTAAATACATGTGTATCAAATTCATATATAGACAAGTTAAATCTATCAACAGTTGTAGTATCAATAGAAACACTAAAATTTTGAACGTCAACAACTTTACTTAATCATTGTAAAACTGATTGTGCATACTTAAGAACAAATTTTAATTTTTGACTTGAAAAAATCATTGTTTTTCATCTTGTAAAGTTAAAGTCATATTCAGATTCTTTTCTATTTGAAGCAATATTAAAATCTAAATTTGCTTGGACAAATTCTTGAATTGGCAGATAGATCATTTCTTTTTTCATTAGTTACCTCACTTTTTTAAAATAATTATTTATATTATACCATAAAATTGCTTTATTCTAAGAATACCTATGATAGGTTGCTTGATTTTTTTTTTTTTTTTTTAAAAAAAAAAAAAAAAAGTAAAACTAAATTTACTTTCTTTTGTTTAAAAAGACTAAATACTATATATCCTCTATCATTGAATCATAATCAATTTCTATTTTTTTATTACTATATTTAGAATATAAATCAATTATTTTGTCATTTTTAGGGTCAAAATAATTATCATAAACTAATTCACCCTCAGAAATTAAACAAAGTTTATTAATAATTTCTTGTAGTTCATCAATAATATGACTTGTTATTAAAATACCTATCCCCTTTTTAGAAAGTAATTTTATTAATTCTAAAAATTCTTTTCTTGTATGAACATCCAAATTAGCTGTTGGTTCATCTAAGAAAAAATATTTTGGTTTACTAACTAAACATATAGCAAGTAATGCCTTTTTTTGCATTCCAGCAGATAGTTTATCAAAAGTTTTATTTTTATATTCTAACAAACCAAATTTAGATAAAAGCTTATCCAATTTTTCTTCTGCTTCTTGTTTCATTATACCCGCTAATTCTGCGTCAAGTAAACAATAGTCCTTTAAGGTAACACCTTTTGGATAAATACTTTGATCTGGAAAAAAACATAAGTGTCTTAAATTATTATTTTCATATAGAGACTCATTTTCATAGAAAACTTTCCCCTCATCTTTTTTATATTCGTTAAAAATACATTTAATTAAAGTAGATTTACCAGCTCCATTATCTCCAACAAAACCAACAATATCACCAGGTTTTATATTTATCGATATATTTTTTATTCCTTTTTTATCAAATTTTTTTGAAATTTTTTGAATAGATAACATTATTGATCACCGCCTTTTTTATATATCATTTTATTAAAGATAAAATATGATATAGACAATAAGAATAAAGATATTATTATTCAAATGCTATACGTAAGAATAATATTAAAAGGTCTTGAATTATAATAGTATAGTTGTTCCTCATCATTTTCATTTTCTTTATATAAAATCCTAAAATCTGCAATAGGAAGAAGTGCTTGCTGCAAAACTATTGAATCACTCTGAAAATTATTTTTTCCAGAAAAATAAAACATATTATAGAGACTCATAAATGGATTTCATTTATAGTTATTATTAATTAATTTTTGATATTTTAGATAATATTCATATTCTGATTTATTAGAATTTGGATAGTTTACTTCTGATAGTAATTGTTTAAAAATTATATTAAAAAATCTTGTACCTTGACTATACTTCATATTTTTAACTCAATAATTTGGATTATTATCTAATGAATACTTATTTGGTTTATTTGAAATTCCATCTTCTTCTCTTATAATATCTAATTTCTTATATTTATTTCATGAATAATGATATTTAAAAAGATCTTTAAAAATATTTTTAATTTCTAATAATTCTTGAGTATTAATTTCAATATTATTTTTATCTGTAAATTCTTTGAATCTTAAATTATCTGAATTTATATAATATAAATTAGTCTGCAGCTGATCCATTTTACTGTAATTATTTTTAGATGTTTTATAAAAATATGAATTCTTATATGTATAAATGTTTTGTTCTCCAGAACCTGGTTCTGATATTGATTTTAAAAACGAAAATGTTAAGCTATCGTTTAAATCTTCTTTAAGATCTATATCAGTATTGATACTTATATTAATATAATCAATTTTAAAATTTTTTAAATAATCTTGTACACTAGTTTCAAACTTATTTAAATCTAGTAAATTATAAAATTCCATTAATAAACCTTCATAAAAAAACATTTCATAAATATATGTTTTCATACGTTTTTCTAACTTTGGGTCAATATTTTTATCAGAATAGATTTCAAAATAATTTTCATCTGCACTATTAACTATGTTATTAAAATTAACATAATCATTTATCAAAGACTTACTCAATCCATTTTTATATTTTTTTGATAATTTATATAGCTCATTTGCGTTATATTTAATTATATCCGCATCTCCTTTCGTAGGAATTGGCGCAAATGCAAAAACTAACGGTCCAAATAATCATTGAAAAGTTAATAGAGTATAAAGAATTCAACTAATTGATAAAGAAATTTTATATTTTTTAAACAAAACAGATAAAAATAATGCAATAGCTGTAATGAATAAATCAAAAGGAACTAGTGCAAAAACACCTAATGAAAAATTGAATAAAATATATGTATTAGCACCAAAGTTATAAGGCAATATTGCTAATAAAAATAATAAATATGTTATTAAAATATATAAAAATGTAACAATTTTATTTGCACAAATTTTAGAAAGAAATATATTTTTTATACTAGATCCTCTTCTAATTTGTACACCTTGAATTCCTGAATATGAATCTTGAATTATAAAAGCTACAATATTATTTATATTAAGAAAAGATAGAAATAATATTCCTATTAAACTTGTTGATAACATAGCTGCTGAAATCATATAATAATTTGGTAATAACCCAAAAAATAATAAATTAAGTATCAAATTAATTGATATACAAGAAAAAAATAATATTTTAAAGCTTTTACTTTTCAATATTCTTTTTAATGAAAAACTAAATAGTAATTTAAAATTTTGCATTTCGTAACCTCCTAAAAAAAATTTAATACATTAATATGTAATCTTAATGTGTTTTTCCTTAATTTATATTTCATGTAGCTCCATATGAGAAAAAGAAGAAAATCAACTCTAAAATTTATTACTAATTCTTCTTTATTTAATTGATAAATAAAATAACTATAATCCTTCATTAAATTTTTTTACTATATATTCTGTTATAAAGTTCATGATTTGATGCTGGATTAACTGATAAATAAAATTTGTGATCTTTAAATTTAAAATTATCAAAATTTAATTAACCAATACTTTTAATAATATTGTGATATTTATTTTCACTTAACCATTGTTTTTCATCGTGAATTTATAAATAAATTGAGTTTCTATTTATTCTATTGTAAATTTTTTTATTATAATTTTACTTTTTCATATAATAGTAATCATTACTCTATTTGATTACTATCAAAATTATAGTTTGTTTCCAAAATTTTATTTATTTTCGATTATGAAAGGTCCCTAACCTCCACAATCATCTTTATCAATTAAATAATTTAAATCTTGAATTATTTTTATTTATTTTCTCTTATTTTATTTTTTATAAAATAAGTTGGTGTTGTAATAGAGCTACCTGCAATAACAATAGATAATAAAATTTTAATTAACATTCTTTTTTCTCCTAATAAAATAATAATATATATAACATAAAAAAACAACTTATAGTTTATTTTTTATATAAAAGTAATAATAATAAAAAAAGTGTACACTTACACTTTTTAAGATATTGGATTTTCAGATGATGTTGCTCTTGCAACAGAAATCATTCCTGGAATTTCAGAAAGTGATTTTAAAATAACATTTAATTGCTCTAAATCACTTAGACTTAAAATCATACTTCCTCTACAAGTATATTCTTCTTCTTGAGAAACCATCTTGATTTCTGTTATATTTGTTCTTTGAGCATTAAAAACTGTAATTATATCAAATAAAATTCCTGGTCTATCATAAATAGTCATTCTGACTTTTGCATTATATTTTTTGTTTTCTGTTTTCTTTTCAATTCATTCAGTTTCCAATAAGTTTTTTACTTTTTTAATATTTGTAATGTTTAAACATTCACTTCTATGAACTTGTATACCTTTTGTTTTTGACATAAAACTTGTAACAGGTTCAATTGGGATTGGATAACAACATTGTGCAAGAGAACAACTAATTTTTTCAATTCCATTAATTCTTAAATCATCTCTACCCTTTGCTGTTTTATATTTTCTGGTTTTCATGTCGTTAATTACTTCGACATCTTTTAATTCTTGTTTTGAAACATAAACAATTTCAACTGCCTCAGGAATTGAAAAGTCTCCATTACCCACAGACAATAAGAATTCATCAATATTTTTATAATCCAAAACACTTAATTTCTTTTGAATATCTTCAATTGAGTTAATTTGTCATTTTAAGTTATTTGCAATAATATAACGATCAATATCTCTTTTAATATTTCTAATTACTTTTTGATTTGTAATTTTTTCTTTTTCTTGATCTTTTAATTTCTCTGCATTTAGATAGTCTTCAATGGCTCTTCTTGCAGTTGAAGTTCTAATGAATCTTAACCATTTTTCATGAGGATTTGTATCTTTTGAAGTTTGAATTTCAACCATTTCACCTGAATTTAAAGTAGTGTTATAAGGAGAAAATACCCCATTAATTTTTGCTCCAACTGTTTTATTACCAACTTCAGTATGGATTTTATATGCAAAATCTAAAACAGTTGATCCAAATGGTAAGTTTACAACATTTCCATCTGGTGTAAGAATATATATCATAGGAGCAAGATAATCTGATTTAAATGTTTCTTCAACAACTTCTCCACTTAAATCAATTTTTTCAGATTGTTCATTATAATCAAGTTCATTTCCTTCAGAAGCTAATTTTTCAAGATTCATTAATCTTGTAAACATATCTACTTTTAAGTCAATTTCTTTTTGTTTTTCAGCTATATCAACGGTTTTTTCACCCTCTTTATATTTTCAGTGGGCAGCAGCTCCATTTTCTGCAATTTCATCCATTTCTTTAGTTCTGATTTGTGCTTCAAAAATAATACCATCTTTACTTGCTAATGTTGAATGTAATGATTGATATAAGTTATTTTTTGGTGTTGCAATATAATCTTTAAATCTTCCAGAAAGTGGTGTAAATAATTGATGTAATCATCCCAGAATTTTATAACAATCATCTTGCTTTTCTGTAATTATTCTTACTGCTAAAATATCATTTATATCACTAAATGATTTACCAAATTGAGTTAATTTTCTATAAATTGAATAAATTGTCTTTGATCTTCCAAATACTTGTGCATTTGAAATACCTTCAGATTTAAGTCTTTTATTAATCTCGTCAATTATTTCTTTAATTATTTCTCTTCTAGAACTTTTATCTTCTTCTAACAAATTTTTAACTCTATTAAATTCTTTTGGATTTAAATATTCAAAAGAATAATCTTCTAAAATATTTTTGGCAGTTTTCATACCAATTCTGTGAGCAATTGTTGAATAAATTTCTAAAGTTTCTTTTGCAATAATCTTTTGCTTTTCAGGTTTCATGTATTTTAAAGTTAATAAATTATGCATACGGTCTGCAATTTTAACAATAATAACTCTAATATCTCTAATCATTGATAAGAAAAGTTTTCTTAAATAATTAGCTTTCATTTGTTCACGATTTTCTTTTGTAAAATAACTAACTTTTGTTACAGCTTCAACAATATCTGCAACTTCTACTCCATACAAATCTTCAATTTCTGAAAAAGTTACTGGCGTATCTTCAATAACATCGTGTAATAGTCCCGCAATTATAGTTTTAGGCCCCATTCTTCACTGAGCTAAATAATAAGCAGTTGAAAGTGGATGAATAATAAATGGATCTCCACTTTTTCTTTTTTGATCTTTATGCTTATCTTCTGCATAGTAATAAGCTTTTTTTACTTCATCAATTAATTTTTTATTTTTGATGTATTTTTTCATTTCTGAAACTAATACTTCTACATCTCTACATTCAACATAATTAAAATCTTGATCTTGTACAAATGATGCTTGCATAAATAATCACCCTATCTAATTACAATAATAAATATATTATATATAAATTAAGTCTATATTCCTAAACTTATAAGCAGTTTTTTAATTTTATATTACCTAATTTAAATATAAAAAAAGGTATTAAAATACCTTTTAATATGTTAATAAACTTTTTGAATCAAATTCTTTAAATAATTCACTATCATGTAAAAATGATAGATCTGCTAAGAATATAATTCCATTTAAATTTGCTTTTTCTTGTTGAACAAGATCAACTATTGCTTTCATAGTTCCACCAGTTGCAAGAACATCATCAACGATAACTACATTATCATTTTCTTTTAAATCTCCCACATGTATTTGAATATGACCTTTTCCATATTCAAGTTCATATTCAACATCTTTAACTTCTCTTGGAAGTTTTCCTGGTTTTCTTACTAATACAAATCTACAATTTGCAGCATATGCTACAGCTGATGCAAATAAGAATCCTCTTGCTTCAGGTGCTACTATTACATTTGCTTTTTTTTCTTTTACATATTCCACCATTTGATCAACAGTGTATTTAAATGCTTGCGCATCATTTAATAATGGTGTTATATCTTTAAAAGTAACCCCTTCGATTGGAAAGTTATGAACATCATAAATATATTTTTTTAAATCCATGTTTTAGTACCTCTTAATCGTTAATTCCTTCTATTATTTGTTCTTCATTTGAAACATATAATCCGTTAATAAATCGTTTTCTTGCAAGTCTATTTCTAATTCTGATTTGTTCAAAAAGAACTCATAAAGGAACTGAAATAAATAATACAAATAAACAAGCTACAATAACTCCGATAATAATTGATACTCCAAAAGCCATTATAGTTGGCATTGAAAGAACTAATAAAATTCCTAACAATGAATAAAGTCCAATTAACAATCAACAACGAATAAATCCAAACTTAAATGTTTTTACTAAAACTTCAGATAAATAGTTATTCTGTTTACTTACTCTATTTATTTTTATTTTATTATCTTTTTTAACTTTTTTAAAGTCTATTTTCTTATTATGTTTAATTTCTTTAAACTCTAATTTTAATTTCTTTTTCTCTTCTTTTGAAAGTTTATTAGTTTTAATTTCTAATCTCATTTCATTTTTTAATTTAAATAATTCATCATTCATTTGGTTTTTGAATGATTTTGTATCATAAATTATTTCAATTTCTTTTTTAAAGTAATTAACAAGTGATACTTCATTTTTTGAAGCTATTAATGATCTTGCTTTTCCAAAAATCATAAATAGCGAAATAATAGTAAATATAATTGAACTTACAATTCCAATAATTGCAACATTTCCTAATGGAACTTGCATTGTTGTTAATATAGCTACAGTTACAAGAGGTGCTACTATTATTGAAACGATCATAGCAATGTAATATGTTCATTTAAATCTAATTAAAATATAAATAATTAAAGCTAATATAATAACTGCAATTGAAATTGCAATTTGTTCTAATGTTCATAACATTGTTGCTGGATTTATTGCTTTTGTAATAAATCCACTTTGTGAACCAATATTTACACTTTTATCTACTCCAAAATTATTAAACATTCTTTTAATAATTGCTGATTGTTTTAAATTTTGAGTATAAACAGTTAAAGTAATTCAATTTTGATTAGTTGCAGTTCCTGTTGTAGTGTCATTAAAAATAAATTTATCTCCATAAGAAACAGTAAAATTATTTTTTTTATATGCTTTACTACTTGATAAGTTTTGTGCTAAATAATCCACATAAAAACTATCACTAAATACATAATTTAAAAATTCACTTACTGTTTTTGTTTCATCAAGTTTAACAACATCAATTAAATTTGAATTTTCAGCTTTAAATTTTTCATGTGCTTCAATTAAATCAGTTTTATAATTATATATTTCCTTTAATTTATCTTCATTTCCATGTGTATAATCATCAAAGTTTTCATCAGATATTTTATAATATAGTTCACTTGTATTATCCCCTCAAAGAGTATAATCAGTTCTTCCACCAAATGTACTATCAAAGTTTAAACCAAATACAAATCCTAAAACAATTGAAAGAGAAAGCATTATAATACTAAACAATGATATAATTTTTGCTCCACTCTTAATATTCTTTTCAATAGTTTTAATCTTTAATTTTTCTGTTGGAGAAATTTCAATTTCTCCTTCTTTTTCGATTATATTTTGAGTTTGATCATCTCTTAAAAAAATTAATTCACTAATTTTAAAATTCAATGACTGAATTTTTTTTGCACTTTTATCTTTATTTAATTTTTCAATATTTAAATTATATTTATCAATTTTTTTATTTATTTTTTCTTTTATTAATAATTGTTTTTTGTTTGATTTTTCTTCATCTTTAATCTTTATGAAATTTAATTTTTCATTTAATTTATTAAGTCTATCTTCAAATTTTTTCAATAATTCTTTATTAAAATTTGATTTTGACTTTAATTTACTAATTTTATTTTGAAGTCTTGTAATTTTATAATTAATAATAAAATTTCCTTGACTTGCAAAGTCAGTATTTAATGCAAATAAATAAGCTTTATTTGTAATTAATTGCGAGTTCATTAATAATTTAAATAGAATTATTGCAATTAAAATTGTAAACAAAACAGTAAAGAAAGAACCCATAGCTAACATAATTGCCATTGATCTTATTGCATTTGAAGATATTCAAAACATACACATTGTTGGTATTAATAAAGCAATAACTAAATCAGCTGCAATACCAATGTTTTCTTTAATTGAAATATTAAAACTTGTTTTTAATCCTCTTTGTTTTAAGAAAAAACTTTCTTTCATACTTTCAAATAATGCTGAAAATATTTCCATATTTAAAGTAATTAAAATGAAAGCAGAAATTATTGTTTCAGGTCCAACTGTTAAATTAAATCATGACAATGATAGTAAAGTTATTCCTATAATTGATAAAGTAATTATCATTGAAAATAATCCTAATATTCTATAGAAAAATCCCATATAAACTATCATACAAATAATAATTATTAATATAAAAATTATTGCAGATATTAACATTAAGTTAGTTACTTTACCATTAATTGTTGCAATAGAATTAACTGTAAAAACAAATCCTTTACCAGATGCATTAAATAATGAAGCTCCAACTCTTGATTTTGTTTCAGTATCAACTTTTGTTATCAAATTATTATTTTCAATATAACCTGCTCCTGCTCCAGTTTTTGTTTCAGTAACTGTTCCATCAAATAAAAAATAACTTGTTTTAATATTATTTAAAAATTGACTATTAAATGAATTTTGATATTCTTTTGCAAAATTAAGAATAGTAGGATTTATTTCAGAAAATAATTCGTCAACTCTCATTGTTGAAGGTGTTTCTACATTTGCACTTGTTCATAATTTTACTTTTGATTCATATCTACCAGCAGTTTGGAAATCCTTAGTAACTGCATTTGAATCATAAACATATTTAGAAGTTTCAGAAACATATTTAAATGTATCTACAATTTCCAAAAACCCTTTTGAATCTAATAATGCATTATTTGGTGCACTAGTTGGGTCAATTAAAGATCCTCTATACGTTACGTTAACACCAGACGATGTTTTTTCACTTCATTCTCCATAAAATAAATCAAAAAGAATTTGTTTTACTTTGTCTGATTTAGAAGAATCCTTATAAATATCTCTCATAGGATTAATAATTACTTTAAAGAATTCTTCTATTCTATCTTCTTTATCACCTTTTATTAAATTATAGTAGTTTCTAATATCATTATAAAAACCATCAGCATCTAATAAAATAAATAAACCTAAACTTGATGAACCTCCACCTTCTTGTTCTTCACTTCCACCAGTTAGTAATGTTTTGAAAGTGTCTCCATTTAGTGAATATGAAATTGCTGGTTCTTTTAAATTACTATCCTTGATAGAACTTGCTTTTGCTCCAGTAAAGTATTCATTAATACCTTTTCTTTCAATTGTATCAGTTCCTGTAATTTGTAGATCTTTGTATGTCTCTGAATTAAGTAAAACAATACCACCATTTTTTTGAATTTGGTTCTTAAAAATAGTTTCACTTTGATATGCTTCAACTGGCGATAAAACTTTTAAGAAGTTTTTACCTGCCTTTTCTATTATAATTTGGTTATTTCCCATTGGATTTAAACGTTCATTTAAAGCTTTTGCTCCTTCTGATGAATCACCATTTGGTTGTCCATTTGTAGATGATTCTTCGTTTAAATTATCAACAGCAACAAGAGCTGAATAGTAACCTTTAAAATCGGACCCAAGTTTTATATTTTCTGAAAATTTTAAACTTGAAAAAAACATTCCTAATATTAAAGAACAAATTATTATTAACATAGCAATAGTTTTGAAAATTGGTTTTCTCGATCTATTAGTTATTTTTTTTTCGTTGTTATTCAACTTAATCACTATCTTTCTAAAATACTTTTTAAATCCATTTCAATTGAACTTTTTTTATCTAAAATTGCACTTATATTTAGATATTCAAATACTTTATTTACTTTGATGTTCATTATAAAAAAAGACAAATCATTTAAATCTACAATTTTATTATTTCTAAAAATCACATCTTTTAAATAACAGAATAGATTATTTAGAGTAATATTATTGTACTCTTTTCTAATTTCTGTTAATTTAAGATCTAACATTTCATAGATAACTTTTTTTAATTTATCTTCTTTCATTAAATCACCACTACTCTCATAATTATAAACAAAAAAATCTAATAAATTACATAAATTTACTAGATTATTTAAAAAAATTATATTTTAATTAGTATTTTTTTCTTCTTCAATTTTAGGTTTTACCCTTCTTTTTGAATTTTTTTTGCTCAATCTTTCTTTTTCCTTTTGAGCTCGAACAATTGCTATTTGCCTTATTTTTTCTTGTTCTAATTCATCTGTTTCAATTTTTGTTCTAATGATAGCTCTATCATCATTCTTTTTAATTTCGTAATTAAATAAACCTTTAACACTTTTTGTTGTTATTGCATTTACTTTAACTTGTGGATCAATCATAAAGATTTCTCGTTCAATCTTATCTCAATCCATAACTGACATTGCAACCATAATTACACTTCTATGTAAGTAGTTTCCATTAATTCTATTTATACTATCTCAAGTTAAAATATCATTTTGAAAACCATTTTCTAATAACATTTTATTAATTTCTTTTGGATTATTAGTTGTTATCATATATGTTCTTACTGTATATTTTGGATAGAAAATATTTGTTGACATTCCAGCACACATTACAAGTGAAAATGATGCAAACAATGATGGTCCAAAAATAAATAATAATTTAATATGTCATACAAGTCCTTGATCAATATTTTTTAGATCATCGCCATAACCATTTTTACATACAAATTGAACTAAATATTTGTATTGTTCTTCAGACAATTCATGATTTCCATTTTTAAGAATATCTTTTAGATTTTCCATAATTGGACCTTTACCAATAATATTCTCAAATCATGCATGAAAAGTTGGATCTAATATAATTTCTTCATTATTATTACTAATTATAGCTCCATTATCAATTGCATAGTTTCACATAGAATTTATTAAATCATTATTTTGTGAATAATTACCACTTAACAAAATATCTATTTTAATATCAGAATTAATTAATGAAACGGGAATAATTATTGTATTTAAAACAATAACTGTTGCTAAAATAAATAAATTTACTTTTCTATTCAATGAACCAACTGGTTTATTTGTTCTATTTGATAAAAATACTGTTAAAAAATCTAATCCACCTGTTGATGAACCAATTTTGTAAACAATTGAATATGAAAAACCTAGTAAAAATCCCCCTAAAGCTCCAAAGATAAATAATCAAATTCCTGTATTTCATGATCCAGGCATTCCCCCAATTAATTGATAATTAACAATTAAATGAAATTCTTTTGGGTTGATAAATGGAACATTTTGAATTATCTGGTCAAAACCAATTTGTAATATTACAAATAAGAAAGTTGTAAAAGTAAACTTTTTACCTAATTTTATATATCCAAAAATAAATAAAGGAATATTTATTGCGAAATAGTATATAAAATAAAATGATGACTGTAATTGAACTTGATCTTTTTCAGGAAATGTTAATGTTGCAAAGAAACGTGCTAATGCCCCAATTCCTGCTGGAAATAATCCTGTTCTTCCTGTTGGTGTTATAAAATAGTCAAATGTTATAGTAATTAAAAAAGCTGCTAAAACAATTTTGAAAAAATCTCTAACAAACTTTGTTCTAAAATATTGTTGAACAAGTAATTTTTGTTCTCTTTTAGACATTATTTTACTTTCAAGAGTACTTAAAAGTTCTCCATCAATATTTGCACCTTTATTTAATTCTCTTGCTAATTTATTAATTGATTTTTTTTCTTCATTAGATTGAAATTCAATAACTTCTTCTTGGATAATTTCTTGAGTTGTTTCTTGAACATCTTCAACTTGATTATTTAAGTTGTTGTTTACTGGTTCCATTACTTTCTCCCTTTTATTTATTCCAAGATAAATTCTTAAATTTTAAAAAATGAAGGTATTATTTTTTACCTTATTATTTATTTTTTGTTTTGTTTATTATACTTGATAAACCTGTAGATTCTCTCTTTTTCTTTTGTCTTTGTAAAATAAGTTCTCTTAAAACATCAGAGTCATATGCAGATTTTCCTTGACTTTTAGCCTTTGAAATAATATCATTTTCCATTTGCTCATCAGGATCAACTCATGTTTTACCTTGTAGTTGTGAACCAACTTTTTTTGCATGTTTAATAATTGATGCTAAATTTGTAGGATCAAAATTTTCTTCAGGTTCATCAAGTTTAACCTCAATTTTTTCTTCTTTTATTTTTTTTGAATTCTTCTCTTTTACTTTATTTACTTTATTTACTTTTTTTTCATCTTCAAATTTTACAGAGGATAATGAAAGTAATTCTTCCATAGCTAGTGTTACACTATTGTCTATATCAGATTTACTAACTTTCTTTTTATTAGCCACAAAATTCACTCCTCTTTTACAAGAATTACTATATACTAAAAAATAAAAAAAATCACTATTAGAGTGATTTCTTTGATTTCTATAAGTTTTTCAAACGAATTGTAACTTTGAATGATCCAACTTTCAATGGGTCATAATCATTTCTTGTAATATCAACAACTGTGTATGTTTTTTGGTTTTTAGCTGAGTATCCACCAAATACAACTTGTTGATTTGCTTTATTTTTAGTTTGAATTAAAACTGGCAATTTTGCAGCTCCCATAGCAGGTATTTTAAAGAATACTACTACTTTATCATATGGAGTTTCTACTTCTGCTAATTGTTCATTTAAATGCTTAATAAATTCATTTGCAACTAATTTTGAACCATGTTTTGGTGTTTCTACAAACTCATGTGTTAAGTTATTTGTAATGTAGAATGAAATTGCTGCATCAACTGTAACAAGTAAATGTTTTTTAATAACTGTTGTTCCATCGTATGTATATGCTGATTTATCTTGTGAGCGATCTGCAATTGCTTTTGCAACAGCTTTACTTACTTCTTCAATTGAATTAATTTTTGCTGTTTTAATATCATATTTAGCTGATTTATTTCATAATAATTCATCATCATTTACATGGATATTTTCTAAGAACATTAGTTTACGTAATCATTTTTTAGGAGCATTTTTTCATTCATCTTCTCCTAAAACAACTTTACTTGGTCCTTCATCGTCTAATTTAGTTTTCATAACCTCAACAATGTCAACTGCTTCAGGAGTTAATCCTTTTTTGTCAATTAACATTAATGATGGTCCTAAACCTGAAATTAATGATACTGCATTTTTCTTGAAACGACCTACTCATGAATCATGAGACATTTCGAATAATTCATTAATAACTTCTAATTCATCATTTGAAGATTTTGTGAAATCTAAAACATATTTTGATGATAATAAGTTAAATAATCTTGCTAATAAGTATTTTAAAGTATTAGCTGTTTCATAGATTTTAAATTTGTGTAATGGATCATTATCTCATGGTGATAACGCATTATTGTACATAATTTTCATTGCAACAAAGTTAACACTTGATTTTTTAGCTATTTGAGCTAATGCTCCAGCTTCTGTATCTATTACGTCAATAGTTTGACCATATTTGTCAACCATTTCTTTAAATTGTTTTGAGTTATAAATTAACATATCAGCTGTACCAACAATACCATCTGAAACACCAAGTTTAAAGTTTTTAACTTGGTTTACAAATTCTGTATTGAAAGCATATGCTTCTGGTTCATGAACGATTTGTCCATATTTAATATCTTTAAATACTGTTAAGTCTGCATCTCTATAAATAAATTTTGTAGCCATAACTGTATCTGTTGTATCAAACTTATCATTTGTTGATAAAGCTATATCAACGTTTAGAATTGTTTCTAAAGTTGGGTATTCTTCCATTAAATAAGTAATTGCCATTGCAGCATTTGCTTTCCCATAACCGATTGTTGCGATTACAAAGAACTTCCCTCTGTATTTAACGTGTTGAATAACCATGTTTCTTCATCAATATTTTCTTACAGTTTTAATTCCTGGACGGTCTTTAACTGTAAAGTAAGCTGTTGAAATAATACCGATCATTTCTAGTCACCTCTTGTTTTTTCTCTATTACCTCTATCCTCTGCCAATATTGCAAATATAAAGATTAATTTCATTATACTAAAAACTTATAAAAAACACTACTTTTTTTAAATAAAAGTAAAAAAATAAGAAAAAAACAGTATAAACTGTTTTTTTAAATATTTATTTATAATGTTCTTTTTAAAAAATTGATTCAACTTGAAATTTTTTATTTTTTAACATTTTTAATTTAATTTTATAGCTTTTATCTTCAAAATTAACTTGATATGAGTAATTTTTAGACTGACTAATTGAACTAACAGTGATATCAATCAAATCATCTTTAATTTTTTGCTTTAAATCTAATTGCTGTTGTTTATATTTATCCAAAAGACTATCTTTCTCTCCAGCTTCTGGAATTGTTGTTCAAGAAGTTAATCTTCCAAATCCTTTTAAATTAGTTAAAATTGAATTTAAATTATCGATAAGTTCTTTAGATTCAAAATTCTCTTCAGCACCATTAACTTTATCAATTACTTTTCTAAGTTCTACTATAAGTTGGGAAATATCTGAAAAATTCAATTTTAATTCATTAGATGATTCCATATCTATGTTATTAATTAAATCTTTAATTGACATTTTTTCGCCTAAAACAGATAAACTCGGATTTTCAATTATTTTTTGTATATTAAAATCGTCTGTCATTTGATTTTCATTAAAAATATTATTTAGATCTTTTATAATAGTACCTTGATAGATACCATATCATAAAGAATCTGTTGTTAAAGATTTAGTCTTTTTTAATTGCTTAATCTTACTCAAATCTATATATTGTTTAATAAAAAACTTAACTTCTTCTTTATTCAATATTTTTACCATTTCATTTAAATTATTATTTGAAGCTAATGTGTTTAATAAATCCACAACAAAACTTGCTATATTAATTTTTGATAATTTAAATAACTTTAAAATTGCTACAATTGAAGGATTTAATCCTTCTGTTAAAGATATCGTTGGAAATTTACTATTAATAAATGATTGAACTAAAGGAGTTATTCCTTCTACTTGTATAGATTCATCTGATATGAAACCTAAATTAGGAATAATTAATCAAGATTTTAATTTTGGACTTTCATAACTTTGAAACATTAATGAAAGAATCATTCTAATTCCATCACCATTTGCATAAGTTGAAGATAACAGATTAATCATTTTCATGAAATCTAATTCATTTGAGTCTTCTGAAAAATCATCTTGTCTATATTCATTAATTATTGAAAAATAATTTGTTTCGTTTTGTTTTTCATTAGTATAAATATATTTAATTCCATTTGCTGTATATACTATTAAAGTTCTTACAAATCTAATGATTTCTGCAATAGCAGGAAGATCTAAAATTAAATCTAATTTAATTGTTTTTTCTTTTTTATTTAATAATGTTAAATTATTAGTTAATTTTTCAATGCTTATTAAAAAATTTTCTCCACTACTTTGTCCTTTGGTTGGGACCAATAATTTATTGTTATTTCCAACTAAATAATCAATTCCATTTGAAAAACCTATCATAGCTGAATTTAGAGTTTCTTGATTTGTAAAACCTTTATATATTTCATTTGAAAAAGCATTAGATAATAATGAAGCATTTTCAGGTGAAAGTATTTTGTTCAAATAAGAAAATAAATAATTATTTTTGATTGTTTGAACTATTGAAGGAGTTGCCAAAATTAAATCAATAATTGATGAAAGTATATTACCTTCAGATAGTTTTGTAATTACATTTGGTAATAATTCAAGTAAATTAGGCATAGTAACAAGTAATGTTTCTAAATTACTTGTATTCTTAGGTTTAATGTTTCCATTTAATATATTTTCGCTTGATTTAAAATTATTTGTAAATAATTGATTTTGAAAATAATATTTATATAAATCATTAAATCTTGAAAATGAAGATAAACCATCTTCTGTGTAGGTATTTTGACCATAAATACTTGATATATCTTTTATTCTTTTTGTTTTTAATATGTCATCAAATTGATATTTAAAATCATATCCTTCAGTTTCACTTAAATAAGTTGCTTTAGCTATTTGCTCCACTGCTACTTTTAAACTTGTGCTATCTAATATTTTTTTAGTATTTGTGCAAGATACTAACAAAGATGTTGGAGATATTACTAGTAAAGTTGAGCTAACAATACTTAATAATTTTTTCATAATTATTTAAACTCCTTTGTAGCCATATCAAATAACATTTTTCCAACATATTCATGAACTCTTTTTGTTGGATGAACGATGTCAGTAAAAAAGTATGGATCCATTTTTTTATCTCTTTCAACTAAATTGTTTCAAGAATTTTCTTCATTTCCTTTTAAAATGATTTCAACTTTTAAATCTTTTATTCCATCTAATTGATTATTTTTATATGTTAATAAAAAATCATTTATACTTGCCTGACTTATATTAGCTAAATTAATTTTATTTTGATTTACTTTTATATTTACTGTTTCAGTAAATGATTTATTAGATTTATACTGATCTTCATTTGCTATGATTCCTTCTGCAAGTAAAATCTCTTCATATTTTTTTTGCAATACTGGAAAACTATTTTCTCCTTCATATAATGAAGTATAAAATAAGTTTTTTGGATAGTAAGTTTTTACTTCCTTAATTATTTCATTAAATTTCAATTCAAATTCTTTTCCTAAATCTATAATCTCTTCTTTTTCTAAATCATTATCTCTTGCATATCTAGGGATATCATCCATTATGGGCGGTCCCATAAATATGATATTTTTTATTCCATTATTTAAAAGAGTAAATAATGTATTTCTAATTCTTTTAATTGACTCATTCATGTACTCAATTACTTGTTTATCATTTCCATTTTTTTGATCTGCAATCATTGCAAAAAGATCATTTCCACCAATTTCAAAAAAGACTAAATCATTTGAGCTGATTTTATGTTGATTTAATAAAACTCTTGATTGCACTTCTGTACTTACATCGTTAAAAACCATTTTTCCTTTAATATCTGAAGTAGTTGCTGCAGTTGCTCCACCAATAGCATAATTTTTTCCATAGTATTTTGCATCATCTAATTTTGAATATTTATTACTTGGTTTTAAATCATCAAAATTAAGAGCTTTTGCTAAATTATATCCTGCTGTTGGACCATTTGAAAAAGCATTGTGATGAATATTTTCATCTACAAAACCATATGAACCAGAAAGCTCTAAGTCAAAATTAATTTTTGAATCTAAACCAGTTGATACGAAAAACTTATCTTTTAAATATGTAGTTAATCCATCAACATCACTTAAAGAATCTCCAACTACAAAATAATTTGTAAATCCATGATGAGTATTTGGATCAACAGAACTATCTATTGCTTTAGTCTTGTCAATATCAAGTCCTATTTTTAAAGGACTTGTTTTTGAATTAGTAAGCTGTTTTGGCATACAAGATACTGTTGTTGTCAATGTTGATACAACAAAAGAAGTTGCAGTTAGCATTGTTAATAATTTCTTCATTGTTTCATTTCCGTCCTTCTATTTATTTTTTCTTATTATGAAATATGATGCAATACCTAAAGGTAAGACTATTAAATTCATAAATCATAAAATTACAGCTGCTCTTAAAAGATTCAAGGTATCTGTAAAGTTAGGTCAATGTAAGTCATCTACTGTCACGTATCTAATTTCTTCATTTTTATCTAAATTTTTATCCATAAATGGATTTGTTAAACTCATAGCAAATTTAATTGAATCAATTTGAGTATTTAAAAATCAAACCTTATTGTTAACAATCTTTGTCCCTATTGAACTTTTAATTTTTATACCATTTAATCCAGGACCACTATATTTCATTTGTGAATCATAATCTTCTTGATCAAGAATTGTTTGTTGCTTTAATGACATTTCATATAAGTCTTTAGAAAAAATTTCATTTAATCCATCTTTTCTAAAAACTCATTGAATTCCAGTATTTACAAAACCAAATGAATGAAATTCTTCTGCAACACTTTTATCAAATTCAATGAAATTTAATCCAATATCATATAAATCTATTTGTTCTTTATTTTCAACTCTTTTTGCTCAATGCTGTTCATATCATTCATCAGAAAAAGTAGAAAAAGCATTATAAAATTCACTTTTCTCTTCTGAATCTTCAAAGTTTATAGTAGATAATGCATCTGCTTTAAATGATGGCTTTATGACATTTTCCATCATTTCCTCATATAAAATATGATCTGGATTAAAAACATATTTTCCTTTAGGCATAATTCTTTTTATTTGTTTTTCTACACTATTTATAAAAGAAAGTGATTCTACTCCAATTCCAGGAATAATCATTAAACTTGTAAATACAGTAAAAAAACTTGTTAAAGATAAAATCAAAATTAAAAACAATTTTTTAGTCTTCTGATTGACCGTACTACTTTTCATTTTTTCCTCCAAATTTAATTTAATAAAAATTTTATTAAATATTTTATGTTATTGCTAACATTATTTGTATTGATTATTTATAAATATTATCATATTTAATTAAAATCTAAAATATTTATGAAACTCTAAAATATTTTTATATTTTTAATAAAATTATTATCAAATACTAAAATATTTTTATTTTTAGAAAAAAAAAAAAAAAAAAACCGAAATTACTCAGTTTTATAAATTTCTAAAATTATGTTAAAAGAATTAACAACAATACCACTTATTAATCTTCCTTGATGTCTTTCAAATTTATCATCAACTGCATTAATCATAATAGAAGATTCTCTATTATCTACTAAACCATTAATATTTGTAACAGTTACTAAACCCTCTTTTAATATTTTTGATAAAAAGAAGGGATCTACTTGTGCAAGTACTCCATATTCCATTCTTTGCAAATAACCATAACCTGTTATTTTTGCATCAATTAATTTATATTCTCTTACAATATTTTGGATTTGTTGTTCAATATCTTCACCACTCTCAAGATATACAACAAGTAAATTTGATTTCTCTTTTACTAACATTTTCTTCTTCTCCTATTAAGATTGTGATTCTTGTTTTTTCTTTTCTAATTCCTTTAATTTTTCTTTTTGTTTTGTAAGTTTTTTTGCTTTTGGATCATTCAAATGCTTTTCTCTAAATCGTTTTTTATCTCTAATAGAGTTTAAATTATTTATTTGTTCATCTCTATAAGCAACTTCTTCTTCTTTTAATTCTCTTAAATCTCTTAGTGTTTCGTTAAGTGATTTAACAATTTGATTTGTTGCATAAGGATCATTTGGATCATAGTACATAACATTATCAAATATTTCTTGTGTTTCAACATTTGGCATTGTACCAATTACAAGTGAATGAAATCTATTATAATTATCCTTTAAATCAGCTATTTTAACTCTAGTTGAATTTGGAAGAGAATCCATTATAAAGTCAGAAATAAATAGTAGATCTGCTCTTTTAAAATCTTCTGTATGCATTTTTTCAATTACTTTTTCAAAAGCAGGTTTAGCATTTGTTTTTCCATAAAATGATTTTGCTAAAAAATCTAACATTTTTTGGATATTTACATTTCTTCCATTAATAGTAAATTCATCTACATGTTGATTTGCAAAATTTACAAATACTAAATCTCTATATTCTTTAAGTGCAACTTTCGAAACAGCTATTGCAAGAGCTTTTGCAATATATTCTCCTGCACCTTCCATTGAACTTGAAGTGTCAATACAAATAATAAATTTACCTTGTTCTAAAGGGATCGGTGCTTCATATTCAACTTCTTCTATCTCATGCTCAATTATATTTTCATTAGATTCAAATAAAAAAGTTTGTAATTGTCCTTCAACAAATTTTTTATAGAATATAATTTCTAAATCTTCATCAAAAAGATTTGCAAATTCCATTGGTAATAATCTCTCCAGGTCTTTTGAAACAGTTAATCCTACAATTTCTTCTGGGTTATATGGTAATTTAACTTGAGTTGGATATGTAACTACTTGCTCTGTAATATTTATTTCCATTAAATCATCTTCGCCATTTAATCGACCCAACATTTCAGCGATCATTAAAATTGATGGATCTTTATATAAATATTCTGCAAACCTTGAAATTGATTCAATATTTTGATTTTTCAATTCATCTTCAATATTTGCAATTTTTCCAAAAACATCATACATTGTTTTATATATTTTTGCATATTTTCCATAATTTTTAATAATTGAATAAATTTCAACCAAATAGTTATATCTTAAATCTTCAATTGCTTTCATTCTATAATCAACAATTCTTTTTGTTAACATAAATGTTCAAGTTCTAAAAAAATCAGTTAATCAATCTCTTCCTTTAAGTTCTAAATAACCGTTTTCAATTTTTCAATCCATTGTATCAATATACGTAGAAAATGGCGAGTCAAACTCAACCAATTTACCTTGTATTAACTTTAGATTTTGTGCAAAACTTACTTCATCATATCTATCTGAAATATAATTGTAATAAATAATTTCTTTTCTAATAGGTTCAGGAAGTTTTATTTGTTTTATTACTGATAAATTTGAAGCTGAATAAAAATTATTAATTTTATCATCAAGTTGTTCAGCTGCATATTCATGATCTTTTTTAAATGCTAAAAATTCACTATTATGTATATCTTTTCTTCTAAGTTTTTCAATTTCTCTTTTGATTTCACTTATTGGTTTTTCTAAATCAAATTCCATAATAGTTCACCCTCTTTAATTACATTTCTAATTCAAATTCTAAGTTATCAATTGGACTATCTGAATCATCAACATTTTCAAGTTGTGCTTCTTTTTCTAATTGTTTTTTAGTTTTAGTATCAAAAGCCTCTGCAATTTTTTCATTATAGATATCTTCAAAGAAGATACAATTCATATTCATATATTTTTTATATTCTTTAAACATTTTTGCAGACAGTTCCTTGTATTTAGTTTCCAAGTCAATTATAGTATCTGCTAAATTATTCATTTGTTCATTAAATTCATTTGGACTATCATTTTGAACTAAATATTTCTTATTTTCATTCACAAATAAAATTTGATCAGATTTATAAGCTCTTACTAATGTCTTTTGACTTCCTGCATATTTATTTAAATTTGGTCCAAAATGTAAATCAATTTCAAAATCTTCATTTGAAAGATTTCTTATTTTATTTCAATCTGCAGCAGATACAAAACAAACTTTGTAATCATCTCCACCATCAGTGAAGTTTATCAAGTAATAAGTTCCACCAATTGCTCCTTTAAATGGATCTGTATAAGGAGTTAATCTTAAGAATTGTGCTTCTATTTGACCAATTTGTGAGTTTATTGAATCAATTTGATTCATTAAATTTTTCTTTTCATTTCTTCATTCTAGTCCAAATTGTTCTAAAAATGCATCAAAGAATATTTTAAAGTATTGCTCTTCTTGCTCTTCATTGTCTCAAATACAATATGGAATTACAAATAAATCAGCTATATCAGTTTCTGCTCTACCATTATAAAATGCACTTGTTTTCATTAAACCAGATATTTTTTTTCAACGTCTATCTGAAATATATGCTTCACCATTAGTATCTCTTAATATTTTTTTTCTAAAATAATGAATGAAATCTAATGATTTTCTACTAATTCTTACTTGTTTTGATTGTTTTTTTCATATTTCTAATTCTTCAATTGAAATTTGAAGGTTTGGATCAACTTCAACATCTAATGATGATTCTCCATCCAATAATTGTTCAAAATTATCTTCACCTTTTAAACCTTCTGCAATAAATCTAATAATAAAACGGTCAAATAAAGCTTCTAAACCTTCTCCCTCTGCTGGAAGTTCGTTTGATGCAGAAATAAGTAGTTTTAATGGAACTTTAATATCTGTTCCACCATTTCTAAAGATTTTTTCATTAATAATTGTAAGCAATGTATTTTGAATACTTGGTCCAGCTTTTCAAATTTCATCTAAAAATCCTACATTTGATGCTGGTAAGTAACCATCAACAACTCTAACATATTTACCTTCTTTTAATAATCTCAAGTCAATAGGCCCATAAATTTCTTCAGGTGTAGAAAATTTACTCATAAGATATTCAAAATTTGTTCCATTTTTAATTGCAAACTTTAATCTACGTGAAATCAATGATTTGGCAATACCTGGTTTTCCCAAAAGAAAAATAGACTCTTCTCCTAAAAGAGCTAACATTGCTAATCTAAATATAGTTTCTTTTTCATAAACTTGATATGAAATTTCTGATATTAATTTTTTAATTCTTTCTGTGATATCCATAACATTTTTCCCTCTAATACTTATAATTATAAAACATTAAACATATATTTAAAACACTTGTTAATGTTAATTATCAAATAGTTCTTCTCTTCTTTTCTTATATTTATCCTTTTTGATTTTAGCAATTGACTCTTTAATATGTTTTCTTCTTATATCTTGTTTAACTTTTTCAACTTCTGCTTTTCTACGTTTTTTATATCCTGGTTTAACTTTTTTACCTTTATATTTATCAATAATCTTTTTAGTTTCAATATTTACAGGTAATGCTGCATTAAATTCCTTTTTTTTCTTAGTTGTATTAATTTCAATTAATTCATTATTTGCCAATTTAAAATTTGTAAATGAAATACCTTTTGACTTTAATTCATCAATTTGATGCTGATTTGTTGAATTAAACAACACATAACTTTGCCCTGAATATTGATTTCTTCCAGTTCTTCCACTTCTGTGAATATAATAGTCTAAATCTTTTGGTAAATCTACTGAAATAATATGACTTACTCCATCAATATCAATTCCCCTTGCAGCTACATCAGAAGCTACAATTCACTTAAACTCTCCACTTTGAATTCTCTTTTGCATATTAGTTCTTTGTCTTGAATCTAAATCACCATGTAATTCTCCTACATTTTTAATTCCAAATTCATTTAGTCAAGAAATAATTTCTTTGATTTGATCTTTTTTATTTAAAAAGATCATGCAAACATAAGGATTAATTGATTTTGTAATAGTTCTTAAAACATCCTTATTTTCTTTATTTTTTGTTCAAATAAGTACATGTTCAATATTTTTATTTGTTGGATTTGAATCTTTATTTTCAATAAATATTGAATTTGATAAATATTTTTGTAAGAACGGTTTTAATCCATTATTTATAGTTGCAGAAAATAAAGAAACATTAACATCTTTATTTATTTTTGAAAGCATAAAGTCAACTTCTTCAATGAATCCAAGATCAAAAATCATATCACATTCATCGATTACAACATATTTTGCTGTTGTAATAAATAAATTACCCTCTTCATACATTTTTTTAAGTCTAGTTGGGGTTCCAATTACTATTGTTGGTTGTTTTGTTTTAACATTTTGAATTGATTTTTCAATATCATCACCACCAACAAATAATTGAACTGTTCCCTTTTCATTAAACTTTAAAATATCTTTTGTATTTTCATATATTTGTCTTGCAAGCTCTCTTGTTGGAGTAACAATTAAACATTGAATTTTATTTGCTTCTTCATAATTTATATTATTTAAAATTGGCAATAAGAAAGAATGAGTCTTTCCAGTACCTGTGTGTGATTGAGCAATTACACTTTTATGCTTTTTAATAAGTGGAATAACCTTTTCTTGAATTTTTGTTGGATATATAAAATCTATTTCTTCTAATGCATCATTTATAAATTTTTTAAATCCTAAGTCTGAAAATTTCATATTATTCCCCCCATTTTCATACAAACTATATTATATATGATTAATCCCTATCTAGATAGTCTCAACCCTTCTCAACTTCAACTTTGGAAAGATCTAAGTAATCTCATTGTCTTAAAACTTCGTAAGTTGCAATTCCCACAGAATTTGCAATATTTAAACTTCTTCCATTTGCAACCATTGGAATTCTAAAACACTTTTCAATATTTTCCTTTAATATCTCTTTAGGAATTCCTGTTGATTCTTTTCCAAACATTATATAAATATCATTATTAATCTCTGTAAAATTAAAATCACTTATTGGTTTTTTACCATATCTAGTCATACAAAATATATTTGGATTCTTATTTTCTTCTAAAAAGTGATTTCAATCATCATATCTAATATATTCACAACCTTCAAAATTATTAGCACTACTTCTTGCAAAATTTCTTTTGTCAAATATAAAACCAAATGGTTCAATTAAATGAAGTCTAGCATTTGTTAAAGCACAAGTTCTCATAATAGCTCCAACATTATCTGCAATTTCTGGTTGAAATAATATTATATTAATTTTTCTCATTTATTTTGTCTCCTAAAAATATTTATTATCTTTCAAGTATTTTCTTAATTTATCTATTGATATTTTTCTATGTGAAATAGAATTTTTTTGTTCTTTTGTCATCTCAGCAAATGTTAAATCATAATTATTTGGTTTAAAGATTTTGTCATATGCAAAACCATTATTTCCAGTTTGACTATAAACTATTACACCTTCCACTATTCCTGTAAAAATTTCTTCAACTTCTTTTTCTTGATCAATAAAAGCAATCGATGAAGTAAAAAAGGCATTTCTTTGTTCATCGTTAAATAAGTTATTATCAACCATTTTATTTAGTAACATATCATTTATTTTAGATCAATCCTTTTCTGGTTTTGCTCATCTTGCTGAATAAATTCCAGGAAAATTATCTAATGCAATAATACTAAGTCCAGAATCATCTGCAATTACTGGTCCTTCAATAATTTTTGATAAAGTTCTTGCTTTGAATAAAGCGTTATCTTCAAAAGTCGGCTCATTTTCTGGAATATCCAAAGTATCTTCTAAATCCATTAAAGTTTTTATTTGCATTTCAGGAATCATTTCTTTAAGTTCTTTAATTTTATTCAAATTTTGTGATGCAAATCATAAAGTGTTCATAGTTTTGCTCCTTTTAAGTTCTAATTAATATTATAATATTTATGTCTTATGAGGTGAATTAAATGAAATTTGATGGATATACAAATAATATATTATTAGAAAACAATATTATAAAAAAAGAATCTATACAATTTCATGATGTCTATTTAGATAAACAAAATGAATATAATTTTTTAAAATTTTTAACAAATATTGATCAAAATATATTTCTTAAACCTGTTAATTTTTGTTTAGAAAAAAATAAATTATATTCAGAATTTGAATACTTAAAGGATTTTAAGTCACTTGAAAATCAACAGATAAATAAAAAAATAATAGATCAAGTAGTTAGTTCTATAATTCAAGTACAAGAAATAAATATTCAAAAATCTAATTTAAAAAAATTTGATTATAAAATTTTTATAAATAATTTTATAAATAATATAAAAAAACCTTTAATAGAATACAATGGTCATTTAAAAGAACTAAATGAATCAATTATTTTTTTAAATGAGCTACCAATTGTTTTAAGTCACAATGATTTAGTACCTGGAAATATTTTAATAAATGATAAAACATTAATACTTATTGATTATGATTACGTAATGTTAAATAATAAATTTTTTGATATTGCAAGTTTTATTACTGAAACTTTGAATGACAACGAAGAAAATATTAAATATTTTATTGATCAATGTATTTTTAAAGGTCTTATTTCAAATAATGAATTAGAAATATTAAATAAAGTTATCAAATATCAAGATCTTCTTTGAACACTTTGAGCAAATTTTATGATTGAAAATAATCAAAACGAAATTTTTAAAGATATATTTAAAAATAAATATAATAGATTAAAAAACAGAAAGATTTATTAGTCTTTCTGTTTTTTTTGTCTTAGTTTTTCTTCTTTTTTATCTAATTTGGAATTAATATTCTTCCTTTTTTGTTCTTGTTCTTTTTCTTGTAAAACTAATTCCCTTTTTATTTTTTCATCAAGTTCTAATTTAAACTTTTCTAATTCCTCTTGTTTAATTTGTTTCTTTAATAAGTAATTTTGATATCTTTGAGCCTTTATTAATTTATTACTAGGAATAACCTCACCCTTTTTAAAAGCTGCTAATGTAATTTCATAATTTTCATTTCTTTTAATCTCATTATTTCTAAATAGAACACTTATAAAAACAAATAAGGGCGTAAAAATAATAATAGTTGCTAAAATTCCTATGAATCTTATAAATATTCAAAGTGTAGTATTTTTTGAAAAGCTACCAAATAAAATAATAGTAATTAATACTAAAGTTATTAAACAACTATATGTAAATAAATCTGATTCATGAATTTTTAATTTATACATAAATAATGTGATCAAGAATGTATAAAGAAAAAACATTGTACAAATTAAAGAAACATATCCTAAATTTGGATTTGGAAGTTTACTTATAAGAGAAAATTCAAAATCATAACCAACAGTAAATCAGATTAATAATCCTGGAATTAAAGATTCAATCATTATAAAAATTAAACTTTTAAAAAATGGTGTTCTTATTTCATTAAAGTTTTTTAATTGATTATTCATAAAGTTCTCTCCTTATAATGCTAATTATAAAATAAAAAAATCCCTTTAGGGATTTGAATTTTCTTAATGGAGCGGGTGAAGGGAATCGAACCCTCACAGTCAGCTTGGAAGGCTGAAGTTCTACCATTAAACTACACCCGCGAATTAATTACATTAATAAATATATATAATTCATTCACAGATGTCAATACTTTTAAAATATTTTTTTATTATTTTCGGTTTTATATTCTTAGTTTATTTTTTCACTTAAAGAAAAAAATAACGATATCAACGCATAACATCTATATTTATAGAAAAAGTTATTATCTTGAAAATCTATAAGCATATGTTTTTGCTCATTTATTTCAGGAAGTTCTGATATATTACTTGGAGTAGTTATAACAAAAATTTCATTTTTTGCTTTTATTAAATATTCTAAAGCAATAACTGTTGTATCAGTATCTCTTCCTGTTAATAAAACTATTATAAGTTCATTATTAAATTCTAAGTGTTTCCCGACTTCTAAGTTTATAGAAGTATCAATTATTTTTGTCTGAATTCCCACATTCGTTAATACATCTTCTAAAAACTTAGCAGGATACATTGATTGATACGATGGACATATCCATACTTTCCTTCTATCGTTAATTTTGTTAGCTAAATCATAAAGAAAACTATCATTTTGATTTACTCATGCATTAACAGTTGATCTCATTCCTGTTAAATCACTTTCATTCTCCACATTTGCTTTTGCTTTATTTTGCATAACACTTTCATATTCGACTTTTAATCTTATTGATAACTCTTTATAACCTTCACATAAGCAAGCTTTTGCAAATTGAGTTGCTGTTGCTAAAGAAACAAAGCAAGTTTTACTAATCTCACTTTGACTTTTGAAAACTCCAACAGATCAATCAGTAAGAATTTGTCTTCCTATTAATTTGAAAGTAGTATTTTTATTGTCCTTAATTAAGTTCTCTACACGTTCGTAAACAGACAACATTATTAAGTCTCCTAACTTGTATTCAATTTTAAAAACTAAATATTTGATTTAATATATTCTATAATTTGACTTGATATGTAGTCAAAATCTTCATAATTATGTTCAAATCATTTAACATTACTCAATTGATTTTTAAATCAAGTTAACTGTCTTCTTGCATAATGCCTATTATTTTTTTGCATTAATTCAATACATTCTTCATAAGTTATTTCCTTTTCAAGAAAACTTATAATTTCTGGACCTCCAATGCACTTTAAAGACTGGGCATTTTTATTAAAATTATTAGCCTTATAAGCTAATTCAATTTCTTTAAATAATCCCTTTTCTACTAAACTAAGTACCCTATTATTTATTTTACTATATAATTTTTCTCTTTGGGAACTTATTCCAATAATTAATAAATTCTTATAAATATACCTTTTATTATCCTCTATTATCTTACTTTTTTTAAAACCGCTTAGTTCAATAATTTCTAACGCTCTTATAACTCTATATCTATTATTAGGATGAATTTTTTGAGCTTCCAATTCATCTTTTTCTTTTAAGAGTTTTCAAATTTCTTCATTTGATAAGTTTTCAAATTGTTTTTCATAATTTTCAATATGATCATTACTACTAAAATTATAGTCCATTAAAACTGCATTTACATACAATCCTGTTCCGCCAACTATTATTGGAGTTTTATTATTTTCTAATAAATTATCAATAATTTTTCTTGCATCACTTTGAAAATCTGCAACAGAGTATGATTCATTTACATTTTTTGTTGATAATAAATGATGCTTGACTCCCTGCATTTCTTCATTAGTAATTTTATTTGTTGCTATATCTGTTCCTTTAAATATTTGAGTTGAATCCGAATTAATGCACTCACCATTAAATTCCTTTGCAATTTTAATTGATAAATCAGTTTTACCACTTGCAGTAGGTCCAACTATTACTATTATTTTATTCATAATTTTACCTACTTTCTAAAAATTGACAAAAAAAAATATTCCCACCCGCTATAAAATGCATGAGAAAGGAAATACTTATTTATTGAGCGGTCTTTAATATCTCACGCAAACATAAAGAATAACAAATATTCTTGGCGTCCCTAAGGACAATATTATTATATAATAAAAAAACCCTACTTATAGTAAGGTTTTTTTATTATTTTTTTCCTACAGTTGATCTAATTTGTATGTTAACTTTTTTAGGTTCAACTATTGATGGTTGGAATAAAACTGTTTTTCTTGTTTTACTCAATTGTAAACCAGAAATTTTAGTTTCTTTCTTTTGATTGAAAAGACCTGTAACGTCTCTTCCACCTGTAACAACAGCTACTCAGTTTTCGTTTACTTTACGTTTAACTTTTGCATTCATTCAATGAAGAGCAACAACGTTATTTACGTCATCTTTTTCTCCATCTGGATCAATTAAACTATATACTCAACCAAATTCTGAAGCTTGACCGTATTCATTAATTTTAATAATTGCTCCAGCAATGTCTTGTCTATAAATAGATGCATTTGTTGCTGAAACTGGATCTGCTTTTTCTCAGATAAATTTTTCTTGTCCATCGCTCAATTTAATATCTTTGTTAATAATTTTTTCTGGCTTTGGATCAGTTGATTTTTTTCTTGTTTGAATATGTTGTGCTCTGTTTTTATTTGAAGCAGCTCTTTTTACTGCTGCTTTTTCAGGTTTTTTTGCAGTTGCCATATAGTAACACCGTCTTTCTAATGAAAAATAATAAATTTTGATAAAGAGTTATTTCTTCTTACCAAAATATGATTTTATTATACATTATTTTTGAAAGGTTATCTACCTTGTAGGTCGCTATCTTAAAAAAAATAAAAAGTAAAAAACTTTTTATTTTCTAATTTTTAATTTTTCTATAACTGCTTTATATCTTTCAACATCTTTTTTCAATAAGAAGTTTAATAAGTGTCTTCTTTGAGCAACTTTTTTTAATAAACTTCTTCTTGAAGTAATATCTTTTTTATGTAAGTTTAAGTGCTCTGTTAAATTTTGAATATCTTGAGTTAGAATTGCTATTTGAACTTCTGCTCTACCTGTATCTTTTCCATTTGCTCCATATTCTTTAACAATATTTTCAATTTGTGTTTTAGAAACCATTTCTAAATCCCCCTTTTAATTCTTGATTGAAATTGTTTTAACAAAGAAGTGATTCAGGGTTAAATCAAATCAGCGATAAAACATCAATACTTAAAAAGTATATCAAAAAAAAGTAATATTTTTTCCTGTTTTTTAAATAAATTCAATATCAACTAAATCTTGATCAATATTCAATGTTGTTAAGTTATTTTTAAAATCTAATTCATATATGTCTTTATTTATTTTCACACTATAAGTTCCATTTTTAATGATTATATTTATATCCAATATTTTGAATGTAGTATCTTCTTGTCTTTTCAAAGTCACATTATAATTATGACCCAAAATATTGTTAACATTTTTCATTATTCCATCAACTAAGTTATTTTTAATAAGAGTTGTAGATATCTCTTTTACTCTGTCAAATATTATTATATTTTCTTCTCCAAAAAATTCTTTTAAATAATTAACATTACCTTTACCTTGATAAGCAAATTTAAAATCACTTCCAACAACAATTTTATTGACATGCAATTTTTCTTTTAAAAATAAACAAAATTCTTTTGGTTCAACTTTAATTGTTTCCATGTTTATTTGAATTTCAAATAGGTAGTCAGGATTAAAATCCGATTCAATAAATTTATATTTTTTTTCTTTCAGTTGAATACTAGTTTTCTTTCCATCAAGAAAATCCTTAACCTTCTCAGAAAAAGTAATAATTGATCATTTTGTTTGATTTTCAAATGCCTGTCTTTTAACTTCTTCTAGAATTTTTTTATGCATTTTATGAACACCGTCAAAAAAACCAATACAAACAATATTGGTTTTTAAATTTAAATCAAATTCCTCCATATAGTTAAGAAAAGTATTTATTTTAATCATAATATCCATTCCTTTCAGCTTCTGTTAACTGATCAAATGGTATTTCATCTCATAGTCCCCTTTGACACTTATAAAGGTCATGAGCAATATGTTTATAAATTGCAATTACTTCTTTTTTATCATTAATTATAAACACTATTGGATAATTAATACCTGTTAAAGTAATTGCTTTACCCTGCTTAATATCTCTAACTCTATGATATTCGATTAATGGGTGTTCGTTTTGCATTAGTGCATCATACATTGAAATTAAATCAGTTTCTTGTAAGTTTTCAATAGTTTTTGCATCAGCTAATTTAAGCCCACCAGATGTTGTTCTTTCTAATTGTGATACTGTAGCAATTGTTTCTAAATCCTTTGCAAAATCTGAAACTAAACTTCTAATATAAGTTCCTTTACTACACCCAACACTAAGTTTTATTGTTCCTAACTTTTGATTAAAATTTAAAAGCTTACAAGAATTAATAGTTACTTTTCTTGGTTTTATAACAACCTCTTCATCATTTCTTGCATATTCATATAATTTTTTCCCATCAACTTTAATAGCTGAATAAATTGGTGGATATTGATCATAAATATAACCATTATATTTAGCAACTATTTGTTTAACTAAGCCTTTAGAGATTTTCTTATAGCTCTCTTCTTCTACAATATTTCCAGTAATATCTTGTGAATCTGTTTGTACAAATAATTTCATAGTTACTATATAACTTTTATCACTACTTAAAAGATAATTTGATATTTTTGTAGCTTGATTAATTAAAACAACCATTAAACCAGTTGCTATCGGATCTAAAGTTCCAGCATGACCAATTTTTTTAATTTTAAATTTTCTTTTAATTTTTTGGATTAAATCATTTGAAGTTATTCCTTCTGGTTTATTAACTAAAAGTATACCTGATTTGTCATTCATCATCTAATCCTCCTAAAAGTGTATATATCTATTATTACACAACTCCCTTTATTCCTACACTATTATTTTTCAAAAAAAATGTGATATAATATAAGCAATATTGGAAGAATTAAGGTGAAGTTATGCGTATTAAATCAGATTTTTATAAAGAAATTGAAACTGAATTTAAAGTTATATCTGAAAAAGAACATTTAGGTAGTGGTGGTAATCCTGTAAGTAACTTAAGTACAAAGATGTTCTATCTTTCAAAACATCAATTTAATTCTTATGATGAATTCGATCAAGCAATTGTTACAGAAATTGCAAATACACTTCAATCACTTGAAGATATAATTGTTAAAAAAGCTCTTTCTTATCAAGCATTAGCAAAAGAAGCATATAATGAAAATGTTAATCCACAAAAATGAGTTGACTTTGCTCAAAGAGAAGCACAAGCACTTAGTTATGAAATGTATGATGAAAGAGAAATTAAATATTTAAGACATTTTCATATCGTTTGATTAACATGAGTTTTCTGTGATGAAGAATTAAAGAAATTACGAATTAAAGCAAGTCGTGATTTATATCACCATATTGGAAAAACCGAAAAAGATTATGTTAAAAAGCGTACTGAAATATTAAAAAATCAAAAGATAGAAGAAGAAAAATGATAATTATTACTAATTATCATTTTTTATTATTCATTGTTCATAATCAACTTTATCTATTGTTTGTACAATTAATGAAACAAGTTGATCTACTTCATAATTTGAAGAAAATGGATATTTTTTATCAAAGTATGGCTGTAAATATTTTATTTTTGTATTATAAATAGTTAATCATTTATTTGCAATATTATTTAATTCTGTCATCGCTTCTCTTTGCTTTGTTGATTTAATTTCACTTTTTAAGTCATCATTTAATTTCAAAAATAGTTCATTTGATTTAACAGTTAATCATTTTTGAAACATTGCAAAATTAGCAACTCCAGTTTTAATTATTGGTGAAACAAGATATCTATCTCCATTATTTTTGAATTTTTCCCAAGATACACTAGAAACACCATTTTCATTTGATAAATTGTTTTGAATATACATTTTATCTTCAATCAAATTAGTGTCAAATATTTTAATACTTGATAAGTAATTAATTGGTAATCTAAAATTTGAATTAGTATTAATTGAGTATCTTGATATTCCATCAAACATTTCTTCAAATTCAAAAGAAAACTCATTAAAATAATAGGTATTTGTTGATTCAATCTTTAAAAAAATAAAACTACATAAATCATAGAAACTTACATTTTTTTTAATTCACTTTCTTAGGTTCTCTTTATTTAAAAAAGTTTCTAGATCTAACTCCAATTTTTTTTCATTATACTTTTGAAATATATATTCTTCTAAAGATTTTGAAACATATTCATAAAATCATCTTAATAAATAAAAGTCTATATCATATGTATAATTAAATTCCCCATTCATAATATAGTTTAATAATTTTTTTAAACTGATTAAAAGACCACTACTTAATTTATTTGCTTGCTTTAAATCTTTTTTTAATTCTAAAACTAAATCATCTTGAACAATTCCGTTTCTATTTACTTTTGAAACGTATTTATTATTAATTTTTTTACTTATAATTGGAATAATTCTAAAATTAATTTTTGAGTTTTGAAAATTAAAAACTAAATTTATATAATTTTGATCCGTATGTATTTCTGGTACAGCTTTATATTTTTTTACAATTTTCAAAATTATTTCACTTAATTCTGAAAATTTAATTGAAGTATTTCCAACATATTTAATTGCACATAAATCTAAATTAAAAGTTTTATTAGTTTGTCTATAAGAGTCAAAAGCAAAATCCCCTATCTTCTTTAGATGAATATTGTCTTCTAAAAAAAGTTGCTTTAGTTCATTAAAATATGAATTAATTTTAATTTTAAAGTCCTTTTGCTCATTTGTAAGTAAATTAATAGCATTATTAAATTTTCAAATATCTTTATTTAATTTCATATTAATTCCTTTCAATTTCAAAATTATAATATTGTAAAAACACTAAAAATAAACCGTTTTCTTTATTCGTTGGATATATTGTTCTTGAATGAATTTGAATATCAATTTCATCATATTTTTTATTTTCTTTTTTTATAGATATACTTGTTGATCCAGCTGTATTCTTTAAATATGATACTGAATCATATCAAAAGTAAAAGTTACCTTCAATATATTCTTGCTTATTATTTATAAATTCTTGTGAATAATTTAAATAATTATCTAAGAACTCTTTTGTACTTTGATAAGTTTTATTAAAAACTCAGTTTAAATTTTTAAGTTTAAATGAATTATATAAATTACTTATTTTTTTTGGTCTTTTATAATATATAAATTTTGAATCCAAAACATTATCAACAGCCTTTTTACTTGAAAAATGATAATCAAAAGATTTATCTAATCATATTTGAAAATTAATATTTTTAGTTAATTCATATTGAATATTAGACATTATACTAATTTTCAATATTAATCTTTCATTTTTAGATAAAAGCTTTCTGAATTTAATTCTTATATAATAAAAAAGAATTTGTAATTTTCTTATAGATAATTTATTTAATACTCTGAACGCTTTAACATATTCCAAAGAAAAAGTTCTTTTATACATTGTTTTATTACATAAAATTGGTGGGTATTCACTGTGTTGTAAAGCTGATCTAATAATTATTGAAAAGCCTAACTTATTTTCTTTAAAGAAACTAATTTTAATTGAATCTTTAAAAACTATTTTTTCCTTTGAGTTAGGAAGCATATATTTCTTTTCAATTCATTCAATTTTAATATCTTGATCTACTTTATAAATTTGTGAAACTATTTTATAAATATCTTGATTAATTTCACAAATTCAACAATCATCAAAATGATCATTTGTTTCAAATTCTTGTTCATAAATTTTATACATGCTTTTATTTACATGTTTAATTGCTAATAAATCTATATTTAATTCCTTTTCAAAATTATAAAGTTCTCCTGTAGCATATGAACCTTGAGATTTAATTTGAACCAAATTTTTTAATTTTCTTTTTAGAAAATTAACATTTTTATCAATAAATTTTTTTAAGTTTTCATTTATTGCAACTGAATTTAATTGACTATTTATCATTTCTAAATCAGCTGTAATTAACTTACTAAAATTTTTATCCATAATTACCCCTTATTTTTTTCATAATTTAAACAACTTAAAACATATAATGGAACTGTTTCTGCTCTCATTATGTTATTACCTAAATTTACACTTTTATAACCCATTTTATTTAATAAATTAACTTCTTGTTCACTTATTCCACCTTCTGGACCTATTACAATATTGATTGTTTCAAAAGAATTTTTTATTTCATTCTTAATGAAATTAGAATTATCATCTTCTCAACAAATCAAATTTAAATCAGAATTATATTCTTTTAAATCTTCTAACTTTCTAATTATAGGTTTAATTCGTGGAATATTATTTCTTTTTGATTGTTTTGCTGCATTTTCACAAATAGAATATCATCTTGAAATTTTATTGATTTCTTTCTTAATGTCAATTTTTACAACATTTCTTTTAAATTCCACAGGAATTATACAATCAGCACCAAGCTCTGTTGCCTTTTGTAGAACAAAATCTCATTTTTGTTCTCTAATTATTCCCAATATTAAATTCACTTTATAATCTTTTTTTTCATCAATAAACTTTGAGATTATTTCAGCTTTACATGAATTAGTATTAATTTCTTTAATAGAACATAAAAATTTTTCATCATTAAACACACAAATTATTTTTTCATTTTCTTTTAATTTAATAACATTTTTTATATGATGAAAATCTTCATTAATAATTTCAAAATGATTAAAAACCATTTTATCTAAAAAGAAACTATGCATAATTACCCCAATTCCTTATATATTATAATATAATATCTATTGAGGTGAATATTATTTGAATTCTATAATTTCGTTTATTTAAAGGAGACAATTTAAGAGATGAACAAGACTGATGAACAAAATCAAGAAGTTACGTTATCTGAAAATTTAGATGATATAGATCTTGATTATGAAATCAGCAAACTTAATAAGGTAAACGGACGCGCAAGATTAAAGAGTGAGACTCTAAAAATAACTCTTGTCAGTTTGTTACTAAGTATGTCCACAGCTGTTAGTATGATAAATATTGTAATTCCAATATATGTTACTGGAATTAACGTAGGATTTGTCCTAAAGTATTTTGTTATTGCTATAAGCTTTCAAGTGGTAGGTATATACTGGGGTATGATAATAGGTTTGTTTGACGGTGTACTTCAATTTCTAATTTGAGGACTTAGTCCATTATTTAGACTAACTACTGCAATGGGATTAGTAATTTGAGTTGCCCTATTTTGATTAATATACGATAAATTATTTCGAGTTTATAGTAAAGACGCTTCTTTTAATAGAAGTATCTCGCTAATTTTCTCAGGAATGCTAGTATTTATTTTTGGTCCATTAAGTTCAGCTTCATTGAATTTTGTATGATCATATATTGAATATGGACAAATATATGGTTTATTTCAATTCTTTCATTCATGAATAAGCTTTATGGTATTTGATCTATTTGCAATTGTTTTATTCACACTCACTACTAATAGAATTCAAGTAATTACTGAAAAATTGCTAAATAAATAGAAAAACCTGCATATTTGCAGGTTTTTTTATTTATTTAATTTCTTTTAATATTTCTTCAATTTTATTAGCATTTTCTAAAGTTTTATCGAATTCAAATGTTAGTTCTGGTACACTTCTCATTTCAACTTTACTTGCAAGAATCATTCTAATTTCTTTTAAGTTTTCATCAATTTCTGCTTGTACATCATTTTTATCTGATGTAATGTCCATAAATGAATAAAATACTTTTGCATGACCCATATCATTTGATAATCTTACTTCATGAATTGTAATTGAGTTTAAATACTCACAATCTGGAAATTCTCTTTGTAAAATTAAATTTAATTCTCTCAAAATAGTTGATTGAGTTCTTTCAATTTTAATATCATTTGCCATAACTATTTCACCTCTTCTACTTTATATGCTTCTATAATATCATTTTCTTTCAAATCATTAAAGTTTTTAATAGTTATTCCACATTCTTGGCCTTCTTTTGCTTCTTTAATATCATCTTTTTTATTTTTTAAAGATGATAATTCACCAGTATATACAACAATTCCATCTCTTAGAATATGAACTCTTGATCCACGTGGTACAACTCCACTCATTATTCTACATCCTGCAATTGTTCCAACTTGTGAATGTTTAAATAATTGTCTTACTTGTGCTTCGCCAAGTGATTTTTCTTCAAATACAGGATCTAACATACCTGTTGCAGCTTCTGCAATTTCTTCTATTAATTTATAAATAATATTGTGCAATCTAATCTCTACACCATCTTCTTCAGCTTTTTGCCTTACTTGTGAAGTTGGTCTTACATTAAATCCATAAATTAAAGCATCAGATGCTAATCCAAGTGTAATATCACTTGCTGAAATAGCTCCAACAGTTGCTCTAATTACATTAATTTTTACACCTTCAATATTAATTTTTAACATTGAATTTCTTACAGCTTCTACTGTTCCTTGTGTATCTGCTTTTAAAATTATATTAATAGATTTTAGCTCACCTGATTCAATTTTAGTTTTAATTGAATCCAAAGTAAATGCAGAATTTTTTTGTCTTGCTTCATTTTGCTGTTTTTCAAACTGAGCTTTAGCAATATCTCTTGCCATTTTTTCTTCAGTAACAACAATAAATTTATCTCCTGCTTTTGGAACATCATTTAATCCAATTATTACAGCTGGTTGACCTGGTAAAACTTCTTTTAACTTGGCTTTATTTTCATTTTCCAAGTCTTTAATTGTTCCAAAAGTTCCTCCAGCAATAACTATATCTCTCATTCTTAAAGTACCTTGTTCCACTAAAATTGTTGCAACAGGACCTCTATTTTTATCAAGTTTTGCCTCAATTACTGTTCCTCTTGCAAACTTTTTAGGATTTGCTTTTAAGTCCTTTAATTCTGAAATTAATAAAATTGTTTCTAACAATGTATCTAGACCTAATTTGTTTTTTGCAGAACCTTCAATAAATGGTACATCTCCACCATATTCTTCTGCAACAATTCCATAGTTCATTAATTCCATTTTAACTTTACTTGGATCTGAACCTGGTTTATCAATTTTATTAACAAATACAATAATTGGTACTTCTGCTGCTTTTGCATGGTCAATTGCCTCTTCAGTTTGGGGCATAACTCCATCATCTGCTGCAACAACTAAAATTACTATATCTGTAACTTCACTTCCTCTTGCTCTCATTTCTGTAAATGCTTCGTGACCTGGAGTATCAATAAATGTAATTTTATTATCTTTTATTGTTGTTTGATAAGCACCAATATGTTGAGTGATACCACCAAATTCTCCTTCAGTAACATTTGCATTTCTAATTGAATCTAGTAAAGTTGTTTTACCATGATCAACATGTCCCATAATAGTAACAATCGGTGGTTTTGCTCTTAAATCTTTTGGATCATCTTTCTCATTAAATGTTTCAAAAATGTTTTCTTTTGTAACAGTAGTTTCCTTTTTAAAATCATAACCAAACTCAATACATAATTCTCCCATTTGTTCTTCTGAAAGAATTTGATTTTGAGTTACCATTGATCCATTTGTAAAAAATCATTTTACAATTTCTGCAGGACCTTTATTTAATTTTCTTGCAAAATCTGCAATAGACAATGGTTCAGTGTAAACAAAAACCCCATCAATTAAACCAGTTTCAGTAGTTTGTTTTAATTGGTTTTTTAAATTAGCACTATGTGCTTTGGATTTGTTTTTGGCTTGTGCTTTATTATTCTCTGATTTTGTATTTTTTGCCATAACTACATCTCCTCTCTTATTCAATATTTTTTAAAAGTAACTTAACAAAATTTTCATCGCTTACTCCAATACTTTTAACGTTTTTTCTTCCAATTGCTTTATTTAGAGTTTCAGAGTCAAATAGATTATTGATAATTCGTACATTATAAAATGTTGACTTATCATTTATTTTTTTTAACTGCGCCTTACCCATATCAGAAGTTGTTAATACAATTTTTATTTTATTATTTCTAATTTGTTCTAAAAGTTTTTCACCATAAACTAATTTTCCAGCAGATGATATCATTCCCAATGAGCCTAAAAGTTTTTCTAAGTTTAGTCCCAATTTAATTTTACCTCTTCTAAAAGTTTTTCGTAAAATTCCTTATCCAAATTAGTTTTTAAATTTCTTTCTAAAACCCTAGTTTTTTTTACTTTTTCCACAGCTTCAATAGTTGGTCTAATATAAGCTCCTCTACCATTTGCCTTTTTAGTATTATCAATAAAAACTTCTCCATTTTTATTTCTAACAATTCTTATTAGTTCAATTTTTGGATACATCTTATTAGATGCAGCATCTTTTCTAAGATTTATATCTTTTGACATTAAAAATTAATCTTGATAGTATGAATCATAATCATCATCACTGTCAATACTTTCTTCAAATTCAAATTGACTTTCATCTTCGCTTAAGCTCTCAAATGCTGCAATTGAAGCTTGAATTTCATCAATTGATTTATCTTCTTCAACAAATACAATTTCTTCAATTTTTTCTTCTTGTTTTACAAAGTTGTTTTCCTTATTAAAGTTATTTGCAGTTTTCTCTCTTCTTTTATTAACTTTATTTAAAAAGTCTGGATTATTTAATTCATTTTCATCAATGTTTCCATTTCATTTAATTTCAATTTCTTTTTCTTTTGCATTTTCTAATGAAAAAATGTTTATTTTCATATTAACAAGGTTAGCAACTAATCTTGCAGCCATTCCTCTTTTTCCAATTGCAAGTGATAATTGTTCATTTGGAACCACTATGAAACATTCATTATTTTCTTCATTAATATCAATACTAATAACTTTTACTGGTGCAAGTGAATTCATTACAAATGTTTTTGGATCTTCATTTCATAGAACCACATCAATTTTTTCACCATTTAGTTCCTTAGTTATATTTTTAATTCTGCTTCCTGCTGCTCCAACACAACTTCCAATTGGATCTACACCCTCTTCATGTGAGAAAACAGCTATTTTAGCTCTATGCCCAGGTTCTCTTGAAACTGATTTAACTTCAACAATACCCTCTGATATCTCAGGAACTTCTGTTTCCATTAATCTTGTTAAAAATTCTGGATGAATTCTTGATGCTTGAATTTGTGAATGTTTGTTATCTCTAGAAACTTCTTCAATATAGAAACAAATTCTATCATCTATATCAAAGTTTTCACCTGGTATCATTTTTTTATTTCAAATTGGAATAATTGATCCATCAACATCAACTAAATAACTAGTTTCTGTAATATCTTTTACAAATCCACCAACAATTTCATGATTTTTTGATAGGAATTCTTGGTATATTTTGTTTTTTTCACCTTCACGAATTTTTTGTTTAATTATTTGTCCAACTTGCATTACAGCTAACTTTGAAAAGTCCAAAGTAAATTCAACTGGTTCATAAACATTATCACCAATTGAAACTTCCTCTCCATATTGTTCTTTTGCAGTATTTAATCCTATTTCTAATCATTCATCTTCAATTTTTTGAACAACTGTCAATTCTTTAAATACTTTAATTTGACCTGTATTTTGGTCAATATCAACTCTAACAATAGCTTCTGGATCAAAGAATTTTTCATATGCTTTTTGAAAACCTTCTCTTATTCCTTCTAAAATAATTTCTTTATCAATTTTTTTATCTTGTACGATTTCATAAATCGCGTCTAATAATTGTGCACCATCGATCATGGCTTATTTTCCTCCTATATTAATTTAATAAATCTGTCAATTTTGTTTTAACAAATAGAAAAGAAGACTTTCGCCTTCTTTTAACTTAAATATGACAATTTAATTATAACCAATTTTTACTAAATTTGAAATTAATTTCAAAACTTATAGTTTAAATTAATAATTAAATACCAATGTTTGGTGTAATTCTAACATTTGTTCTGTTGAAGTAAAATGATCTACAATTTGTAAAGCAAATTGTAATGCTCCTCCAATTGAACTACCTGTAATAATATTTTTATCTGCTATTGCTGACATATGAGGTTTCTTTATTGCCTTTTCTAAATTTTGATCACAACCTGGGTAATGAGTAATTTCAATTCCATCAACAAGTCCTAATTTACCAAGAATTTGTGGAGCTGCACAAATTGCTGCAATAATTTTATTTTCTTTTCCATGTTTTTCAACAGCATTCATTAAAATTTCATTTGATTTTAAGTGATCTACACCTTCTTTACCTCCAGGTAAAACTAAGCAATCATAATTTGAAAAATTAATTTCACCAATTAATTTATCAGCTGTTATTTGAATATTTCAAGCACCTTTTACTTGTTTAGAATCATTTATTGAAACTATGTCTACTACTGGAAAACTACCAGGAAATAGTTTTTCTGCTCTTCTTAGAACATCAACTGTTGCAACAACTTCTGTATCTTCAAAACCGTTAGCAACAAAAATAGCTATTTTGGCCATATTTATTCCTCTTTTCTTTTTATATTATACTACTATTTTTTAGATATAATATTTCTAGGTGATTTCAATGGGAACAATAAAAAATTTAATTGGTTTTTCAAGAGTTTTTAAAAATTCAAAGAAAAAAGATATTTTTAAGGATAACCACTCTTCAAAATTAATTCATAATCAAGATATTTTAGATATAAATATTAGAACAGTTAGAAATACTTCTAATAAATTTAACTCATTGATATTTAAAGATAAATTTTCAACTGAAAATGGTTTCAGATTAATTTATTCAAAGGGTTTTAATTCATTTGGTTTTAAAGAAAAAGTAGATCTAGTTTTTTGTGATGTAAAAAATCAAGTAATTGAAACATATTCAAATTTCAGTCCAAATAAAATGACAAAATACTATGATAAGGTAAATTCAATTTATGTATTGGCAAATAATATGAATAAATATCTTAATATAAAACAAAATGATCTTTTAAAAATTCTTAAATAAAAACTCACAATAGTGAGTTTTTTTAATTCATTAATGTTGAAGGAGATTCTTTTCTAATTTTTCTTGTTGTTATCATAATTGAAATTATAAATGAACCAAATACTAAAATAATAGCAAGAATTGGTGATCATCAAGTTAAACCAAATGGAATTGAACCAAGTTTTTTACTTACTAAATTAAAAATTAAACCAATAACTATAAAATTAGTTATAACTCCTAAAATATAGAATATTAAAGATAATATTGTTACTGTTCCAAATGTATACCTTGTGATATTTCAATTTGAATATCCTAAAGATTTCATAACTATCATAAATTTTTTATACTGATTTACATATAAATCATTAATTAAAGTAACAGTTAAAATAATTATTAAAATCATTAAAGATATAGCTATACTTGCAGAACTTAAAATTATAGCTGATAGTTGAAAAATTAAAGTTTTCTGTTGGCCTAATAAATGTGTTGAATTTAATTCTAAAACAGAAGAACCATAATTAGAACCATTAAGAATATCTTGTCCAGTTTTAATATCTCTTGAGAATGATGCTTGTGATGTAATAAAGTAAGGTTCTTTTGAATTAGAAAGCATTCCATTGTATCAGTTACTTGGTCTAATACTTTTTTCAAATTCTGTATCTCCATAAATCAATTCATTTTGATCTTTATCATAATATTCTAAAGGCTCAATATATTTAAATGTATTTATCTTAATCCCACCTTCAGAATAGCTTCCTGTTGGTTTTGAACTAGTTTCATACTTTAAATTAAAAGGAATATATTTTGAAATACCATATCCATTCAATATATTTGCAAAATTTTGATCAATAATCATTAATGAAGTTCCATAAACATTAATTGAACCAACTTGTTTAAACTTAATTTTCTTATTTCATTTAATATTTGTTTTTGCAAATGTTATTGGACCATCTTCATCTCTAAGACTTCTTCCAAAGTAGTTTTCATAATCTTGTGAAATATTTTCAACAGGTTGACCTGATAAATTGCTTTTTTCTCTAGTATAATTACCTGAATTATCATAATTCAATGAATAAGGTTTTATTGCAAAATACCTTTGACTTAAATCTGCATATTTAGGATTTAATTTTCCTCAAGCTTTTCTTGTAACCTCTGGAATAAATGAAGCGTCTTCATATCATCAATCTTTTGTGTTTTTATTTCCCTTAAATTTAAGTTTTTCGAAATTCTCTTTAAAATCCTCAGGAATAAATAAAGTAATATTATCAAATGAATAATAAGGTCTTATCTCTAAATTAACTTCTTCATCTTTTGAATTTAGATCAGATGTAAGATTATAAAAACCATATGAATTATCTACTAGGCTTAAATTTTCTGATGTATTTTTTATCAAGTTAAATCCTGTTTCATTAAAAATTGGAGCATAAGTAAATTTTGACGGAGATAGTCCATCCATTTTTAAATATCCATTATCAAAATTTTCTTTTTTATTATATTTAATTCAATCCCCATCATCATACATTCATGCTAAATTTGGAATGTTAACTGAATCTTGTTTTAAAATTAAACGAGTTTTTTCTAAAAATGGATCTGTTAAATTATTTCAATCATTTTGAATTAAAAAATTAGTTTGGTCGTTTGCAATAACTGGTATAACAATGTTATCTCCATCATAATAATCTTTAATCTCATTAGGAATTTCGTCAAACTTTTCATCATTAATTACTCTTTCAATTAACTGAGCTTGATAATCATTAATAAAAACTTTATTTTTATCTTCTTCTTTTATAGAGTAAGCATTTTGATGACTTAATAAACCTGTCATTGATAGATCTTGATTATTCTTTGTTTTTATATCCAAACTTGTGTACAAAGTATCTTCTCCAGGAATATATTTATTAACTTGCCACCCAAACATAAAGTTATTCAATCTATTTTCTGATTTAATAACATATTGTTTTATATATGAAGGCGTTTGAGAAATTATAATATCAATAATTTGTTCTTTTCAGTTCCCTTCACTTATAGAACTTCCACTAATAAATTTTGTTAAAAGTTGTGGTAAACCATCTGTTAATAAATTTGATAATTCATTTACTTTATTTAATCTAGCATTAAAATCATTTTCAAATTCTTTATTATCTGAATGAATTACTCATTCTAATAATTTTTGAACGTCAGCAATTGTTATACTTTTACCTACAAGTTGCTTAATATTATTTCCTAAAATGCTTGCAATAATTGCAATTAAAGAATTTTGATTATTTTCATCGATATTTAAATTATTTTTATGCGAAGCCATTTCATCATATGTTCATTTTGCAGTCATATCTTTATTTTCATTTTCTGAAAGTAAAATTTGGGGAAACGCAGAAGAATCAACAGAAGAAGCAAAATCTGTTACGTTTTTCCCAATTTTTGTTATTCCATCTCCAAAAATTCCGTTACTGTTCATTAAATTATTGTCATATTCATCTACTTCTTTAGAAGCACTTAATGATGTTTTTGCCAATGGCGCATTACCAATTAATTCTCTTGCTGTAAAGGAATTTTGGTATTTTATATTTTTATAATAACTTCCAACTACATTTTGAACTAAACCTGGTATGGTCAATCCAAAAGAAATAAAGAATGCTGCAAAAAATATTGTTGTAGAAGATAGTAAAGTCTTACTAAATCCTGAAATTGCAAGTTCCATGCTAAAACGTGTTGAGAAACTTTTATTTTTAAATAATGTACTATTTAAACTATCAATTATCTTAATACGTTTTACTTTATTAGTTTTATTAATTATTTCAAGTGCAGGTTTTTTAACTAAAAACAATGCAGTTAGAAATGAAATTAGACACAAAATAAAACCAAAAATAAAAAATGAAATTAAGAATGCAAGTGGACTGAAAACTACTAAATTGAATCTTCCGCTGGTAAACTGTAAAAAAATATTTGAACTAAATTCCTGAATAAAAGATCCTAAAATTCATGCTAATGGAACTATAAATAATCCAACAACTATTCCATAAGATAAGTAAGAAATTGATATTTCTCAATTTCTTACTCCCATTGATTTTAAAATTCCTATCTCCCCAGAATTTAAATGAACAGTTTTCTTAACAGCTATTATTGTTGCAGTAATAGTAATTAAAAATATCAATGCCAAAAATATATATGAAAATGCTCTAAAACCAAAGATAATCGAAGGAGCAATTGTTCAATTTAATTTAAAATTTGAAGAATTATAATTTGTAAAATTATTAATAAATTTTTCAGTATTTAGTTCGCTATCATTACCCATTATAAAATTATAAGAATTATATACTTCTACTATATTATTAAATGAATAAGCTTTAAATTTTTGAATATTATTTCATTCTAAATTATTATTTCCATTATAGGTAAAAAAATTATATATAGACTTTGTAACAGTTTTTTCTAATTTATCTTCAATTATTTTTCTAAAATTAGAACTATTTGCATAAACAATGGCATTTTTTTTATTATTTGGTAATGGGTTTTGAGTATTTCCCATTGGGTAATAAGATAATGGATCTGTTGCAAAACCTGATATTACAAAATTATTTTCACCAAGTTTTATATTTTGACCTATTTTATATTTATTTGTTTTTGCAAATTGAGGATTTATTAAAATTTCATTTTCTAATTTTGGCATATTACCTTCATATAAAGTTATTTTATCTTTTCATAATCCTTCAATATCAATAACTCTATAACTAATTTCTGTTGTTAAATCTGTAAATTCCATTTCAGCTCTAGTCATATAGTCAAAATCTGTTAAAGAAGCTATCATTTCATTTCTCATAAAATAAGCTATTTTTGTATTTATATTTGAATAATTATATTTATTTGCATAATTATTTAAATCACCAAAACTTTTTTCTTCCCCTATTAATTGTTCAATACTTAAATTATCATAATGTTTTAAATAGTTTGTATTAAAAGTTTTATCAATACTATATGTATTTGCACTTGGTCTTACTATAAGTTGATTTAAACTACCTCTCATACCATTTTCAAAAACAGAACTTTTTGAATTTAGATATCTTGAAGTATCAATATTTGTATTTCCTAAATCTATGCTATTTTTTCATGGTCTATTATTTTCTTTTACAATAAAATTATTATCCAATTCTTGCGCTATATTATATTCATCAATAGTTGGACTAAATCCAAAAATTCATTTGAAAACAGTTATTGCAAAAATTTTATTTTCTTCACTTGTACTTTTAATATTTGAATCCTCTAATAATAAAAAATTAAAACCAGCCGAAGTACTAAAATATTCATTAAATGTTTTAATTACATCTTCTCTTTCTCTTGATTCTGAAATAGCAATTGATTTTTCAATTGCTTTATTTATTCAATAAACAGGATATTCAACAACTGAGTTAATAAGTTGTCTAATAATTGACTCAAGAGAAAAATATAAATAACGACTATATAAATTATTATCTTGATCGTTTTCAAGTGAAGTATTTTTGAAATCTTGTTCTGAAATTATTTCTTTATTTTTAAGCTCTAAAAATAAAGATTTATTGAGATATGTTGGTGTCACTTCTGCAAAAATATCTTCTATAAAATTTTCTTTTAAAGTTTCAATTGTAGCTATATAAAAATCTTTAATTTCTTCTTTGATACTTACATTATTTAAATAAGTATATGAAGTTGAAGAATTAGAATGATTGATTTCATAAAATGGATTTCAATTAACTTTTTCAGTAATTGTTGAATAATCATAACTAAATATTGGTTTTAAAAATTTTGGATTTGTTAACAAATCTAAAAATTTTTTTTGAATTTTTGTATCACTAAAAGTTTTTGTTATAAAATTTTCATTATATTCATTTTCATCTTCAAATGAAGAAATATTAATATTAAGATCAATTGTTCTATTTTGACTATATGATGTACTATTTTGAGAATTTTTAACATATAAAAATTGACTATTAATTAAATCCAAAGGAGCTAAAATATTTGTACCAGAGTCTTCAGCTAAATTAGTTCCTACAACTTTTTGATTAACATAATCAAACTTTTTCATTTTTGATATTGCTGTTTCAAAATTATTTTCTATTCTTTGTGTAGTTGAAAAAGATATGCTCAAAATAAAAGTCGCTAAAAAACTTAAAAATACAATTACAATAAATTGTATTTTAAATTTCATTACTCCTTTTATACCTTGTTTTAAATATAAAAATAAAGACTTTTTCATTTTTTATTCTCCGACCAATAATACATAAATAATATGTTGAAAATACATCATTATAAAATAATAAAAAAAAAAAAAAAAAACATTTTTTTGTATAAAAATGTTTTTTAAATTTCTATTTGAATACTGTTGTTCCAATATCATTCATTGCTTCTTGTTTTACTTTTGATCAAAAATTAACGGCTAGCATTTTATCAACTGTTCTTCCTGAAACATGTAGTCCGTTGAAATAAAAATGGTTTTTATTAAATCTTAAACAAATATGACCAATAGTAACTCCTAAAAAATCATAACCATTTTCAATTAACTCTTTTCCTGTTTTTTCTTTAAATTCTGGATAACCATAAGTTTGAAACATTGCTTCTCTCATAGTTTCAACTCCAGGATTAAATCAAGTAGTTAATAAATATTCTCTTAAATCTTGAATTTTTTTCTCACCTTCAGCGCCTTGTGCTAATCAATGATTTATGACATGCTCTTCAAAGAAAGCAGCAAACTTTTTAATTCCTTCTGCTAATGACGGGAAAAAAATTTGAACAGGTTCAATTTCTCCTTCAATTTCGAAATGTGCCAAAAATCAAGGTTCTGCAAAATTTACTACTCCAATTTGATCTGAATTTAACTGATATACTTTTTCGCTCATAAAGTAAAACTCCTTTAGTAATTTTTTAAATTATACCATAATTTCTAAGCAATATTCATATTATTAATAGTGGCCTGACGAAAAAGAAAAAAAGATAAAAATTATCTTTTTTAAACCATTAATGAATAAGCTGGCTCTTTTCTAATTTTTCTTGTTGTAATTGCAATAGAAATTATAAATGAACCAAAAACTAGAATAATTGCTAAAATAGGTGTTCATCAAGTTAGTCCAAAAGGAATCGAACCTAATCTTTTGCTAATTGCACTGAAAATAAGCCCAAGAACAATGAAGTTTATAACTACTCCTAAAATATAGAACATAATTGATACTATTGACATAGTTCCAAATGTGTATTTTATTATTTTTCAATTTGAATATCCTAATGATTTCATAACTATCATAAATTTTTTATATTGGTTTACATACAAATCATTTATTAATGTAATAGTTAAAATTATAATTATTGTCATTAAAGTTATTGCAGCTGTTGCTAAACTTAAAATCATTGCAGATAATTGGAAAACTAAAGTTTTTTGTTGTCCTAATAAATTTGTAGAATTTAATTCCAAGCTCGTACTTCCATAATTTGAGCCATTTAATATATCTTGACCAAGTTTTACATCTCTTGAAAAAGAACCTTGTGTAGTAATAAAATATGGTTCCTGAGAATTTGAATAAATTCCTGTATATCACAAACTAGGTCTAATACTTTTTTCTTGCTCATCAGATCCGTATATTAATTCGTTACCATATTCATATTTAGTTTTATAATCTAATGGATTTATATAATCAAATGTTTTAACTGTAACACCATTTTGAGTATATGTCTTTGAAGGTGAATTTTCATCTTCATATTTTAAATTAAATGGAATGTATTTTGAAATATCATACTTACTTAAAATATTTGCAAAGTTTTGATCAATAATAATTAAAGGTTTTCCATAGACACCTATTGAACTTACTTTTTTAAACTCTATATTTTTGCTTCAATTCACTTTAACTTTTCCAAAAGTTATTGGGCCATTATCATCAATAAGAGTTTTACCTAAAAAATTTTCATAAGGTGTTGTTATATTATTTATTGGTGTCCCTGAAAGATTTTCTTCTTCTCTTTCATAACTGTTTGAATTATCAAAATAAAGTGAATATGGTTTTATTGCAAAATATGGACTTGATTCTAATGAAGGGTTTATCTTACCTCATGCTTTTTTAGTTTCTTCAGGAACATATTCTGCATCTTCTAATCATCATTTTTCTAAATTACCATTAAGTTTAAATTTAGAAAACTCATTAATATAGGTTTTTGGAATAAATAAAGTTACATTATCATAAGAATAATAAGGTCTTATTTCTAAATTTATTTTTTCTTCATCATTTTCAATTGAAGAATTCAATTTATAAAATCCATATGCATTATCTTTCAATTCATTATTTTTATTTTCTATCAAATTAAATCCAGTCTCTTCAAAAATAGGTGCATAAGTAAATTTACTTGCAGATAAATCATTCATACTTATATATCCATTATTAGTACTTTTATTTCCATTAAAATTAATTCAATCTCCATCATCATACATTCAAGCTAAATTTGGAATATCAATTGATTCTTGTCTTAAAATAAGTCTTGTTTTTTCTAAAGTAGGATTTGTTAGATTATTTCAATTATTATCAAGTGTAAAGTCTGTTTGATCACTTGCAATTACTGGAATTATAACTTTCTGATTTTTTTCATCATAGAATTTACTCAATCATGAATTATCTTGACTCATATCATCAATTTCTTCACCATTTATTATTTTTTCCATTACACTTGCTTGATAATCAGTTAAAAATACATCTTCAGTTTCTCATTTATTTATTTTAAATGCATTTTGATTAGATTGTAATCCTATAATATTTAAAGATTTATTATTTTTTGTGCCAACTGATAAATCAGTATACAAGCTATCTGTTTTTGGATTATATTTATTTATTTGTCATCCAAATGAAAAATTATTAAGTCTATTTTCGGATTTTGTAACATATTGTTTAATATACGATGGAGTTTGACTTAAAATTATACTTATAATTTGTTCTTTTCAGTTTCCTTCAGTTGTAGTTGAACCTTGAATAAATTTTGTAAGAATTTCAGGTAAACCCTTAGTTAATAAACTTGATAGATCATCTACTTTTTTCTTTCTTTCTTCAAATGTTTTAAAATTATTTGAATGTATTACTCATTCAAGGATTTTTTGAATATCAGAAAGAGACAATCCCTTACCAACTAATTGTTTTAGATTATTTCCCATTAAACTACCTATTATTGATATTAGAGAATTTTCTGCATTTGATATTTCATTTTCATTAATATTAGTAATGTAATCATAAACTCATTTAGCATCTATTTTATTATCATTGCTTTCAATTTGATTAGCTGATAATAAAAGTTGTGGAATTACTGATGAATCCACTGAAGGTGCAAAATTTGTAATATCTTTTGATATTTTTAAAATATCATTTCCAAATATATTATTACTATCAAATAAATTTGATTCATATTCTTCTATTTCCTTAGTTACACTCAATGATGTTTTTGCCAATGGCGCATTACCTACCAATTCTGTATTTTGCATAGAATTTTGATAATTAATATTCTTATAATAGCTTTGAACAACATTTTGAACTAAACCTGGAATTGTTAAACCAAATGATATAAAAAATGCTGCAAAAAATATAGTAATTGATGACAATATAGTTTTACTGAATCCCGATACTGCTAATTCAATACTAAATCTAGTTGAAAAACCTCTTGATTTAAAAATTCTATTTTTAAATGTATCTATTCATTGAATTCTTTTAACTCTTGTAACTTTATTAATAACTTCTAAAACTGGCTTTTTAACTAGAAAATATGCAGTAAAGAAAGAAATTAAACATAGTAACACCCCAAAAATAAGTACTGACAACAAGAGTCCAAAAGGATTAATTACAATAGTATTAAATTTTCCACTCACAAAATTTAAAAATATTATAGATATAAATTCCTGAATGAATGCCCCAGCAAGTCATGCGATTGGCACTATAAATAATCCTGTAACAATACCATAAGAAAAATAGGATGAGGATATTTGTCAGTTTTTTACACCTATTGCTTTTAAAATACCAATTTCTCCAGCATTTAATTCCACTGTCTTTTTAACAGCAACTACTGTAGCTATAATTGTAATAATAAATATTAATAATGTAAATATATATGCAAATGCTCTAAAAGAATTTAAAATAGTTGGCGCTATCGTTCAATTTAATTTTAAATTTGATGAATTAAATGAAGAATAACTATTTATATAGTTTGTACTTTTTAATTCAGAATCAATGTTATTTAAGTATTTGTATGAATTATAAACTTCAACTACATTATTTAATGAAAGTGCCTGAAGTTTTTTAAAATTTTGATTAATTTCATTTATTGGATTTTCAAAGTTTGTATAAATACTATAAAGAGATTTTGTACTTGTCTGATCAAATTTAGAACCTTCTGGAAATATCTTTTCTAAATTATCATCATTTATGTAAATAATTACATTCTTTTTATTATTTGGTAAAGGATTTCGTGTATTTCCCATAGGATAATATGTTAAAGGATCTACACCTATTCCTGAAATTATAAAATTTCCTTCTCCAACTTTAATATTTTGTCCAACCTTATATTTATTGGCTCTTGCAAATTGCGAATTAATTAAAATTTCGTTTTTAGTTCTCGGCATGTTACCTTCATAAATAGTAATTCTCTTTTTTCAATTATTTTGAATATCTACTATTCTATAACTTATTTCTGTAGCAAGATCTGTAAATTCAATTTCTCCTCTTATATTATATTCGAATCCCGTTGCTTGGGCTATTATTTCACTTCTAACAAAAAATGCTATTATGTCATTGATTTTATTACATCTATAACTTTCTTTATAGTCTTCTGTATGTCAAAATCCTTTTCCGTTCGCAATTCTTTCTTCCAAAGTTGTACCATCAAAATTATGTTTTAAAAAATTTGTATCAAATGTTTTATCTATTCCCAAGATTTTATTATTTTCACTTCTTACTACAAGTTGATTTAAACTACCTCGCATACCTTTTTCAAATACTGAATTTTTTGTATCTAAGTATTCGTTTAAATCATTATCTTTTCCTAAATCAATATTATTTTTTCATGGTTTATTGTCAATAGTAACAATAAATGGGTTATTTATGTTTTCATCTATACTTTCTTGCTCAATTGAAGGATTAAATCCAAATATTCATTTAAAAATAACTAAGCCAAAGTCAGCATTAGATTCTTGCATTCATTCAAAGCCTATTTTTTCTTTATTTTCATTGAATGTACGTATAACATCTTCTAAATTTTTTTGTTTAGATTCGTTAATTGCTTTATTTATTCAATATTTTGGATATTCAATTGATGCATTTATTATTTGTCTTATGAATGGTTCAATTGAAAAATATAAATATCTGTTATAAATATTTCTATCTTCATCATCTAAAAGAGCCTCATTATTAAAATCTTCTTGGGTAATTATATTTTTACTCTTTAGTTCATAAAATAAAGTATTTTTCAAATATTGTGGTGTATTTTCTTGGAATAAATCATTTACAAAGTTTTTTTTCAATAATTCAATACTATCTATATAAAATTTTTTCATTTCTGCTTGTTTTTCATTGAAATTATTTAAATAGTTGTAACTTGTTATGTCCAAAGAATAATTTAATAGTGTTGGATTTCAAAGTTGTTGATTTAATTCTTGATCATATTTATAATCAAAAATTGAGTTTCAAAAAAAATCTTTGTTAAGCAAATTAATAAAATTTTCTTGAAACTCTTTTGTTTGAAAAGTTTTTGTTAAAAATGTTTCTTCATATCCATTAATATTTTCAAAATAACTCAAATTATGATTTATATCAATTGCCCTATTTCAAAGAGTCGAAGATTCTTCACCTGTTTTTTTTACATATAAAAATTGGTTATTTATTAAATCCATTGTTGAAAGTAATTTTGTTCCTGATTCTTCTGATATTTTTGAACCTACAGTTTTTTGTCCGATGTAATCAAACTTTTGCATTTTTGACATTGCATTTTTATAATCATTATTTATTCTTTGTGATGTTGATAGAGAAATACTTAATATAAAAGTAGCTAAAAAACTTAAAATGACAATTACTAAAAATTGCACTTTAAATTTCATCACACCTTTAATACCTTGTTTTAAATATAAAATTAAAGATTTTTTCATTTTTAATATCCCCCGACTTTTAAATAAAATGAATTAAATATTAGAATATTTTATACTTTTCTAAAATTATTTTAAAATACCAAAATATTTTATCATAAATAAAAAATATAATTATGAATATCGGGGGATAAAATGAAAAAACTAATTATATTGTTAGGAGCTATTAGTATAGGTACTTCTACTTTATCTGTTGCTTCATGTAGTATGGTTAATTCTACAAAGCAATCAGTTAAAAATAAAGTAGATAATCTAGTTAAAATATCTTCAACTCTAATGAGAGGAACAGTAATACAAAATGCTAGTCAAAATTTAAAAAATCAATTTGCTTATGATAGTAATTTTTTAAATACTCTTATAAGCAATTCAAAGGCAAATGATTTATTGCCAAGCTTTAAAACAGATAATCAAACTACTTTAAAACAACTAAATGACTCATATTTTAATAATCAAGATTTGAGTAGAAGTAAAATTAATGAAAAAAATGAAAATTTTTTAACAGAAAATGTAAAAAAACCCACAAGTTCTACAGATGAATTTTCTTCAACTTTTGTAGTTGCAGCTAGTGCTATTAAATCGAATGGTGGGATTCATCCAAGCATTTCAGGTTTATTACAAGGAATATTGCCTAGTTTAAATTTAAGTGATGATTTAATAGAATCATTGAGTTCACAAAATTTAATGTCTATCGCTCAAATGATTGAGAAAATAAGTAAACCCTTATCTCATACTTTAGCAGCATTACAAGAATCAAATGCTTTTTATGCTGTTTTAAAGAACTTTTTTAATTCAGATTTTGAAAATTCTGTAAAAGAAAAAAATAACACAAATATTTTTAAATGAGTGAATCAATTTTTAGAAGAAATCGATTTATCAGGTTTTGCAGATATTTTTGATAATTTAATAAATTCTATATTGTCTCAAGATATGCAGTCTGAGCAATTAACTGGAGAAATGATATTAAATGCATCACTAAATAAAATAAGCAATATTTTTGCAAGAATGAGTGAACAAAGTAATAAAATAGTTGATAAAAATAAAATATATTCTTTAGATAAGAATTTTGATAAAACTTTAGGTTCAATAATTGGAGAATTTTTTAAAAAACTTAATCCAAATTTAAATGATTTTAATATCAATTCATTATTAAATCTATTTATAAAAGAACCTGAAAATATAGTTGATCTTTTATTTGTAATTTCATCCCTATTAAAACATATATCATCAGTTGATTTTTCAATATTTACACCAGAAAATGATGAATATTTATTTGATAATAATAAAAACAATAATCAATTTTTAGAAGAAAATGCTAAATTAACTCTTAAACAAAATCCTTATAGTACTAAAAGAATATTAAAAAATTTATCAACTATTACTAACGCTAAAGAGGATTTTAAAGGTAAACAACTGCAAAAAATGTTTTATCTTTTATTTAATTCTGGAGAAAAAGTTACAAATATTGAAGAAAATATAACTTCATTTTCACTTATTTCAAAATTAAGTTCTATACCCCTTTTACAAAATAAAAAAAACAACTACTCATCAGTACTATATGGATTGGGAAATGGTCTTGCTGTTTGACAAGGATGAAGTTTTGCAGGAATTGGTCCTGATCAAGTAGGAAATGCTTTACGTTGAGTATTAGGTGATGGACTTGGTTTTAACTCTGATTTTAGTGGATTAAATAAAGTACTAGATATTTTAAAAGGATTTGGAGTTGAAATTAACTTTAAAGTAAGTGCTTCATCTACTCAACATTTAAAACATTTATTTAGTGCTTTATGAGATGAAGATTCAACACTATTAAAAGATATTACAGGAAAACAAATAAGTTTATATTCACTTTTTACAAATGAAATAGTAACTGGTATGACTATATCTGATATATTTGATTTAGTTTATAAAAACATTGAATCAAATGAATCTAATAAAAGGAATACAAAAAGTAATATCACTGAAAGAAAAGCTGAAAAATTAGCAAATGGTTTAGATATACTTTCAAAAGCTTTAATAAATGAAAACTATGAACTATGATTTAAAAAAGGAAATAAATTTAATAAATTTGAAGAGCATAGTAACAATGGTAAATATACCGCTCTTCAAACGATGATAATTGCATCAAAAAAAGGTGGATTATATTTAAAAATAAATGACTCTGCAATTAATGAGAATATTAAAGGTGCTAAAGCAGCTATGTATGCTTTAGGAACTGATTATGATTCTGATGGAAATCAAATTAATAGTTCTTTTAGGTCTGATTCTTTTTTAGAAGCATTAGAAAGTATTGTAGATGACCCAATAACAAATAATATATTAGATGACTTACTTAATGGATTTTCTGATATAAGAAAAATAAACGATAATATTTCAAATACCATTTACAAGAAGTTAATCAAAGATAATAACTTTACAACTAAAAAAATTAATTATGAAAATATTGATAATAATAATTTAGATCAATCAATAAAATATCAAATAATTTATAAAGACCCCTTCCAAAATAAAATTTTTGAATATGAAGTTAATTTATTATTAAAAGTAAATGAAACTTCATGACAAATAAATACAATTAAAAGGATTTAAATGCTAGTAAAAACTAGCATTTTTATTTAAAATTTTTTTATAAAATGTTTTCATTTCCTAAAAAAATTTTATTTTTCATTATATAATAAAGAATAATAAAAGGAGTAGTCGGGAAAATGAAAAAGTTAATTTCTCTTTTAGGAGTAGTTGCTATAACTGCTTCAACTGCAAGTGTTGCCAGTTGTAGTACAGTAAATAATGTTAAAACATCTATAAAAAATAAAATTTCAAATTTAACTCAGGTTTCATCTGCTTTATTAAGGGGAGCAATGATTCAAAATGCAACTCAAGATTTAAATAAAGGATATGCATATGATGCAGAATACTTTAATAATTTAATTGATTCATCAAAAGCAAATGATTTATTACCAAGTTTTAAAACTGATAATCAAACAACTATTGGTCTATTGGGAGATAATTATTTTGGAAAAAATGCTTCAAGTTATACTAGAAGTTCTATAAATGAACTAAATAATAGAACAAATCCAAGTTATTCAAATACCTTATTTTTATCAAATAAAGTAATTTCACCAAATACTTCTATTGATAACATATCAGGAATTATAACTTTAATTATAAGTGCTATTAAATCAAATGGTGGAATTCATCCAAGTATCTCAGGTTTATTGCAAGGACTTCTTCCTCAATTACCATTAAATGAAAATTCAATTGAATCAGTTAGTGCAGAATCAATGAAATCAGTATCTGATATTTTAAATAATTTTTCTGATACTATTGCTATATTAATTAAAATATTAGCTAATTCAAAAATAACTTATAATGCAATATCAAATTTACTTAATGCTAATTTTTTAAATGCTTTTAAACAAAGTGATCTAACAACAATTATTGAAGGAATTTTAAAAACTCTACTAAATGTTGATTATTCATTCATATGAAAAGATGGAGTATTAACTTATTTTATTGATACATTAATAAACTCAATTTTAACAATGGACAATATTGAAAATTTGACTAATAAAATGATAATGAATGCAACTGTAAAAAGAATAAATAACATTTTTGCATCTTTAGCAGGAGAAACAGAAAGTATAATTAAAGATAAATCTTTACTATATACAGATATTGATTATGATTTTGAAAAAAGTATGGGAAATGTAATGGCTAAATTCTTTGAAAATATGGATGATTTAAATACATCAAATATTGCTTCATTAATTCCTGATATTTTATTTGTAATTTCAGGAATATTGCAAAGAATTACAAGTATTGATTTTTCATTAGATCAACCAACAAAACATAATGACTTATACTCATATAAGGGTGAAGTTGGTAAAAAAGAAAAACCTAATCTTAAATTTTTAAAGGAATTAGGCGAAAAGGATTTTGCAAATTCAAAATTTAAAACAAAAAGATTAATAAAAAATTTATCAATTGCTTTTGATACTAAAAATAATACTGATGGTTTACAACTCGCTAAATTAATTGGTTTATTATTTCAAACAGCAAGTTCAACAAGTATTGATTTTAATAATCCTTTTGGAATTCCTGCAGTTGTTTGAACTACAAAATTAGGAAAAATATTTATCGATATTTCTGGAGATTATAAATTCAGAGAAGGTTTATCTCCAATAATTTACGCTTTAGGTAGTGGTTTAGGCCAATGACAAAATATTACAATCAAAATTCCTATTGTTGGCGATATAGGACCTGATCAAATAGGAAATCTACTGAGAGGATCAATTGATATGGTCGTAGAAGGACGCTCAATTAATGGATTAAATGCTCTATTTAATTATTTAAGCCCTTTTGGTCTAAAAATAGATCTTAGATTTTCTGATGAATCTATTAATATAATGAAGAACTCTTGAACAGCTCTTTGAAGTAAGGATTCAGGATTTTTAAAAGAAATTACTAAAGGAACTGAAAATATCTCTCTTGAAACAATATTAAGTGGATCAGTATATAATGGCAAAACAATATCGGAAGTTTTAAACTTTATATACAATGCTATTAATTCTTCAACACTTAACACAAAAAGAGTAAAAGAACTTGAAGAATCTTCAAAAGGAATTTCATCAGGACTTAAAAATATAGCTTCATCATTAATTGATGAAAAATATTCAATATATTCTTCAGGTGATAAAGATTATTTAGTAGGAAATTTAACAGAAAAAACAGAAAACAAATATACTGCAATTCAAACATTAATGATTACTGCAAGTAAACCAGGTTTATATCTTGGTATTAAAGATTCTGATACTGAAATTAAAAATTCAAATGTTAAAGGTGCTAAAGCAGCTATGTATGCTTTAGGAACTGATTTTGATGAAAATGGAAAGCAAAATAACTTAGCATTTAGAGATAATTCATTGTTATTAGGACTTGAAAGTATTGTTGATGATACTTCAGTTAATAGCTTACTTGACCAAATAATGAACGGATTTAGTGATGTAAATAAAGTTAAAAATGACTTATCTACAACAATTTACAAACCTTTAATTCAATCAAATAACTTTAAAACTAAGGTAAACAGTTATTATGGAATTGATGATGGATATAAAGAAGCAGGTATAACTTATACAACTACTTTCATTGATCCAAAAAGCAAAAAGCAATTTAACTATGAAATTAAATTGCTTCTAGAAGCTAATGCAACTGAATGACAAATTTATTCAATTAAAAGAAAATAAAATTCGCTATAAAGCGAATTTTTTTGTTATTAAGCAATAAATATTATCATAAGTATTGTTCCTAAACCTATTACTGGTAATAAAAATCAAAGTAATCATGTTTTTGATTTTCATTTTTCAGCATATGTTCCCTTTTTGTCTTTTTTTTGCTTAACTTTTTTTGGAGGAACTACTTTAATTTCAACAACTTTATCTTTAGCTTCAGGAGGAGCTTTTCTTCATTGGTCAAATTCTTTCATAGGTTTGATTTCTTCATGTTTTTTTTCAAATTTATGAGGAACTACTTCTTTTGCTTTTTCTAAATTTTCGTCAATTACTTGTTCTCTTTCATTTTCTGCTAATAATGGATTATCAGAATCTGGAAGAATTTCAATTTTTCCATTAGTTCTTCCACTTAGAGTATCTACAAAATGTTGTGCAACATCTTTATTTGGAGTTCCAAATGTAACTCCATTTCCAAAACTATCGTTTTGAAGTGAAACATAATGTAATCCTCCACTATTTTTTGAGAATTGTAATTGAATTTTTTGAAGTGAATATGAATCGAACGGAAGATATCTTATTTGAGTACTCAAATCATTGTCTAAAATTTCTAATGTAAAAGTTCTTTTATCTGTAATGAAAACAATTCCAACCATTTTATCTTCATATCTTTTAAAACTTGCTCAAAGAGCTGAAAGTACTGTTTCATCATCATCAAAATAAGTTTCAGTGTGCTGTCACACTCTCTGTAAGATGTTTTTATAAGCTGGCATTCAAATATAGCCTTGACTTGCAAGTTCTTCTTTAATTTGCATATTTGTTTTCATATTTAAATACCCCCTTTTAATTACTTATATTATTTTAACTTATTTTTCTTTGTAAACTTTATATAGATTTCCATTAACTTTTTCTCATAACTACTGTGTGGTTTAAATTGAAAATAAGTTATATCTTTTATATCATCTGGTAAATATTGTTGATCAACTCAATCATTTTCATAATCATGAGCATATTTATAACCAATTCCATGACCTAATTTATGAGCACTTTTATAGTGATTATCTCTTAAATATGGAGGAATTGAAGGAGCAAGTCCATTTTGTACATCTTCAAGTGCTTTTTCTAATGCCATATATGAAGAATTTGATTTCTCACTTAAAGCCATTTCAATAACAGCAAGTCCTAAAATAATTCTTCCTTCAGGCATACCAATTTGTCTAAATGTTTGACAAGCTTGAAAGACTCTAACTGGAATTGCAGGATTTGCAAGTCCAATATCTTCATAGGCCATAATAGTCATTCTTCGCATTAAAACTTCATAATCTCCAATTTGCATCAATCTTGCTCAATAATGAAGTGCTGCATCAACATCACTTCCCCTAATTGATTTTTGAAATGCAGATTTAAGATCATGATATTCATCGCCTTCTCCAGTTCCTTTAGTAACTGCTTGATCAAAAATTGCTCTTATAATTTCATTATTAATTTTCTCTTTCGAATAAAGTTGGATTAATAATTCAACTGAATTCAGTGCAACTCTCAGGTCTCCATTTGAAAGTTCACATAAATTTTCAAATGCATTATCTTCTATATTTAGATTAATATCATTATTCTTTAAAACTCTATTTAAGCCCTCTTTCATTTCATCAAGTGAAATTTCTTGTAATTTTAAAATAGTACATCTACTTCTAATAGCTGGATTTATTACAAAATAAGGATTTTCAGTTGTTGTTAAAAATACAATTACCTTTTTGGATTCAATATATTCTAGTAAATAATCTTGAATATTTCTATTCATTCTATGAATTTCATCAATTATTAATATTAACTGTTCTTCATGATTTGATGATTCAATAAGTTTTTGTAATTTATCCTTTTTATCATTTGATGCATTAAAAAATTCATATTTCGCCCCAAGATCATTTGCAATTGATATTGCCATTGATGTTTTTCCAACTCCTGGAGGACCATAAAAAATTAAATTAGCTAAAAACTTATTCTCTACCATTTTAGTAATTAATCCATATTTATTATTTATTAAATGCGATTGACCAATAATATTTTTTAAAGTAGTTGGTCTTAATAAGAAACTTAAAGGTTTGTTCATATTTTTAACTCCTAATTGAATAATAGCATAAAAAAACTAACCTTTTGGTTAGTTTATTAAGCATTTCCAGCATCATGTAAATCTTTAAATTTACCTGGTACTTTAATTAACTCCTGATATGTTCCTTCTTGAACAATTCCCTTACCTGGAGCTAAAACAAATATTTTATCAACATCTTTAATAGTGCTTAATCTATGCGCAATAATAACTGATGTTTTATCTTGCATAAGTTGATTTAATTGAGATTGAATTTCTTTTTCAACTATATTATCTAAAGCACTTGTAGCTTCATCTAAAATTAATAACTCAGGGTTTCTTAATAAAATTCTTGCAATTACAAGTCTTTGTTTTTGACCACCACTTAGTAATAATCCTCGTTCTCCTAAAACTGTTTGATATCCATAAGGTCAACTGTTAATAATTTGATCAATTTGTGCTTTTCTACAAGCTTCATGAACTTCTTCTTCTGTTGCTTGAAAGAAACCATATCTAACATTATCATAAACATCTCCAAATATTATTGAAGGTTCTTGTTCAACATAACCAACATGACTTAAATAACTTTTTAAATTAAAGTCTTTTACATTTTTATCATTTATTAAAACACAACCTTCTGTTGGATCATAAAATCTTAATAATAATTTAGAAATAGTTGATTTACCACTTCCTGTTTCACCAACAAAAGCATATGATTTTCCCTTTTCTAAAATAATATCTAAATTAGGAACAATATTTACTTCGGGTTTTTCAGGATAATTAAATTTAACTTGTCTAAATTCAATTTTTGCAATATTTTCATCAAATAAAATTCCATTTTTATCATTATCATTTAATATTGGTTCTTTTTCAATTACTTCATAAATTTGAGTAGATGAAGCAGATGCTCTTGATAACCCTGGAATAATAGCTGCAATTTGTCATAATGGTCTTGTTAAACCAACCATTGCAGAAATAAATGCAGGTAATATAGAAGTTAGCATTTCTGGATTATTATCACTGTAGAATTCAATTGCAATTGTAATCATAATTAAATTAATAATTACATCTGACGCAATAAGGATTGCTAATAATGTTCCATCAATTCTAGAAATTGGTTTAAAAGCTTTTATATAAGGTTTATGCAGTTCTTCTAATCTTGATTCTTCATATTTTCTTGTTCCAGTTGCTTTTACTAATTTAATAGCTCCAATTCTGTCAACAACATCACCATTGATATCTGATATAACTTCTCTTACAATTTTCACTTTTTTTTGATATCTTAAAGAAAATAAAATTACTATTGCTGTTAAAGCATAAACAGATAAACTAGCAACTAGTGCTAATTGTGCATGAATTATAAACAACATTACAGTTCCCATTATTATTACGAGTGGAGCTTGTATTACTCATGCTATCATTCCAGAAATTTCATTTCCAATTACGTTAGTATCACCAACTAATTTAGTCATTAATTTTCCAATTTTTTTATCTGAATAATAGCTTATATCTTGTTCTAATAATCTTCTAATTGTTAAATTTCTTAATTCAACTTCAATATTTACAGCTAACATTATTGAACATGAGTTTCTAATAAATGTACAAAAGTATAATAATACTAAATCAGCTGCAGTAATTGCCATTCATCACTGTCAAGTTAAATTTCATACTGTACCACTTTCATTTTTTGGACTTGCAGCTTCTAATACATTTTTTAAAAATAATGTATTTAAACTTACTAAAAAGGCACTAAATGTAACTACACAAACAACACTTAAAAATAGTAATCTATATTTTCAACCATAAATCAAAACAATTCAAGAGAATTTTAGTTTATGTTTTTTTTGTACTAAATTATATATCTTGTCATCTGGACTATATTTTTTAGGTATTTCTTTATTACTTACTACATTAACATCTCCAAGTGGATTGTTTGTAGCACTAAATGATTGATCCATTCTTCTCTCCCCTTTTTTAACTCTATTTGTTGATATATATTATCATAAAAAAATAAAAAACAACTTATTTAAAGTTGTTTTTTATTATTAATGAGTTTTTTTATTTTCTTCATTAGTTGAGTTTGATATTGGAAGTTCTCTTATTAAATCATTTAGTTTTATACCAAATACATTTTCATAAACTTCTGAATATTGTTGAACTGGAACTACTTCTAATTCTTTTCTAACTTCTTCAGGAATATCTTCAATATCTTTTTGATTTTTAAATGGTATTAAGATTTTTTTCAATCCACTTCTATGAGCAGAAATTGATTTTTCTCTTAATCCACCAATTGGAAATACTAATCCCCTTAAAGTAATTTCACCTGTCATACCAATTTCTTTTGGAACAGGTTTATTTGTTAAAGCTGAAACTATTGCTGTAGTAATCGTTACACCAGCACTAGGTCCATCTTTGGGAACTGCTCCTTCAGGAACGTGGATATGAATATCATTTTCATTAAACACTTCTTTTGGTATTCCAAATGTTTTATAATTTGATTTAACAAAGTCATATGCAATTGTTGCTGATTCTTTCATAACATCTCCAAGTTTACCAGTTAATACTAAACCACCTTTACCTGGGAAATGATTTACCTCAATTGGTAAAATATCTCCACCAAATTGAGTATATGCAAGTCCTGTAACAACACCAACTTGTGCTTCATTTTCTTTTTCAGTATGTTCAAAGATACGTTTTTTTAAGAATTCATTAACAACATTTGAAGTTACTGTTAAAGTTTCCATTTCTTTGTTTAACATTCTTACAACAAATTTTCTAACAATTGATGCAATTCATCTTTCTAATTGTCTTACACCAGCTTCTCTTGTGTAGTGTTTGATAATTTCGTTGATTGCTTCTTTAGTAAATATTACTTGTTCTTTTGAAACTGCATGATCATCTAATACTTTTGGTATTAAGTATTCTTCTGCTATTTTCATTTTTTCAATTTCAGTATAACTTGATAATTCAATAATTTCCATTCTATCATATAAAGCTTCAGGAATATTTTCTGGATAGTTTGCTGTTGCAATAAATACAACATCACTTAAATCATATTCTTCTTCTAAATAGTGATCTGAAAATTTTGAGTTTTGTTCGGGATCTAGAACCTCTAACATTGCAGATGCTGGATCTCCTCTATAGTCACTTGCCATTTTATCAATTTCATCAAGTAAGAAAACAGGGTTTTTAACTCCAGCTTTTTTCATTCCTTGAATTACTCTACCTGGCATTGCACCAATATATGTTTTTCTATGACCTCTAATTTCTGATTCATCTTTTACACCACCAAGAGCCATTTTTACAAATTCTCTTCCCATTGATTCAGCAATTGATTTTGCTAAACTAGTTTTTCCAACTCCAGGAGGACCTACTAATGTAATAATTTGTCCTTTTACTTTGTTAGTATTTTGTTTAACAGCTAAATACTCAATAATTCTTTCTTTAACTTTTTCTAAACCATAGTGATGTTTATCTAAAATTTCTTTTGCAAATTTTAAATCAGTTTTTTCTTCAGTTTGTTGTCATCATGGTGTTTGCATCATTCAATCAATATATGTTCTTGTAATGTTAGCTTCAGATGATGCAGCTGGCATTCCTTCACATTTATCAATTTCTGATAAAATTCTTTTTTTAATATTTTCTGGGAATGGTTCAGTTTCAAGGCGTTTTTTATATTTCGCCAAGTCATCTCCTTCTCCATCCATATCGCCTAATTCTTCTTTAATAGCTTTTAATTTTTCTCTTAAATAAAACTCTCTTTGTTGTTCGTCTACTCTTGATTTAATTTTTTTGCTAATAGAAGATTCAATGTCAGCTGATTGACGTTTTTCATCTAAAAAGTCATTTATTATTTCAATTCTTTTTACTGGATCTAATTCCTCTAACATTGCTTGTTTTTTATCGATAGGCATGAAAGGCATTAAGTTTGCTGCACTATCTACAATAAAGTTTGAATCTACATCACTTGGAGCAGATTTTATAATTTCTTCTACTTCTGATGGGAATTCATCTTGTGAACTTATCATTGCTTTAATATATTTTGTAATTTTATCTAATGCTTCTTTTTCTGAGCTTCTTAGGCTATCTTTTACTTCATAATTTGCAATATAAAATTCGTTTAATTCAATATCTTTTAGTTCCGCACGAGATATTGATTTTATATTTACAGTTAATGTACCATCTTTTCATTCTTTTTTAATTTTTACTTCAGCTAAAACACCAAATGTATATAAATCTTCGATTTTTGGATTATCTTCTAAAGGTTTCTTTTGTGAAACCATTAAAATTTTTCCTTCATATTTTTCTACTGCTTCTTTAACTGCAAGTGTAGTTTTATCTCTTCCAATTTCTAATACTTGATCAAAAGTTGGATATATATAACTTCCACGAGTAATTAACATAGGTAATTTTTTATTCATAATATTCCTCCTTAGGTACAAAATTATGATATCACATTATTTAGCACTTGCAAGTGTTAAGTGCTAAATAAATAAAAAAAATACAATTTTATTGTATTTTATCCATTATTTTCATATAAGAAATCAACAATTTTTTCTCTAATTATTTCTTCTTTAACTTGTGGTTCTGGTAATAGAGAGTTTTTGATGAAATCAGTTTCAACTCCAAAAGTTTTTGCTAATGTTTCATATTTTGCTTCCATTTCTTCTTTTGAAACTTCAAATTTCTCAGTATTTCTTACTTGATCAGTAATTAAGTAACTTTCAATACGTTTTTTTGCATCATCAAATAATTCATTTCTAATATCTTGATCACTTAAACCTGTTTGTTTTTTGTAATCTTTCATTGTAATTTTTTGACTTTGAACTTTTGCTTCAAATTCTCTATATAGTGTTTCAATTTCTTTATTGATTGCTGATTTAGGAATTTCAATTTGAGATTTTTCTCTAATTAAGTCAATTACTTTATTAACAAAAATATTCTTTGTTTGTGAGTTTTTTTGATCTTTAATTTGTTTTTTTAAGCTATCTTCTAATTCTTTAAAAGTAGTTATTTTTGGTAAATTTAGATCTTTTACTAACTCATCATCTTTTGCTGGTAAAATTCTTTCTTTTATTTCTTTAATATTTAGTTTGAATTCTGCATCTTTTCCTTTTAACTCTTCAGTGTAGTCTTCTGGGAATTTTACATTAATTGAAGATTCACCTAAAGTTTTTCCAATCATTTGATCTTCAAATCCAGGAATCATTTGTCCACTTCCAATAACCAATTTGAAATCAAGACCTTTTCCACCTTTAAATGCAACTCCATCAACAAACCCTTCAAAGTCAAAAGTAACTGAATCACCTTTTGCGATTTTACCACTTTCATCTTTATTTTTTTCCATTACAAATCTTTCTCTGTATTGATCTACAGCTTTATCTAATTCCTCTTTAGTAACTTTTATTTCTTCTTTTACTAAATCTTTATCTTTTAATCCTTTGTAAGTTCCAATTTTAATTTCAGGTTTTAAGTCAAAAATAAAGTGTAATTCACATTCTTTTTCACTTATTTTTACTGGTGTTGGAACTGGTGAAGTAAATGGCTCAATATCAGATTTTTGTTCTCTTGCAAATTCTCATGCTTTTTCCATAACTGATTGAACAGCTGCGTTTAGATATTTAACTGGTGTTAAATATTGTTCAATTTTTTCTTTTGGTGCTTTACCTTTTCTAAAACCAGGTATTTCAATTGTTGCTGCAGTTTTATTTTTACCTTTTTTAACAGCTTCTTCTCATTCTTTACCATCTATTGTAACTATTCATGATCCTTGACCTTTTTCGGCAAGTTTTTTTGCACTAAATTTCATATAAATTTCTCCTCTTTTATACATAACATTTTTAATTATAACAAATATTTATCTATTGTTAAGTATTTTAATGTCTAACATGCTTCTTAAATTAATTAAATTTGTATCAAAAATATACATTTTTTCTTTTAATGTTTCATATTCTACTGAATTATCTAATGTTTTTTCAATAGAACCAAATGCCTTAACAAGTGAAGGTATCAAATCTTCAATATTTTGACAAACTTTATGTAGTTCTAAGTATGATATTTTATAATCAGGATTTATATTAATCTCTATTAATATAATCGACGATTCAATATAAAATTCTAATTTATTTATAAAATAAATTAATTTTGATATCATATCTTCTTCCATAATACTAATAATTTTTTTAGATTCATAATTTAAATCAATATATTCAATATAATTTGTTTTATTTAATTTATTCAAATTGGTTTCAGTTATTTTTAGATCTTCTATAAGGTCTCTAATACCCTTTTTAAATAATTTTGGAATTGATTTCATTTTATTAATATCTTCGAAATATTTAAAATAATTTACACTAATGTTTAATTCATTATCTATTTTTTCTCAATGATTAAATAAGCAGCATCAGCAGTCAAAATCATTTTTACATCTACATTCTACTACTGCACACGTACAGTTATTTTTTACCTTTTGACATTCACAACAATTCATATTTTATCCTCCAATGAAAAAATCGTTATAAAAACGATTTAGAAATGTTCAATATCACTTATTTTTTTTATAAACTCAATTGTTTTTAATAAATCACCTTTTGATTCACTTATTAATGTAGAATCCAATTCAATTAGTGCATCACAAATTCTTGTCATATTTTCAAAATCCAATAGTGCATCTGCTAATTTAATATTAAATCCATCCAAAATTTCATTTGGATGAGATAATAGCGAATCAGATATTCCAGCTTCATGATATTTTATAAGCTTATCAATTTGATCAAAATATGAATCTAAAATGATTTGATTATATAGTTCATCTCCAATTTTATTTTTATACTTATTAAGTAAAATTTTTAATAAATAAATTCGGTTTCTATTTAATCTTTTTGAAGACATTGAAATTAAATTTCCAATTTTTTCTTTTGATTGAGTTAAAGCAATATAAATATTTCTAAATATTTCTTTGTCTCTTTTAATATTTCACCCACCATTACTTCTGATCATTTCTGCTTTAGCTCCTCAAACACTTGTAGTTTGAGAAGTAATTATGTTGCTTAAAATGTTTGCAAAAAATATTCTAATATTTAATTCTAAGCAAAATTCAAAATCCCATAATTCTGAATTATCTGGAAGTTTTTGAAGTTGAGACATAATTTCATCATAATTCACATATGACTCTAGTTTATTTTCCTTCATAAATTCTAATCCATTTATACTTATTTTAGCTCTTTGATAATGTTTAGTATTTTCAGGTGTTGGAGCAATTGTCCCATTATCATAATCATAAATAAACTTTTTAAATTCTTTAAGACTTTCAATTAATATATTATATTTTGAATAATAAGAATTTTCTTCATTATTATTCAAATTAGTCATAATATAAACTAATTTTTCTTTTAGATCTTTATCTTGTTTTAGATTTTTTGCATGAATTCAAGCTAAAAATCTATATTCAATAATTTTAATTGTTTTTTCTCAATCGATTAATTCTTTATCAATTACAAAAGTATTTTCCAATGCTATATCATATATTTTATTTAATTCTTCAACAACATAAGTATGCTCTAAAAATAAATTTTCATTTGTAGTTATTAAGCAATTTTTTAAAAATTGTTCTTTTAGTTCATTTAAATCAGAATCTGAGATAAAATTTCAATTAAAATTCTCAAAACATACATTAACTTCATTTTCAGTATAAATTTTCTTTTTTATTGAATATCTATAAAATTCTTTAAAATTTAAAGCTATTTGTTTTTGCTTTTCATTATCATTTAAAAAATTATCACTTAGCAAGGATAATGTTTTTCCGATTATTTTATAAACTAGATTAATAGCATCACTTGCAGTATATAACACAAAAAAATCCTCCATATATTTATTATTATATATTTTTATCTTTCTAATAGTAATCAATAAGAAAATTAAATTAATATTAAAAATAAAAAAGAGCTATAAAATAGCTCTATTAGGCATTATTTTGTTCTTTAAATGTTATTACAAGTTGTTTTATTGAATTAATTTTATCTTGCTCAACACTATTTAAGTGTTTTTCAAGTTTATCAACTGTTTCTTGAATATTACCTTTAAAGGGAATGTTATATTTTTTAGATAGATTAAGAATTTTATTTCTCATCATATTCTTTTTAATAATTTCTTCTGGTAAAAATAAAGATAAAGGATCTTTATTTGTTGAATAATCTATTTTTCATTCTGGACCTTTTTGTTTTAATTCTTTATTAAATTCTTCATGAATTATTTCAGAATAATCATCTGCTTCTTGTGCAACTTGTTCAAATGCAAATAATATATTACTTTTTGGATCATTTGCTATATTTATATTGAACTTTTTATATTTATCTTGTTTTAATTCAGTAATAATAACATTTGGAATTATATATTCTGTTAAATAACTTATCATTATATTTCTTAATTTTGAAATAAATTTAAAGTAATACTTATAGAAAAAATATTCAGGTGCTTGGGTAATCTTAGGAATTTCATTAAAAGAAGTAGTTAATAAAATTTTATATTTATTTCATCAAATATTTTCAAGGCAATTTGAATAAAATTCTAATTTTTCAATAGTCTTTTTAGCTGATTTAATATCCATAATATCTGATAGAAAAATTTTTGTTCTTATAAATTTTGAATTTAAAAAGCCCTTTGAAAAATTTTCTTCATAATTAAAGTATTTTATACTAAAATCATAATCTTGAACTTCCATTCATTTTTTTTCAAAATTACCATCTTTTGAAACTCATCATTTCTCTTTATTATGTTCTTCATTTATGAAAAATGGTTCGTTTGTAACCTTTTTTAAAGGTTTTTTTTGATTTTTCACTTTTAAAATACTATAAAGCAATATTGTCAATACAATTGCTAATAATAAAAGTGATCCTGAAATGATAATTATGTATTTCATATTTTAATTCACGCTTTCTTTAATTATGATTGTTTATCTTTTGATTCTTTTTTAACTTTTTTAAGTTCTTTTGATTTAGTATTCTTTTTTAATTTTTTATCTTTATTTTCTTTTTGTTCAATTGCAAGTGCTTGAATTTGATTTGTAGTAAATAATGATTTAAGTTTATTTCATACACCTTTATTAGCTTCTAATCTCATTCTTTTTCTTAATATTGACTTTTGTTTTTTTGGATGAATATTTAATCATATTGAAATATTTGAAGTTCCAACACGTTTTTTTAAGTTATATCAAAAACTAAAATATTTATTTTTTGGATCATTTATTTCCTCTATTAAAAAGACTTTACCTAAAATAGTAAATGATTTTTGAACCTCATTTGTTCTATCAAAACTTGGCTTTTTATCGTGTTCAACAGTTTCTTCTTTGATCAAACTAATTGATTTTCTTTCATCTATTGTTTCTTGTCTTGTTTTACCATAAAGCTCTTTTCAAAGTTTTTCTTTTTCTGCTTGTTCTTTTTCATAATTTTTTTTATCTTCATTTTCTTTTATTTTTACTACATTTTCTTTTTTGACAGACAATGATTTAGAAATAACTTTCTTTTGAGTCTCTTTTTTCTGAACTTCTTTTTTCTTTTCTAATTCTTTTTTTTCAAGTTCTTTTTTCTTTTCTAATTCCTTTTTTTCAAGCTCTTTTTTCTTCTCTTTTTGAATTCTTAGTGCTTCTGCCCTTTTAGCGTCTCTTGCTGCCTTTTCTTCTCTTTGTTTTGCTTCTAAAAGCATTTTATCTATTGATGATACTTTATTTTCTTTAGGTTTTTTTTCTTCTTTATTTACAACAGCTTTTTTAGGTTCTTTAACTTTAACAGTATTATCTATTGGAGATGGCATTTTAACAGTTTCTTGCATTATTGAATAATTATTATTGCTATTTTCTTTAATTTGAGCAGGTCTTTTTAAATATAATTGAAATTTTTTAATATCTTCTTGTCTTCTTAAAAAATCCTCTTGTTTAAAGTTTCAAAAATTTGTATTAGATCCTTCACGATGATTGTTAACCTCATTTGATAAAGTTTCTTTTTCTAATTGTACTAAGTAATTAATATATTCTATTAATTGATCACGAAAATCAATATCATATTGTTCATATTCTTGAGCAAATAAAATAATTGTTTTACTGTTTAATCTCTTTTCCATTAAATTTTTAACTCTTAATTTTACTTTTGCTGAAAGCAAGTCAAAATTAATTTCTGATATTTCATTATTTTTTTTAGCCATATTTTTTTCCTCATCTCTATTTTTTTTCAAATGCTATTGAAGGCATCTTACTTATATCCACTGAGTTTGATATTTGAGAGTTTTGTTTCTTTGTTCTACTTAATTTTGCATTTTTACTACTATTTAAAATTCTACTATAAATACTAGATATATCATCTGTATTTGATAGTTTTTCATTATTCTTTTCAATTTCTTTTCTTATTTTTTCTGCATCCTGAAGAAATTTTTTTGCCTTTTGATCAATTGTTTTCAAATCCAATTTTTCTTGATTTGATTCTATATTAAATTCATTAGTTTCTCCTTTTTCTGATTCTTCTTCTTCTTTAACTTTATACGAATCTAATGGAGAGGTAAATACTCTTTTATTTTCACTTTCATATAAATCCTTTGCAAAATAATTTTCTTCTTTTAAAACTGGAATTTCTTCAAGAATATTTGAAATTCTTTTATTATTTGTAACTGAATTTGTTTTGAAAGATATTTTATTTGAGTTAGAGGTATCAAAAAGTGATTTTAATTCAGTATAATTTTGATTTGTATCTTTTATATTTTCTTTGGAATTTTTCACTTTTAATTTCTTTACTAAATCTTCTGAAAATAAATTTGCAGCTTGCTTATTAAGTTTTTCGAAATCTTCAAATTGGAAAATAGTTTTATTAGTTCCTTTTTTTGAAGCTATTCTTTTCTTTTCTAATTCTAGTTCATAATCAAGTTTCTTTTTATTTATATAGCCCTTTTTTCTTTGTTCTAAAATTGAAAATTTTTCATTAATGACTTCTGATTTATTTCTAATTTTTTCAATATGCTTGTTTCTGTTATCTATTTTATTAGTATCATTCTTATTACTATTTCTATTTTGCATTTTTTGTACTGCTGCATGTAATTCTGGTGTATCACTCATTGTTTTTAAAGAAGAAGATCCAATATTTCCTGAAAGTGAATTAATTGTATTAATACCTAATTTAGCCTCTTCTAAAAATTTTATATTAATAGCTTTTTTAACATTTTTCTTATTCTTTATCATAAAATACACCTCTCTTTTCGATTTTGTACAAAAAATGAGCAAGTTTAAATTAATTCTTGCCCATATTTAATTATTTAATATTTTTAACGAACTTTCTACTAATTTTATCAACTCTATCTTTACGTTTTTGTTCTTCTAGTTGTTGTAACATTTCTGCTTTTTGTTCAATTGCTTCATAATTTGGAGCAATTGATTTTGCAGTTTTTAATGATTTATCAAATAATTGATCATCATGTACTTTTGTAAAGTATGCTTTCATTTTTAATTCTGTTCGTTTAATAAGTTCTTGTTCATGTCTAATTTGAGCATCAATTGTAGCAATTTCAGTTCTATACTTAGCATCTCTTTCAAAACGTCTTTCACGTTCTAATCTTAAAACTGTAGCAACACGTTTTTCTTCAGTTCTTTTTAATTGACGTTCTTTCATTAATTCAATTAATTTTTGACGTTCTTGCATTCTTCTTAATCTTTCAGCTTTTTCAATTGCTTTTAGATTAAATTCTTCACGTTTTTTAAGTCTTTTTAGTTCACGAGCTTCTGCTAATCTTCTTGCACGAGAAATAATATAACTATTTGCTCGTTCAATTTTCATCATATTAATTCTATGACGACGCTCATTTCTTAATTCTCTTAAGAATTCTATTTTTTGAGTCATTTCATCAAGAGCTTTTTCTTCTCTTTGATGTGCAACCATTAAGTCATGCATAACTGGTCTTTTTGCAGCATCATAGTTCATTGGATAATATCCAACTGGTTTTTCTTCATGATATGGTTTTGTTTTTAAAGTGTTTGTTTCATAAACAATTTTTCCTGATAAATCAGTTTTCTCAGGATTTAAAGCAATTTCAAAACCTTCTTTTGATATTATATTTCTTTTTTCTGGAACAATAGCCTCATCTTTTTGGTTATATTCTCTTTGTGCATGACGTTCATTTATAACAACGTTTGAATTACCAATTGTTTCTTCTGCTAAATGTTGTTGGAAGAAATCAGTTCCTAATTCAAGAGCTGCAAAATTATCTTCTTCTTGAGAAGATTGATCTTCATCTATTTGAATATTATTTAATCTATTAAACTCTTCTCTTGACATATTTTCTCTTGCTACATATCCAAGAGTTTCATTATTTTGAGAATTAATTTCTTCTGATATAACTTCTTCTGATTTAATCTCTTCTGGTTTATTTTGTTCCATTTTAACTTCTTCTGTTACAACTTCATCTGCTATAACATTATTATTTGAATTTTTATTACCTTCATTAATAAAGTCTAATAAATTAGGATCACGTAAAGCTTGTGAAGTCATTAATTCAGTCTCTTCATCAAATGAAAGATTTGCTTTTGTAATGCTTTCTTGAGGTACTTCTGTTTTTTGAGCAACACCAAAACCATTTTTTAAAATGCTTTCTGGTTCTCCAATACCTTTTTCTTCTGCTGCACTTAATAAATTTTCAATTTCATAAATATTTTGACCTGTTCTTGGAACAGCTGTAAAGTTAAATTGTTCAGTTTTAATTTCTGTTGTATAACCAGCTCTTAAAAGAATTTCTTCTTTAGTATTTCTTGTAGAAGAAATAACACCAGGAGATAATTTTGACATTAAATCTTTTCTCTTTTGATCTGGAGACATAGCAACTGGTTTAACATCCAGTCTTTCTTTTCAACCTGAAATACCATTATCTTTTCTTTTATTACCATTTGCATAGTTTTCTCAAAAGTGTTTAAATATTCTATTAAATTCACCTTCTCATAAATCAATTAAGTTTGGTTTTCTTGGATCGCTTTTTGGTAATGAATCAATTCTTTCATAAGATGAAATTAATTTTTTATAACTATCATCTGTTTGTAAATTATATTTGTTTATTAAAGCTAATGATTTAGGACCAAATTTTTGATTTACATATTCAATTGTTCCAGGTTTACTATTCATTAATTTTGAACTTGTTGAAGTTGATTTCTTTTGTGTTGTTTTAGCAGCTGCCATACCTAATTCCTCCATTTAAATACAAAAATATTATACACTATTTTAACCTATTTTTGAAGCATAATGTTGCCTCCTCAACAATAATCAAAGAATTTTATTAACTAAATTATATCATAAAAAATGGTTTTAAAATTTGGTTAGTTAAAGTAAACTAACTCTTTAAAAATAAAAAACAAAGCATTTTTAAGGCTTTGTTTTTTAATCTTCTTGATATGCTAATGATAAGTCAATATGACAATATCCTAATGGATTTTTTTCAAGATAACTTTGATGATATTCTTCTGCATCAAAGAAATTTCTAACCTGTTGATTTTCTACAACAATTTTTTGATCACTTTTGCTTTGTTTTTCATTTAAAAATTCTTGAATTATTAAAGAATCATCTTTATTTTCTCAATAAATACCAACTCTATATTGAGTTCCAATATCATTTCCTTGTTTATTTAATGAATAAGGATTAATAATTTTAAAGTACTTTTCTAATACTTTTTCTAAGGTGATTTGATTTTCATCATATTCTAATAATATTGCTTCTGCATGATTAGTTTTACCACTACAAACTTGTTCATAAGTTGGATTTTCAATATCACCTTGACAATAGCCAACTCTTGTATTTACTATACCTTCAATTAAATCGAAATATGCTTGAACTCCTCAAAAGCAACCACCTGCTAAATAAATTGATTTCATTTTTTCATCTCCTTACATTAATAATATTCCTTTTTTATTAATATCCATAAAAATTAAAGATCAAAAGACTATTTATTCAATAAAAAAAAAAAAAAAAATCAAAATAAACTTTATAATTCAAATCATAATACAATTTTTATTAAGTTTATTTAAGATTTTCTTTTAATTTATTTTATAAATGCAAATGCAATATTTTTAGGTCTAATTCTTAATGTTTTATAAATTGAATCATTTATAATAGATGTTACTTTAAGACCATCCATTAAAAATAAACCCTTTTCAATTATATAAATTCTTATAACAATAAATAAATTAGTTTCTTGATGAATACTTACACTAGCTTTAACTTTTCTAAATCCTGTTGCATTTGAAGAAAAATCAAATTCTATTATTTTACTTAAAATTTTTTCATCAATATCTAAATTTCCTCTAGAGTTACGTTCTATAGAAATGTACATAAATAAATACCTCTATTCTATTTACTAATTAGTTTGCTCTTCCAGCATATTTACCATCAGTAGTATTAATTAAAACTTTTTCGCCCTCTTTAATAAATAAAGGAACTGTAATTTCTAATCCTGTTTCAACTTTTGCTTTCTTTTGAGCACCACTAGTTGTGTCACCTTTAACAGCAGGTTCTGCTTCAACGATTGTTAATTCAATTTTTTCAGGAATTGTAATACCCAAAATTTCTCCATCATATTCGGTCATTTTTACCATAATACCATCTGTTATGAATTTTAATTCTCATTCAAGTTTAGATGAAGCAATTTCTACTTGTTCATAAGTTTCTGTATTCATTAATACACAATTTACTCCATCATTATAAAGAAATTGCATATCTTTCTTTTCGATTAAAGCTTTATCAACTTTTTCTCCACCTGTAAATGTTATTTCAACTCTAGCACCAGTTCTTAAGTTTTTAACTTTAACTGTTACTTTTCCTTGTTGTCTTCCTGTTTTAGAAAATGAATTTTCTAAAACAACAAAAATATTTCCATCATATAAGAATGTACTTCCAGCTCTTAAATCGTTTACTGACATAAATTAATCTCCCTTTAATATTTCTAAATAAATTATATATAAAAAAATGCTATTTTAGTACTTTTTAAAAGATTTTATTACAAATAAAAAATCACTATTCAGTTATTTTTTCATTACTAAATATTACTCCTGATTTTATTGATGAATTTGGATCATTAAAACTAGAAGCATTAACCATTTTTTTACCTTCTCTTTGTAATTCCAATATCTTTAGATATCCATTTGAAGTATTTACAATAATTCCTTCCTTATCTGTAGAAACTATCTCTCCATTTTTAAAAATCATATCTGTTGAAATAAAATTCTCGTTATCTTTTATTATTCTAGCTGATTTTATTTTGATTCTTTCATTATTAATATATGTAAAAGCAATTGGTTGAGGACTTAAAGCTCTAATAAAATTATTTATTTCATATGCTGATTTATTTCAATTAATATTTTCTTGTTCATTTTTTAAATTATAAGCAAAAGTAACTTCATTCTCATTTTGTATGATTCCTTTTACTTTTCCATTAAATATATCTAAAATATTTTCTTCAATCATTTTTTTACCTAATAGAGCCATTTTTTCAAAAAGTGTTTGGGCATTATCATTTTCACTAATTTCAATTTCTTCTTGGCAATATACTTCCCCAGCATCCATTTTTTTTATCATTTTCATCAATGAAATTCCAGTTTTTGACTCTCCATTCATTATTGCAAATTGTATTGGACTACCCCCACGATATTTTGGTAATAAACTAGCATGAACATTTATACAATTTTCAAATAAATCTAAAATTGGTTGAGTTATAAATTGACCATATGCACAAGTTACCATAAAATTAGCATTTAATTTTTCCAATTCTTCTTTTATTTCACCAATTTTATATGGTTGAAATAAAGAATAACCTTTCAATAATGCATATTCTTTTACAGGAGAGAAAATAATTTCTTTTTTTCTTCCAACTTGTTTATCTGGTTGAGTAACTATACCAACTATTTCCACACCAATATTTTCTAATCCTTTAAGAATTTCTACAGATATTTGAGGTGTTCCACAAAATATTACTTTATACATTTTCTTTATTCCTCTTTATTTTCTTTTAAATCCATTTCAAAATTCGGATTGTATTCTCTTACAATATCTACAATTCTTTGTAAGACAACTATCATAGCTAATGTGTCTCTGTCACAATACTTCAGCATATCTTCTTTTAAAATTATTTCATATTCTTGTTGACTTATTACATCATCTAAAAATTGTCTAAAAGTTTGACTTGCTTTATCACCCTTATTAATTTTTAAATCTTTATAGCTTAAAGAACTATCTAGAGCTGGTTGAGTTTTTTTAATTGAATAAGATCCTCTAAAATCTGGATGATAAATTATTCAATTGTCTTCTTTCTTTTTAAAGAATTCCATTAAGTCAATTGTATTGTTATAAATATATTCCAAAGGTCTAGAGAATTGTGGATATGAATAGATTAAATTTTTGATTACACTTCTTTCAAACGATTTATTATAAGCCACATATACTCCTGGACCATATTTAAAACAATCTTTTATAAAGTTAATTAAAAATTCTGGTCTTGGGTCTTCTTGATTACTTGCAATAAAATTTGAGTGTTTCATTGTATTTATTGGATCATTAAAGTCATAATCTGGATTATCAATGATATGAATTGAATATTGAAATGGAATTTGTTCATAAGACCAAGAATTATCATATTTAGGTACAGCTCATTTTACAGTTTCAAAGTCATACATGTAAACAGGATATTTATAATAATCTTTTAGTAAATCCATAAGTGTATCATGAGAATCACTTTTAATAATTTCATTATGTGTAACTTTTCCATTTTTTAAATAATTTTGAACAGTTTTTATAACTCTTATTTCATCTTTTCCAAATAAGGATTTTCCTTTATCTTGAAACTTATCATGATTTAAATCTTCTATATTTTCAATATAAATACTTTCTTTCGATCTTGAATGAATTATTGCTGCTTTTGCTTTAAATCTTGTCAATTCATATAAATTAAATTTATTTTTATCATAATATTCAACTACATGATGACATACAGCTTCTTTAAATTCATATGTTTTCTTTGCATAATTAAATTTAATTTTTTTACATTCCGTATTAAATAAATTTCTTTCATTTGCTAAATAATTTGCTATATTTAGAATTTGCTCATCAAAATCAAATCCATAATCTTCCATCGCCAAAATTAGTTCATTAATACCTACATCTTTTTTTGTATTTTCCAATTTATTTGTAATTCTTATTAACTCTTTATAATTTAAATCAGATTCATATGAATTTGGTTTAATCATATCTTCTAAAATAGGTTTAACTTCGGATTCAAAATCAATTTCAAATGGTTCAATACTAAATAATGGTCTATTTTCATCAACACCAATTCCTCTAACATAACATTTGTTAATTAGACCAATTTTTACATCATCAACTATATAACCACATTTTTCTAAAACCTTTTTTTGATATAAGACATCAAAAAAATGAACTAGTTTTGATGAAGTTGAAGCTTTAAATTCAACAATAGTTACATGTTTATTTCCATGATTAATTAAAACATCACATCTAATTTTCAACATTGCATTCATATATTCAAATGAAGGTTCAAATAAATATTTAACTTCATCAGTTTCTAATAATTGTTTTGTTTGTTCTATTACTTCAGAATAGCTATTTTCTTGAAAATCTCTATATTGATATTCTGTTTTATTCTTTTGATTTTCTCTATATAACTCTGCAATAAAATATTCTCTTCCAGCTTGACCAACAGCATTACCATCAACTATTGTTTCTGCAGGTAATCCTGAAATTTCAAAACCGTTTAAATCACTCAATTGACTTATTAGCATTTCCTTTTGTAATTTTTCTGCTTCATTTAATTCTTCATTTGGTTTTTCTAATAAATCTGAATATAAATCTAAAGCATTAAAACCTTCTGATGTATTTCAATCATCATCTTTTTCAATAGGAGATTTATAATGAAATTCTAATTCATTATTCTTTTTCAAATTTATTGTATGTTTAAAATTTTCTAAACTATGAAAAATTCAAGCAACTTTTGGACATTCTGCCATATATCTTTTAAAATCTTCTTTTGTTACTATAATTTTATCTGTCATATTTATTCTCCCTTTACTAAATAAAAATAACATACTTAAAATATGTTATTTATTTCTTCTTGGTACAAATTTAACTGTTGTTGCTTTAATTGCTTTATCCATTTGCGCTGAAACATCATCATTTTTGCTTTGATTTTTTTTCTCTGCTTTTAAGTTTTTTATTTCTTCTTTAACTTGGATTTTATGTTCCACTGCTTTTGATTTTTCCTCTTTTTTAAGAACAACCTTTTCTTGTTTTGTAAGTTTTACTTTTTTTTCAGCAATAGCAATTCTTCTTTTTGTATTTTCAAGATCAATTTCACCATTTACTTGTCAAGCAGTAACATAATTATTTTTTCCTGATTTAGTAGTTATCCCTTCAACTTCATAAGCATTAACAGAAATTAATTTATTTGTTTTTGGTTCATACATTTGAACTACAACATCAAAAACGTCTCTATATTTATATTCTGCACCTTTTCTTGCATATACTTTTTCATATTCAACTTTAATATTTTTTATATTTTGTGTTTTTGCAAGATAACTTTTTATTTCTTCTCTAACTACTTTTTTTCTCTTTTGTTGTTCTACTTTTTGTGCTTTTTTACTTGTAATTGATGAAACAATAACAAATACTAAAACTACTAAAACTACAACTCCAATAACTATCGTACTTGCTGAACTACTTAAAAACATACAACATTCCTCTTTTTCTAAATTCCTTTTTATTTTAACTTATTTTTATTAATTATTTAAGATTTTATCAATAACTCCTCCACCAAGACATACTTCGCCAAGATATAATACAGCTTCTTGACCTTCTGTAACTGCCCTAACTGGTTCTTTATAAGTTATTAATATCTTATTATTTTCTAAAATTTCTACATTAACTTTTACATCTTTTTGTCTATATCTAAATTTTGCTGTGCAATTAAATTTATTAGAATTAAAATAGTTTTTATAGTTTGAAATAAAATTGAAACCTTCAACAATACAACTTTTTGATTCTAAATAACTTTCATCACTTAAAGGAGAAACATAAAGAATTTTATTTTCAATATCTTTTTTAGCTACATAATAAGGTTCTTTTTGTCCACCTAAATTCAAGCCTTTTCTTTGACCAATAGTATAATACATAACTCCAATATGTTCAGCAATTTTCTTATTGGTTTTTATATCAATGATATCTCCTGGTTGATTTGGAATATAATTTTGTAAAAATTTAGTGAAGTTTCTTTCTCCTATAAAACAAATTCCAGTTGAATCTTTTTTTTCTGCAGTTATTAAATCATACTTTTTAGCAATCTCTCTAATTTCACTCTTTTTATATTTTTGCAAGGGAAACATAGTTTTAGAAAGTTGATTTTGATTTAATTGACATAAGAAATAACTTTGATCTTTATTTTCATCTAAACCTCTTATAAGTTCAAATTCATTTGATAATTTATTTTTTTTAACTCCTGCATAATGACCCATAGCAATATAATCTGCTTTTAGTTCATTTATTGCATAATCTAAAAATTTATCAAATTTTATATATTTGTTACAAAGAATATCTGGATTTGGTGTTCTTCCTTTTTTATATTCAGTTACAAAATATTCAAATACATGATCTCAATATTCCTTTATAAAATCTATTCTATGAATTTTTATATTAAGTTTTTCTGCTACTTTTTTTGCATCAATATAATCTTGTTCTTGTGGACAAGTTTCTCCTTGCAAATTATTTCCTAAAATATCATTGTTCAAATTACTATCTCAGTTTCTCATAAAGAGCCCTTCAACTTCATAACCTTGTTCCAATAATATTGCAGCAGTAACTGAAGAGTCTACTCCACCACTAAGTCCAACTATGACTTTTTCTTTTTTCATATTTTATCGCCTTATTTTTTAATTGTTTTATTCATTCTTTTATTTTCTTTTTTAGCTAATTTAGTTAATTTTTTTACATCTTTTGAATTATTAAATCAATTTTCAAATGAATCAAAATTTATAGGTTCTATAGAATTTCTTTTGTTTGTTTTTAAAGTTTCTTGTAATCCTTCAACAAGTTGAGTAGTTCCACCTTCTTGGTCAAAGAATTTTTCTTTTTCTCTAATTTTTTTACTTCCAAATTCCAAGTTGTTAATTGCCTTATCTAAATCATCTACAGTGTTTGCAACAGTATAATCTGTATTATTAATCACTGGAAGTGAATAACTATTTTTATCATCTTCAAAAAATGAATTTAATTCCTTGGTATCCATTTCATCAAAAAGTGTTCTCTTTTTAGATTTATTTGGAATTAAAGAATCTTTATTATTTTGTTTATGATTTATATCATCAAATTTTACCATAATGTTTTTTTCAACTTCTTTTTCTATTTTTTCTAATGAAACTAAAGCTAATTTATTTTCATTTTTATCTTCTTCATTCAATTTATCATTTTTAGTTTTTAATTTATCAGAAACTAGTATAAACTCATGAGTATTTTCGTCTTCAACTTTTTCAACTAATTCTTTTTCAACTAATTCTTTTTCAACTAATTCTTTTTTATCATTTTCATTTTTTTCTTCTTGGAATATAGATTCATCTTTAAGTAAAAAATTTGTTCTTTTAAATTCGGGTTTTTTCTTTTCAGTTATTTCCTCAGTTATTTTCTCATCAATACCACTTTTAATAATTTCTTCTGGTTTACTCTCTAATATAGGTTTTTTAATAACTTCTTGTAGATCTTCTATAACTTTTTCTATTTTATGAACTCCTTTTTCAATTTCTTGTAATTGTTGATTGATCGGTTCATTCAATTGGTTAATTTTTTCAGCAATAAAATCCGAATCTGGAACAACTGTTTCATTTTTAGCTAAATTATAATTTTTAAAATTATTATGAGGTTTTAAATCAACATTAAGTTTACTTAATAAATATTCCTTATCTCTTTGTTCATTTTCAAAACTCATTCTTCTCATATCAATAATTTCTTTTCTTATACGAGAATCTGCAGGTTTTATTACTTTGTCTATAATATTTATTGATTCAAATGAATTATTTTCAATATCACTTTTTTGAAAATCTAAATTATTTGCTTTTTTTGGTTCAAAAAAATGAGAGTTAGCATTTTGAACTAAATTAATTTTTGAAACACTTTTATTTTTTAAAGCTATAGTTTTATCAAAATCCATAGAAATTGATTCTTCTAAATTATCTTCAAATCAAAAACCCTCAGTTGAATAATCCTGAGTTGTATCTTCTAAATCATTATCTAAAATTTTATTTATTTTTAAAATTCTAATGCTATCAGACATAATATCCTCCACCTATTGATTATACAATAATAAGATTAATTCAAATTAAATAGTTTTGTTAAAAAAATAACCCTTTTTGGGTTATTCTTCTAAATTATTTTTAACTTTAAAGTCTGTTGATTTTGCTATAATTTCTAATTTCTCTTTTTCAGTTTTATCAATATCTTTTGGAACTACAATATTTACTTCTAATAATAAATTACCTCTATGTGAAGATTTTACTCCCTTATAAAGTCCATGATTTTTTACAGTAATTATTTCTCCATTTTTTATACCTTTTGGTATTTTGATATTAATGTCTCCATCTAAAGTTTTAATTGAAATTTCATTTGAAAGAATTGCATCAAGATAACTTACATCAAATTTAAATTTAATATCGTGTTCATTTACAATTTTTACATTTTTTGAAGCCTTTAAGTGAACATCTGCATAAAGATGTCCACGTTCTCCACCATCTACAGAATAATTACCAGCATTTCTTAAAACAATTTGTTGATCTGGTACTAAACCTTTTGGTATAGGCATTGTAACTGTTTCTTTTTTAAGAACAGCTCCATCACCTCTACAAGCTTTACATGGATTTTTGTTTTCTTTACCATGACCTTTACATTTTGGACAAGGTTGTTGAGTTTGAAATTTTGCAATACCCATATCTTGTAAAACAGTAACAACCCCATGACCATTACATACTTCACATTCTACAATATCTGATTTTGATTTTGCACCAATTCCATCACAATCATCACATTTTGAAATTAAATCTAATGATACGTCTTTATCTATACCAAATAATAATTCTCTAAGTGTTAAACTAACACTTATAACAATATCTTTACCTCTTGATGATCTAGTTCTTGAAGAAGAACCACCTCTTCCACCAAAGAAGTTAGAAAATATATCAGAAAAGAAATCTCCTGCTCCTCCCATATTTGAGAAAAAGTCACCGAAACCTCCACCAAAGCCCCCACTAAAGCCTGAACCCATTCCGCTTAATCCTTCATGACCAAATTGATCATAAGTTTTACGTTTATTTTGATCTAATAATACTTCTGCCGCTTCAGTTGCTTCTTTAAATTTATCTTCTGCATCTGGTTCTTTACAAATATCTGGGTGATATTTTTTAGCCAATTTACGATATGCTTTTTTTATTTCTTCTTCTGATGAAGACTTAGGAATACCAAGTATTTCATAATAATCGCGTTTAGCCATTCTACACCTCGCTTCTATTCTTTAAAAAACAACTATTACATAGTTGTTTTTTAAAACTATTTAGATTCTTCATCCTTATTTTCTTCTTTAACTTCTTCTTGAGAAGCACCTTCACTAGTTTGTGCTTGTTGTGCAGCCATTTCTGAAGCCATTTTCATTGCTTGTTCTAATTCATTCATTTTTTTATCTAAAGCTTCATAATCTTCTTTAGCAATTAATTCACGAATTTCTTTTGCCATATCTTCTGATTGTTTTTTTTGTTCTTCATTCATTGAATCTCCTGCTTCTGACATTGATGATTCAATAATATTTAAATAACTTTCTGCTTTATTTTTTAATTCAATATTTTTACGTTTTTGGTTATCAGCTTCTTGGTTTTCTTCAGCTTCTTTTACCATTTTTTCAATTTCAGCATCTGTTAAACTTCCTGAGTTTGAAATTGTAATAGTTTTTTCTTCATTAGTATCTTTATCTTTTGCAGTTACAGATACAATTCCGTTAACGTCAATTTTGAATGTAACTTCAATTTGAGGTGTTCCTTTTGGAGCTGGTTTAATTCCTGTTAATTGGAATTGACCTAATGATTTATTATCTCCAGCCATTGGTCTTTCACCTTGTAAAACATTAATATCAACTGCTGGTTGATTATCAACTGCTGTTGAGAATACTTGTGATTTTTCAGTTGGTATTGTTGTATTTCTTTGAATTAATGGTGTCATAACTCCACCCATTGTTTCAATTCCTAAAGTTAAAGGTGTAACGTCTAATAATAATACATCAGTTACATCACCTGCAAGAACTCCACCTTGAATTGCAGCTCCCATGGCAACAACTTCATCTGGGTTAATTGTTCTATTTGGTTCTTTACCTAATAATGATTTAACTAATTCTTGAACTGCTGGAATTCTTGTTGATCCCCCAACTAAAAGAACTTGATCAATTTCAATTGCTTTTAATTTTGCTTCTTTTAAAGCATCTTCAACTGGTTTTCTAGTTCTTTCAACTAAATCTTTTGACATTTTTTCAAATTCAGCTCTTGATAATTTAGTTGAGAAGTTAACTGGACCATTTTCGTTCATTGCTATAAATGGTAAGTTAATTTCTGTTTCAACTTGACTTGATAAATTAATTTTTGCTTTTTCTGCTTCATCTTTAAATCTTTGTAAAGCCATTTTATCCTTTGATAAATCAATATTGTGTTCTTTTTTGATTTCTTGACCAATTCAATCCATAATTTTTTGGTCAAAATCATCTCCACCTAATTCATTATCTCCTGAAGTTGCTAAAACATCATAAGTTCCATCTGCTAATTCCAATAAAGAAACGTCAAATGTTCCTCCACCCAAGTCATATACTAAAACTTTCATTTCTTTGTCTTGTTTATCGATACCATATGCTAGCGCAGCTGCTGTTGGTTCGTTAATAATTCTTTCAACTTCTAAACCAGCAATTTTACCAGCATCTTTTGTTGCTTTTCTTTGTGCGTCATTGAAGTAAGCAGGAACTGTAATAACTGCTTTTGTAATTTTTGTCCCTATTTTATCTTCTGCATATTTTTTTAAGTATCTTAAAATTTCAGCTGAAATTTGTTCTGGAGTATAATCTTTTCCTTCTAAATTTCTTTTTTTGTTTGTTCCCATATCACGTTTAATAGATATAGCTGTATTTGGGTTTGTAACTGATTGTCTTTTTGCAGCTCCCCCAACAATAATGTCACTATTTTTAAATGCTACAACTGATGGTGTTGTTCTTTGACCCTCTGGATTTTCTAAAACCATTGGTTGTCCACCTTCCATAATTGCAACACATGAGTTTGTAGTTCCTAAGTCTATTCCTATAATTCTTTCTTTTGCCATAATTATTTTCTCCTTTTCAATAATATTTTTTAAATTATTCTGCTACTTTAACAGCAGCGTGCTTTATAACTCTATCATGTAATTTATATCCGTTTGAAACAACAACTGCAATTTTCCCTGATTCAAATTCTTCTGATTTAATTTGTTCAATTGCAGAATGAAGTTCTGGGTTAAAATCATCTCCAGGTTTAACATCTACCATTACAACCCCAGCATTTGTTAATGCTTGATCAATTTGATTGATAATCATTTCAAATCCCATTAAATAATTTTTTATTTCTGGATTATCAGGAGTAGATTTTAATACTCCTCTAAACATATCAATTGCTGGTATTAATTCTGAAGCTAATTTTTCTCCACCATATTTTCTAACTAAAATACTTTCATTTTGAAATCTTTTAACTGTATTTTGATTATCAGCTACTGCTATTAATCTTGCTTCTTCAAGTTTTGCAATTTGCTCATTTAATGCAACAAATTCAAGTTCCAATTTTTCAATATTTGAAAGTTCTTTTGTTTCTTCATGATCTTCTTTTGAATCTTTTTCTTTTGAATTTTTTTGCTTTTCGTCTAAGTTAAGTTCTTTTTTGATATTTTCAAATAGATTTAAAACTTCTTTTACTTTTTCTTTTTCCATTATTATTCTCCTTCTAATAAAAATTTCTCTTCAATTTTATTGCTGATTCATTCTAAAAGTTTTGATACTTTATCATATTCAATTCTCTTAGGACCAACTAGTGCTAATGCACCTTTCCCCCCACCTTTTGTGGGGAAGTTAGTACCAATAACTGCAATATCATCATTTTCATTTCCTGTTTCTAATCCAATAGCTACAGTTGCTTTATTTGTTTTACTTTGATAATTAAATCAAGCAAATGGAGAAGCGTTTTCAATAAATTGAATGATGTCTTTTATTTTATTTGGATCATTAAATTCTGGATTTTCCAATAGATATTTAACACCACTTGTTCGTGATTTATTTGAATCTGTATGAATCAAAGCTTCCACTAAAGTTTGTAGAACAAACTCATATTTTTTTACTTGTTGTTTCAAAACAGGGATTATTGCTTGAGATTTGGTTTCAATTTCTGATAACTTTGAATTAATCAATCTTTCATTAAATAAATCAATTGCTAATCTTAATTCTTCCAAAGATACTGACTCTAAATTTATTGTTTTATTTTGAATAGTTCCATTTGAAAGGACAAATATTACTATTGCTGATTTATTTGAAATTGGTACAAGTTCTACTTTAGAAAGTAATACTTCACCATTTGTATCAGAAGTAGCAACAACTGTTGCTAATTTTGTCATTTCACTCAATATTAATGAAGTTTGTTCTAAAATTTCATCAATAGTTGCTCCTCTTTTCTTAAAGATTTCATTAATTTGATCTTTAATATCATCAATGTCATTTGATTCCATTAAATTATCAACATAGTATCTATAACCTTTTGTTGATGGAACCCTTCCTGATGAAGTGTGAGCTTTTTCTAAGAATCCTTGTTCTTCTAAAAGTGCTGATTCATTTCTAATTGTTGCAGAAGACACTTCCATTGTTAATACCTCTTGAATTCTTTTTGAACCAACAGGTGATGCAATTTTAATATATTCTTCAATAATTGATTTTAATATTAAATTTTGACGATTAGTTAACAATGAAAAACACCTCCATAACAATACATATCTAGTTTATCAATAGCACTCTTAATAATCAAGTGCTAATTTAATTTATTTGAAGTTGATATAACAAATTTATTGTCATTTACATCAACTACATAGTTTCTTTTTGATTCAATTTCTCCAGAAACTATTGCTTTTGCAATTAAAGTTTCAATATTTCTTTCAATATATCTTTTAATTGGTCTTGCACCATATTGTTGATCATAACCTTCTTCAAGAATTTTCTTAATTGAAGAATCTGTAAAATTAATAATATATTCATTTGCCAAAAGAATTCTTTGTTTTAATTCATCTAATGTTTTGACAATTACTTCTTTAATAACTTCTTTTGATAATGCATTAAAATTAATAATATTATCAATTCTATTTAAAAATTCTGGTCTAAAGAATTTTTTTAAGTTTTCATTTAATACATCTTCATCAACTAATTCAGGTGGTGTTGAAATTAAATATTCAGAACCTATATTTGAAGTCATTATTATAATTGTATTTTTAAAGTCAATTGTTTTTCCAAGTGAATCTGTTACTCTACCATCATCTAATATTTGTAAGAAAATATTGAATACATCCGGATGAGCTTTTTCAACTTCATCAAATAATAAAATTGAATATGGTGCTCTTCTAACTGCTTCAGTTAATTTTCCACCTTCTTCATAACCAACATAACCTGGAGGAGAACCTAATAATTTAGAAACCGAATGTTTTTCCATGTATTCTGACATATCAAAACGTAACATTTTCTTTTCACTTCCAAATAAATTTTTTGCAAGTGATTTAGCAACTTCTGTTTTACCTACACCTGTTGGCCCTAAAAATAAGAAACTACCTATAGGTTTATTTGGATCTTTAATACCACTTCTACTCCTAATAATGGCATTTGAAACAAGTTCAATTGCTTGATTTTGACCTTTTACCATTTTTTTTAAAGATGTACCTAACATAAGTAATTTTTGCTTTTCACTTTCAATTAAGTTTTCCATTTCAATTCCAGTTCATCTTGAAACAATTGAAGCTATTTCATTTTCTGTAACTTCTTCAGAAATTAACTTTTCTTTATTGTTATCAAGTGCTGTTGATAATTGCTTTTCTAATGCTGGTAATAATGAATATTGTATTTCCCCAGCTCTTTGATAATTTGCTTGGGTTTGAGATTGTTCTAATTCAATCTTTAAATTATCAATAGTTGATCTGAATTGATTAATTTTTTCTAAAGCTCTTTTTTCTGAATCTCATTTTGTATTAAATTCTGTTTGTTTTGCTTTCAAATTATTTAATTCTTTTTCAGCTTGTTGTAATCTGTCTTTTGATTTTTCATCTTGTTCTTTTGATAAAGCAGCTTTTTCTATTTCGAGTTGCATTACTTTTCTATCAATTTGATAAAGTTCTGTTGGAACAGAAGCTAATTCAGTTTTAATTGTTGCACTTGCTTCATCAACTAAGTCAATTGCTTTATCTGGTAAAAATCTATCAGATATATATCTATCACTTAATTGTGCAGCTGCAACTAAAGCATTATCATGAATTCTAACTCCATGATAAGATTCAAAACGTTCCTTTAAACCTCTTAAAATTGATATTGTTTCTTCAATTGTAGGTTCACTTACTACTACTTTTTGAAATCTTCTTTCTAATGCAGCATCTTTTTCAATATATTCTCTATATTCTTTAAGAGTTGTAGCTCCAATTACTTTAATTCCACCTCTAGCAAGTGCAGGTTTTAATAGATTAGAAACGTCCATTCCTCCACCATTACCTGTTTTTCCTGCTCCTACTATTAAATGTAATTCATCAATAAATAATATAATTTGCCCATTTTCTTTTTGTATAGCATTTACAATACCCTTAATTCTAGCTTCATAATCACCTAAGAAACTAGCTCCTGCCATTACACTACCCATATCTAATTCAAGGATTTTTTTATCTTTTAGAACACTAGGTACATCACCTTTATTTATTCTTTGTGCTAAACCTTCAGCAATTGCTGTTTTCCCTACTCCAGGTTCTCCAATAAGAACTGGATTATTTTTAGTTTTTCTACTTAAAATTCTAATTACTCGCATAATTTCATCATCTCTACCAATGATGGGGTCTATTTTTCCTTCTTTTGCATCCTTAGTTAAATCCCTTGTATATTTATTTAGGATTTCTGGATCATTTAAAGGATCTGGTTTTTGTGTAAAATCCATAAAAATTCCTCCTTTAATTAGCACTCTTGCTTCTTAATTGCTAATCATTAATATATTACATTTTGTTTTAGCATTGTCAATGGTTAAGTGCTAATTTTTTAAAAAATTTAAATAAAAAACACTTTTATAAAGTGTTTTAATTTAGATTCTTTTTTGAAAGATTTTCTTCGACAAAAATACATAAAAGTTGCATAAAAGCTGAATAGCTCAACTTTGCCTTTTCTTTTAAATTTAATTTTGTGCTATTCTTAATCATTTGAGATTGTAAAAGTAATATATTAATAGGTAAATATTTAAATATGTTAATTTCTAATCTATTATTTAATTCAATATAATCTTCAATATTATTTGATCTTAATGTTAATTCTAAAATTGTTTTTTGCTCTTCATTTATTAAATTAAGAGACTCTTTTAAATCCTTAAAATCTGCAATTAAAAGCAATAATTTATAATTAATATTTTGTTTATCTTTTTTAACTTTAATTTTTTCACTTTGTGTAGCATTAAGTTTTAATCAAATATTTGAATTGTATCTTAATTGTGTTAAAAATAATTGTTTAAGAATCAAAATATTTTGTAAAGTTTTTAATCCATTTCCTGACTCAAACTTACTTGAGAAAAAGATATTTGTTCAATATGATATTTTTTCAGTAAGTTTTCACAAAATATAAAACTTGGGAAAATCTTTTTCCATTTCTTTTACTACTTTTTTAAAGCAATTTTTTTGTATAGCTTGTGAAAATAAAATATCATATTTCTGTTCAACTTTTATTTGTGGCTGATTTATAAAGTTATAAATTATATCCTTATAATCAGTGTGAATATTCCTATTTAGCATTTTTGTAAATGCTAAATTACTTTGTTCAGTATTAATTATTTGTTTCAGCATAATTTTCCTCCAATATATTTATCGATTTTTTTTTTTTTTTTTAAAAAAAAAAAAAAAAACTCCTAAGAGTTTAATCCTTTTGATAAATCATAATTTATAAAAGCTGTATAACCTTTTTCAATTGCGTCATCATATGTTGCTTGCACACAAACATCCAAAGCTAATCCACATATCTCTAATTGGTTAATTTCATTTTGTTTTAATCAAGAATCCAATTTAGACTCTATTTTTAAATCTTGTGCAATATAGAAAGCAGAATAACTATCATAATCAAGTTCTGTTCCCTTTTTTATAAATAGATCTACTTGAGAAGAATCAACATAAAATTCTGCTCCTGTTGTATTTACAACACAATGCTCTCCTCATTTTGAAAATGATACATGGTTTTTGGGGTGAAAATCACCTGAAAAAACAACTAAATTATTTTCACTTTTATATTCCTTTATTTTGTTATCAATTTGGTCCTTAATTAATTCACCATGGGGAACATATAATTTTCCATTTGGATCTGCAAAATCAAATTGATAATCTACTACTATTAAAGCTTTTTTCATATTATAAAAAATCTATTAATATCTCATTTAAGATATTAAATCCCCTTTCTGTACATCTAAGTCTGTTATTAACAATTTCCAATAAATTCTGTGAAATTTTTTCATTTATTTTTTTCTGATAGAAATTATAAATTTCTTTATTAATATCCAATGATATATCAATTCCTTCAACAAGTCTTAATCCCATCATTACTATTTGGAAATAATAGTCTTCCTGAGATAATTCTTCAAATTCTTTTTGATAATTTAGAATATTTCCTTCATTTTTTGTAAGAAAATATTTTCCTTCAATTTGTTCAAAACCTGTTGCACCAATACCTACTCCAGCAAAAATTGAATTATTTCAATAACTAATGTTATGAAAGGATTTATTTTTTTCTCCAAGTGCATAATTAGATATTTCATATCTAATATAACCTAATTGTTTTAAACCGTTGTTTACTATTTCATCATATAATTCATCATTTTCAGGAACTTTCATATTTTTTCTTCCTCAAACTGACTTTTCTTTCATAATTAATGAGTATCAAGAAATATGATCTGGTTTTAATTCATCAATATATCTTAAATCAGTGTAAATATTTTCTCTCGATTGATCGTACAAATTATACATCAAATCAATACTTACATTTGTAAAACCTACTTGCCTAATTAATTTATATGCATTTATAGCAATAGAATTATCATGAATTCTTCCAATCTTTTTTAAAAGCTCATTGTCAAAAGTTTGAACACCCATACTTATTCTATTAATATTAAATTTTTTATATATTTCTAATTTTTCACGAGTAACTGATTCGGGATTTAATTCTATTGAGTATTCAAAATTTTCTTTATTTGTATACTTTGAAAGAATTTCACACATTCTTATAGTTTGTTGCTCATTTAAACAACTTGGAGTTCCCCCCCCAATATATATACTTTCTATAAATTCAAGTTTATTGCCATAAGCTTCTAATTCAATTTCAATTTTGTCTAAATATTTTTCAATGACTTTTGGATCTTGAGGTTTTTTTACTTTTACAAAATCACAATAAAAGCAAATATGTTCACAAAATGGAATGTGAACATATAAGCTATTAATTTTTCTATCTATTAATTTACTGTCCCTCATGGTTTAAGTGGAAGACCTCTTTTTTTTCTAATTATCAATCATGGTATAACTATTAAAAATAAAATAATAGCCATTGTTGTAAAGAAAATTATCATACATACCTTATTTGCTTTTTTCTTAATTTCTTTAATTTCATGTTGGGGAATTATTTCATAGCCATAATAACCTATGATATTATTCTTTCTTGTTCTTGTTGTAACAATATTCAATACATGAACTATTAAAGTTACAAATAAAACTACTACATTAGTTTTTATTTCTGATTCTAAAGATTTTAATTGTCCTATTTTTCAAAAGAAAAAGTAAACATCTGTTCCTTTTTTAGAATCCATACCATACATTATTGCCAATGATATTGCTCCAAATATATATACACAAAATGCAATTCAATTTAAATAAATACTTCTTGAGATTAAACTTCTATAATTTCTAGTTATAAAGTATGGAACAAGTTCTTTTCCAAATAAAAGATCTCTTTCATATTTTTTGACATTTGAATATAAAAATCCAAAATCAGTTAAACTTGTTAAAAAGAAACCAGTTGAAACAATTAATAATATTATTGAAAAGAATGGGTACATAACTTTATCACGTGTCATTCCCAAAAAAGTTCCATCAGCTCCAGATTTATAATATATTGCTAACATAAATGAAGCAGATATTATTCCAACAGTTCCAATTAAAAATACAATAAATATTCTTAATTTTTCACTTCTAATTTCTTTTCCAATTTCTTTAGGTACTATATTTGCATTTTTCATTCTTTGTTGGTATGAATTTTGATCATATGCATTATAATTATTTGAACTAACAGGTGCATAATCAATTTCTGGATTATAACCATATTGATTATTTTGACTATAAAACTGATTGTTATTTGAAAAATCATTATAACCATATTGCATATTGTTATTTGGCATTTGATAATTTTCATATAATGGCTTATTATTATGAATTTCATTTTGTCTTATGCCTTGGACATTATTATTTGGAGGATAAACCATTCTATTATATTGATTTTCATCTCTATAATTTCCATAATCAATTCTTGAACTATTATCAAAATCAAGATATTCTTGTTTCAAATTCTCATATTGTTGAGGATAATTATTAAAGTTTGCTGGTTGTTGTTGTATCATTCTTTGTTGTTGTACTTGCGGTGGTATTTGATTTACAAATTGTTGTTGATAATTAATTTGATTATTTTGTGGATATAAATTCATATCTCTATTATTTTCACTTCTAGTATATTGGGGTATATTTTGAGCTTGTTCATAATAACTATTTTCAAAATTTCTATTTCTTGGTCTTATATAACCTTCATTTTTAGATTCTATTAAATTCTTTTGATACATTGCTGTTTCATTTTGGTAATTTATCATTTGTTGCGGATTTTGATTTAACGCAAAATCTCCAACATTTTGTTGGTTTTGATTTTCTGTTAAATTTTCTTTTTTAAAAGGATTAAATAATCCACTCATAAAAAAAGCCCCCTTTTTTACGAGCATAAAAAGGTATTATTTTCTCTTATCTCTTTGTATTTTTCTAATTTTAGCTATTTCTAGCTCAAAATTATTTCTTTCTTCTTCAAATTTTTCAAGTCTCTTAAATTCATTTGCAGAAACTTGTTCTTTTTCAAAAAAGAACTTTCTATTCCTTCTAAAAAGTATAGAAAAATAAATACTTAAAGAGATAATTGCAATTATAGCAAAAATAATTAGTACAACTTCTAATGGAAGACGAAAGTTTAATACTTTAAAAACTGTTTTACTAAATATCAATGTTTTCATAATAATTACCTTTATTTTTAGCCCAACTGTAAATTACCCTATCTACAATCATACTTATAATAACATAATTACAAAAAAAACTAGATTTTTTTAATCTAGTTTTTAATTTTTTATTAATCTCAACTTGCTACTAATGCATCAATAATGTCATTTTTTCATTCAATAATATCAAGATCATTTACAAAGAAATCAATAAATTCATCTTTTAAAGTAACAATTAAATTCATAGAGAAATCATTAAGATCAATCTCTAATTCTCCTAATTTTGCTAAAACTTCTTGAGGATATTCAGGACTAAAAGCAATTGATTGTACACAATCTTCAGCAAATAATTCAGCATCAGATTCTTCTTGTAATGAACCCATTAAAGCAGAATAAACTTCTTCTTCTCCTATTTCAGTTTCTTTAACAACTCTTGCAATTTCTTCAATTGATTTACCATCCAATTTTAATGGTTCATAATTTTTTTCAATTTCTTCTCCAAATAAAACTATTGCAAAGTATAGGCTCATTCCAGCTATTAACTCTTCAAACATTTTATCAGCAATATCTTCAGGTAAATTATCCATGAATTCACTAATTTTACTTGCTTGTATTTCTGTCATATTTATATTCTCCTTATTTCTCTAATTATCTAACAAAAATGCTTATTAATAAAAAAAAGTTTAAATTAAATAATTTTAAACTTTATCTTATATTTTTTGGCATAGGTGCCCCTGTTCTTTTATGTTCAGAAATTTTATGTAAATGGTCTACTCTTTTTTTTACTTCATCGTTTACTTCTTTTCCACTAATATAGTCATCAATTAAATCATAACTAAAGCCAATTTCTGACTCATCTGTTTGGTCCTCTCATAAACTTGCTGTTGGTGCTCTATTAATTATAGAGTCTGGAACTCCTAATAATTTTGCAGCTTCTCTAACTTCTCTTTTTAATAAATGAACTATTGGAAGTAAATCTACTCCTCCATCACCAAATTTTGTAAAATAACCAATATGTCATTCATCGGCGTTATCAGTTCCTAAAACTAGATAATTATGTGTTTGAGCCATTGAATATAGTGTTGACATTCTTAATCTTGCTTTAGTATTTGCAAGTGCTAATTTTGACTGTTCAATTCCAGATTCATTCAAAGCAGTTGAAATAGTTTCAAATGTATTTGTTAAATCAACTGATACATTTTTTAATTCTAATTTTTCAATTAATTCCAATTTACATTTTTCATCCAATTCACTTGATTTACAAGGCATTCAAACTGTTAAGTAATCTTCAGGAAAAGCTCTTTTTGCAATCGCAGCAACAACAGCTGAATCAATTCCACCACTAATTCCTATAATTACTCCTTTTTGATTTGCTTTTTTAACTTCTTCTTTCAGTCATTCAACTAAATAGTCTAAATATTGATTTAATTTCATATTAATCCATTCACTCCAATTCTATATCAAATACTTTTACAATGTCTCCGTGTTGAGCACCCTTTTCTCTTAAAATATCATATACACCTAAATGTTTAAGTTTTTCATTAAACAATAATAAGTTATCATAAGTAGAAATTGGTGTCTTTTGATAAACTTTGTAAACATCTTCTCCTTCAATTCTTCATCTTTTATTTCCAAGGTTTTTTACTTGAATATCTTTTAAGTCTGTTTCAAAATTATATACTTTATAATCTTGAGGATTTTCATCTTTAATTTCTCATAAAGGTATATCTTTTACTTCTTCTAATGTAGAACCTATTTCTAAAAGTAATTGATCAATATTAAGTTTGCTTAAACCCGAAACTTCAATAATTTTTTTATCTTTATACTTCTCTTTAAAGTATAAAACATTTATTTGAGCTTCATCTATATCCATCTTATTTGCAACTATAATTTCTACTCTTTTCTCTAAATGATAATTATATTCAACCAATTCTTTTCTAATTAATTCGTAATTTTGAATTACATCTTCTGTTGCATAATTTCCTGACATATCAATAACATGACAAATAATTTTACATCTTTCAATATGTCTTAAAAATTCATGACCTAAACCTTTTCCTAAACTAGCTCCCTCAATTAATCCTGGTAAATCTGCAACTGTGAAAGTTCTTCCACTTTTATCTCTACTAACACCCAATTGTGGATTTAAAGTAGTAAAAGGATAATCTGCTATTTGTGGTTTGGAATTTGAAATTGCTCTTAATAATGTAGATTTCCCAGCATTTGGTAAACCAACAAAACCAACATCTGCTAATACTTTTAATTCAGCTTTAATATTTATTTCTTTCCCTGGATCTCCAGCTTCAAAAATAGTTGGCGCTTTATTTCTTGAGTTTGCAAATCTTGCATTTCCTCTTCCACCTTTTCCACCAAATGCAATAATTTTTTCTTGACCATCATTTATAAAGTCATAAAGTAAATCATTTGTATCTGCATCATAAATTACTGTTCCAACAGGAACTTTAATATAAATGTCTTTACCATTTTTACCGTGCATATTTTTAATATCACCTTTATATCCATCTTCTGCACTATAAAATTTTTGCAATTTTAAATCCAATAATGATGATTTACCTTCATCAGCAATGAAGATTACATCTCCACCTTTTCCACCATCTCCACCATTTGGTCCGCCATTTGCAACATAAAGTTCATGACGAAAAGAGACAGCACCATCTCCACCTTTTCCTGATTTAATATTAAAATATGCTAAATCTACAAATTTCATGAACTTATTTCTCCTTTATTAATTATTTTCAGTATCTTCACAGTTCATTGATATTGAAATTTCACCTTCAATTAATTGATCATGACAGTTATAACATAAGAATGTTGGCATTCCAATTGATGCATTATAATCATCTAATTCCTGTCATGCTTCTATTTGTGGTTCTATCATTTCATTTAATTCTTCATCGTCAATTTCAGGATTCTCATCCAAAATTTCTTGAGCTACTTGACCCAATGTTTTTGGAGCCTTTTGATCAATGAAATCAATTTCTTCTATTCCACAAACTGAACAAGTTACTCCAAATAATTCCATCATTATATTTTTAGGATCTTCATATTTTACAAAATCCTCTTCTATAAAAGTTGTTTTTATCATAATTAGTTCCTCATTTCTAAACAATATTATTTAACTCATTTAATAGTATCATTGTATTTTCTTTATTAAAATCTATTTTTAATTCTTGTTCTATATTTAATTCAAGACCCAAAGAGTCTTGTGCTTTTAAAATTATTGCTACACTCAAATCATTTAAAGTATATTTTTCAAATTCAAAAATTGGGAAAGTATAATAGAAATATGTATTTGCAATATTTTGACAAATTGTAAATAAACTAGGATTAGAATCGTAAATAGCTTTCTCTATTTTAAGTTCAATTTCTTTTAGTATTTCTTGTGCTTCATTAAGATTATATTTTGAAGGATTCAATAGAATTTCTTTATTAATTTTCTTTATTATTATTTCTTCATCGATAGCTTGTTCAATTAAAACCATAAAAAGAAATGTTTTGTATTCTGGTTTAATTTCATCATCTTTTAAATATTGTTTTATTTCATTAATTATAAGTCTTGCATTTAAACCTCTTAAAGCATCAAAAGCAACTAAATGCACATCTTGATCTAATTTTTTACTCATTATTTCAAGAACTTTATCAATATTTCAGTTTGCTGAATTTTTTTCATTAAAATTTAATTTTTCAGCTAATTGAGATTGAATTTTCTCTAATTGTTTTTCAAAGTCATTTGGAATATATGGAGCATTAAGTTCTTCCAAAACTATTTTAAATGCTTCATCAAAATTATTATTATTTATTGATTCATTAATTTTGTCCATTATTTCTTCATAATAATTTTTCATATAATATTCTCCTTAACCAAACTATATTTTACTTTTTTATAACTAAAAATAATAGTAATCTAAATAGAAAAATAAAATCTCTCATTTTGAGAGATTTTAAATAATTTATTATTTTTTAACTGCTTTTTTAACTGCTGATGCGTCTTTAGCTTTGTTATTAATAACTTCTTTAATACGTGCAGCTTTACCTGTTAAGTTTCTAATGTAATAAATTCTTGCTCTTCTTACACGTCCACGTTTAATTATTTCAATTGTTTCAATAATTGGTGAGTGAACTGGGAAAGTTCTTTCAACAAAAACACCATTTGAGTTTTTTCTTACACAAACTGAGTATGAAATTCCACTACCTTGTGTTTTAATAACTACACCTTCAAATGCTTGAATACGGTATTTTTCTCCCTCTTTAATTTTTACATTTACTTTAATAGTATCTCCTGATGTAAAATTTGGAAGATTATTGTTTAATTGTTCATCAATTAAAGCTTTTGTATTTTTTGTTAACATATTCATAATTAATTATCTCCTTTCACTTTTTTTAATTTATTGATAAATTCTAAATCTGATTTTGATAATTCACTTTTTTCTAAAAGATCAGGTCTTTTATTAAAAGTGTTTCTTAATCTACCTTCTTGACGATATTTTTCAATATTTGCATGATGACCACTTGTTAAAACTTCAGGAACTATTTTTCCTCTAAATTCAATTGGTTTAGTAAAAACTGGATGATCTAATAGATTATTTTCAAAACTATCATTAAGATGAGAATCTTTTGCAATTACTCCATCCAATAATCTAGTTATTGAATCAAGAATTACAATACTTGCTATTTCTCCTCCAGTAAGAACATAATCTCCTATAGATATTTCTAAATCTATATAATCTAATATTCTTTCATCAAAACCCTCATAATGACCACATATTAATATTATGTGATCATAATTTGAAGCATAAATTCTAGCTGAATTTTGATTTCAAGTTTTACCTTGTGGACTTGTTAAAACTACTAAACTGTTTTGAGTTTTGCAACTTTCAATTGCATTTACAACTGGCTCTACCATAAGAACCATTCCTTTTCCACCACCAAATTGATAGTCATCAACTTGATTATGTTTAAGCGTTGTATGATTTCTAAGGTCAATAACTTCAACTTCTATACTATTTTTTTCAATTGCTCTTTTAATTATAGATTCAGAGATATATGAATTAATTAGATTTGGAAATAAAGTAATAATTGAAAATTTCATTAGTTTAAAACCTCAACTTCTTTTAAATACAACTTTTTGTTTTCTTCTTCTATTTTTTCAACGTAGAAATCAACGCAAGGAATTCAAATTTCCTTATCATTATTTTCAACCTTTATCAAATCATGTGCTCCATTGAACATTTCTTCAATAACTTTTCCATAAAAATTATCTTTATAAAAACACTCAAATCCTACATAACTGAATTCTTCTTCTATAAACTTACAATCTTTTCTAACATAAACTATGTTATTAACTAATTTTTGAGCTTGATCAATAGTATTAATTTCTTCAAATCCAATTATATGTTTTTTATTTAAAAAGTACGACCTTTTTATTTCAAAAACATCCAGATTTTTTGAAGTATTTTCTAAAAATAACTGTTCATTTTGAATATCTTCTATGAGAACTAAATTATCTTCTAGTTTGAATTTTAATTCACCTTTTAAACCATGAGTTGCAACAATTTTTCCTATTTTTTTTAGATTATTAAGCATAATTTTCTAATACCTCTAAATCTATAACTATTTTTTTTGAAAAAATTGATAATTCGGAATTACATATATTAGTAATAGAATTAATGAAACCTTCGGATTTTTTATCTTTAAAAATGTCTAAGTCTTTTTCTTCAATTACTAGTATAAACTCATAACTTTGATCAGTTTCATATTTTTCCTTTAAAACATATTTAATATCTTTTGGAATAATACTTTTTAACATTTCTTCAAATGATTTAAAAACATCTTGCATAATTATTCAGCTGAAGTTTCTTCTTTAACTTCAGCAACTTTTTTAGCTGCAGCAGGTTTTTTAGCTGCAGTTGCCTTTTTAGCAGCAGGTTTTTTAGCAACCTTTTCTTTTTTAGGTTGGTTTTTCTTGCTTTCTAATTTAGCGTTGTGTAAATCAGTCATTACACCTTCTTTTGAAAGAATGTTTCTAACTGTATCAGTTGGTTGTGCACCTTGTTGTAATCATTTTAAAGCAATTTCTTTTTTAACGTTTACTTCTCCGTTGATTGGGTTATATGTACCAACTAGTTCGATGTATTCTCCATCACGTTTAACGCGAGCATCTGAAGCAACAATTCTATAAAATGCTGCTCTTTTTTTACCAGCTCTTTTTAATCTTAATTTAACCATGTTTATCCTCCTTGTCTTCTATTTAAGAACATTATTAATATTAAACTAAAAAATAAGTTTGTCAAGTTAAATTACTTAACAAACTTATTTTAAACATTTATTGTGTGCATAGAACAGAACTTTATTTGAGAAAATATCTTGTTCTTCAAAATGTTTATAAACATCTCCATCTTCTATTTTATTTTTACATTTAAAGCATATTTTAGTATGGATACTTCTTTTCATAACATTTTTATAATAAAGTCAATAAGCTCCATATTCTTTTTTACTTATTTATATATTGAATTTTAGTAATAATAAAATATTTTACTATTTTGAGAAAAATTTATTTCAAACACTTATAAACAATCAAAATGCAGTAAGTATTGTAAAGTTAACTACGTAGTATGAACTTTCTGCATGATAAATTGAAAGAATATTAATAACTAAAGTAATTATAAAAATTACTAAAGGAGCTACAAAAGTTTTAACTGAGTTTTTTAAATTAAATTTACTATCTTCTAATAATTCTAAAAAACCTCCAAATACATAAGCTAATAACATAGTTGAGAAAACTATATATAAAAGATTTTTTAAGAAATTTAATAATTCTGAATTATATCATTGACCTTCTTGAGTTGTTGTTGCAACATTTGGAAAGAAGATTATATTTAAAGTTATATTTAAAAATATAACAGTAATTATAGTGTAATAAAGAACTAAATGTCCTCAATATATTTTTATATTCATTTTTTTTGAAGATAAAAACATTGAAATATTATAATGAGCTAAAGAAATTAAAAGTATTGATCCAGTAAACCCAGCAAAGAAATAGTTATCTATTGATACTTTATTAATTTTCATAAAAACTGCTGCAATAACAAAGATTAATGAGCTTATTAAAAATGATATAAATAAAGAACTTTTAAATTTTGAAATATATAAACTAGAAATTTTTCATCTACTTGATTTACTATTATCAAAGTTATTTAAAGCTAAATTATATCTAATTGATTCTCAACTAGTATTTGTATAATAATCTTCTGCTGCGTTTATTTCTTTAAGTCCTCTTTGATTATTAAGAATTCTTTCTCTTTCATTTTCAAAATTTTGTTTTATATTTGTTGAAATCACTTCAACTGCTCCATTAAAAACTGAAATATCCTTTTCAAGCAATAATGAATTTGCTAATTTTTCCATAAAATCAGATAAATAATCTGGTTTATAAACGATAGTTTTAAAAGTCTTAAGACTTTTTTTTGCTTCATTTTGATTGTTATCTTTTATAATTACTTTTAATGCTTCTAAATAACTAATTGTATTATCAAATTCAAAAAGAATATTATCTCTTAAATTTTTTCTATACTGTTTTAGATTTACAAATCTTGAAAATAATAGATTCTTAATTGCAGCATAAATAACTGTAAAAATCATCCCTAATAATATTAATTTAAATGGATCAAATAATTCGAACATTAAATCATTTTTTACTTCTTTTAAATTTGTTACTCATGCACTATAGAAATAATACATAAAAAATAAGAAACAAATAAATACCAACTGTATACTAAATTTTTTCATAATTTCACCTTAATTTTATTCTATTTTAATAATTTATTTTATATTGTTCTAATCAGAAGTCTTCTTCTATAAAGCCAAGTTTTTTATAAATATTAAAAGCCATTTCGCTTCCAAATAAATATACTTCTTTTTGGCCTTTTTCAAGACATCTATTAATTAACGATTTCATTAAAAATGTTGCAAGACCTTTCCCTCTAACTGATTCAAGCATTGTAATATCATCAATTACAGTACTCTTATCATCAAAATGGATAAGGTGGCCTGTTCCAACATATTCATCTTCATATTTTATTATAAACAGGTCACTTATTTTTTGATATTGTTCAAATAATCCATAAAATTTCTTTGAATCTGTTACCTCTTCAGAAAAAATTGTTGCTACATTTTTAACAAAAGAATCCAATTGGTCTTTTGTTTCAACTCTCAAAAATTGTGCTTTATCAATTTCAATATTTTCATATCTATCTTTTTCATTCAAATCCAAAGCCATAAATTTATAATTTGTTTTAAATTCTATGCCATTTGTAAGTTCCATATTTTTATATTCTTTAGTTGTAAAATTAGTTAAAAACTTTGGTTTAAATTCTTTTACTTCATCAAGATTTTCAAATTCATAATTTCAATTAGATTTAATAATTGAACTTGGATGATTTTTAAAAGTCAAAACTTCATGATTTTCTGTTTGATTTTGAGTAATTTCATTATAAATAGGATCAACATAATAACTTAAATAAACTTTTGCAATAATGTCATACTTTTTAATATCTGATATTTTTGATTTATATTTTAATTCCATAATTTATTCCTTCTGAATTGTCAACGTACTTATTTTACAAAAAAAATAAAAAAAATACTAGTTAAACTAGTATGTATATTCATAATGGCGCCCACGAGAAGATTCGAACTTCTGACCCTACGCTTAGAAGGCGCATGCTCTATCCTACTGAGCTACGTGGGCAAAATAAGACAAAATAATAATAGCAAATTTTTATCTATATTACTACATTTTTACTATTTTTTTCATCTTAAAAGTTTTAGAGGTAATTCCAAATTAGAAATATATTGTTTAGATTTTGTTATATCTTTATTCATTAATTTCTCATAATCATTACACATTAATTCGAATGATGAATAAAGTTTTTTTAATGTTTCTGTTGTTTGAACAGTATGATCTAAAGGATGAGGTCCCAATATTATAATTATATTTTTAAATAGTTCAGATAAATCATAATTCATTTTTTTAGCTGTTGTATTCTCAACTCCTAAAAGTAAACTCATGATTCTACCAACTTTATAAAAACAAGCTTTATTATAAAAATCATCTATATTTGTATATTCATTTTCAATAATTTCATTAATTTCATCTTCTGAAATTAAGAAGTCAGATTCTAATAAATTTTCAACATCTAACTTTCTTTTAAATTTACCCTCTTTTATTTCTTCAAATAAATTCAATACTTCTACATATAATTTTTTATTTGGATAAATTCTTGAATCAATTAAATTTGGTAAATATTCGTGTATTAGCAATACTAATCTTAATTTTGCAAGAACAGTATATATTATTTCTGATGTTTTAAACAATGATTCTTGGCTGTATTCAACAAATCTATCTTTCTTTGAAATTATATAAGGTATTAATACTTCAATATTTATATTCTGATTTGCAAATGGTGATAAAATTTTAATTTGAGATTTTTTGATATCCCTTTTTAATTCATTTTTTTCATTTAAAATTTTATCATGATAGATAAATAGAGGTAAGTAATTTTTAACTTGATCAAAAAGTTCTTCTCCATCATCTAACATAGTCACTGCACTAATTTCATCTTTCATAAGAATAGTAGTTAATTTTGCTAATTGAAATAAAGCTTTAAATCTTTCTTTCATATCAAAGTTATCTCATTTTGATGAAGAGAAATTACTTAAAAATAATAACCATTCTTCATCATTTTGTATAAGTTCATAAGTCTCGTTTAAATAATCTAATTCTTTTTCTCTTCATTCTCTTCCTGAATTAAATTTTCTTAAAAGTACTTCTTTTTGATAACACTTTTCAACTCTTTGATATAAACCTTGCTTTTCTTGAACAACTATAAGACTTAATGTAAATACAAATGGATATAAAAGTGAAGTTTTTATTCTTCCATCATCTGATTTATGATTAATATCATATTCATAATTTATAACGCACTCTCTTATATAAGCTTGAGATAAATTTTTTCACATATCATAACTTCTAAAACAATATTCATTTATATATGGAAGTAATAAATTTGAAATTATTTCTTTACAAAGTTCATATGTTTCTTCATCTTTTAAGTTAGCTTTTTTAGGTTTTTCTTTTACGAATCTATATCTAATTTTATATATTTCATCATATCTTTCTAAAATATAGTCTGTATATAAATTGCTATCTTCAAGTGGTATTTCTGTAAGTACAATTCCTCTATATAAAGAATATTGAATTACTCCTAAATAAACTACTGGATACAAATTATAGATTAGTTCCTTTTGAGTAGTAATATAATATTTTAATTGAGCATTTTCTTGCACAAGATTGTGCAAACCATATCAAAAAATACTTTGTTTATCTATTTCTCTCATAGTTGCCTTTCTTTAATTATTAAAGTTTTTTTATAAATTCATTCATTGAGTTTATAGATCTTTTTGAATAAAGTTCCTTTTTTTCTTCTTTTCTTATTTTAGACTTAATTTCTAAATTTTCAACAATACTTCAATTTGCCTTCATTGGTTGAAAGTTTTTTGAATCAGTTGAAATTATATAATTTTGTAAACCACCCATTACAGTATCTTTTGGGAATTTTTGAAGTTCTTTTCCTTCTAACATTCTTGCAATATTTATAGCTGCAATTATTCCTGAAGAAGTTGATTCAACATATCCTTCAACTCCAGTAATTTGACCTGCAAAAAATATATTGTTATTAGTTTTTAGTTGATTGAACTCATTTAAAACTGTTGGTGAATTTATAAAATTATTTTGATGCATAACTCCATATCTTACAAATTCAGCGTTTTCAAGTCCAGGAATTAATCTAAAAACTCTTTTTTGTTCTGGTCATGTTAAATTTGTTTGAAAACCAACAAAATTATATAAATCATCTGCTGCATTATCTTGTCTTAATTGAACAACTGCAAAATTATTAGTTCCATCTAAATTTCTTAAACCTGCTGGTTTAAGTGGACCATATGTTAAAGTATCAAATCCTCTTTTTGCCATTACTTCAACTGGCATACATCCTTCAAAATATTTTAAATTTTTTTCCGATTCTAAATGAACAGGAGCTAATTGAGCATTTACAAGTTCATTATAAAATAACTCATATTCTTCTCTGTTCATTGGGCAATTTATATAATCTTGAGTTTCACCCTTCTCATATCTATTTTTTCTAAAAGCAATTTCCATATTAATAGAATCTTTTGTAATTATTGGTGCAACTGCATCAAAAAAATAAAAATAATCTTGACCAATTAGTTTTGCAATTTCAGTTTGTAAATCCTCACTAGTTAAAGGCCCAGAAGCTATTAAAGTAATTTGATTAGGATCTATTTCCTTAAATTCTTGCTCTATGACTTCAATATTTTTATTTTCATGCATTTTATCTGTAATATATTTCGAAAATACATCTCTATCTACTGCCAAACTTCCTCCAGCAGGTATTTGTGCAAACTCTGCAGCTTTAATAATCAAAGAATCAAAAAGTCTCATTTCATCTTTCAAAGTTCCTACCGCATTTTTAAAATCAGTTGATCTTAAGGTATTTGAACAAACTAATTCTGCAAAATAATCTAATTTTTGAACTGGATTCCTTTCAATTGTTTTTTTCTCATATAATTTAACTTTGATATTTCTTTTTGCTAATTGATAAGCAGCTTCACATCCTGAAAGACCTGCTCCAATTATATTAACTATTTTTTCCATTGCTTAATTATAACAAAAAATAATCAATAAAAAGAAAGTGCGCAATTTATATTGTGCACTTTGAATTATTTTATGACTCTCATTTTAGTTTGAATGATGAAGTAACTGTAAATGTAGTAATTAGAGCTAATGAAATTGACAAGTAAATTCCAGTAGTTGCATTAAATACAAATTTTCCAGCTCAAGCATTATTAAAAGGCTCTGTTGAATATTTAAATATATTAATATATGTAGCATATTTTAATATTGGACTATCCATAATAACATTTATAGGAATAAATGAACCTCCTAAAAATGCTATTGGCATATATAAAATGTTTGAAACTGCAATATAAGCAGTTGTTGATCTAAAAACACTTGCAAGTAACATACCCAATGAAATTGATTGAACTAATGTTAATAATAGGAAAGGAATTGAAGCACCTATTTGAACTGGCAATGATATTGTTGATCATCCCAAGTCCCCTCCAAACATTATTCCCGCTCAAAGTAAAGTTCATAAAAAACCAACTAGCATAAAAAATATACCCATTATAACTACAGTTAATATAAAGAAGAATGGTTTTATATTAGTTGCACCAATTCTTTTCATAAGAACACTATTTTTAAATTCCAATATAGTTTGAGGAATAATAAATATTCCAACAGATATTATTTGCATTATTGCAAGCGACCCAACAATATTATGTAAAAATATACCTTCTTTATCCATACTTTTAAATGCAAAACCCTCTAAAAATAAAAGAATTAGAGGAAAAAAGAATAAAAAGAAAGGTACTGCAAATCCTTTATAATAATATTTTAAAAGCAGTTTGATTAAAGGAATATTTTTTCCTTTATTTTTTTCACTATTTATAATTTTATCTAGTTTATTTTTATTTTTATTATCAGATTCTTCTGCTTGTTTTCTTAAATCTCCAACTTTTTCTTCCTTGAATTTTTTTCAAGTGAAGTTATGAACTGATCCATAATTTTTTACTAAATCTTTTACTAAACCTTGTTCTCTGATTTTTCCATTGTGGATATAAATATATTTATCACATAGCTCTTCAATTTCACTCATCATATGAGTTACTAAAATCATAGCTTTATTCTTATTTACAACATTTTCTTTAATTGTATCAAAGATTTCACTTCTAACTTCAATGTCTAATCCCGTTGATATTTCATCAAATATTACTAAATCTGGATTATGAATTAAACTTAAAAGAATATTTACTCTTTGTTGTTGACCACCACTTAAACCTTCTAAAAATTTATTTTTAAAATTATCAATTTGAAATTTTCTTAAAATTTCTGTAAGTTCTTTTTCAGTCATGGGAATATTAAAAGTTTCCAAATAATATTTAATCATGTCTAAAACTGTTATACCAATTGGATATTTAGATTCTTGAAATTGTAAGCCAATTGTCATATTTTCTTGTCTTATAATTTTTCCAGTAGTTGGCTTTCTAATTCCTCCAATAATTTCACTAATTGTAGATTTACCCCCTCCATTAGGGCCAATCACACCAATTCTATCTCCTGGATTAATTATTAAACTAACATCATCTAATGCCTTTTTATTTTTATAGACTTTTGATATATTCAAAATTTCAATTAAAGGTTCCTTTTCATTTATTTTTGATTTGATTTCTTTGATTTGATTATTATTTGTCATACTGTCTATTCCTATCTATTTCAAAAATAAGCACCTTCCAAGATAATACATTAAATAAAAATCTAATATTCTTAAATGCTTTAATTAAAAATAATTTAGATATTCTAAAAGATTTTTAATTAAGTAAAATAAAAAAACAAGATTTAAATCTTGTTTTATCCCATTAGTCCTGCATCATATAGTTTTTTAAAGTGACCTTCTTTATTTTTAAGTTCATTAAAAGTACCTACCTGAGCAATTCCTTTTTCAGGAGCCAATACAATTATTGTATCTACATTTTTAATTGTACTTAATCTATGAGCGATAGTAACAGTTGTTCTACCTTTCATCAATGAATCTAATTTTGCTTGAATTTCTTTTTCAACAATATTATCTAAAGCACTTGTTGCTTCATCTAAAATTAACAATTGAGGGTCTTTTAAGAACATTCTTGCAATAACAAGTCTTTGTTTTTGTCCACCAGATAACATAAATCCTCTTTCACCAAGAATTGTTTTATATCCATCTGGTCAAGTCATAACTAATTCATGTAATTCTGCTAATTTTGCAGCTTCAATTGCTTCTTCATCTGTTGCATTAAATCTACCATATTTAATATTATCTAAAACATCTCCAAATAAAATTTGAGGTTCTTGTTCAACATAACCCACTTTATCTAAATAACTTGCTAAATTTACATCTTTCAAATCATTTGTTTCATTTATTAATACTTGACCTTTATAAGGATCATAGAATCTTAATAATAGTCTTGCTATTGTTGATTTACCACTACCTGTTTCACCAACAAATGCATATGATTTTCCATGTTCAAATGTAAATGAAAATTCTGGAATAATAACTTTTTCTGGTTTTTCAGGATATCTAAATTCAACATCTTTAAAAATAATTGATTTATCAATGTTATCAATATGAATTCCTTCTTCTGGATTATAATGAGGATCAATTTTTGATTTTGCACTTAGAATTTCATCAATTCTTACAGCAGAAGTAGAAGCTTGAATTAATCCAGCTTGTAATCTAGCAACTTGCATAATTGGTCCAACCATTGTTCCAACAGATGAAATGAATGATGTTAAAACTATTGATAAAGTGGCTGGATCATTATGTCATTTAATTGCTGCTGCAATTACAATAATCATTTGAATTGAACTTACTCCAGCTACTAAAACAGTAATAACTGTTGATTGTAATTTAATTAAACTGCTTGATTTTTTAAAGTAATCTTTATGAATTTCTTTAAATCTTTCAGTTTCATAATTTTCTGTTCCTGAAGCTTTAATTAATCTTACAGTTGCAATTCTATCAGTTACATCTCCATTTATTGCTGTAATTGAATCTCTTGTTTTAAATGCAGATTTTTTAACAATTCCAAATGTTGAAAAAATTGATGTAACTATTATTGCCATTGTTATTATAACCACTACAGTTAAATAAATATTAATTGTAAACATCATTATTAGAGCACCAAAGAATGTAAATGCTGCTCCCATCATTGTTACTGGTATTTGTTGTGCTTGATCTCCAATAATTTGAGTATCAGATACTATTTTAGTTAAAATTTCTCCAATTTTTTTATCTGAATAATAACTCATATCTTGTTTTACAAGTCTTTCTAAAGTCTTGTTTCTTAATTCAATTTCAATATTTTTACCCATAATTCCTGCTATATAGTTTGATGCAAACGTAAATATTGCAAGACAAGCAAATAAAATTAATTGAACATATATTCAATGTTGTCATGTTAAAGCAAATCCAAATAATGAAGTTGCTCATTCACCTGTTGACAATTGAAATGCTCCCATTGTATCTTGTCCTAATTTATGTGCTGCTGGGGCCATTAAAATTGTCATAATATTTTGTATAATTTTAGGACTTAAAACACTTGTAGCTGATGAAGCCAATGTTAATAAAACTAAAAATATCCCAACTATTGGGTGTCTTTTTAAGTAATGAAAAATAATTGATAAAAAAGCTTTTCCACTTCTTTTTGTTTTAAATTCAGGGGTAGTATTTTTATTATCATTTTTTAGATTAACTTCTTGTGTATTATCCATTTTGATCTCGTTAGACATTTATTCTCACCTTTTTTCTTTAAAATATCTTAACCAATTATACATTAAAAACATAATTAAAATAAAAAAAAGAGAGATAAAATCTCTCTTAAATTAAAATTACTCTTATCATTTGTGTGTCGGGAATAAAATGATTAGTTTAATTTATACTTAGTTTTTAGGCTTAAGCCTTACAAGCGTGATATCTCTATCACAAAAAAATTATATCATTATTAAATTTCATTTAATATATCTTTTGCAAATTCTATTAATTTGGCACCATTTTTTATTAATTTATTAGTTCCGCTCTTAGAAAATGTTGTATCTGGTATAGCAAATATATCCTTACCTTCATTTACAGAGAAAGTGAACAATTTGTTAACCGGATCATTTCCTTTAAATTGCACAAATACAATTGCTTTTGAAATTCCACACAATAGTCTATTTGAGTAATCATTATTTTCAAAATTAATAGTATCATTTTCATATATTTCACTAATTGCAAGTAAGTTTTCTCGTTCTGGTAACTCAATTGTTTTTTTTAAATAATCTTTCATACTTTGATTTAATATTTTTACTATTTTATATCCATTATTGTTTGCATTATCTAATACTTCCGTATTAACTCCAATGTTTTGAATAGTAGAAAATATTATTTTTTCTTCATTTAAATCACTCATTAAACTATCTATATTTTTTATTCCATATTCATTAACTTCTTCTCCCCCAATAAATGCAATAGTTTTATGATATTTTGAAAGAAGTGTTATATCCCCTTTGTAAAAGATTACAAATGGTGGTTTATGAGTATTTTTTAAATAATTAGGATACAAAGGATTTAAAATAGTAATAAATTTACAATTAATTTTATTACTTATTTCTTCTAAATCTTTATGTGTTATTTTTTCTTTTATATCCAAAGCATGATAAATTTTATCTCAGTTACCTTTATATTTTATTGAAAAATATAATAAAACATTTTCCATTAATTTAATTGAACCACTTTATTTGCAACAAGCTCATTTCCATATTTATTATTTTCTGCATTTCCAAAAGAAACTAATCTACCTTCAATCCCTATATAAGATTGATCAAAATATTCATATTCATCTCCTAGAACATTCGATCAAACCTTCACATTAATAAAATCTTCAATCTTTTCTCCATTTTTAGTTTTGTATTGTCTTGGTACTTTTAAAGTAATTTTATAAAGTTTTTTACCTCCATCTTTTGAGTCAAAAACTACCTGAGGATTTCCCTCTATTTGTCCGATTATAGTTACATTATTCATTATTTTAATTCCTCCCACTATTAATATCGTTGGGGAATATAAAAAAAATTGCTTTTATGCAATTTTTTTATATTCAGTACTTTTTGTTTTAACAATAAATATACTTATTGAAAATAATTAACATCTGTTGCGGAAATTCAAATTAATTTATAAATCAACTCGAATTATCAACACTAGTATTATTTTTTACTTTTAAAAGTATCTTTTTCTTTTTTAATATCTGATTTTAATTTATTATTAATATCTTTTCTCTGCTCTGTAGTTAATTCCTTGTTTTTTAATTCTTTTAAAGCTGAAGATTTTAAGGAATTAATAGTATTTAAATAATCATCTTTATTTTTTTTATTTTCTAAAATTACTTTTTGATGAGCAATACCTTTTTCACTTAAAAGATCTGATCCCTCTTCAATTAGTCCTTCTGACTTTCCTACAATAGTTGCAACAGCAACTCCTCCAACAACGTTGGCTCCGGTTCTTCCCATATCGAATAATCCATCTAAAGGTGCTATAACTTGTAATACACTTCCAGCATATCCACCAAATCCAATACCACCTAAAACTCCCACAGTAACTACTGTTGCAGTTCCTGGAACTCCTGCAATTCCAAGTGAAGCAATAATAGTAACAAATAATGCCATAATAAAGAATGTAAATAATCCCATATTATGAACAGCACTTCCAGTTTCAGTTCCTGTTCATAAAATACTTGTTGCTAATCCAGATTGAACCCCAGCACAAGCAATTAATCCCATTGTTGTTGAAATTGGTTGAATAGTATTTGATGCTTTTCCATTAACTTTCATTTCTTGAGTTAATGTGTCCATAGCAATTGGCAATGATGCATTAGATGATTGCGTTGAAAATCCTTGCACTAAAGGTTTTCATGCTTTTTTTCATCAAGCTCCTGGTCTTATTCCACTTAAGAAAATTTCAAATGTTAATAATCCAAGAGCAATAACAACACCTAAATAACCTACTCCAATTACTTTACCAATTGATACAAGTGAACCAATTGGTCTTGAAGTTATTGAAACAGTAATCATAGACATAACAGCTAAAGGCATAATTTTCATAAATGTCATTAAAATTGACATTATAACATCTCATCCTGTATTCATAGCTTTTCTGATAGCTTCCATTTCAACATGTTTTCTTTTTGAAAGTATTTTAACACTTCCACCCGCCAAAGCTCCAACTACCATTACAGGTATAATTGAATTTTTTGCTAAAGCTCCAACAAAATTATTTGGAATATAATCTCAAATAATTTGAGGTAGAGGAACATTATCCTTTCCAGTTACAGATGAATCTGAACTTAATTCAAATCCCAATCCAACTTTAAATAATAATCCTAAAAAGAATGTAATTGTAAACATAATTGCAACGTTAAATAATAATAATATAATTCCTTTTACAGTAATTCTTCCTAAACCAGTTTCTCCTGGTTTAGAAGTGATTTTAAATATTGCAATAAATACAATAGGAACTGTTAATAAATAAACACCATTAATGAATATATTTTTAAAGAATGATGCTCAAATATTTAATTCATATATTCAATAGAATTTATTTTCTGGTTTTGATATTTCTTCAAATGAATCAGAACCAGGAAATCCAATAATTGATTGTAATATAATTCCAAATATTAAACCAATTGACATACCTAAAATAACTCTGTACATAAACGCAAATTTATATTTTTTCAAAAAGAATCATAATCCTATTTGTAATGAAATAAATATAATTATTGCAGTAAGTGATTGTCAGGTACTAATTGCTAGAAAATCTCTAAGCAAATTGTGTCCTTTTTCTTCTGCTAAGAATAACATAATTTTTTCTCCTTTTATTTGTTTAATTTTGATAAAGCAATGTGAATGATATCAACAGATCTTGAAAATGGTGGAGCATAAGGTAAATCAATTTGTTCTAAAGCATTGTCTATTTTTGCTTTTTGTCAAATTAATGCAGCTAATGCATAAATTCTTAAAATTGAATTATTACTTCCTGCCATTTGCGCTCCAATAATTTCTTTTGTATCCTCATTGATTATTAATTTTAAATACAAATCTTTTTGATTTGGAGTATAGTTTGTGTGATCTTTATCTTTTATAAATGTAGATTTAACTTTAATTCCTTTATTGACTGCGATTTGTTCTGTAAGTCCTGTTCTGGCAATTTCTAGATCAAATAGTCTTAATATTGCACTTTGAATTGAACCAACAAATTCAACTTGTTTTCCTGCTATATTATCAGCTATAACTTTTGAAAACTTACTTGCAATTGTTGCAAGTGGAGAATAAATGTCCTCTTGATTAATGAAATTTTTTGAAACTGCACAATCTCCTGCAGAGTAAACATGTTCAATATTTGTTTCTCCTTTGGTGTTAACAATTATCGTTCCTCTTTCATTCATTTCTAATCCACTATCTTTCAAAAATTGTGTATTTGGTTGAAAGCCAACAGAAAGTAATACAGCATCAACTTCAATTTCTTTTCCACTTTTCAATAAAATAGAATTAACTTTATTATTTTTTAATTTAATTTCTATTAGTTGTTCACCTAATAAAGTGTTTATTTTCTTTTCTTCTAATTTATTTTCAATTAATTCTGAAATTTCTGAATCAAAAGCTCGTTGCATAATTTTTTCTTCCATTTCAAGCAAATAAACATCCTTTTTTAATTCAGAAAGTGATTCACACATTTCTAGACCAATAAATCCAGCACCAATAATAGCAACTTTTTTTATGCTGTTATCATTGTTCATTTTATCTTTCAATAATACTCCATCTTCTAATGTTGTTAGAACAAAAATATTTTCTCCTTCAATGCCCTTAATATTTGGCCTTATAGGTTTTGCTCCAACTGCTATTACTAACTTATCATAAGTTTCATAATTATCTTTATAAAAAACTTTATTCTCTTTAAAATTAACTGATTCAACTTTTGAATTTGAAATTATTTTAATATTAGATTCTTCAAATTTTTCTTTTTCTCTTGCTATTAAAGTATTCTTTTCTTCAAAATTGTTTGCAACAAAATATGGAAGTCCACAAGCACCTAAAGAAACATAATCTTTATCTTGAATAACTGTTATATCCATATTCATATCATTTCTTCTTAATCTTGCAGCAACACCCATTCCAGTTGCGCTTCCTCCGATTATTAAAGTCTTCATAAATAATCCTCACTTACTCTTGGCATAATAGTAATACCTTTTATATTATATTGTAGTAATTAAATATAATATAAGAAAAAATAAAAAATAATGTCAAAGACATTATTTTTTAAATTTCTAAGAATTCTTTTAAATCTTTAAAAATTAAATTACATTTATCTTTTGCAGATTGCTCATCTTTATCTACACAAATAAAGTAAATTTTAACCTTAGGTTCAGTACCTGAAGGTCTAACTGCAAATCAACTACCATCATTAAAATAGAATTTCATTAGATTTTGACCTGGCATATTAAATAATCCGTCAATATAATCTTCAACATAACTCAACTCTAAGCCACCCATTGTTGAAAATTCTTCTTCTCTAAGTTTTTTCATAATTGGTTCGACTTTTGATTTAATTTCTTCAGGTTTAAAGTTTAAATTTTCTGTATATGTATAATAATGACCATATTTTTCATAAAGATCATTTAATACATCAATTAAAGTTTTACCTTGTTGTTTATAATATCAAGCAGCTTCTACTAACATTGTTGTTGCTTGAATTCCGTCTTTATCTCTTGTTGAAGAGTCAAGTACATAACCATAGCTTTCTTCATAAGCAAAAACAAAGTTTAAATCTCTTTCAGGTTCTTTTAAAATTTCAGAACCCATTCATTTAAATCCAGTAAGTGTTTTTATAACTTTTACATTGTAAGTTTCATTTGCAATTCTATCTCCCAAATCACTTGTTACAAAACTTGAATACATAGCTGGATTTTTTGGAGTTAAATTATGTTCTTTCATCTGACTTAGTTTTCATTCAATTAATAAAGGTCCAGTTTGATTTCCATCAATTCTAATTCATTTACCATGATGATTTATTGCACAACCAATTCTATCTGCATCTGGATCTTGAATTATCATTATTGACGCATCTTGATGTTTTTCTCCATATTCAAATGGTATTTTTCAAGCTGGCTCAAATTCAGGATTTGGATTACCAACATTTTTAAAAGTTGAATCTTCAAAAGCATGTTCTTCAACTTCAATTACTTCATATCCAAATTTTCTTAATAATGGCGGAGTAAATTCTGTTCCTGTACCATTAACAGCAGAATAAATCATTTTAAATCCATCTCTTGTTTTATCTTTATAAAATTGAAGATTTGAAATCATTTCTTTATAATTATCTAAAACTTTTTCAGGAACTATTTCAAGAATTGATTCATCACTTTTATAATTTCAGTTTAATATATCTTCTATTTCTTCCATATATTCTGCAATAACTTTTGTATCTTCATCAATTAATTGACATCCAAATTCGTCATAAATCTTATAACCATTATAACTTGCAGGATTGTGACTCGCTGTTATAACAATTCCACCAATTGCATTAAGATCTTTTGTTGCAAATGAAACAACTGGCGTTGGTTTCATAGTATTATTTTCAAATAAATATGCTTTAATTCCAAAACTTGTTAAAATTTCAGCTGCCAATTGAGAAAATTCTTTTGAATATTTTCTGTTGTCATGACCAATTACAACTCCTCTATGTAAATCATCTCCATATTTAGAAATTAATAATTTAGCATAACTCATTGTTACTTTTTTAATTGTATATAAATTAAATCTACCAGGACCTGCTCCTAATATTCCTCTAATTCCTGCTGTTCCAAATTCTAATTGAATGTTAAATGCTGCATTTAATTCTTCATCAGATGCATTTAAAAGTTCTTCTTTTAAACTTTCATCTAAGTGTTTTGAGTTAATTCACTCTTGATAAACTTGATTATCTTTATTAAAATTCATTTTGTTTCTCCTTTAGAAATTTTATTGGTTTGTAAGAAAATCTATGAATATCCAAAATTCCATATTGCTCAACTCTTTGTTGATGATCAATAGTACAATAACCTTTATGTTTTATAAAGTTATATTCTGGATATTTTATATGATAGTTATTCATAATGCGATCTCTATAAACTTTTGCAAGTATACTTGCAGCTGCAATAGTAAGACTTAAATTATCACCTTTAATAATTTGTATGCACTGATAACCTTCTAATTCTATATTTTCACCATCAATTAAGCAAATATCTGGTTTAACATCTAATTTTTTTATAGAATCAATCATTCCAATTTGACTTGTCTTTTTTGGATTAAATTCATCTACAAATTTTGAATCATATTCACAAATACTAAATGAAATACAATTTTCCTTTATTTCTTCAAATAATTCTTCTCTTTGTTTTTCATTTAAAAGTTTTGAATCTTTAATTTTTGAATTATTATATTCAGGTTTTAATATTGCACTTACAACAACAATTGGTCCTGCCATTGCTCCCCTACCAACTTCGTCACTTCCTGCAATTAAATTAACTTTATATTCACTTCGAATTTTTTGATCAAATAAATATCTTGGATTTTCTATCATTCTACTGTTAAATCACTTACTATAGTTGAATCTAAATCATTTTTTTCAATTGCTTGTTTTGCAATTTCTTTTATTTCAATGGGTTTTTCAAATGAAATTCTACCTAAATTATTGTTTATAATGTCATGAACAAATAATTCAATTGCTCTTTCAACATCCGCTATTTCATCTAGTATAGTAAATTTATTTCTTTTTGCTATTTCTTCAAAAATTGTAAAAGTATCATCATAATTGATTGGTCTTAAAACATTCTTATTGATTTTGTAAGTGTTTTCTATCAAAGAAGGATATGAGTTATAAATATATCTCATTAACTTTGTTGCCATTCTTTCTTTTGGAACAACATCCAATCTAATTGAATTTGTAGCTGCACAATTACATGCAACTGTTTCATTTTCAAACCTTGCAGGCAATATTCCTGGTGTATCAATTAGAGTTATGCTAGGATTCATAACAATTCTTTGCATTCCCCTAGTAACTCCTGGTTTATTTGCAATTTTTAAACTCTTACCTTTTGAAAGTCTTGAAATAACTGTAGATTTTCCAACATTTGGAATTCCTACAACTAAAACATTTAATTGAGGTTTTTCAATTCCTCTACTTTTTTGTTTTAATTGTGATTCTCTGGTCATTTCATTTATGAGTTTTAAAATATCGTTATAAATCTCAGTTTGTTTGTTTTTTACAATATAAGTTCTATGACCTGTATTTTCAAAATATTCAGTTCATTGATTTGTGATTTCTCTATCAGATAGGTCAAATTTTGTCATTACGATAAGTCTTGGACGCTTATTTAATATTTTTCTAAGTAAGGGATTTTGAGTAGAGAATGGTGCTCTTGCATCTACAATTTCAATAACTAAATCTACTATTGAAACCTTCTCTTCAATTTCCTTAATACTTTTATTCATATGACCTGGAAATCAGTTAAAAGTTGATTTGTCGTCAAACATAGGATTACCTCCATAGCGATAGTATCATTTTATAGTTTAATTTTGTAAAAGTCTATTTTTTTTAAAATTAAACCATTGAATGAAAAATTCAGCTGTTTTCTCACTCATTTTAATTAATTTGTAAATTTATTAAAATAATTAAAATGAGATTATTTTCATGATCATCAATTTATATTTTTATTATGTAAAATAAATTAGAATTTAAAATTATTTATGGTATTTTTGATTTTTTGATATTTTAAAACCTCTGTATAGTTGCTCTAAAAGCACTACTCTAACTAAGTTATATGGTAGTGTAATTAGTCCAAAACTTATTTTGTTTTTATATGTTTTTCTAAAATTTTCACTGAAACCATCACTTGGACCAATTATAAAACAAATTTTTCCACCTTTATAATTTTGCACTTCTTGTATTGTTTCAGCTATCATTTCTGAACTATACATTTTTGAATTTATATCTAATAGAAAAATTTCAAAGTCCTTAATTTCTTTAAGTTTAAGATCAATATTTTGTTCATTTTTATTCATATTAGATTTCATATCACCATGATCAAATTCATTTATTTCAATTATTTCTAAATCACAATGATTTTTTAATTTATCTATATAGAATTGATATATTTCTTTAAATTCTTTATTAACTTTATTAAAACAGATTAGCTTTATTTTCATAATTTCTCCTAAAATCTCTATTATTATACACTTACATATTTATTCAAAAAAAAATATGATAAAATATGAATATAATTTTGGAGGAGATATTATGGCTGAAAAAAAACAATTTCAATCTATTTTGGATTTTAGACCTCAATTTGAAAATATAATTGATGCTCTTGTTCCAGATATTCAATTTTCATATTCTGCAATTATGAATAACTCAACTGTGCAAACTTATTTTAATATGATTTCACTTGAGTACTATGGATTTGAATACTATCAATTACTAAGATTGAATAGATTACAATTTAAATTAAATGAAAGAACTTTAAACTTAACTATTTTAGAAATGGTTTATAACATAATCAGACAGATAGTAGCAAGAAAATGAAGATATTCAGAATATATTGCATATGACATGTATATATTACCTTTACGTATTAAAAAATATATAAATGCAATGAATTATAAATTTATTGATTCTGAAACTGCATCAAAAAAACCAATTTTAAAATTAGTTGGACAATCTTCAAGAGTAATTGTTGAAGAATTAGTTGATCAATATCATGATGATAGATTGAACAATGTAATTGGACAATTTAGAGCAGCAAATAAAGATGAAGTTGAATTAAAATTAAACTTATTTAAAAATATTGCTTTATTTGTACATGAAGGAAATGCATTAATCTTCCAAAAATTAGGAACTGAATTTGCAACAAATTATTTTAAAGAAGTTGAAGCATTAGAAAAGTATAAATCAGAAAATTTATCTGTAAAAGAAAAGAAAAACGTAGAAAAAGTTATTGATGACTTATTCAATGTAGCTATAGTTTCTGTTTTATTAATGTCAGATGCAATGAAAGCTGGAGTATGAAAAAAAATCAAAGATGCTGAAAAACGCAGAATTGAAATGGAAGTTACTCAAAAAACTATTGAAGAAGCAAATAGAAGATTACAAGCTATCTCTCAACAAGAAAAAGAAATTAAAAAAATCGAAGCAAAATAAAAAAACTAGTTTTAAAACTAGTTTTTTTATTCTTAAAGTAAAGTCACAAATAAAAAAACTAGATATTTATCTAGTTTAAAATCTCATTCCACCCATATTTGGCATTCTTCCTGATTTCAATGCCTTAACCATTTCAAGAACTTGTTTTTTTCCTTTATCAAATTGATTTAACAATTCATTATATTCTTTTTCGCTTCTTCCTGAACCTTTTAGAATTCTTTGTTTTCTATTAATTGCTTTTAAAAGTCTTGGTTCTCTTCTTTCTTTTAAAGTCATAGAATCCATTAAAATTGTTGCAACTCAAAGTTTTTGTTGTGCTTGATCAATTTGTGACTCATTAATTTTTCCATTCATTCCAGGCATCATTTTCATGATTCCACCTAAATTACCCATTTTTGCAACTTGTTCAAGTTGATTTTTTAAATCTTCCAAATCAAATTGACCAGCAAACATCCTTTTCATTGTTTTTTCCATTGTTCTTTGATCAACAACATCAGCTGCTTTTTCAAACAATGTTTCAACATCACCCATTCCAAGGATTCTATCTGCCATTCTTTTTGGGTGAAATTCAGCAAGAGCACCAATTCCCTCACCTTCACCAATAAATTTAATTGGTAGTTTTGTAATATCTGTTATTGATAATGTAGATCCCCCACGAGCATCTCCATCAAGTTTAGTAACAATAACCCCTGTTAATTTTAATAAATTATTAAATTCCTGTGAAACATTAATAATATCTTGACCTGTCATACCATCAACTGTAAGAATTATTTCCTGAGGTGAAACTGATTTTCTAATATCATTTAGTTCCTTCATCAGTTCCTTATCAATTTGTAATCGCCCAGCTGTATCCAATATTACAACTTCATAGCCATTTTTTTGTGCATAATCAATTGCTTGTTTTGCAGTTTTAACTGGATTTTGTTTTCCTTGTTCAAATACATCTAAATTATTTTTTTGACCCAATTCTACTAATTGATCAATAGCTCCTGGTCTGTAAATGTCTAAACCAACCATTAATGTTTTCTTTTTATTTTTTTTACTAATTAAATGAGATAGTTTCCCTACTGTTGTAGTTTTACCAGCACCTTGTAAACCTACCATCATAATAATTGATGGTTTTTTATCAATTTCTAAAGGTTTATTTGTTTTTCCTAAAATTTCCACTAATTCAGAGTGGACAATTTTAATCATTTGTTGATCTGCTCTAACACCTTGTTCAATAAAAGCACCTTCTGCTTTTTGTTCAATATTAGTTATAAATTTTTTTACAACATCAACGTTTACGTCAGCTTCTAAAAGTGCTAATCTAATTTCTCTTAAAACTTCTTTAATATTCTCACTATTTAAAGTAGTTTTCTTTAAGTTTTTTTCGATAGATTTTTTCATTCTACCTGCTAAAAAATCTCCAAATCCCATAAATTTCACTCCAATCACAATTTATTATAACAAAAAACACCATTTGCTTGGTGTTTTTATAATCTAATAGTTTCACGTTTTTCTCTAATAATTGTTATGTAAATATCTCCAGGAGTTTTATTAATTTTCTTTATATTTTCTTTTAAATTATAAAGAATTTTGTTCATACTATAATCATCAACTATTGTTGGATTAACCATAACTCTTATTTCTCTTCCAGCTTTAAGTACATAAGCCTTTAAAACACCCTCTTGATTTAAGCAAATTTCTTCAAGTTCTTGCATTCTTGCAAAGTATTCTTGAGTATCGTTATTTCTTGCACCAGGTCTTGCAGCACTTAAAGTATCAGCAATAGAAACAATTTCTGCATAATATGATTCTTTTTCAACATCATTGTGATGCGCTTCAACAGCATTTACAATGTTATTTTCAATACCATATTTTTTAAGTACTTCAACACCTAAAGTAACATGACTTCCTTCTTTTTCAAAATCCACAGCTTTTCCTATATCATGTAAAAGTCCTGCTTTTAGTGCTATTTTTTCATTTAAACCCAATTCAATTGCAATTCTCCTAGATATATTTGCAACCTCTATTGAATGTTGTAAAGCATTTTGCCCATAACTATATCTGAACTTTAATTTACCAACCATACTTATTATTTCATCTGGAAGATCATCAACTTTTAATTCCTTTAAAGTTTCCAATCCTATTTGATAACAATGTTTATCCAGCTTTTCTTCTTGAAGAATTAATTGTTCTTCAATTGTTGCAGGATACAGTCTTGTTGACTTTAATAATTCTGTTAAAGTCAAATAAGCTATTTCCCTTCTAATTGGATTAAATGAAGAAATTGTAATTCTATTTGGAGTATCATCGATTATTAAATCAACTCCCCCATAAGATTGAAATGTCTTAATATTTCTTCCTTCTTTACCAATTATTTTTCCTTTTAAACTATCATGTTCTAATTCAAAATATGTTGTATTTTTTTCAGAAGTAACTTCAACATGACAAGTTTGCATTGCATCAATTAAAATATCACAAGCTTTTTGTTCTGAATTTTTCTTTAATTCTTTTTCAAAATCCTTAATCTTGTTTGATAATTCATTTAAATATTTATTTTCTACAATGTTAAAAAGTTCTGTTTTAATTTCTTCTTCAGTTAAATTCGATGTTTCTTCTAATAGAGATTGAACTCTATTTTTCTCCAATTCCAACTGTTTTTTTATTTTATTTATATTAATTTTTTCTTCAACTAATGTTTCTTCTTTTTTACTTAATTCTTCTAATTCTTCAAAAAACTTTAGTTTTTTATCTCTTAAACTTTTTTCTTCTAAGAAAATTTCTTCTCGAATATATTTTGCCTCATTTTCAACATTCAACTTAATTGATGCTGCTTCAGATTTGGCTTCAGCTATAATTCTCATTTTAATTTCTTTAGATTCGTCATTTGCTTTTTTTAAAATATACTTGCGTCGACGAGACTTTAGTAAATAAATAACAAAACCAATTAGTCCTGTCAAAATTATTAGTACAAAAGTTAAAATCGCAATATATATGTATTCTCAAATTATTGTAACTAGCATTGTATCTCCAATCCTAGAAAAGTGTGGTGTTGCAATTGCAACTTTATTATTTTACAATAATAAAGTTTATATATAAAAACTATTTGTAAATAAACTTAATAAAATACTTGTATTTTAATTATAGAAAAGAAGATGAGTAAAATGAAAGATATATTCAAAGGATATTGAATTGAATTATCTTCAAGAGTTCTTTCCTCAAAAAAACGAATTATTAAATTTTTCGGTATTTGTCTTGTTCCAATTTTATATGCGATAGTTTGTATATTGGGTTTTTGAAATCCTATACAGAATTTAGGAAAAGCACCAATTGCCATAATGGATCAAGATAATAGCGTTTGACTTTTTAGAGATAAAGGAAATATAATAAAGGATTTTGAAATTGGAATTCTAAAAGATGAAAATGGAAACAATATTTCTTTAGAACTTTCTAAAGAAGAAGCAATAGGAAAAGCAAAATTAACTAATGGAAAAATTAGAACAAGTACTGGTGACTATACTTACAAAGAAAATAGTGGTGAAGTTTTTCAAAGTAGTTTATGAAATTTAATTAAGTCAAATTTAATACCAAAATATAGTAATAAAGCTGATGAAGATAATAAATTTAGTTCGAATGAAATAAAAGAAGGTTTATCTCTAACAAATATTAGTTATTTTTCTTCAAAAGAAAAGATTGATAAAGAATGACAAGGTAAAAAATATTATATTGATTTAAAATTAAATGAAGGAATTTTTGAAAATATAATATATAAGATTGGAACAATTGGAAGAACAAATGTTTCTGTTCAACCACCAAAAGAAGTTAAACTGGATATTTGAACTACATATGAAAGAAACTTTATATTTGGTTATTATATGAAAAGTATGCATGACTATAAAATAGCAATAATCTATCAGTTGATTGATAAATTATTTGATAAAAATAGTGCAGCAAGTATAAAAGATGAAATTAATAATGGATTAAATTCAAATAAAACATCTTCATATAGTATAAAAGAAGAATTAATAAAAATAATTATAAAATATATGATGGGAAAAATTGATGAAGGTTTATCAATTGTTAACTTTGATCAAAAAGGTTCAAGAAATGCAATGTATGGAATTGGACTTGGTGAATTCTTTATTTGTATAGGATTATTTGTAGGAACTTTTATGCAAACTTTTATTTATGACAGAGCAAAAAGGTATACGAAATTAAATTCTATAAAATGGTATATGACAAAAACAATGTTAATGTATACAACAGGAATTACACAAGTAAGTTTATTAATTTTGGCATTATCATTTACTGGCTACAATAATATAGGTTTCGCTGGAATGTTTTCACTCTGATTATGACTATTATATGTAGATTTAATTTTTGTATTAACAATTCAGGCATTATGGTTCTTATTTAAAGATGAAATGATTTCCAAATTTATAGTAATTATATATTTAGTAATAAATATTGCAGCAGGGTCAGGTACTTTCCCAAGTTTCATGCAATTTGATTTCTTTTATATAATAAGTTTTCTTTCAGAATTTAGATTTTCAATTCAAGGAATTGGATCAATAGTGTTTAGTATTGGAGAATGAGGATTTAACTCTTCGGATACTATTTATCTACTAAAACAAGCCTCAGTACTTGCAATATTTGGTTCAATAATGTTTACTTTAGGTTTATTACTTTCTAATCATAGAAATAAAGAAATTAGATTTGGAAGTTTTAATGGAAAACAAATCTTATCTGCTATGAAAGAATTGAATATGCAAGCAGAAATGAAATCATTTAAAAAGGAAAATAAAAAGGGTTATAATTGAAAAAACATGAAAGAAGATTATTATCCTGAATTAATTTCAAAAGTTACTGAATTGTATCCTTTTGAAGGTCAATTTAAGTGATATAAAAAACAACAAGATCATTTAGTTTTGAAACCAAATGATTCTGATAAAGAAACCATTAAAAGAAATGATACAACTGAAGTTTAAAAAAATCGAGAATTACTCGATTTTTTTATTCTATACATTCCTTTAATTTATTTTGAATTTCAATATATTTATCAGGATTTTTGTTAAATCATTCTCTTACAGATTCTTTTCCTTGACCAATTTTCTCATCTTTATAAGAATATCAAACACCAGCTTTTGTTAAAACATTATAAATAGTTGCCATTTCAATGACTTCTAAGTCCTTTTCAACTCCTTTATTATAGGCAATTGTTATTTGACAAGTCTTAAATGGCGGAGCTACTTTATTTTTAACAACTTTAATTTTAACTTTATTTGCAGTTGCTTCTCCATTTGTAGAAATAGTTTCACCTTTTCTTACTTCAAGTCTCAATGAAGAATAAAATCTTAAAGCTCTTCCACCAGGAGTAGTTTCAGGATTACCAAATATTACTCCGACTTTTTCTCTTAATTGATTAATAAAAATTACAGTTGTATTTGTTTTTGAAACGATACCATTTAATTTTCTTAAAGCTTTTGACATCAACCTAGCTTGAAGACCAATTTGTTGGTCTGACATTTCCCCTTCAAGTTCAGCTTTTGGAACAAGTGCTGCAACTGAATCAACAACTACAATATCAATAGTGTTTGATTTCACTAACATTTCCAAAATATCTAATGCTTGTTCTCCTGAGTCTGGTTGTGCTACAACCAAATTATTAATATCTACTCCGATATTTTGAGCATATCTTGGGTCTAACGCATGTTCTGCATCAATGAACGCAGCTCTACCTTCATTTTTTTGTGCTTCAGCAATTGCATGTAAAGAAAGTGTTGTTTTACCACTTGATTCAGGACCATAAATTTCAATGATTCTTCCCTTTGGATAACCCCCAACTCCAATTGCTCTATCTAATAAAAAACTTCCACTTGGAATGACCTCAATAACAGAGTTTACTGAATCACCCAATTTCATAATTGAACCTTTACCAAAAGTTTTTTCAATATCTTTTAATACGTTTTTAAAGGCTGGATCATCATAAATATTATTGTTACTCATATTTAAAAGTACCTCATTTTTATTTTTTTCTAATGTTTTTTCAATCATAATTATTTTCCTCCTCAATTATCATCATCGATTAATTGAAGAAAAAAATTAGCTATTTAACAATTTATCTATTAAAAAATTACAAGCTTTATTTTTATATTGCTCTCTTGTAATGTCTTGATCAACTTTAAATTCAAAAATAGATATATTATCTTGCTTTTTAAAACCAATATAACTTAATCCAGATTTTGGATTATCATCCTTTGGTGGAGCAAAACCTGTAAATGCAAGAACTATATCAGTTTTAAGTTTTTTATAAGTATTTTTTAACATTAAATTTAATACTTCTTTTGAAACTGAACTATATTTTTTAATTATTTCTATATCAATATCTAAAACATTTATTTTATATTCATCACTATAACAAACAAAACTACCTTTATAATATTGACTTACACCTTGAATATTTGTTATTTCATTTGCAAAATATCCTCCGGTGAAAGACTCACAAGTAGATATTGTTAAATTATTTAGTTTTAAATATTGAAATAATTCGTTCATATACAAATCCTTAAAAAATATAGTGAAATTAAATTATCATAACCCACGTTTTGTAACACTTACGTGCATCAACTATCTATCTATCGCATTTAGCGATCCCAAAGGCTTGTTCAATTCCTCACCTTTAAGCTCCTCTACCAAAATTTGAGTTTCTTGCTTGTGGAGTTTACCCGTTCCATTTCACTATTTCTAGTTAATCGTCTCTGTGGCACTTTAAAAAGCTCATCATAGGTACAAGTACCCTTAGATTATGCCTAAGTCGTTACCAATAAATTGGTACCTAAAGTTATTTTTTCCTTTAGCACAAACACTACATTCATCTCAGAATGTGCAAGCGTGGAGTTTCCTCTATATCATTTTTCAAATATAGCAGTTGATTCAAATTTAATCTCATTGATTATTTTATACTAAATTATTTGTTAAACTTGTCTTTTTCTAAATTAGCAATTCTCTTAATTAAATCAGAACTATTCAAACCAGCTCTTGCTAGAGCATCCATTTGACTTTCACTTAATTTTAAAGTTGCCAAAGTTTGAGTTAATTCATTTGACAATCTATTTACATTTTCTTCTAATGCAGTTATTTTTTCTTCTCTTTTAATTTCTCTTTCAGTAAAAACTTTATAATCTTCTGCAATTATATCTAGAAAAGAATCCACTTCTTCTACTTTATAACCTTTAAATTCAACTTCAAAGTCTTTATTGATAATATCTTGCTTTGTTAATTTAATATAATCTGCCATTTTTTTAGCCCCCATTTATTTTAATTTTATCTTATTTTATAAAATTTTGTAAAAATATAACGATTAATATCATAGGTGATATTATGATTTTAAAAAATAAAGGTATGTATTTAGAAACATTAATAAACAATAGTATTAATAGATTAGATGAAAATAATGCTCTTATATATAAAATGCCTATAAGTAATAATATTCTTTCTGTTGAAAATAATATTATTACTGCAAGATTAAATAAAAACTATTTTTGTGATTATATTGGACTTTGAAATGGTTTTTATTTAGAATTTGAAGCAAAAGAAACTGAAATGGAATTTTTTAATTTAAGAAATATAAAGAAACATCAACTTAATAAATTAGAAAAAGTAAAAAATAATAAGGGTATTGGCTTTTTACTTATTTACTTTCATATATATGAAAAGTTATTCCTTTTAAATATTTCAGATCTTAAGAATATTAAAACTCAAAAAATACCCTTCAAATATTTCCAAGATAACTTTTTAGAAATAGATATTTCAGGTATTTATTTTGATTTTAATATATTATTTAATCATTTAATCAATTATACATAGTTATTTTTACTGAACTTTTTTTAGAATTTTCCTCTAATTTTTTAAGTAATTCAGTAATATTATTAATTTTATATTCATCAATTAATGACATTATTTTTGGTTTTGAGATTCCTAATTCAATATAGTTCTCAATCTTTTCAATTTCTTCAGCGTTAAGTTTATAATTGAAAATTTTTTCAACAAAAGTATAATTATTATCTTGTCCTAAGTTTGAGTGTCTTTCTTCAAAATCTACAAGTAGTCTATTAAATAAGGGAGTAAGATTTAAAATGGTTTTTTTACCTTTTTGTTCCAATTTTATTATTCTATTTTTTAGAAGATCTGCTATTTCTTTTTCAATTTCTTCTTTAGAAATCATCATATGTTCTGAAATTTGTGATGGTGTGAAATTTTTTTGATCATCATTTGATAATTCCATAATTATTAGTATTATAGCTAACTGATTTTCATTAATTTTAATTTTTGAGTAGTTTAAGATTAAAAGAGCTTTTTTACTTATTAAACCAGATTTAAATAATTCAAACATTTTAATTTGCAAAATTAAAACTTGCTAATAGCAAGTCTTAAATGTTTTTTATTATTTAGCAACTGCTTCTTTTAATTGTTTAGCTACTTTGAATTTTGCTACAGTAGTTGCAGCAATTTTAATTTTTGCTCCAGTTGCTGGGTTTACACCTTCACGAGCAGCTCTTTCAGCAGTAACGAATTTACCGAATCCTGCAATTGCTACTTCTTCTTTTTTAACTAATGCGTTTGATATTTCATCAAAAACATAATTAATCATTCTTTCAGCTTCTGCTTTAGTGCTACCAAATTCAGCTGATAGTTTTTCAGATAATTCTTTTTTTGTCATGGTTCTTATACCCCTTTTATCTATACTACCTTAGCGTGTTGGAAAAAATCATTAACTAACCCACTAGGCTTATGATTATTGTATAGTATTTTATATAGTATTTCAAACATTGGTGCACTAATTTTATATTTTTTACACATTTCATAGACTAATTTACAAGATAAAACCCCTTCAACAGTGTTCTTATGAGAGGTTAAAACTTTTTTTGCATCATCTTTTTGAGCAATTTGAACTCCTAGAGAAAAGTTTCTTGATTTCAACGATGAAGCTGTAAGAATTAGATCACCTAAAGTTGCAAAATTCATAAAAGTTTCTATTTTGGCACCAAAATGTTTCGCAACATTATATATTTCTGCATTACCAATAGTTATTAAAGAAGCTTTTGAGTTATCTGCTGCTGAAAATCCATGTAGAATTCCAGCGGCAATTGCAACACTATTTTTTAATGCAGCTGCAATTTCACAACCAATAACATCAGTTGATACTTTAACAACAAAATACTCATTTGAGAATAATTTCGCAATATATGTTGCTATTTTTTCATCTTCATTACAACTCATAACACAAGTTGGTTTTCTCATGATTACTTCAATTGCAACTGATGGACCATAAATTCCACCATAACTTTTCATAACACCAGTACCTTCAAATTTCTTTTTAATTTTTTTACTTAAAACATCAAGATTTTCTTCATCAAGCCCTTTTGCAACGTTTATTATATGCATTTCACGCTTTCCATACTTTATAACATTTTCAATTGCATTATCTAACGCAAAAGTTGGAACACTTAAAATTACAACGTTTGCCTTTTCCATTGCAACTGCAAAATCTGTAGTTGCTTTAATATTTGAATTAAGTAATAAGTCCTGAAAAAACTTAGAATTTAAATGGCTATTATTAATATCATCTACTTGAACTTCTTCAATTCCGTACATAATTACATCATGTCCATTATCAGCTAAAACATTTGCTAAAACTGTTCCATAAGCTCCTGTTCCTATTATTGCTATTTTTTCGCTTGCCATTTTTTTATTTCCTCTCTCTAAAAATGATTGTTATTGGTACACCACTAAAGTCAAATTGTGATCTTATTTGATTTTCTAAAAATCTCTTATAAGAAAAGTGTACAAATTCTGGGTTATTTACAAATAAAACAAATGTTGGAAGATATGCTTCAACTTGAGAAGCGTAAAATATTTTTAATCTACCTCCATTATGATTTGGAGCAGGATTAATTAATTGAGCCTTATTAAAAATTTCATTTAGTAAACTGGTTCTAATTCTTTTTTTAATATTTTTTTGAACTAAATCAATAATTTCAAAAATTTTATTTACTCTTTTATTTTCTTTTGCTGATAAGAATAAAACCTGAGCATAATTTAAATATTTAAAATATGCTTTAATTTCTTCTTCTTTTCTCTTCATAGTATTTGTTTCCTTATTGGAAACTAAATCTCATTTATTACCAATAATTATTATAGGTTTATTTTCTTCAAATGCAACCCCACCAATATTTGTATCATGATCTGCTACTTTCTGACTTGCATCTAAAATTAATAAAACAATATCTGCTTTATTAATACTTGTAACAGATCTAAGATAACTATATTTTTCTAGATTTTCATATATCTTACCTTTTTTTCTCATACCAGCTGTATCAATAATTGTATATTCATTCCCATTGTATTTTATTTTGGTATCAACTGCATCAACAGTTGTTCCAGCAATATCAGAGACTATCATTCTTTCTTCTCCAACAAGAGCATTTACAAGACTTGATTTACCAACATTTGGTCTACCAACTATTGCTAATTTTAATTCTTCTTCAAAGTTATTTTCATTAAATTTAGGCATATTTTCAATTACTTTATCTAATAAATCTCCTACTCCTATACCATGAGTAGAAGATATTAAACAAGGTTCACCAAAACCAAGGGTCATAAACGTATATGATTCTTCAAATTGATCTTTTCTATCATATTTATTAACAGCTAAAATAACTGGTTTATGAGTCTTATATAATATTTTTGCAACAGCTTCATCTTCTTGAGTGATCCCATCTTTATAGTTAATTACAAAAACTATTACATCAGCTTCTTTAATTGCTATTTCAGCTTGCATTCTAATTTCTTTTGAAAAAGGACTATCTTGCAATGTTATTCCACCAGTATCAACAACAATAAAAGGCATTGTCAATCATTCTGCTTGACCATACATTCTATCTCTTGTAACTCCTGGTTTATCTTCAACAATAGCCTTTTTTTCTCTAATAATTCTATTAAATAATGTAGATTTACCAACATTTGGTCTACCAACAACTGCAACTATTCCTTTTCTTGCCATAAATCTACACCCCCTTAAATAATTATTTAATCTCTTCTATTTTTTTTAATACTAATTCTATAACTTGTTCAATACTTAAATTGCTTGTATCTAAATATCATGAATCTGGACTTACTTTTAAAGGTCCTACTTCCCTATTTTTATCATAGTCATCTCTTTGTTGAATTTGTCTTAGGATATCTTCATAAACGTTTGGTTTAATATTTTTTCTTTCATTTTGATCAAATCTTCTTTTTGCTCTAGATTCAACTGAACAATCAAAGTAAATTTTTAATTCTGCATCTGGCAACACTACTGTTGTAATATCTCTACCAATTACTATATTATTTTTAGATTGAGACATTTTTCTTTGTTCTCTAACCATAAATTCTCGAACATCATTATTTTTTGCAACATATTTGATATTTTCTGCTACATCATAATCAAAAATATTTTTTCCATAATCTATATCATTTACTAGAATAGAACGTTCATTAATATATTTAAAATTAAAATTTTTAATTTGATCTGAAATTTGTTCACTTATTAAAAAATCTACATCGTTTACCAAACATAATTTTGTAAATGCTCTATACATTACACCAGTATCTATGAAATTCATATTTATTTTTTTAGCAACTTCTATCATCACAGAACTTTTACCTGATCCAGCTGTTCCATCAACTGCTATATTAATATTTTTCATTTATTATTAAATTACCCTTCTATAAAAAAATTGGTATGATAATTGCTAAAAACATTAGAATTGTCATTATTATTAATAATGGCAATGCTCATTTGAATCGATATTTTTTTTCATATGTTTTTCAAGTTTTCAAAAGTCTATTTTGACCCTTTTCATTTTTTTCATTAACTTCAATAATCATTTGTTGAGTAGTTCTATTATCTTTACTTCTAACTTGTTGAACAGTTGTCATTGATATATCTTGAGGTGTATTTTTTAGGCCTGCTTGCTTTTCTTTTAATTTATTAATATTTCTTTCAAAACCTTTTTCATTAGCAAGTAAGCTATTATATAAGTTTATATATTTTTCACTTCTTAAAGTTAAAGAATCATCTTCTTCAATAACAGGTTTTGAGTTGCTTATCACATGATTAATACCTATTTTTTTTAATTCAGATATTTCTAATTTCATTTCATATTTAATTTCCTCTGGAAATAAACTTGATGATTTATCTCTATCTAAGTATGGTTTTTCAAATTCATGCTTTGCATCAAAAATATTAAGTTTTTCTTTAAAAAAATCTAAATCAATTACTCTTAATTTTTCAAAAGTAGAATGTATTATTGATTTTTCATCTTGTATATTTTTTTTATAGGCAATTTCTTTTTTAACTTGTTCATGAATTTGCTTATTACGTTCCATTCTTGTTAGGCTCATGCTTTTTTCACCTCATAACTTATATATTATAAATTAAATATAGAAATAATTAAAATTATTGTTATTATATTAATGAAAAGGAGATGGTTTTATGAAGAAAACTTGAATTGATAAACCAATGTGTATAGGGTGTATGGCCTGTGTACAAATTGATGAAACTGAAACTCTTTTCATGGATGATGATGGATTTGCAGAAGCAAATGAAAATGATCTAGAATTAGTAGAATGTCAGATGGTTTGTCCAACTGGAGCTGTTAAAATAGGAGACGAATAAAAAAACCCTTTAAAAGGGTTTTTTTATTATTAAATTTATAAATTATTATTTAAGTAAAATTTACTCATTCAAAAATTTCACTTAAATATCTGCATAATTTAAAAGATAATCAGCTTTTTTGGACACGCACATCCTTCAATCTATATTGGCAAAATCACAATCTCTTGTAATTTCAAAATCATTATATCATAAAACAAAAAAAGTTATATATTTTTTAAAATTAATAGAAATTTTTCCATATAAAATTAAAAAAAAGAAAAAAACACCTTTTGGTGTTTTAATAACTTAATTCAATTTTTGAAGCTCTTAATAATTCAAAAACTTCTGATTGATATTTTTTTGTTCCATTAATAACAGCTAATAATGGTTGTTCACCAACTTTAGTTGGTAATTGTAAAGTATCTCCAAAATATTTTGAAATACCTTTAATTAATGCAGTTCCTCCACAAAGAACAACTCCATTTCTGAAAATATCTCCTGCCAATTCTGGTGGAGTTTGTTCAAGAACTTGAACAACTAATTCAATAATTCTTGATAAAGGTACTTTCAATACCTCTCTCATTTCTTCTGGTGTGATCTCAATTTCTCTTGGTAATCCAGAAACAACATCACGTCCGTAAACTTTCATTGATTTTTCATCAGCAACTTTTGCTAATGAACCAATATTAATTTTGATTGTTTCAGCTGTCTTAATACCAATTTCCATTCCATATTGTGCTCTTACAAATTTTAGAATTTCTTCATTTAAATAGTTACCTGCAACTTTTACAGATTTTGAAAGAACTATATCCCCTGATGCAATAACTGCAACGTCAGTAGTTCCTCCACCCATATCAACAACTAAGTTACCAGTTGGAGCATTAATATTTACTCCACCACCTAAAGCTGCCATTTTAACTTCTTCTTCAATAAACACTTCACTTGCACCTAAATTAAGTGCAATTTTTTTAAGTGCTGATTTTTCTAATTCAGTAATAACTGATGGACATGCTAATAACATTACACATCCTTTTAAAGTTTTTTCTAATCTTAATCTTGCAAAAATATAATTTAATTGAGCTTGAGTTGCTTTTATATCAGTAATAACTCCATCAACCATTGGTCTAACTATTCTTAAATTTTTGTTACCTTTACCTATCATTTTGTAAGCTTCTTCACCTACTGCAACAATTTTATTTTCTTTAATTTTATAAGCAACAATTGAAGGTTCGTTATAAACAATCCCATTTCCCTCAATGTATACTAATGTATATGCAGTTCCTAAATCCATAGAAACGTATACTGGTTTTTTTCCTGCCATATTGATTCCTCACTAATCTATTTGATTTATAATTTGATTTTACCAAATATTGAGTTAAAAATATGTATTAATTCTTTTTACTTGTAATAATGGTTAATTTTTTTGACTTGTGGTTCTATTAAAGCAAATAGTGCATAACAAATTGAAAATCTTACTATTTGAACTGCTGAAATTACACCAATAAATAGTCCTAAATTTTCTTTAACAGCGCTTCATTCTCCAGAATGTTCATGATCTCCATGATATGTAGTTATTCCTAAATTAGAAATCAAATCTAAATGATCATGGTCATGGTCATCATGACCAGAATTTGTAGTGATATATATCATTGCAAAAACTAATAAAGTATAAATTATTGCCATTATTGGAACATATATAGCCATTGGAGTTCACCTTTTAAATCTATCAACTGATTTTATTGGATGCTTATGTATACTTGAGTTTCTAAATATAAAGTAGTATGAAAATCATATTACTCAAATTGAAACAAAATATCCTAAACTATCTATTAATATAGTTAATGCATTTCCATGGTGTCCATCCATTAAATGAATAAATGGAACAATAAAAGCAATTATTCCAGAAAATACTGGTCCTATTGCAGCAAGTGAAAGTGTAATTACTAAAATATCTAATATTCTAAATGGAATTGCAACTCCACCCGCTATTGTCATTTTTTCTAAAAAACCTTCATATAACATTTCAAATGCTGACAAAGCAATTGCTAATGCTAAAAATACTCCCGTTAAAGTTATTCTAAAGGTTAAATTCCTTCTACTTGTATAAATGCTATTTTTTCAATGAAAATCTTCATCATTGATATCATCGTGGTTACCTAGAGAATCAAAATGGTGTTCATCGTGATAATGATCTTTTTTACCCTCTTTTACATCATCATGTTCTGGTATGTTGTGATTTTTTTCTTCCATAATTTTTTCTCCTTTTTATTGTCAAAAATATTATATACTAATTTATAATTTTTATAAATATAAATTATAAAAATTATAAATTAGATTTATGCAATTTTACCTTTTTGTAGTTTATAATAATTTTGAGAGTATTTTCGGGGCAAGGTTAGATTCCTTACCGATGGTAAAAGTCCATGAGCTAATAAAACAGCATGATTCAGTGAAATTCTGAAACCGACGGTACAGTCCGGATGAGAGAAAATACCCAGCAAATCTGACTAATTTTTTAGTCTATTTTGTTGTACAAAAGCCCCATTTAAAAAATGGGGCTTTTATTTTTTTAAGGAGTGTATTTATGAACAATATATATGGTTTCTGAAGTCATAAGTATGATTTTTCAGAAATAAATAAATATAATTGAAAATTAGTATTTAAAGACACATTTGGTTTAGATATAAAAAGAATTTCATTACTTTCTATGCTATTTGCATTAGAAATAGTGATAACAATTATTAGTAAATATCTTATGGGAGCTTTAACTATTTTTCAGTTTTATACTGTAGAATTTTCACTAATAGGGATATTATTTATTTATCTTTCAACAAATTGACTATATGCATCAATAATTTGTATATTTAGTAATTTTTTAAGAGTAATTCTTCCCGCACCAAGTGATTTTATTGGAGTTTTAGCAATGACCTTATCTGATATAAGTTTTTTGATAACATTTGCTATTGTATTTTTAATTTTAAAAAAAATCATCCTATTTAAAGTTAAAAAAGATAATCAAATTCGCTGATATATCACCATTATAGTTTTATCTGGAATAATCGCAATGATAAGTTCAGCATTTTTATCAATGTTAGCTAATCATTATTTCATTTTTGATATGTATAACACTTTATATCCAGGAATTATGCCTGAAAAAAATAGTGTTCTATGAATCAGTTATTTATGATCTGGTTTTATAGTTTCGGTAATCAAATTTACAATTAATGTTTTTACTTTTTCTTTTTTTATTAAACTTCTTGTTAATTTAATAAATAAGCATTTATTTTAGAAACAACCTATTGTTTTTAAAAAATAATATAAAATTATTTTGTAGAGGAGATTTTAATAATGGAAAATAATGTAATTAAAATGATAGTTGAAATACCAAAAGGTAGTTCAAATAAATACGAATATGATATCAATACTAATGAAATTAGTTTAGATAGAGTCTTATATGGAGCAAATTTTTATCCTGGAGAATATGGTTTTGTACCTGAAACTCTTGACTGAGATGGAGACCCATTAGATGTTATAAGTCTTGTAACATACCCTACACTTCCTGGTGTTGGAGTTAATGTTAGAATCTTAGGATCAATTAAAATGATAGATGCTGGAGAAATAGATACAAAATTATTTGGAGTATTTGCAGACGATAGAAGATTTGATTCATACAAAAATTTAGAAGATGTACCTCAACATTTAAAAGATGAAATTGAAAACTTCTTTTTACAATATAAAGCTTTACAAAAAAAAGAAGTTAAAATAAACGGTTGAGGTTCTGCACAAGAAGCAATGCATGAACTAAAAGAATGTAAGGAAAGATTCATTGAATATAAAGATAGATATTCAAAACCTGGTGGTAAAGATGAAATAATGGCCGAATGAAAAGAAAAAGGATTAGGTCAAGGATAATAAAAAATTGAGTATAACTCAATTTTTTATTTTTTACAATAAAGTAAAAGGACCTACAAATTTTAAATTTGTTGTTTTCATATTAATTCTAAATATTTTAAAATCTAGTTTATTAAAAGACTTTGAATAAACTCTTGCCACTGATATATCCTTTTTATAACTTTCACATTCATTATTTACGAAATGAATAATTTCCATTTCATATTTTTCTTCTAAAATGCTTTTTAAACTATTTGTAAAAAACATTAATATAACTATAAGCAAAAATGTTGTAATTGATATTAATTCAAATACTGGCATATTAAATAAGAAAATAAGAAATTTTGATGGATTAGATTTAATAATTGAATCTTTATCTAAAAATAAAAATACTATAGCTGCTAAAAAACTTAAAATATAAATTAAGTTTAAAAATATCGGAAATCATTTAACAATTCATTCTAATTTTCTAATATCTTTATCCTTTTGAATTAATTTTGTATTATATCAAATACTTGCAAGAATATAGTCCAATTCATAGCCAACACTTGGCATTATTCATTTTGGAATAGTTATCTGTTTTTTTCTCTTATTTAGCATTTGATTAACTCTATAATAATTTTCTGTTTCTCCATAAATAATATTTAATTCTTCAGCTCTCAAATATATTTTAAATCTCTCAATAATCGATTCTACTTTAGAACTAGATATGTTGCTATCTGCAGAATTAATTTCGTGAACGATTACTTTACTTAAACTAAAAGTATTATAAAGTCTAATTGTCAATAAACATACAAAAGAAAGAATCATTGCTATTAAAAAAAATCCATTTATTGAAAACATATATTCACCATGCCTTTTAATCTATTATATAACTTTTAGTTAATACTATCTTTTGTATTTATCAAATAAAAATTTAATTTCTGGTTTTAAATCATTTACCTTTTTAACATCATAAACAGAATTAAAGTTTCTCACTATTCCATGTGAAGACATAAAAGCATTAACATAAAATTTACCATTTTTATAATCTACTGGTTTTAAACTTCCTCCAGCTGTTAATCCCGCTGCAAAAAATCTTGCTCTATGATCATTTACTAAGTCCAAATCTTCTAAAATAGAATCAAAATCTAAATTGTATTTATCCAATCATGCTTTCTCTTTATTTTTTCTAACTTCTGTTTCTTGTTCATTTGGTCAAATTTGTTCATATCTTACAAGTTTTGATTGCATTTTACATCCTGCTGAAATTGCAAGTGCTGCCATAAGTGAACCCTCTGGAGCTCCACCAATTCCATAAACAAAATCTGCATCGCCATTTACCACATCAATTGCTGCTAAAACATCTCCATCTTGAATAAGTCTTACAATAATTCCCATATCATTCATTTCTTTAATTATATCTTTATGACGTGGTTTATCTAAAATAATACATTTTAAATCTCTTCTATTTGCAGTTAATTGCATCATTTTAATTGATTCAATTATTCCTTTATTTAAATTAATACTTTCTTTTAATTCAGTGCTAACAAATAATTTCTCCATATACATTTCTGGAAGCTGCAACATTGTATTTTCTCTTGAAAATGCAATAGTTGAAATACTTCCAGCAAAATTATATGCTGCAGGGTGAGTCCCTTCAATAGGGTCAACACTAACATCATAGGTCATAACACTTGGGTCTTCTAAATCTCCAAGTATTTGTCCAACAAAAAGCATTGGAGCTTGATCAAGTTCGCCTTCCCCATTTACTACTTTTAATTTGAAACCCTTTTCATTTTTTAACATTACTTCAAAAGCTTCAACAGCTGCTTTATCTACTAAATCTTTATCTTTTTTACCAATATATTTGTATGAAGCAATTGCTGCAACTTCAACAGTTCTAAGTAATACAATATCTCTATTCATTTTTTACCTCTTAACGTGATAATTATAACAAAATTTATTGTTTTGTTGTTTTGAGTATTGCTATTGTTTATTTTTATATTAGTTCTATAATTTATTTTAGATAAAGGAGATGTAATAATGTCAACAAAAGTAAGAGCACAAGATAATTTCTTTGATCATATGAACAAAGAATGAATTGATAATACAGAACTACCAGATGGTTATCCATCATGAGGAAGTTTTGAGATGTTATATAAAAAATCAATAGATGATATTAAAGAAATGATTTTAGATTTTAGTAATAAAAAAGATGATTTAAATTCAGATCAAGAAAAAATTGTTAATATATTTAGCAATTACTTAAATCAGGAGCAAAGAAATATTCAGGGAATTGAGCCAATCAAAAACATAATTAAAAAGATTGATTCTCTCGATTCAAAAGAGAAATTTACAAACTTTTTAATAGACTGCTTCAATCAATTTAATATATCATTTTTTCATTCAAAAGGAATTGATTCAGATTTTAAAGACAGTAATGTAAGAGCTTTAATGATTGGTTCAATGGGATTAGGAATGTCAGATAGAGATTTTTATGATGAAAATCATCCAAGACATAATGATATTAAAAATGCTTATAAAATTTATTTAGAAGAATTATCTAAAGCTTCAATGATAGATTTTAATACTGATGATATTTTTTCACTAGTCTATAATTTTGAAAAAGATATTTGTCAAAGCATGTTAAAACAAGAGGAATTAAGAAGTCCAGAAAATATTTACAATGTAGTTTCTTTTAAAGATTTAAATGATTATTGTTCATTTATTGATTGAGAAAAATATTTAAATGAAATTGGTTATGGAAAAGCTGCAATTATAATTTTATCTGAACCAAAATTCTTAGAAAAATTGAATGAAATGTTAAATAATATCAAACTAGATGATTTAAAAGATTTTATGAAAATTAAAACTCTAATAGCATTTTCTTCAATTTTAAGTTTAGATTTATATCAAATAAACTTTAACTATTCAAGTATTTTCAGTGGAGTTAAAGAAATGAAACCTGAAATGGATAGAGCTGTTGAATTTACTAATTCAAAACTTGGCGAACTATTGGGTCAAGAATATATAAAAAGACATTTTTCTCAAGAAGCTAAAAATGATGTTTTAGGGATGGTAAATGATCTTATAAAAGTTTATTCAAATAGAATTAATAATTTAGAATGAATGAGTCAAACCACTAAAGAAAAAGCAATAGATAAGTTAAACTCATTTACGATAAAAATAGGATATCCAGATAAATTTGAAGATTATTCAAGTATTGAAATAAAAAGTTATGAACAAGGTGGTAACCTATTTGAAAATATTGCAAATCTTTCTAAGTATTTTATTCAAAAAGAATTAAAAGAAATCAATTTACCTGTAGATAAAACTAAATGATATATGGATCCTCAAACTGTTAATGCATATTATAATCCAACTTCAAATGAAATTTGTTTCCCAGCAGGAATTCTACAGAAACCATTTTATGACATTAATGAACCAAAAGCAAAAAACTTAGGTGGAATTGGTGCTGTAATTGGTCATGAGGTAAGTCATGGTTTTGATGATGAAGGAAGTAAATTTGATAAAAATGGTAACTTTGAAAACTGATGAACAGAAGAAGATTATAAACAATATAATTTAAGAACTGAAAAATTGGTTGAACAATATAATAAGTATGAAATTAACGGAACTAGTGTTAATGGAAAATTAACACTAGGTGAAAATATTGGTGATTTAAGTGGAGTTGCAGCTGCATTAGATATTTGTAAAGAACAATGTCCAAATGACTTAAAACTATTTTTTGAGAACTTTGCAACTATTTGAAAAAGAAAATCAACAGACGAATTAAAAAATACAAGACTTTTAATTGATCCCCACTCTCCTGAAGAATTTAGATGTAATGGAGTTTTAATAAATATCGATGAATTCCATGAGATTTATGATACTAAATCTGGTGATGAAATGTATCTAGAAAAAAATAATAGAATTAAAATTTGATAAATAAAAGGAACTTTAGTTAAAGTTCCTTTTATTATTGTTAAATACAATTAAATAATTTATATAACCTAAACAGTATTTCCAGCAACAATAGATTTAGCATTTTCATTAACAGTATGTTTTGTATTTGAAGGTAACATAAAATGTGCATTTCAAGCTTTTGTTTTATTATAAAACGTTAGTGTACATTGATTTCATACAATAATTATCTCATCATTTGAATCAGCAGGTCCCCCTGAATTTGTTCATTTTTTTAGACGAGTTTTTATATTGTTTTGTCATGAAATTTTATTATCCTCTAAATAAAATGTAAAATTTTGATCATTAAAAATTAAATTATATCCATTTACTAAATCTTCACCTTTTAAATTATAAACAGCTGTTCCATTATTAGAATATTCACCAATTAAATCATTAGGTTCAAATACAGCTTTTCAATCTTCTGTGAAAGTGATTTTTTCACTTCCATAACTACCACCTTTTCAAGATCAAATATCTGTTTTATATGCTCAGTTAGAAGTCATTGAACGTGCAATTAATGATTCTGGTTTATATTTATTCTCGTTTGATTTTTTAGAGCTCTTTCATTTTATAGTATCTTGTGTTTGATATGGATTAACAACTCTTTGTGCATAACCTTCAGTACCATATTCATTAACTATTCAAGGATTAATCATATTTCTATATTCTTCTTCTTGAGCTTCTTCTCAATTAATAACTTTATTTTTTGGTTGTTCCTTTTGAATTGCTAAAGCAGCTTCAACTGTTCTAATATTTTCAATTTCTTCAAACTCACCATTTTCATTTCTTTCAACAGGAATAAAGCCCTTTGTTTCATCTCATTCACAAAATGTTCATCATGAAGATTGAAATGGACCACCAAATGGGTTATCTTGAACTGAAGCTGAAACATATCATAAGTTTTCATCAAGTCTTACAACATTTGGCACTTCAACTCCAATATTTCTAACAAATAATTCATTTACTTTTGTAATTTTTTCACCAGTATTAGTTGATTTATTTCCAAAATGATTAATCCTTCAGAATTCTAAACGATTATTTGCTGAAATTGCAAAATATAGTCCATTATCTGTTTCAAAAACTGCTGTATCTCTTCAATTCATTGAACCATCTTTATTAAGACATTCCTTTGATAGAACCCCTGAAGTATAAAATTCTTCTCCTAAACCATGAGAAACAAAATATGCAATTCCACTTTCATCTGTTGTATTACTACTTGATGAAGATTTTTTTGATCCAATTTCTTCTTTTTTGGGATTTAAAATTCTTGATGGCTGCATTGATAAAACAAATACAACATCACCTTTGTCAAAAAACTTTCCTTGAGTATCAACTCATACAGAACCACCTAAAGCCGAAGTATTTCCCTTACCATTTAAAGTAGAAAAATCTTTATTAAGTTGAATTCTATATTCGCCTTGTGTTCAAGTATTTAAATCAGGAGAGGTCATTTCAATTCAACCAGAAGGAAAACCTTTACCATTTCTAAATAACATTCAACTATAAAATAATTTCTTTTCTTCATCTCATAAAATTGAACATGAATCATTTGCAAAAGCATCATCTGTTCCATTTATTGTATTAACAGGACTATATCAATTTATAGGTCTTATTGTTATTTCATTTTTTATTTCACATGCTATAACGCTCAATGGTGCAGCAATTATAACAGAACTAGTTATCATAATTAGTGAGCTTTTAAAAATTATGCTTCTTTTAAAAATTAACTTTTTCATTTTTTTCCCCTTAACACACAAACATTATTTAAAATGTCTAATAAAATTTTTATAATTTAATTTTTTTAAAAAAAATACTTATAAATAGTATAACAAAATTATTAACTATAATAAGTAATTAAATGTTTGTAATAATTAAATGATTAATATATCAATTAATTTGATAGTTCTTTTTTATTAATTCCTAATGTTTTTAAAATACTTTTATCTATAAATATCATAATTATAAAATATAAAATATCAGTTAAAGAAAAACTAAAAAATAATCAAAAATTAAATCCCCAAGACGTCTTTCAAACTATAAAAGTAATTGTATATATAAAAATAAGTCATATAATATTTACAATTAACATACTGATATATATTATTTTTAACTTAGTATTTGATTTAACTTTTAATAAATTTATAATTGAAAAATATATAAAAAACCCACATATTATATTTAAAGTAATGAATTGAAAAATTTCTATAATTGATCACATTAGAATATAAGTCTCCCATAATTACCAAAATAATAGTCTCCTAAAGTAAAATTAGCTGTTTTATATGATTTATTTTCAAGATATTGTAAAAGATCAGGTAATCATTGTGTTGCATAATTTCTAGTATGACAAACTAAAATTTGACCCTTTCTTATATTATTAGTATATTGCTTTAATATTTTTTTCTTTCCACATACCGCTTCATTATAATCACATCCTAAATACCCTCTTACAAAATAATTGATATTTAACTTATTTTGTAAAGAATTTAATCCTCTATAATATTGTAAAAAAGGCATTCTGACAGGAATATTTGATATATTCATTTCTATATCATTATCTCTATAAATTTCTACAATCATTTGACTAGTTTTATAGAATTCTTTATATGCTTTATTTAAATTGTAATTATATTTAATATGATAATAAGAATGATTTCCAAGTGAATGGCCTTCTAAAATCATTCTTTTTACAAGTTTATTAATTACTGCATCTGTTCAATATTTTTCGTAATTAATTCCTGTTCCAAAAAAAGTAGCCTTAGCATTATAGTCCTTTAAAATATCCATTATTTGTTCATCTTCTTTGCCTGGACCATCATCAAATGTTAACATGACAATGTTTTTATTTGTTTTAATCTTATTAACTTCATAATTTGTTTTAAAAGTTAATATATTAAAACAAATACTGATTAAAATAATAACTATCAAAAATATATTTACTAATTTTTTTTCATTTTTAAATTTCATCATTTTCCCCTATTAGCTTATCTTTTAAATAATTAACTATTTAAAATTATATTTAAAAATTGAATTAAAATTCTTAAAAAATTTTATTTAATTTTTATTTTTAAATAAAAAAAGATAATTATTATCCTTTTTTAATATTTCTTTTATTTCTTCTTAAATAAAATTTTCCAAATAAAATTTTTCTATTATTTTCTTCATCTTTAATGAAACCAAAATACCTTGATAAACTAAAAGATAATAAAAAAGATATTATTGAAATTATTCCGAAAGCTATTGTCATTCCAGCAAGTAATATTTTAGCAGCTTCGTTGCTTTTATCATATCCATTTAATGACTCTGGTACTTTCAAAGTTAATAATCAAAATGTTGTGAAAATAATTAGAGTAACAAAAATAAATAAATTAATTGCCAAAAAATAAAAATTAATTTTTAATTCATTCTTATTTAAAAAAAATATAATATATCCAAAAGTTATTCAAATTAATGTTATCGAAGAAAAAATTAAAAATATATACCCTAATAATTCTAAAATAATCATATACCATTCAATCATTTTAAATTCCCCCCAAATATATTCTTGTAGCTATTTTTAATTTATTAATAATATTTTTGTATCCTTGTATTTCATCATATTTTTTATATAATTTAAGATATTTTTCCAATGATGTGAGATTATAACCATTTAATTTTACTGGAAAATTAACTTTATCGTATTTTAGATCAAACTTAGTATTGCTTAATTTTTTTCCTAATTTTAAAGTAGGATCCAGATTTTCAGATAAATATGTTGTTGGAATGAAGTTTTTGCTCATTAAATAATCTATTTTATTCATATAGTTTGTTCCAACAGATAATTGTAATAATCTTGTTGATGGATTAAATGCCATTCCCTGAAAATTTTCTTTTTCTTTTGGCTCATTTCATTTTTCAGCTCTTGATAATATTTCAGCTTTATTTTTAATAGTATCTAATTCTGGATAAGAAAATATTGTATCTCCAGAAACATATGGCAAGTCAATAAAACTATAATCTTTAAAATCAGAAGATCAAGCTGATTTACCTTCTTCTCAACCATTTAAAGCATATTTCATAAAATATGGATCTCCTTGATTTTTCAAAACTGCTTGCATATATCCCAATATTCCTGGTTCGGCTCTCGTTAAGTTAAATGTGCTATCTGAATCTAAAAAATATTCACCTGTATAAAGACCTTTTTTATTTCTAAACTCTTTAAAATTCATGTAATTTTTATTTTTATCATTATATATATCTAAGAAGTGAACTCAAGCATAATCTGCATGGTCATATTGAGTGATTCTTTTGTAATCAATATCTCTTTCTCAATCAGAAAATGCCATACCTAAATATTCTTTATTTGGATCAATTGCTTTTAATCAATTATTTGTTGCTTTCACTTCACCAGAATCAAGTTCATCTAAATAATAATAAAGTTTTATATCCTTAAATCATTTTGGTCTTTTGTCATCAATATGCTTTTTGAACTGATTAAATCATCAATTTAAAAAATTTATACCATCAGAATTATTAGCTGAAGAATTTACTTCAAAATATTTTTTTGTAGATTCATCATAAATTTTTAAAGTATTATTTAATGGTCCTCAACCGGTTTTTGCACTATTTAACATACCTTTTTTCATACCAACTTCTGCTAAAAGATTAAGATATTTATCAAAAGAATCCCAATCTTCATCAGCTATATAAATATTCTTGTCTATATCCTCAAATTTAATTGGAGCTTTTATATTTTCAATATCTATTTGATTTCCTTTGTATCTTCATGGTATAAAATTTAGTGCTTTTCTTCTTATTTTTCACGGATTATGAAATTCTATTTCATCATTTCAATTTGAATTTCATAAATCACTCATTCTTAATTGAAATGAGTCCATTCCTATTTTAGCTAACCCTTCATATTCATTTTTTCAATACATATCTCAATTAAAATCTATATATTCATCAAAATCTAGTTCATACTCAATAAATTCTGGAGTTCCATAATATTTATCTTCATTATTATTATCATTTCGTTCATTAAAAACACTATTATAATAAAAAGATGTTCACTCTGGAAAATAAAACGTATTATATTCAGCCTTTTTAAAGGCATCATAATTTATATCAAATAAATTTAAAGAAATATTATGAATAATTTCTTCCTCTTTTTCTGCAATTTTACCAACTATTTTAAAATCTAAATCTATTTTTTCTGATTTTTCTAAAGTCTTTGAAAAAACGGATAAATTTATTATATATACTCTATCTTTATAAACGTTTGTCAGAATTTTATTTTCTGTTATTTTTTCAGGAACTAATAATGTTTCATTAATCCCGAAAGGATTTACTCTATAACCAGTTAAATAATAATCACTTGAATAAATGAATTCATTAAAACCATAATTAATTTCCAATCCTTCTGGTAAATTATTCTCATTATTTAAACTAATTTCTAATGAATCAAACTTTTCATTTACTAAAAGTATAATTTGAGCAGTATCAAAATCATTTTCTCAAATATCCAAAGAATAATTATTATTTAAATAATTATATTTTTGAATATCACCGTAGAATTCTACATTTTCCAATGAATTACTTTTTTCTTTTGGAGAATATAGTGCATAATTCTCATTTGCAGAAGCAGAAAAAGCGTGCATCTTTTTCTTCCCTTTAAAATTCCTAATCATTTCAGAAGTTAAAGAAAAATCTAAATAAACATCTCTTTGAAGAGAATCTCTATTAATAAATATAATTAGAGAAAATATTGTTAATGCAAATTGTAACACAATGGTTAAAAGTAAAAGTATTTTTTTCGCCATATTTTAATATTAACCCTTAAATATTTACATTATGATAAATGTCTTGAACATCTTCAAGTTCATTCAATTTATCTATTAGTTTCTCAAATTTAACCATTTCCTCTAACTCATTAATTGTAGTCATTTCATCTGCTAACATTGTTGTTTCAGCCATCTTATATTCATTTATTCCAGCTAAATCTAATGCTTTTTTAACAGCATTAAAAGATTGAAATGGTGCATAAACCACTGTCATTTCATCTTCATCCACTACATCATTTACTTCACATTCTGCTTCCATTAATATTTCTAAAATTTCTTCAACTGTTTTTTCTTCAAAAGCAAATATACTAGTTGCTTGAAATGAGTGAGAAACTGCACCACTGTTTGCAATTTTTCCTCCATTTTTATTAAATGCATCTCTAATTTCTGCAATAGCTCTATTAACATTATTTGTAAGTGAATCAACAATTATCATTGCATTTCCAGGACCATATCCTTCATATCTATTTGAACTATAATTATCTGCATCTCCACCTTCAGCTTTTTTTATTGCCCTTTGTATAACATCAGCTGGAACTTGTTTTGATTTTGCTTTATCAATTGCACTCCTAAGTGCTAAATTAGCTTCTGGATCTTTACTTCCTGCTTTAGCTGCCATATAGATTTCCTTAGAAGCTCTACCATAGATTGCTGATTTCATAGCAGCAGTTTTTTCCATGCTAGCTTTTCTAACTTCATGTGCTCTTCCCATTATTATCCCCTCATTTTTTAATCTTTACTTTTAGATTTTACACTATTTTCTGATTAGTGAAAATAAAAAAAATAAGCATAAGCTTATTTTTTTAAACTCGGATCTTTTTCATAAATTTTTTTCATAATAAAATCCATTTTAACTTCTAAATTATCTGTTTCTGCATCAACTACTAAAAAATCAAACATATGCTTTCTTCTTTCAAAAAAATCATTATATTTATCATTCAAAGTATCTCAATATTTTCTTGGAGTATCCAATTCTTGGCTTCTTCCTCTTTCTTTAATTCTTTCAATTGCCTTATCTGTTGAAACTTTAAGATAAATTACTAAATCAAATTTTGCTCTATGTGCCAAGTTTGGAATAACTACTTGCTCATAAAAATCAGTATAAGTTTTATAATCTATATCATTCATAGTATTTAGTTCATGATTTACTGCAACAAATATTGGATCTTCTAAAATTGTTCTGTCAAAAATAACATTTTCAAGAGATCTTGCTTCAATTAGTTGTTGACTTCTTGCAGTTAACATATATATTTGCATTTTAAATACATTTGCTTTCATATCTTTATAATAGTCATCAAAGTATGGATTGTTATCTATTGGCTCGGGAAATATTTCATAACCTAATTTTTTTGATATTTCTTCACTTACTGTTGATTTACCTGCTCCAACAGTTCCAAAAATTGCTATCCTCATTTTTTCTACCTCTTTTTAACTTTCAATGAATTATATATTCCATAAAATTGTTTAATTTCATGTGATTTTAATTCTCTAAATTTACCAATTGGCAAATCTTCAATTGTTAAGAATTCAATTTGAGTTCTTTTCAATTTTCTTAAATAAATATCTGCTGCTATTAACATTTTTTTGACATGATGTTTTCTTCCTTCTGCAATTGTCAATTCGATTACAGATTCATCATATTCTTCATCATATTTTAATAATCTTGATTGAATTGCTTTAGTTTTATAATTTTCATCAATTATAACACCATCAACTAATTGTTTAATTTGAAATTTATGCACTTTTCCTTTGCATAAAGCTTGATATGTTTTTCTAAATTCGTATTTTGGATGCATTACAAAGTTTGCAAATTCTCCATCATTTGTCATAATAAGTGCTCCAGATACATCATAATCAAGTCTTCCTACTGGATAAACTCTAAGTTTTGAGTCCTTAAAAAATTCAGCAACAGTTTTTCTATCTTTTGGGTCATGCATAGTTGTTAGAACTAATCTAGGTTTGTTAAATAGGTAATAAACTTTTTCTTTTACTTCATCTAAATTTTTATTATTAATATCAATTTTAACATTTGAATCAAACTTAGAACCAAGTTCAGTTATAACTATTCCATTAACTTTTACTCTACCTTGTTCAATTAACCTTTCTGCTTGTCTTCTAGAGCAATATCCCCTAGTTGCAATAATTTTCTGTAATCTTTCTTCCATTATGCACCTCTATTGAAGATATCTTTTTCTTCTTTTATTGTTTCTTTTAATTCTGGTAATTCATCCAAACTATTTAGATTAAAGTACTTTAAAAAGTCTTCTGTAACTCTGTATAACATTGGTTTACCAATTTCTTGCGATTTACCAGCTTCTTCAATTAAATTTCTTAATTTTAATTTATAAAAAATTGTTTCACAATTAACTCCTCTAATGTCTTCAACATTAGTCCTTGAGATTGGTCCTTTATAAGCAATTATAGATAATGTTTCAATACTTGCAGTTGAAAGTTTTGATTCTGTTTTTACATTAGCAAGTTTAGTATAAAATTCAGCATTTTCTTTTTTTGTGATCATTCTAAATTTATTTTTTGCAAATTTTTGAATATCTAATCCTGATGATGAATCATTTTTATATTTATGACTTAAATCATCAATTAGTACTTCAATTTCATCTTGACTTATATCTTCTAATATAAATTGTAAGTCTTCAATTGTTGTTCCTTCATCGCCATTAACAAATAATAATCCTTCAATAATAGCCATTTTTTTATTGTTATCCATAATTAACACCTCTAACTAACCTAAATATTTTACAATAACTTCATCATTGTTTTGAGAAAGTGTGATAAATTTTTTTGCAGCTAAATCTAAAACTGCTAAAAAAGTAGCCACCATCATTCTAATTGATAATTCTTTTAATTCAATTAATTTTCCTAATTCAATTTCATCTATATTATTAATTTTTAAGAATGTTTTAATTTCTTCTGCAACTTCTTCTGGAGAAACTTCTGGAGCATTAATAGTATTAACCTCCATTTTCTTGAATTTGTTCTTTTCAATAGCTTTTAAGAATATATTTGAGAATTTTTCAATATCAATATTATTTTCAGCTAATGGTAATTTATCATCATCAATTTTTGCTATTTTAATAATAGATTTTGATTTACTAAATGATTTTAAGAAATCTTCTTGTTTAATTTTAAAGAATTCAGTTACCTCTTTAATCTTATGATATTCCATAAGTCTTCGTATTAATTCATCTCTTTCTTGTTCTTCATAGTTTGAATCAACTTCCATTTGTTCTTTTGGGATTAAAAGTTTAGATTTTAATTCTATTAAATAAGCTGCCATTACTAAGTATTCACTTGCAATTTCAATGTCCAAAGATTCATAATTTTTTATGTATAAAATATATTGCGATGATAAATCCAATAAATTAATATCCATTATATCCATTTCCTTTTCTTTTATTAAATGTAATAAAAGATCAAGAGGTCCATTAAAGTTATTTAATTGTATTTCATTTCATTTTTCCATAAATGACCTCCTTTTATTTTACTTAAATTGTTTAAGTGAATCTAAAGTTTTTCTAATTTCTATTTCTGATTGCATATGTAAATTTAACGATAGCATAATTCTACCAATTATTATAAATAATAACTCTAAAGAAAAGCAAATATTGTATTTATATGAAGGATCTACAAAATCATGTTCTATAGAATTTCTTAATTTTCTAATGTAATGTCAAGCATTAGAATAAGTAATTTGTTCAATAGTATCACTTAACTTTTGATAATCCAATGCGCTTTTTGTTAAAAAAGAAATTTCTTTTAAGAAATTCTGTGAAAATTTTAATGCTTCACCATTATAATTTGTCACAATTTTTTTACAATATTTATCATTTAAGTGTTTTGCAATATATGTAAATTTATCAAAAATTGTATATAAATATTTAAAGCTTTCATTTTGCTGATGAAATTCTATTGTATTGACTGTATACAAAGTCTCATAATCTGTAAGAGAACTTATTTCATAAGTCTTTTCTAAAAAATATCTAAATATACTTTTTATTTCTATAAAAATTGAATGATTAAGCGTATCATCTTCAATGAATATTGCCTTTTCAATGGCTTTTTTTGTATTTGACATATAAGCTTGAATATTTTCAGCATTTAATTCAATACCGCTTGGTTTTTTGAATTTTATATCTAAATATCTTCCACTATTTTCACAATATTCAACTAATTTCTCAATTATTGCATCTTTTTTGAAAAAAGTATCATCAATATATTCTTTTATAATTTCTATATATGCATTAAATTCCTTTATTGTTTCATACTCTTTTGAGGCAAGTATTTTATTTATTTGTGCTATATCTTTTAATGTTGTTTTTTCTGGCATTTAACTTACCCCTTATATATTGATTATACATAAAAAAGTTTTATACCCCTATTTTTGAGTGCTAAAAAAATAGTTATTAGAAAAGAAGTGTATAATATTTTTGGAAAGAAATTTGTTTTAGGTGAATAAAATGGTTAATAGAGTTGATACTAGAAAAGTAATGGTAGGAAATCTACAAATTGGTGGAAATAACGAAGTTATAATTCAATCTATGACAACTTCTAAAACTCATGATATTGGTGAAACTTTAAAACAGATTAATTCCTTATATAAAGAAGGCTGCCAAATTGTTCGTGTAGCTGTATTAGGAATTGATGATGCAAATGCACTTCAAGAAATCGTTAAAAATTCTCCAGTTCCTATAGTTGCAGATATTCATTTCAATTATAAATTTGCATTAATAGCAGCAGATGCTGGATGTGCAAAAATTAGAATTAATCCTGGAAATATTGGAATTGAAGAAAATACTATAGCTGTTGTTGAAAAATGTAAAGAAAAAAATATTCCTATAAGAATAGGAGTAAACTCAGGTAGTTTACCTAAAAAAATGGTTGAAAAATATGGTTGAACAGCAAAGGCAATGGTTGAATCATTAAGAGAACATATTGAAATTTTAGAAAAGTATGATTTTAAAAACATAATTTATTCTTTAAAAGCAACTGATCCATTAATGGCAATTGAAGCATATGAACTTGCAAGTGAAAATTGAAACTATCCAGCACATTTAGGAATAACTGAAGCTGGAAGTTTATTGAATGGAGCAATCAAATCAAGTTTTGGATTAGGCTATCTTTTACAAAAAGGTATTGGTAGTACTATAAGAATTAGTTTAAGTGAAGATCCAGTAGAAGAAATTAAAGTAGCAAAAAGACTTTTAAATTCTTTGGGCTTATTTCATAATATGGTTGAGGTAATTGCTTGTCCAACTTGTGGTAGATTAGAATTTTCATTAAGAGAAGTTGTAAAGGAAGTTGAAGATTTTGTAGAAGAACTACAATTTCCACTAAAAGTTGCGATACTTGGTTGCGTAGTAAATGGTCCAGGAGAAGCAAGTCAAGCAGATATTGGAATTGCTGGTGGAAACAAGGGTGGAATAATCTTCAAAAAAGGTAAAATTTTTAAAACTGTTAGTCAGGATAAATTAGTACCTGAATTAAAAGATTTAATAATGGAATACTATGAGGAATGAAAAAAGATGCAATAGCATCTTTTTTAAAATTTAATTTCTAATAAAAAGTTTTTTTCTTGATTTTTCTTTAAAGTGATAATTCCTTCTTTATCCTTTAATTCATTTGATTTTTTATTTAATAAATCAGGGATTCCATTTCAATTTTCTATACATATAAAATTACATTCATTTGATTCTCTTCAGAAAATTAAATCATTAAAATCGTTAGTAGAAATTTTAAAATTATAATCTTTATTATTAAATATTATGTCTTGTTTAGTAAATGAATTCTTCATATATGATTTACTATCAGTGAAGTCTAAATTATTAAAAGTAATATCTTTAATTCTAATATTTTTTTCTAAACTTGAAACTAAACCACCTTCAAAATCATCTGTAAAATATTCTTCTTTATTTAAACTTATTTTAGAATCTTGATTGAAAATAAATCCTGGATGATGTCCAAGAGAAAAATACATATCCTCTTCTTGTAAATTTTGAACTTTAATATTAAATTCAAATGTTTTATCATTTAGTATTAAAAATAATTCTAATCTAAACTTAAATGGATAAATTTTATATCACTTTTCTTCAAAAATGTATTCTAATCTAATTTCTGAATCCTTTTGATCAATTATTTTTCAATTTGTAATATCTTTAAAAAAACCATGTCTTTCTAACCCAATTGTTTTTCCATTATATTCTAAAGAACCGTTTATATTTCCACAAACAGGAAATAAAATTGGTCAACTTTTATTTCAATTAGAGTTTTTTTGATATATTACTTCCTTTTCATTTATTTTCAAACTATAAATTTGAAATGGATTTAGTTCAAATTTCAATTCTATATTTTCATTAAAAATTTTATTCATAATTTTCACTTTCCCCTTCTTCAAAAATTTCTACTTTAAATTTAGTTTTTGTTTTTGTCATTACTCTTTTTTTAATTAAAATTTTTAAATTCTGTGTTGCAATTTTATACTTACTATAATCAGCAAATATTTTGCTACTTGTAAAATAGAAAAGCAGAATTGATGCCAAAATTAAGACACAAGCTATAGACATAATTATCGTTGAAATATTGTCTGACATTATCAGTATTTCTGTTTTTGATGATTGTTCTATATTTTTTCACTTATCTAAAAGTTCATCAACATTTGTAAAGTTTTTAAAAATACCAATTTTTTTACCAGATATGAAATTCTCAATTAATTCAGTTATAAAATAAGATCCAAACATTGCACTACCAAAATAACCAGTTACAGGATTTCTTTTTGCTCTATAATTTCAAAATACACAAGCTGAAAATAAAGAATATATTATTTGATTAAAACAAATTCCTGCCAATATATTTAACGCAATAAAAATAAATGGATTTGGCACAAATGCCATTGCTGTATATGTACCAAATAAAATAAACATACTTATAAAAATTAGATATTTTTGTTCAATTACTTTTCTTAGCAATTTATAACTTATTATAGAAGTAATTATAGTTGGAACTAAATAAACAAAATCATTTATTCTTAATCATAAATTAACCTGTTCTTCATTTAAATCAAAATTAATCAAGTTTAGAGCAATATATAATTTAATAAAAATTGAATTATTCATTGCACTTGTTAAAGTAATTAAAAATCCTAATAAGTAAATAATTAAAAATATCATATTATTTTTTTGGGGAAGTTTGTTTAATATTTCTTCATCAAAGACTTGAACTAAATTTTTATTTTCCTTACTTAAAAAACTTATAGCAAATCCCAATACCACTAAAATTGACAATATTACAATAAGAGATATTGAGAATCCATTATTTTTATAAACTAAATTTGAATTACTTAAATATATACCGAAACTAGAAGAAAAAGTTATGAAAACAAATGTAATTCAAATAGATGGAAGAGTATATATTCTAAAAAAATTCTGCTCGTTTGAAAATAAGTAGAATAATGTAGAACTTGCAAGTGAAAATGAGAAAAGCATGATAATTATTATAGTTAACCATAATGGTAGATCAGAGATACTTGTAATAATTAAAATAAATATCATTATTACACTACTTATTTGTATTCATATTTTTCTATTTTTAAAAATCCCTGTAGTAAATGTTGCAAGCGGCTTTAGGATTATCAAGAATAATGAGGTTGAAAAAATAGATAACACAATAAAATTTATAGAATTTAAATTTTTTTGTATTTCAATATCATTTTTCAATTGATTTCCAATAAAACCTGCTGCTATTCAAAATAGAACTATTTGTGCTAATCATAAATATGAGCCCTTTTGTAATTTTTCTTTTCTACACAAAAACACCATGGAAATAATACATGTTATAAAAAGAATAGGAAATAAAATTTTTAAATCTCAATATTGCATTTTGCACCTCAATTTATATTTTATTACAAATAAAAAATAAAAGGTTAAATAATGACCTTTTAGTGTGAAATATTTTGTTGATTTTGTTCATTTTTAGATATATTTGGTGTTACCTTTTGTTCATTAAGTTTCTTAACATCTTTTTTAATTTTTTTAATTTCATTATGAACTTTTATTAAATAAATACTTGATTCATTATTATATTCTTGTATAGAATCAATAATCTCAATTTTATTTTGCAATTGATAATTATAAAATGCAATTTTTTTATACTGTTTATCACTAATTGAGATTAGATAAAATACTAAATAAATAATAAATATCAATAACATTAAAATAGAAGAAGAAATAATAATTATGTCTGTTAAATTTGTTAAATTAAAACTAAACAAGGCTATAAAATCTATTCTTTCTGTTTCTAATCAATATAATGCTGCTTTTGTAAATAAGCCAATAATTGGTGTAAATATAGTTAATAGCAATAAAGTTGCAAGTCAACCACTCATAACTCTAAATTTTCTATAAATTTTAGAATCTCTAAGAGCATCTTGATTAAATCCACTAGACACTCCAAATAGTGTTTTTGTATCTTCCAAATTATTAAATTCATCTTTTAAGTTGTCTTGAATTTTTTGTTGTTTATTGAAAGTTTCAAATAATTTTTTTGTATTTAAAGGGCCTGTCTCAAGAGTATCAAAATGTTTTTCGTCTAAGGTTTTTGTTATATTTTTTTTAGGTTCATGATTTGATAATTCTTTTTCAATAACTTCTCTATCCAAAGTTTCTGTAAAATCTTCATCTATTGATTCATTATCAAGTATATTTTTATCTTCTGAAATTCTTTTTTCACTTAAATTTAGATTTTGATTGATTTGATTAAATAATTGTTTAGCAGAAGTTTTTTCAGTTTTTGAAGTCATATCATTATTTTGATTATCAAAATCATTTTCATTTAACTCTGTTTTTTTAATTTCTTGTTGCAATATTCTTGTAGGAATAATTTCTGTTGTTTGAGTGGGAATTTCTCCAACAATATTAAGATTACTAAATGTTTCATTTACTGCTGGAATATGTTCAAAAGAGTTATTTCTTCTTGGTGTTAAATGAATTTTTGTTTCAGGTATTTGAAAATTTTGAATAAGTTCAATTGTTTTATCATTTTGGTTCTTTTCATAATTTTCTAATTTTTCTTGAACTTGTAGATCTTCATTTTCATAATTATCGAATAAGATATCATCCAAAGTAAAAGTACTTTCTCCAGATAAATCAAATAAACTGATATCTTCAGTATCATTTGCTCCAACTTCTGAAAATAAAGACTCTATATATCCTGTATCAGTAATTTCATTTTTATTGATTTCTTCTTGCTTTTGCTTACTTCCACGAATTTCAATTTGTGATACATTTTTTGAATCAACAGTTATAATTTCTTGATTTATCAAATTTTTGATTTTTAAAAAATTAATTGATCCATTTGTTACTTGTTTTTCAATAATTTCAATTATTACATAATTCTGGTTATTATATGAAACAACCATACCCATATTAAAGCCCATAATTTACACCCCTCTAATATTTAGTATATATATAAATAAATCTTTTACAACTTTTAAATAAATCGTCAATTAAAATTTATTTTTAAGTTGATTCATTATATTCAATAATTTAGGCTCATTTTCAGCTGCAATTCCAAAAATTTGTTGAACCTCTATTAGAGTATTATCCACATTATTTATAAATACCTTTTCTAATCTAGTTAATTTAATTTTATATAAATCTTTTGAACTTTTTAAAGTAGCACAAATTGCAAAAAAAGCTTCGCCATTCATTTTTAATATTGGAAAAGTTATATATTTTTTTTCTATAATTTGTATAAACTTTTCATAGTTACCCTTAACCTTTAATTTTCTATATTCTTTAATAAAATACTCTCTACTTTCTTTGAATAGAACAATTTTATAATCTCTTTCTATAATTTCATTAGCCCTTTGTTCTATTTTATCAAGGTCTTCTTCTTTTATTATTTTTTTACTATTATGAAATACACTGAATTCTAATTCTGAATTTATTCCATCTTGAACAATAGAATCTAAATCAGGATATAGTTCCATTAGAGCAAAAATTGTTACAAGCTTAGCTGTATAATTTATTGCTTGATAATATAATTTATTTCTTTCAGTTATTATTTCTAATTTACAATTTTTATCTATTAATGTATAACTTGATACTACATAGTCAGAATTAACTAAAGCTCCAACACATTTTACCTTTAATCCACCACTAATAGAATCTGCTATTTCTAAAACCGTTTTTGGTTCTGAAAAGTATAATTTTTCTCCATTTATTAAAGTAATTTTCATTTTTTGATCTCTCTTGCTTTAACATTTATTACTTTATATATAAAAAAAGTTAATTAAATATATTTGAGACCTAAATTCAAAGTTAAAAATATTTTTATGTTTATCTAAAAAAAAAAAAAAAAAACTAGTTTTACTAGTTCTAGATTTTCATTAAATCGTTTTCTTTATCTTTTGATAATTTGTCTAACATTTCTACATAATTATCTGTTAATTTTTGAACTTGATTTTCAAGATCTTTTTTAACATCTTCTGGAATTGATGCATCTTTTTTAATTTTATCATTAGCATCTCTTCTTGCATTTCTAACTCTAACTTTAAAACCTTCCAATTCTTTTAGCATTTTTTTTACTAAATCTTTTCTAATTTCTTCTGTTAAAGCTGGAATATTAATTCTTACCAAATCAGCTTCTCCAATTGGATTCAATCCTAAATCTGCTTTATTAATACCTGCAACAACAGCTCCAACTTGGGTTCTGTCATAAGGTTTAATAACTAATTGTTGAGGTTCTGGTGATGAGATTTGTGCTGTTTGATTAATTGGTGTTGGTGTTCCATAAAAATCCACCATAACACTATTTAACATATTTGCATTTGCTCTACCTGTTCTAACTTTTGTTAAATAATCTTTAAAACTATCTATTGCCTCTTGCATATTTAATTCTGTTAATTCAATAATTTCGTGTGCCATTTCTTTATTTCCTTTCCTATTTAATCACAGTGCATTCTAAATCACCATTTGCAATTTTAATAATGTTATCTTTTCCATTCATGTCAAAGACGACTATTTCCAATTTACCATCTCTAGACAATGCTGCTGCAGTTGAATCCATAACTTGTAGATTTTTTTTAACTAAATCATTATGAGTTAAGTTTTCCAAGAATTTTGCTTCTGGATTTGTATTTGGATCTGAATCATATACACCCTTAGTTCCATTTTTTGCCATTAATAAAGCATCTGCTTCAATTTCAATAGCTCTTATACTTGCTCCAGTATCTGTTGTAAAGTAACTGTATCCAGTTCCTCCTGCAAAGATTGTCACGTAACCTTCATCAAGTTTTTCTCTTGCATTTCTATAGTTATATGAACTTGTAACTGTTTTTATTTCTAATGATGAGTATACTTTTACTTTATCAAAACCTAATTTTCTTAATGTTGCTTCAAATGCTAATGCGTTCATAATTGTTGCAAGCATTCCCATGTAATCAGCTTCAATTCTAAATAATTCAAGAGTATCTGCTAGTTTTCCTCTTCAAATATTTCCTCCACCAATAACAATTCCAATTTGCAATCCTTGCTTTGTCAATTCAATAACTTGTTTTGCAACTTCATCCAATTTATCCTTATCGTAGATGTCTCCACTACCTTTTAAGGCTTCACCAGATATTTTCAATAAAACTCTTTTAAATTTTAATGCCATACTTACCTCGCTAGATAGATTATAACAAAAACCCATATTCTTTTGAAAAGAATATGGGTTTTTTTGATTAATTAAGTATTTATTGAAAAATATCTCTCTTTAATTGGTAAAAGTGATTCACAAATTAAAGGTACAGTTAACATCAATAAAGTATAGTCAAAAATTGTATTAATTGAATTATATATAAATGAGTATCCCACATTATTTGATCAATCAAATTCCTTTGATGGATCATAACCTAATTTTGATGGATTTAATCAATATACAACTCCAGATATTACTCTAGAGAAATATAAAATTATTACAGGTATTGTAATAAAAGCAAATCATAGAGCAATTCTGAAAATTCCTTTTTTACTCTTAATATTTGGCACAAAGAAATTTGCTATAAATATTAAAAAAGTTGGTAATCAAAAATCAAAAACAAATTGTCAGAAGCTAAAATAAGATCCTGGCATTAAAGCAGTTAAACTAGCTGCTAAAAAACATAATGTAATACAACCAGATAAAGATAGAATAAATGCTCCAAAAAATAATGGTATATATTTAAAAGTTAATGTTATATAAAATGGCAATGGTGGAATTAGTCCTGTAACAAATCCCACAGTGAAATACAGTGCTAATAAAAGAGAAATCGATGTTATATCAAAGATTGTTCATTTTTTAAAAGTAAAAGGTTTATAAAGTACCTTTACTTTATTTACATATGCTATAAATAATTCAATATTAAAAGTTAATACTGATAAAGTTAATATTATTTTTATATTCGTATTATTTTCATCAAATTTATAATTTAATAATAATGAAAAATTCATCATTATAAATAGAAAAGATAATAAACTAAAACAAATTACTATCGTAATTATCTTATTAATTGGCATATTAGTATTATTACTTCCAGACTCTATAATAGCAATATTTGCTCAAATTAATAAAGACAAAATGAGTAATATTCTTAACGAAGATAAAATAATTGAAGTTTTAAATAATTTTTTATTCATGAAATTTCCTCCATGAAAAAAGCAGATAATGTCTTTTAAAGGACTTCCTACGCTAGTATTAACTAGATCAGGTTCTAAGAGTATTTCTCAAGCTTAATTAAGCTACCTCTGCCTTTTTCATAATTATTTTATATTAAAAAAAAGAAAAACACATTTAAAATGTGTTTTAGAAATTATTTTTCTTCTTTCTTATCAGTTTCATTTTTATTTTCAGATTTTTTAATTTCCTTTTTAGATAATTCCAAAGCCTGTGCTCTTAATTTAGAAATTTCTTCTTTGAAATAACTGATTTGATTTCCCTTTTCAGGTTTAATACCAGTTTTTGAAGCAACCTCTAAAAAATAAATACCAATAGCTGTTTTTTTACTGAACTTAATTTTTTTTAAAGTTCTTTTACCCTCTAAGTAATTTACATAAACTGCACTTTTCTCATCATCTTCAATAATTTTTTGAATTTTTGAAAGTTTAATTGCTTCACCTAATGTAGAAATTTTTTCATCATCCATATAGAATCATATTCTATTTGAAAAGAAAATAATCATTACAAATGAAATTCCTAAAGTTATAAAAGCAATAATTATACTAACAATAGTTAAAATATTTGATAAATCAATATTTTTAATAACATTTAGTGCAAATATTATTGATAATATTGAACTTATTAAAGAAATTATTTGTGTAAGTATTAATACTGAAACCATTAAAACACTTGCAAATTTAATTTCTGATGAGTTTCTTTTATAAGAAATTGTTAAGTATCATGAACATATTGCAGCTAGAAATGCAACTAAAAGCAAAACAGCTGAAATAATAAATAAATTATTTGGTTCTCCTGAAGCTAATAATGAAATTTTCATATTAATTACCTGCTAACTGAGCAGCTACTTCTGCTGCAAAATCTGTTGTAACTTTTTCTATTCCTTCTCCAACTTCAAATCTAAACATTTGTTTAATACTTGAACCTTTTGATTTAACAAAGTTTCCAACTGTTTGTTTTTCATCCATTACAAATCCTTGATCTAATAAAGTAATTTCTGCAATTTTTTTGTTTAATTTACCTTTTAAGATATTTTCTGCAACATTTTCTGGTTTACCAGCTAAGTCTGTTGTTTCTTTAATAATATGCATTTCTTGATCTTTGAATTCTTGTGGTACTTCACTTTCTGTTAAGTACTTTGGTGACATAGCAGCTACGTGCATACTTACATTATATGCATCTTCGTCTGAAATGTTTCCATCAAAGTTTAATAATACAGATATTCTATGATTTGCATGGTTATAAATTGATAGCTTTGAACCCTCAACTGCAGCAATTCTTCTTAATTCAATTTTTTCTCCAATTGTTGCTGTTGCTTCAACACATGCTTCACTAATTGTTTGTCCTGATGCTAATTTAACTTCTAAAGCTTCTTCTAATGAAGTTGCATTTGATTCTAATAATGCATTTCCAATATTTTCAATTAATGACATAAATTTATCATTTTTAGATACGAAATCAGTTTCTGAATTTACTTCAAATATAATTGCTCTATTTCCATTTGCTTTAGCAAATGAAACACCTTCTGCTGCTACTCTGTCAGCTTTTTTTGCTGCTTTTGCTAAACCATTTTCTCTTAATCAAACTACTGCTTCTTCAATGTTTCCATTTGTAGCTTCTAAAGCTTTTTTACAGTCCATCATTCCAGCAGAAGTCATTTCTCTTAGTTCTTTAATTAATTGTGGTGTAACTGCCATTTTAATCTCTCCTATTTAGTTTCTTCTTTTTTTACAACTGCTTTTCTTGGTGTTGTTGTTTTTTCACCATTTGAATCATTATGTCTTGGTGTATATGATCTATTACCCTCAACATTTTGTCTATCTTCTTTTTTCTGTGCAACAACTTTTAAATTACTTGGTTGCATTTTAATTCCTGCTGCATCAGCATAAACATCAACTATAAAGTTAGTAATAATATTTACTGATTCTTGAATATCATCATTTGCAGGAATTACAAAGTCTACCATGTCTGGATCAACGTTTGTATCACAAATTGCAATAACTGGAATTCTTAGTTTTCTTGCTTCTTTAACTGCAATTTCATCAGTTTTTGGATCAACTACAAACATTGCTGCAGGTAATTTATGCATTTGTTTAATTCCACCTAAAGTTTTTTCTAATTTAGCTTTTTCTTTTCTAATTAAAATTTGTTCTTTTTTAGGTCTTAAATTAATTTTTCCTGTTTTTTCTTCATTTTCAATATCTCATAAAGTTTTAATTCTTAATGAAATAGTTTTCATATTTGTTAATGTTCCACCTAATCATCTTGAATTTACAAAGAAATTTCCACTTCTTAATGCAGCTTCTTTAACTGCATTTTTAGCACTTCTTTTTGTTCCAACAAAAATAATTTTTTCTTTTTTTTGTCCAATTGAAGTAACGTATTTTTTAACATCTTCTAATCTTCAAATTGTTTGTTGTAAATCAATCACGTGATTTTTATTTTTTGCTCCATAAATATATGGTTTCATTTTTGGATTTCAACGTTTAGTTTGATGTCCAAATTGAGCTCCAGCATCTCATAACTGTTCTCTTGTTAAGTCTTTTGCCATTTTTAAGGCTCCCTTCATTTTTATTCGTTAAACTTCCATTATGGTTCTAAATATATCCACTTGTTTAATTAAAGTTAACAAGCACTAGGATATAAAATTCCCAAATGTGATTGCATACCCAAAATAAATATACAAACAAATATAGTATATCACTTTTTAACTTTACTTTAAATTAAAATAATGCCCTTAAAGGCATTATTTTTTTATTGAATGATAAGGATGTGATGAATTATTTAATACATCATCTATTTTAAAACCCTCTTCTCAATGTCCTGGATATAATAGACAATTTGAATAATTTTCTTTAATAGATAATATTGATTCAAAAAATAAACTATCATCACAAGTTAAATCAAACATTAGTTTTAAAGGATGTTTTATATTCTCGAACATTTTTTTATGATACCCAATTCCATTTATGAATAAAGTATCTCCAATAAATAATTTATCATTATCTATCAAATAAAAGCTAGTTCCTTTTGTATGCCCACCTTTTGGAAATATTTGAATTTTATAATCATTTATTTCAAGTACTTCTTCTTTGTTAAATATGTCAAATTGAATATTCTTATTTTGAAAATCAACTAAAAATCCATATTGTGACCCATTTATTTGTTCATTAAATAGTGATTCAAGTTCTGCTTGATGTATATGAATTTTTGCACTTGTTTTTAAAGCTATTTGATCAACTGATACTATATGATCATGATGAAAATGAGTTATAAATATATCTGTTAATTGTAATTTATTTGTTTCTATAAAATCCAAAATTACTTTTTCTTGATATCCTCCATCAATTAAAATAGCTTTATTAGTATCTTTATTAATTAATAAATATGCATTTGCATCATTCATAGATCTATATTTAAAAACTTTTAGTTCTTTATTCATTATTTTAGTTTAGTTAATTTAACAAGTGATTTTGCATAGATTTCCATCATTTTCTTTAAATCATCTATTTTTACATATTCATTATAAGCATGCATAGTTGAATCATTTAAATCAAATTCTGCTCCAAATGCAATCATATTTGGCATTGATTTTGCAAAAGTCCCTCCACCAATAGCAATTGGTTCAGCTTTTAAATCTCCTGTAACTTCTTTATATACTTCCATAATATTTTTTACAACTTCACTGTCTTTTGGGAAATATACTCTATCTTCAATTGAAGATAATTTTAATTCAATGCCTCTTTCATTTACGAATTTTTCAAGAACATCTACTACATCTTTTTGTGGATTTTTTGTACAAGGAATTCTAAAGTTAATTGTAAATCTATAATCATTTTTTGAAATATTTACAATTCCATTACATGCAGTTAAATCTCCAGTTTCATCTGTTAAATCACCAAAAATTTCTTTCATATCAAAATTTAAGTGACCATATTGGGCAACAAATTGTGCTAATGGATGTTTTAACCCGTTGGCATCTATGGCTTTTAAAAGTCAAGTTGAAGCAGATACTCCTTTAAATGGTAAACTTCCATGAGCTGAGATCCCTTTAACAAATAAGTAACCATCATTTTCATAAGAATCTATATTATTGTTTTTTAATCATAAGGCAATCTCATTTTGTTTTGGTCCTTTATATTGAACCAAATCATTTACAGCATTATAAACTTCTCCACCTTTTAATTCAAATTCAGATTCAAAATTACCAACTAAATCTACATCTGCAATTCATTTTTCTGCATAAACTACTGGAAAATGTCCATCAGGAACATAACCTAAATCGCATAATTGCTCGTTTTTAACATATGCTTCCATACATTCTCAATTTGTTTCTTCACTTGTTCCAAAAATAAATCTAATTTTATAGTCAGGTTTAAATCCATGATCAATTAAATATTTAAATGCAAAAATATTCATCATAGTTGGTCCTTTATCATCAAAAGTTCCCCTTCCGATTAATTTTCCATCTTTAATTACTGGTTCAAATGGATTAGTATTTCATTCATCAATATTTCCTGCGGGAACAACATCTAAGTGACAAATAATACCAAATAATTTTTCTCCATTACCATAATCTGCATAACCATATCTATAATCAGGTGCTATAAAAGTTTCAAAGCCAAAAGATTTTAATAAATCAATACAATGATTTAAAACATTTTTTGTATCTTCATTTACAGGTGCTCCATATGTTAAATCTCTTCTATATGAAGGCATAGCAACTATTTTTTTTGTTTCTTCTAAAGCTTGATCAAAATATTGACCAAGTAATATCTCTTTTTCTACATTTATCATTTTATCTTTCCTATTTTATCTTTCTATCTTTTAAAATTACATCATATGCATCATTTATTTCAACCATTTTTTGCTTTGCAAAATCCTTTTTATTTTTATCTGGATGATATAGTTTTGCAAGTTTTAAATATGATTTTTTAATTTCTTCATTCGAATCCATTGGAGAAACTTCAAGAGTTCTGTATGCTTTTATCAAAGCTGAGTCATTTTGAACAACTGATTTTGCATGTTCTGAATTACTCTTTCCTTTATGTATCGTTAAATCAATTGTTTCAATTAACTTATCAATAGCCTTTGAGAAATCTATAAAAATTTCATCAATATATTCATTTAAATTTTGTGGATCAATTAAATTATATGATTTATTTTCATATTTATATATTATTGCTGGTATTACTTCATTTATAAAAGTTTTTTTATAAATTTGAAAAGTTTCAGTTGAAAATTCATTATAAATTTTTATTAAACTTTCAGAAGAAAAAATCACATAATTATTTTTTGATAAATTTTCAAAAATAATAAAAAAATCAAATTCTTTACTTGCTCAATAATTATAAAAACTTTTTTCAACATGTTTTAAAGAATTAATAAGTATTTCGCTTGGGTATTTCTTTTCAATTTCTTTAAATTCACTTAAAAATGGAAATCTATTAAATGATTCTTTAATATCCATTTTTTCAATTAATACCTTTTTATTACTATTTGATTGAAAAATAACTTTGAATTTATCTAAATCTCGCTTTATATTACCTTTATCATTTTTATCATTGTTAGTCTTTTTTAATTTTACACCATAGTAAATTACAAGCATTAGCATGCAACATAGAAGTAAAATTATTGATAATCAAAATAACATTTATACCCTCTTTTCATTAAAAAAAGCCCCTGACGGAGCTTTAATATTATTATTTAGATTCTTGTGGAATAACTATTGCTCTAGTTCTGTTTTTACCAAATCTTTGGTATTTAACTATACCTGATACTAAAGCGAATAATGTATCATCTCCACCACGTCCAACATTTGCACCTGGATGGATTTTTGTTCCTCTTTGTCTGAAAATAATTGAACCAGCATTGGCAAATTGCCCATCTGCTTTTTTAGCTCCTAAACGTTTTGATTCTGAGTCACGTCCGTTTTTAGTTGACCCAACCCCTTTTTTAGAAGCAAAATATTGTAATCCTAATAAGAAACGCATATTAAAACATCCTTTCTATTTTAAAATTCTTTGGGTATTGAACCTCAATAGTTTCTAATTGAATAATCATAAATTCTAATAAATTATTTAATAATTCATTTTCTTTTATAACATTAATTTTTATTTCATTTTCGCTAACATTAATTTCAATATTATTTTGAAATTTAATATCTAATGCATTTAATGATCCAGAAACTATAGCTGTAATTCCAGCACATACTAAATCATGACCATAATCACCTGAATTAGCATGTCCATTTATTACAAATGAATTTATTTTATTGTCCTTTTGGACAATTTTAGCCTTTACCATTTACTATTCCTCAGTTTTTGATTCTGGTTTAGCTTTTGGTGTAGCAGCTTTTGCAGCTGTTGTTTTTGGTGCAGCTGTTGTTTTTGGTGCAGCTGTTGTTTTTGGTGCAGCTGTTGTTTTTGGTGCAGCTGTTGTTTTTGGTGCAACATCTGCTTTAGGTGCAGTAGAATCAGTAGTTGATTTTGCTCCACTTAATGAAATTGCATCAATTTTAACTTTTGTATATGGTTGTCTGTGACCATATACTTTGTTAACGTTTTTCTTTGGATGATATCTTACAACTCTAAGTTTTTTACCTTTACCTTGTTTAACTACAGTTCCTGTAACTGTAGCTCCTTTAATTAAAGGTGAACCTACAGTCCCATCGATCATTAGAACTTCATCAAAAGTAACTTTTTTACCTTCTTCAATTTCTAATTTTTCTACGTAGATTTCATCTCCTGATTGAACTTTAATTTGTTTTCCACCAGTTTTTATAATTGCGAACATCTATATTCCTCCAGTCTAGACTCGCCTTGTATGTGAGCTATTTTTCAAACTTCTTTTTTACATACAAAGTGCGGTTGAAACTAGCAACCTAAATAATTTTATACCAAATTGAAGTAAAATTTATACTTTTTTTAATTTTGTATTAAAAAAAGTTCCAAAGGAACTTTAAAATAGGTTAACTATACTTGGTACTTTATTTGCAGCTTCAATTTCGGCTTTTTTCGAAGCAGAATTATCAAACTTAAATGAAGAATTTCCAATTTTTGATTCAAGTTTATCACTTTTATTTAATGAAATTGCCGTAAATACAGTAGTTGCAACTGAACCAACAGTATTTGCAAATAATTCAGAAACAGATTTAGTAATTGATCCAACTCCTGATAATAATGCACCAGTAATACCCTTACCACCTACTACGTTTCTTGATTGCTCAATAGTTAATTTTTCCATATTATTACCTCCAATATCAATATCGATATAAAAGTATAAATTATTTATAAAAATATTTAGTTAATTCATTTTTATTAATATTATATTTTTTTGATACAGTCTTAATTGCGTCCTTTTTACTTATTTTTTTATTAATTAAGCTTTGGATTTCATCTATTATATTATTCATATCTATCTTTACTTCATTTGTTAAAGAATAATTTGAATCAATAATTACACAGAATTCACCTTTCAAAGTTAAATTATCATTATTAATAAAATCACATATTTCTTCAATAGTTCCTCTTAAATATTGTTCATTTAGTTTTGTAAGCTCTCTTGCAAGAATGATTTTAGTTTCTTTTGAAATCAACAATGATAATTGATTTAAAGTTGATTGAATTCTATGAACAGATTCATAAAAACAGATTGCACTATCTGTTTTAGAAGTTAATTCTAAAACTTCCTTTAATTCTTTTTCAATATTCTTTTTATCTAAAAATCCTAAAAAACTATTTCTTTTTGAAGTAAACCCTGATGCAGCCAATGCATGAATATATGCAGGACCACAATTTATAGATGTAATATTTACTTCTACATTGCTTTGTAGAACTTGTTGAATGACTATTGCTCCTGGATCACTAATACAAGGAACTCCTGCATCACTTATTATTGCTATATTTTTGTATTTAGTAATATCTTCAATGAAACTTTCACTTATAGAATATTCATTAAATTTATGAAGTGCTTTTAATTTTTTATTTATTTTAAGTTTTTCAAATAATTTTAAACTAACTCTAGTATCTTCACAATAAATTACATCAGCTAATTGAAAAGTATCAATTACTCTTTTTGAAATATCTTCCAAATTACCAATAGGAGTACCTATCAAATAAATTGTTGATAAGTTATTTTTAAATGTATTTTGATTTTTTAACATATTGCAATCTCCTCTTGTATAAAAAAACCTAATATTATTATTAGGTCTATTATTTAATTTCTTTAATTGTTATTTTATAAGGTTCTTTTAGTTCTCTGACTTCCATTGAATCTCCAACTACTTTTCCTAACATAGCTTTTGCTAATGGAGACTCATTTGAAATTTTATTTTCAAATGGATCTGCTTCAATAGCTCCAACAATTTTCACAGTCATATCTTTTTTAGTTTTTTGACTTGTAAAAGTAACAGAAGTTCCAATTTTAACTTCCTTATTTTTTGAATTAGAATCTTCAATAATTTTTGCTTTAGAAAGCATAGCTTCTACTTCTTTAATTCTTGCTTCAACTTCTGCTTGTCTATTTCTTGCAGCATCATAATCGGCGTTTTCTGATAAATCTCCTTGTGCACGAGCTTCAACAAGTTCTTCAATAACTTGAGGACGAACATTGTTTATTAAATGTGTTAATTCATCTTTTAATTCTTGCAGCCCCTCAGCTGTTAAAATAATATCTTTATCTGTCATAGTAATCCCCTTTTATTTAACTTGAATATTATACATTTTTTTATAGTAAAAATAAGTATAATCTATTATTTTTTATTATCAATTTTGTTTTTAATTTCCCTTATTGCAATCAATATATCTTCTTTTTTAACTATTTTAAGAATATCTTCATCACTTGCGTTATAAAAATCAATTCTTGAAGGATAACTTTTATTAATCTTAATAATCATTTTTTCTCCAACACCTTTTATTGAAGAAAGATCATCTTTAGTAAATGATTTAGCATGTTTTTTTCTAAAACTTGAAATAGCATAGTTGTGTACTCTATTTTGAATTGATTCTAAAAATCTAAAAACCTCATTTGTTTTATCTAAAATAATCTCATTTTCACCTAGATCAAAAATGTATTCTGTTTTATGTTTATCATTTTTAACAAGACCTATAACTGGTATGTTTAAGTCCAAAATATCTAATTGAGATTTTGCAGCATGTACTTGAATTTTTCCACCATCCATAATTATTAAATCTGGTAAATTATTGTTTTCAGCAATATCTTTTTGATATCTTCTGTAAACCATGTTCTGCATTCTTTGAAAGTCGCCCTTCTCTTCAATAATAATATTGTATTTTCTAAAATCATTAAAACTTGGCTGACCACCTTTAAATACAACCATTGCTCCAGTTACAAATTCATCTAATATATTTGCTACATCAAACATTTCAATATGATATGGATATTTTGGTAATTTTAAAACTTTTTGTAATTTATTTAATAGTTCTTCTTTACTAATAGATTTTTGATTCTTATATAATTCTTCTTGTCTAATATATTCAGTAGCATTATTTTTTGCAAGTTCAAGAATTCTTAAACTTGCTTCATCAACTCCATAAGCTATTTTATCTTTAAATAATAAATTTAAATTTGTATTTCTTAAATTTTGAGGAATCACTATATAATCGGGCAACATATTTTTTGAGTATATTTGCATAATAAAATTTTCAAAAAGAGAATCAATATCTTCTACTTTATTTTTTATAATTATTTGATCTTTTAATATAAGTTTTCCACTTCTATAAAACAAGACTACAAAACATATATATTCTTCTGTTGAATAATAATTAAATACATCTCTATTTAAATTATCATTAAAATCTACAAATTGTTCAACAGCAGAGAAATTTAAATGATTGATTATATCTTTTATTCTCTGTGCCTCTTCAAATTGGAGATTATCTGAAGCTATAAACATTTTTTCTTCTAATTTATTTTTAAAGTCATCATTTGTTCTATTAAAGAAGTTTTTAACATTTTCAATCTGATTTTCATAATAAATAGATTCAACATTTTTGAAACAAGCTCCTGAACATTGATCAATATGAAAATGAATACATGGTTTTCCTAAATTTCCTTTACATCTTCTCAAAGGATAAATTCTTTCTAAAGTTTTTAAAATATTTCTTGCATTTGTTCCATCAGGTAATGGACCAAAAGAGATTTGACTTTTATTATCGTAATTTCTTGTATATAAGTATTGGGGATCTTTTTCTTTTGTAATAGCGATATATGGATATTTTTTATCATCATTTAAAACAATATTATATCTTGGTCTATATTTTTTAATTAAGTTTTGTTCTAATATTAAAGATTCTTTTTCATTTTCTGTAATTATAGTTTCTATATCAACAATATCTCTTACCAGTTGAGTAGTTTTAAAATTATGAGCTTTATTAAAATAACTTGAAACTCTTTTTTTAAGGTTTTTTGCTTTTCCAACATAGATAATTTTATTATCTTTATTCTTATACAAATAGCACCCAGGTTTCTCAGGTAAATTTTTAACTATATTTTCCATAAATCCCACCTCAAATATTATTATATATATTTAAAAAAATTAAAATCAGCTTTTAATTTGCTGATTTTAATAAATATCTTCATTTTTAATATAAACTTCTCTTGGTTTCGAACCATTCTGTGGTCCAATTATTCCGCTTTCTTCAAGTTCATCAATAATTCTAGCTGCTCTATTATAACCAATACTAAATTTTCTTTGAATTAAACTTGTTGACGCTTTTTGTGTTCTAATTACATAATTTTTGATTTCATCAAACATTGAATCATTTCCAGCACCCATTGATACTGTATATGTTTCGTCTTCCTCTTTTAAGAATTCTGCTTCAAAAATTTGTTGTTGTTGGCTTGAACAGTGTTTTACTAACTTTTCAATTTCTTCATCACTAATATATGCTCCTTGAGCTCTTACCAATGATGTACTTCCAGGAATTGTGTATAATAAATCACCTTTTCCAATTAGTTTTTCAGCACCATTTGAATCAAGAATAGTTCTTGAATCAATTGAGGATGCAACTGAGAAAGCAATTCTTACTGGTATATTTGATTTAATAACTCCTGTAATAACATCAGTTGATGGTCTTTGAGTTGCAACAATTAAATGAATTCCTGCGGCACGAGATAATTGAGTAAGTCTCATAATTGATTCTTCAACATCTTTCTTATTTGAAGTCATCATTAAGTCAGCTAATTCATCAATAATAATTACGAAATACGGTAATTTAGCTGATTGTGAAGTTTGTTTAGCATTAAATCCAGCAATATTTTTTACACCAAATGATGTAAACAGAGCATATCTTCTTTCCATTTCATTAATTACTCTTTTAAGAGCATTACTTGCTAAGTTCATATCACTAATTACAGGAGCAAGTAAGTGAGGGATTGATGAATAAATTGACAATTCAACTTTTTTTGGATCAATCATTAAGAATTTAACCTCATGAGGTTTTGCTCTCATTAATATTGATGAAATAATACCATTTATCATTACAGATTTACCACTACCAGTTGAACCTGCAACTAATAGATGTGGCATTTTATCCAACTCACCAAATAATAAATCACCTGTAACTGTCTTTCCAATTGCAAAAAATAATTTATTACTCATTTTTATCATTGGAGTATTTTCAATTACCCCTCTCATTGGAACTACTTCAGATTTTTCATTTGGAACTTCAATTCCTACTGCAGCTTTACCTTGAATTGGAGCTTCAATTCTAACATTTTGACTTGCTAATGCAAGTTTTAAATCATTTTCTAATGAAATAATACTATTAACTTTTGTTCCTGGTTCTGGTTGAATTTCAAATTTAACAACACTTGGACCAATATTCATATGATTAACACTTGCCTTTACACCAAATTGTTTGAATGTTTCATTAATTCTTTCTGCTTTTTCATTTGCAGCTCTTTTAATTTCTTCTTGGTCCTTTGTATTCATTTCAATTTTTTTAAGTATATCAATTGATGGCAATTCATATGAATCATTAACATATTGTTCTTTTTCAATTGCCTTATTTTTATCAATCTCAATTGTTTGATTATAATTATTTCTTGTTTGATAATTATTTGAAGTAAATAAAATATTTCTTGCTAAATTTGTTTGCATTGGAGAAGTATAGTCGCCATAATCTTCAATTAATTTTTTTGCTTGTTCTTTTTCTTTTTTTGTTTCATTAATAAAGTGATCTAATGTTATTTGACCATTCAGATCTTCTTGCTTTTTCTCTTTATCAGTTTTATTTCTAAATAATTCATGAGTTTTTCCATTTGCACCAAATGGTGTAATATTAGTTTCTTTTGCCAATTCTTTTCTTGCTTGTTCAGTTGAAACCTGACCATATTTTGATTCATATGGAAGTGGTATTTCATAATCAACTTCTTTAATTTCTCTTCTTGGAACAAAAGTTGATTCTTCCTTTACATTTGTCTCTGCTTGGTAATATGCTTCTTGTTTCACTTGGTCTAAATTATAATCAATAACTCTATTTAGACTTTGAACTGGTTCTATATAATCTTGTTTATAATTTTGATTTGAATTATAATTTTCTAAATTAATATTTGAAAAATCATCATTATAAAAATCAGAATTTACTTCTTCATAGATATTTCTATCATTATGTCTATTAAAACTTGGAAGTTCAATAGTCATATCTGATTCCTTTACTGAAGATAAAATATCTCTTTCATCAAAAGTTTTATCATCTTCAATATTTATAATATTAAAAATACTTTTAACTCTTTTTTCTCTTTTTGGCTTTTGTTTGGAATTGAAAGAAATATTCTTATTATTTTTTAAAGAAAGAATTCTAAGTCTTTTACCTTTTCTTTTTGATTTTGGTTTTAAAAAATAAAAAGCATCTCCAGTAAAAATTCAAATCATATCTAATGAAAAGAATAATATTGCAATTATAAGACCAAAATAAATTGAAGCATATGCTGATATTCCAGTAAGAATTGTTCCAATTAAACCACCACCAGCTCATGTTGTGAAATAAGTATGAGGTTCGGCCATTCAAATAGTTCCGCTATCTGGACCTCAAAGTGAATTATTTTTTCAATTTGATAAATATGAATTTAAAGAATCTTTTAAAATAGTTTTTGATCATATATTTGCTATTTCAAAATCAGTAGTTTTTGTATGATAAGCAACAATAAATAAAATAGAACTTATTATTCAACATAAAACTACTCAAGTAAGTACTATCATTGCAATAAATCTTTTTTTTGGTTTGAATTTAATTCCAAAATAAATTGCAAAGTCGATAATAAAAAATAGTATATATAAAAAATATTTAAATCAACCAAATGGTAAATTAAAAATAACATCATCCAAGAATTGCCCTACAATTGTAATTCTTCCCAATGCCATTAAATTTAAGAAAAATAATAATAATGCTCCAACTATTCAAGAAACTGAATCAACTTTTCTTTGTTTCTTTTGAATAGTAAAAGCGGTTGTACGATCATTATCATTATCATTATCATTATCATTATTTAGCCCATTAAAATTATTCATGATTTCACCTTTTATTTGTTTGCCCTTACCATATGATTTTAATATATTTTAGTCCTTTTTTTTAATCAATTAACAAAAACTCATAGATAGACTATGAGTTTTTTGATCTATTTTGTCTTGGTTCAAAGAACGAACCATCTAATTCATTAATAATTACCAAAACAATTGGTTGTTTACCAGTTTCCTGTTTTAGAGTTGTTCTAATTCTTGAAACAATTTCTTTTTTCATTGCATTTAAATCATATGCATTTGAATTTGTTTTAGATTCATTTTTATACTTATCTAATATATCTATAATTTGTTTTTGCATTAATTTAAATATTGGATTTTCTTCTGTTATATAAATAACACCACGCATTTGAATATCAATTAATGAAATTAAATCTTTAGTTTTACTGTTAACGTTTGCACCAATTATTACTGCTCCATCTGTTGCTAATTGTTTTCTTTCATTTAAAACAACTGCTCCAATATCACCAACACCAATTCCATCGACATATACATCAGCTGTCTTAATTGTATCTGATGCAATTACTAGTTTTCCTTCTTCTGATATTTTAAGTATTTGACCATTATTTATTAACTGAATATTTTTTTTATCAACTCCAGCTTCAATAGCTGCTCTTTCAGCACTTAAGAAATCTTTATATAAACCTTTAATTGGAATAAATGATTTTGGTTTCATAATTCTAGTCATAAGTTTAATATCTTCATAACTTGCTCTCATTGATCAAATATTTTTATCGCTTAAAGAAATTAATTTAGCATTTGTTCTTGCTAATTCATCTAAAATTTCAGCATGTCTTTTTTCAACTCCAGCTGCTGGTGGAGTTGCTAAAATGATTGTGTCATCTTCTGTAAATTCAACTTTATCATCGTTTCCTGCAGCAATTTTAGCAAGTCTTGTATATAAAAGATCTCCTGCACCAGTTAGTAATAGAATTCCATCAGCTGATTTCATAAAATCTTCAATTGAGATAATATCCTTTTCAGAAATTTGTAAACTTTCTTGAATAATTTTAGATTCAACAACTTTAGTTATTGTTTTTCCATAAATAGCAATTTTTCTGTCATTTGCTTTTGCTTGTTTAATTATTTCAAATAATTTAAATACATCTTCTTCAAACATACCTAAAATTAAACGTCTTTTTTTGTCCTTCATTGGAGCTGCTATAAATTTTTCAATTCTATGGTTTGGAACAGTATAACCTATTCTTGAAGCATATTCTGCATCACTTATAAATGCTAATACTCCTTTTTGAGCAATTTGATTTAAATGATTCATATCTGTTGAAAAATATGATTGTTCATTTCCATCAATAATATAATCACCTGCATACACAATTACACCATCTTCAGTATGTATTGCAAATCCAAATGATTCAGGAAATGCAGCAGTTGTTCTAAAAGCTTCCACTTTTACATCACCAAACGATACAACATCCTTATCATTAATTATTTTAAAATTATTTTCTCTATTTTTAATTCTATATTTCATATTTCTATATTTTAAAATTGTTGTTGTAAGTTCATTACAATAAACAGGTGCATCAATTTCTCTTAAAATATAACTAATAGCTCCTGAATTATTAGAACTTGGATTTGATAAGAAAATACCTTTAATTTTTTTTGCATTTGCCTTTAAAAATTCAAAATTAGGAATGATTACATCAATTCCTAAAACACTTCTTTCAGGAAATTTAATTCCTGCATCAAATATATATAAGTTGTCATTGACACTTATTACAAAGATATTCTTTCCTCTTTCATCTTGACCACCCAGAGCCATAAATTTAATATCTGCCATATTTTTATCTCCTTTTTTAATTAATTTTATTATTTGTTTAGTTTCTAAATAAACGATAACCAGAATTAAATACTCTCTAATTATAATTTATTTACATTTAAAGTAAAGTTTTTATTAATAAAAAGTTACTTTCTTAAATAAATTAGTTATAAACTATTAATAAGAGAGGAGTAATTAAAATGTACATAACAAAAGAAGAATATAGTAAAGACCCAAGTAAATATTTTACTTTAGATGTTAGAACTGCAATTGAATTTAAAGTCTTACCTCACTTTGATTGAGCAATAAATATTGAAATGGATAAATTTTTAAAAAATTATAAATCATTTTTAGACGAACATAATATTGAAAATAAACCTATTGTGGTTGTATGCAACGCTGGAAATAGAAGCGGTCAAACAGCTTTGTTTCTAATTGAAAAAGGATATGATGCAAAAACTCTTCAAGGGGGAGTTTATCACTATACAAAACAAAAAATAAGTTAAATACATTTAACTTATTTTTTTAACTCTTCTTTCAGTTTCTTAATAAATAATTTAATTGAAAATTCTTTTGATGTTAAAGTTAATATTTTTCCTTCTATTTCAACTTTAATTTTCAAACTTTTTAGATTATTTAAATTAACAAGTTGACTAGATAATACTGTTATTTTTTCATTATTAACTTCTTCAATATTTTCTATTGTTCCAAGCTCATTTAAAATTTTTTGATATATAGTAGTATTTCTCTCAATTGAATTAATACCAAATTTTTCACGCTTAGTTTTCAATAATTTTGTAATTGAGAAATAAGCAAAAAGCGATATAAAACAAATTGTAAAGGCTATAGCAAGTAATATATATATAATACTGTTCATTATTCTATAACTTCCTTATCTTTTATAAAGATATCTCTAAGGATCTTAATTTTACTATTATTTTTTAATTCTTGAATATCAGTTACAACTTTAATATTAATTTTTGAAGGTTTAATTTCAATTTCATATTCATCTATTGGATATTCGATAGTATCAATTATCATTATTTCATTTGAATGCTTTTCAAATTTAAACTTTAAAATATGCTCGTCATTTAATATTAATGGAGCATTTAAAGTTCTAAACTTATTTGTACTTACAGGTACAAGCTCTTGCATTTGATATATGTGACTATTTTTTGATAATATAACAGCTCCACCAGCTGATTTCATATACCCACTACTTCCATTTGAAGTTGAAACAACTATTCCTGTTCCATGGAATTTTTCTAAAAATTCATTATTTACATATATTTCTACATATAAGGGAGATTTTTCATTAATTATTTTTACTTCATTTGCAACTATCAAATTTTTAGATGATGTTTTAATTTCTAATAATTCAAAATTATTAAGTTCATATTTTTGTTTTTCAATTGATTCAATTGTTAAATCAATTTTTTCCACTCTATTTTTATTTGTATAAAAACCAATTCCACCAGATTTGAACGGAATAAATTCAATATTTTTTATATTCTCTTTGTATATAGAAACTGCTTTTAAAAAAGTTCCATCTCCCCCAAATATAAAAACATATTTAGGATTATTTTCATCATAAATTCAACCTCTAATTTCAAGATTTTCTTTTAAATTAGATACTACTTCTTCTGTTGTTTTATAATCATTTTTTATTATGCTAAATGAAAACATTATTTCACCTCTAAACTATAATTAATTTTACTTATTTTTACAAGAAAAATATATAAAGATTGTATAATATTAAATGTAAATCAAGGAGAAAAGATTATGAGCAAAAAAAGAATGTTATCCGGAATAACAACAACTGGACAAATGACATTAGGAAACTATATTGGAGCTATGAGAAATTTTGTATCTCTTCAAGATGAATTTGAAATGTTTGTTTTTGTTGCAAACCTTCATGGAATAACTGCACCTATTGAAAAAGAAATACTAAGAAAAAATATTAAAAACATGGTAACTCTTTACTTTGCATGTGGAATGGATCCAGAAAAATCAACTGTTTTTATTCAAAGTGAAGTATTAGAGCATACTCAACTTGCTTGAATTCTTACTTGTAATACAACAATTGGTGAGTTGCAAAGAATGACTCAGTTTAAAGATAAATCAACAAAAGTTAAATCAGATAATGGTACTGAATTTATCCCAACAGGATTATTAACATATCCAGTATTAATGGCAGCAGATATACTATTATATGACCCTGAATTCGTTCCTGTTGGAAAAGATCAAAAGCAGCACATAGAACTTGCAAGAAACATTGCAGAAAGAATGAATAATAAATTTGGAGAAATGTTTACAATTCCAGGAGAATATACTCCAAAAATAGGTTCAAAAATTATGGATTTACAGGATCCAACTAAAAAAATGTCTAAATCAGCTACAAATAAAAAAGGTTTTATTGCATTATTAGATGATATTAACGAAGTTAAAAACAAAATAAAATCTGCTGTAACTGATTCAGAGAACATAATCAAATATGATCCTGAAACTAAACCTGGAGTAAGTAATCTTTTGACAATTTATTCTGCATTGAAAAATATTTCAATCGAAGAAACAGAAAAATTCTTTGAAGGCAAAGATTACGGATTTTTAAAAGAAGAAGTCTCAATTGTTGTTGTTGAATTATTAGAAAAAATTCAAACACGTTTTAATGAATTAAGTAAAACTGATGATGTTGATAATTGATTAGAACAAGGAGCAAAAAAAGCTCAACAAATTGCTAGAAAAAAACTTACTAAAGTTCAAAATTTAACTGGTTTAAATTATAAAAGAAAATAAAAACTTCTTAGAAATAAGAAGTTTTTATTTTATTCGATTGCACTTCATTCAGTTAATTTTATCTTTTTTACGATTTTAGAACAGTCATCTTTATGTCTTAGTTCTCTACATTCTGGGTGAATTGCAATCAAATTTGTTTCTTCCAAACTAAAATGTTTTAAATCTATAAATTCACAAACTCATGCTAACTCTCCTACTTTAAAGTTATTTTTATTCATAAAAAATTTACATATAAAGCACATTCTAAAATCATTTGCATCTTTATTAATTAAAATTGGAGAATTAAGTCATGCAGATTTTAAATCTTCTTTTGAGAATTCAATTTCTCCAGTTTCAAGTATTTTTGCCATAGTTACCTCTTTAAATATAAAAGATTTTAACATAAATAAAAAATGAGCAAAGTGCTCATTTTTTATTTTTTTGAATCTAAAGCTTTTTTAGATGAAGCTACAATTGCCTCAAATTGTTTAGGTTCATGAATTGCTAATTCAGAAAGCATTTTTCTGTTAACCTCGATACCTGCTAATTTTAAACCATTCATAAATTTTGAATAACTTAATCCTAATGGTCTAACTGCTGCATTTATACGAATAATTCATAATTTTCTAAAATCACGTTTTTTAAGTTTACGTCCAACAAAAGCATAAGCCATAGAACGTACAACTTGTTCATGAGCCTTTTTATAATTTGCTTTTTTTGTTCCATAGTAACCTTTTGCTCTTTTAATTCAACGTTTTCTTCTTGCTCTGGTTACTTTACCAAATTTTACTCTTGCCATATTGTTCTACCTCCTATTTTTGTAATAATCCTTTTAAACGTTTCATATCTCCAGCTGAGACGAAAGTTGCTTTTTTCAAATGTCTTTTTTGTTTTGTTGATTTATTTTGTGCTAAGTGAGATCTATAAGCTTTACCTCTTTTTAATTTACCTGCACCATTTTTCTTAACTCTTTTTGCCAAAGAGCTTTTTGTTTTCATTTTCGGCATAAATTCTCTCCTCCTATAATTAACCTTTTTTTGGCACTACATACATATCTAAGAATCTTGTATTTAGTTTGGCTTCTTTTTCAATTTTTGCAACATCTTCAATTTTTGCAAAGAATTTATCTAATGTTTCTTTTCCAAATTCTTGAAAAGTAATTTCTCTTCCCTTAAATTTTAATGAAATCTTGATTCTATCACCTTCAAGTAGAAACTCTCTTGCTTTTCTAGCTTTGGTGTCCATATCATGTTCACCAATTCCTACTGTCAAACGAATTTCTTTGTTTTCAACTTTAACTTGATTTTTTTTATTTTCTTTTTGTTTACGTTTTTGTTCGTATTTAAATTTTCCATAATCAAGTATCTTAGCAATAGCAGTATTACTATCTTGCATACTCACTTGAAGCAGGTCTAAACCTGACTCTTCTGCTAATTTTAAAGCTTCAAACTTGTTTAAAGGTCCATTTTTTGAACCATCTTCATTAATAATTAAAATTTGTTTTGCTCTAATTTCTCTGTTAACAAAATCTGTTTTTGTATTTCTATTTTCTGCCATTTGTCCTCCAAAATAAAAAGTGTGCCGTTAAAAGATTAGGAGCACACTTAAAATTTATTTATTTTATATATTACTAATAAATAAGTTTTTACCGCTTCTTTCAAAAATAACGGTGAGCTGTGCGCTTCTTTCTTTAAACCTTAATTATTATATTATAAATTATTTGAAAATTATATTTTTTTTAAAATAATTATAATTCTATCTAAATTTATCTAAATCAGATATATTTGGATTTTCTCTTTCAATATTTCTTTTTAATTTATTTTCCAAACAATAAGCATCTATCTGATCTGATAATTCTTCAATTTTTAACTTTATTTCTGGTAAAGAATTTACATTATCATATTCATATTTATAATTTCTTATTTGATTTTCCAATTTGTATAACCCTAAAACTTTATTATGAAGTTTTATTTGATCTTCTTCACTAAAATGTTTATCTGCAATATTAGTAACACCTGCAAAATAATCAATATCTATATGTTTACATCCTATATGATGATAACCTTTTGAAATTGCTTCACTCATTGTTAGATAATACTTATCGTATTGCTCTAATGATAATATTTGATTTTCAAAAGGTCTACATAATTCACAACAATCCTCTTCTGGTTGAACATAGACTAATGTTTTAAGTCTTAAGGCTTCTTTTTTACCAAATCAATTGTAAACGCCTAACATTGGTTTATTTCTAGTATCTTCTTTTATTTCAGTTATCTTTTTGTCAATCTCTGAATCAATAAATTCTTTGGGGTCATTTACTAAGTCAGATTTTTCTTTATTTTTTTTATTTATTTTATTTCAAGGAATTACAAAATAAAGCACTAAAACAACTAAAATAATTATAAGTATTACTCATCAAGGGAATTTATCCATAATTATTGTTAATTATTATGATCATTTAAATGATCATAATAATCCCTTGCCTCCTTTAAATTTATTCTTTGTTCGTTTTTACAGTTTACACAAATACCATTGTAAGCCGTTTTGACTTCAAAATTTATTGGTTTTTTAAAAACAAATTTTTTAAAATCTCAACATTTTTTACAAAATGTAAATATTCAATCAGTATCTTTATCAAAATTAAAAGCCATTATTACCTCCAAAAAAAAGAAATGTTAGCATTTCTTTTTTTCTAATTAAACTATTTTTCTAATTCTTTTCTTAAAGCATTTGCTGCATGTTCAACATCTGGTCCTATAACAATTTGTAAACTTTCAGTTCCCAAACGTTTAATTCCATATGTTCCAGCAGATTTAATTAAAGAATCATCAATTTTACTATTGTCTTTTAATACTAATCTTAGTCTTGTTGCACAGTTATCTATGCTTACAAAGTTATCTCTTCCAATTGCATCAACAATTTTAGAAGCCATATTTTCATATTTATCTCCTTTTTGTGTTGATTCTTTTGATGAAGAAGTTTTACCTGCAGTATTAATAACTCCACCAACGTTTCTTCCTGGTGTAGCTAAATTCATACCTTTTATTGTAAAGTAGAATACCACAAAGTAAACCCCTCCAGCAATTGCTACAAGAGCTAAGATTCATAATGGATTAGCTAATACTGAATTATGATAATTTGCTAATCCTCATGATTGAGCAAATGATATAGCATAATCAATAAATCCTGCACTAAATCCAAATCCTATTTGAATTTTCATAGCTGTTGTAATTGCCATAAATATTCCTGTTAAACCAGCATGTACTCCTAATAATACAGGTGCAATAAATACAAATGAGAATTCTAATGGTTCAGTAATTCCTGATAAGAATGCAACACCTGCAACTCCTCCAAGGAATCCTGCCATTTCTTTTCTATTTTCTTTATCAGCTGTAAAAATCATTGCTACAGCAGCCATTGGAAGTCCACCCATCATAATTGGGAAGAATCCTGATTGGAATAATCCAGCGTTACTAATACCAGCTGTAAATGCATTAATATCACCATTTACAGTAATTAATTCTGTACCTGGTACTCCAGAAATTGGAGCTACAGCATATCCTGTTACTGGCATTTGGAATCAGAAGAATGTATTCATAATTTGGTGTAATCCAAATGGTAATAATAATCTATTTAAAATTGAATAAATTGTAGTACCAGGAATTGCTAATGCTGGATTTTCTGGATTCGCTACTGAAGTTCCAAATTTAATTAATCCAAGTTGAATTCAAGGTCAAACTATTGCAAAAGCAAACGCTGTTGGAATAGAAGCTACTAATGCAACCATTGGTACAAATCTACGTCCTCCAAAGAATGATAATGCTGTTGGTAATTTAATATCTTTAAATTTGTTATAGAATCAAGCTGACATACATCCAGCTACTATTCCACCAAGAACACCAATGTTTAAAACATATGCTGCTCCTACAATTACTTTTTCTCTACTCTCTGTAGTGAATTTCATTATTGGAACATAAAGTAATTGTGATCATTGCTTAGCATTTCCTGCAAGTTCTGTAATAACTTCTTTACCATCAACAATAGTTACCTCTCCAGTTTGTTTCATTGGTAAAACTTTACCATAAATCATTTCTGGAAGAGTACCCTCTCCAGTTAAAGCAGTAATAGACAAGTAGAATATTACAGCAACTAAAGCAACCTCACCTCGATGGTCTTTTGCTAACCCAAAAGCACATCCAATTGCAAATAATAATGCTAAATTATCAAATGGAATTGAACCTGGTTTTTGGATAATAAGAGATATTCAATAACCGATTTGGTTTGTAATTTCACCATCTGTAGTTGATAATTCAATACCCAAAGCACCAAATCTGTTTAAAATAGCTGCAAATGGTAATACTGCAATTGGAAATTGTAAAACTTTTCCCAATTCTTGAAGCATTGTTAGAAATTTACTTCAACCATTATTAGAGCTATCTGAATTTTTAATTTGTTTTGTTTTTAACTTTTTTTCATTAGTTAAATGTACACTTTTTTCGCTCATTTTGTGTTTCCTTTCTTGATACATCTATATTATGAAAAAAAAAAAAAAAAAAGCAATATATTTCCAAATATTTTTCACTTTTTAGAAAAATATTTTAATTATATTACTTCTCCTAAACATATTCCAAGGAAAACTAAAGCCATTAAATAACCTACAACAGCTAATATAAATATTCCATAATATTGTCAAAATCTAAATATTTTAAACTTAGTTGTAATAACTCTAAATGTATCTTTTTCAACTTTTTTTGCTCTTTTAAAATTTATAAAGAATATCGTTGAAAATATCCCAATCAATAAACCTAATATTCCAAAGCCCAATAAAGTATAAAATGTGCCAGTACTCAATCCTGCTAATAACATAATTTTAATCCTCTATTCCAAATCTAAAGTGACTTCATGGACCAATAAAATCAACTAGTCTTCTTTCACTTTCTTTAATTGTTCCAATTCAATTATATTTTCCTGTTTTATCTTCAAAATTATCTTTTAGAATGATATGACATTCTCCCTTATATTTAACATCTTTTTCATTAATAATTACAACATCTCCTTTATTATAAATACTCTTTGTATTTTTTGGACTAATTGATTCATTTTTAAATTCAACTCTTGAAAAAGTTGATCTAACAAAATATTCTGTTATATCTCCTCTTCTAAAATGCTCAAATTCTAATATTCCTTTTTCTACTTTACTTAAATCATAAAGTGGTTTTATATTTAAAGTTATCTCATATTTTTCGATATTTGCTAACTCTTCTAATTCATCTTTTGAAGCATATGCATTTCCAACAATTACTGTATTTATTTCATTTGTATAAAATAATAATTTTGCTTGCTCTGATATAGAAAGATGTCTTTGTTCTTCTAAAGTTGGAAGTTCCTTTCATCCAATAGCTGAAGTCATTTCTCCAAAATGACTTCCTACAAATGCAGCTGTTTGTAAATTATATTTTAAATATCTTTTATTTGCTTGCATAAAATAATCAAATGGAAGAGCAGTATACTCTAAAGGATAAAAGTTATGACATCCACTTAATCTTTCTTTAATTGGTTTAAAATCGAACACATTATCAATTAAACTATCATTATTTGACATATTCAACTGAATATCTATTCCATATTTGTTATGTGTAATATTTGATATTTCAAAGGGTAAACTTGGTGAATCTAATCGTAAACAGTCCACTCCATACTCAACACATTTTGAAACGTTATTAACGCTAATCCCAATCAATTCCATTGATAAATATTCCACATCAAGTATTGTATAAAATCCAATATCGTGTGCATATTTAATAGATTTTAAAACTTTGTTTGCTTTTTCTTTATCATTTTCAGATCCAACAAAATGTAAAACACTTGTAAAAACTACTTTATACCCTAATTGTTTTGCTAAATCAAGATATTGTTTGTCTAATTCAAATGTTGATTGTTCTGGATATATTGATATTCCTAATTTTCTTTTCATAAAATTCCTCACTTACTTTAATTGTAAATAAAAAAATCACTTTTTAAAGTGATTTTTTTATTTACAATTTTCTAATGCAAAATTTAAAACTTTTTCACCATTTGCTTTACCATAATCTTCTTTGTCAATAACAAATACTGGCACTTCTAAATATGATTTAACATCATCTAATTCATAAGCAACTTGTGGTCCTAATAAAACTATATCTCAACTTTTACCGTTAAGTTTTGCTTCATTAATTGATACTGCCTTAATTTCTACATTTATGTCTTCTTCAAAAGCATAATTTTGCATGCTTTTTACTAAAATTGATGTGCTCATCCCTGCGTTACAAGCTAAAAGTACTTTTTTCTTCATAGTTTATTTCCTCCCAAGTAATTAAACTGTTGTTTTTAAGTTGTTAATATTATTTTGAATATTTGCAATTGTATTCTTATTATCTGCAAATTTATTCAATAATTCACGTTGTTCGATTTTGTTTGCTAGTAATACAAATGGAGTATATGTTGCCATTAGTATAAATAAATTTATTGCAGCTACAATTCCACCCATAATACTTTTTGTGGTTAAAATTCCCCCAATTATTGGAGGGGTTGTTCATGGAACAACAACGCTCGAATATGGCATAAATCCACTAGTAGTTGCTAAATAAGCAAATATCCCAGCAAAAATAGGTCCAATAATAAATGGTATTAATAGGATTGGATTTAATACAATTGGTAATCCGAATAATAATGGTTCATTAATACAAAATAAAGCTGGTATTAATGTAACTTTTGCCATTGATCTATAATCTCCTCTTTTTGAGAATAATAGAACAACAAAGATCAACGCAATTGTTCCACCAGTACCTCCCATAAAAATGAAGTTATTCATAAATGGATTTGTAAATACATATTGTGGTTTTAATCCTTCTGCAAGTGCTTGTTGATTTTGAGTTAAACCATCTAATTGTATTGGTTCTACAATTGGAGATAAGATTCCACTTGCATGAATTCCCATAAATCAAAGTAGTTGTCATATAAATACAATTGAAATCATTCCACCAAATCCAGAAACTGCGTTTACAAGTGGTTTTTGAATTGCTACAGTAATTAGACCATTTAAATCAATAAATGATACTTTATTATTTCCCACAGTAATTTCTCCAACTGCTTGTCCAGTTCATGTAATTGCAAATGCAATAATTCCAAAAAATACAGCTGATATTGCATATGGTATTAAAATATTAAAAGACTTTGAAACTCCATCAGGAACTGATTCAGGCATTTTAATTTTTAATTTCTCATTTTTTGAAAGTTTTCCAAAAATAACAGTTGATACAATACTTATAATCATTGCTGTAAACATTCCTGATGTACCAAATACACCAATATTTGATCAAAATGACGGACTCATTATCAAGAAAGCTACAAAAGCAACAATGGCAGCTGCTCATTGATTTACTTTATAATATGGTGCTAAGTGATACGCAATCGCACCTGCTAATAAAAATCCAAAGAAAGCATAAGTACCATTTCAAATGTATGCACCAACAGTTTTAAATTTATCCAATGTTGCTGCTTGATCGGCTGTTAAATAAAATAGATTAAAGAAACCTCCATTTGCTGCTCCAAGTACAATGTTATTAATAAGAATAAACATAGCACCAACAATTACTAATGGCATTAGTGAAAAGAATCCATTTTTTAAAGCAACCATAAATTTTCAATTAGATAATTTTCCTGATGCTAAAGTAACTTTATCAACTGCCAATTTAATTGTTAGTTGATCAGCTTTACCATCGTTATATCTAATTTCAAGTTTTTTATTTCTTATTTTTTCTTTTTCTAATTTCATTTTACTTTGAAAAATAATTTTTAATTCATTAATTTTTAATGATAAATCATATATTGTTTTATCAATTTCATTTTTAAATGGTTTAATTCTTCTTGTTCTTTTTTGTTTTCTTAGAATATAACCAATGTCTGCAATACTATGATTATCTTGTTTTCATTGAGTCATTAATTTTTTTGACTCTATTTTGTATTGTTGTTTATACTCAAGATTTTTTTCTTTTGCTTGCGTTTTTAATACAAATAATTCTTCAGTCAATTTTTTATGTTCATTTTTGATTACATATTGTTTTTCTTCTCAAATTTCTTTGATTTTTGATTTTAAATCCTTATTTTTAATTAAAAGTTCTTTTTGTTCTTCTTTAATACTTTGTATTTGAGATTTTGTAATTGAAATATCATTTTTACTTTTTTCAATTCTCTTTTGTTTTTTTTCTTCATATTCATTAGTTAAATTTAATTTGTCTTTTGCAAAATCTTCATATAGTTGATTTATATCAACTCTTTGATATTTTGCAGCTGCTAATGCCAAATCAAATTCAACAGTTATTTCTTTTTCTTTTTCCTTTTTAATCTTATTAAAAGTTGCAGAAACTGATTTAAGTCTAATTTTTTTATTATGAAGTTCATTACTAATTTCTAATAATTCTCTTTTATTTGATTTAAATTTAGCCTTATTTAATTTAATTAATTTATAAGATTCAAATACTTCTGGATATTTTTCATACTTTAACATATTAACTTGTACCTCCAGATTGATCTTGATCAAAACCATAATTAAAAAATTTCATTACTTCAAATTGATTTAGAACGGTCTCAAAAGTCATTGCATGTTCTCTTGGAATTATATTATAATCGCTTTCATTAATTTTTTGACTTATTATATACTTTTTAAAGTCCTCATTAATATTTTTTGCACCTAGATTAAAAACCATTTCCAAATCATTATCTACTCTAAGTTGTTCTTCTGGTGTCATCTCACTTATTGACTTGCCTTTATAATCTTCTGCAAATCTTCACCCATTTAGATACTCTTGCTTTTCATTATTCGATTTATCATCAAATTCTCAGTCTTTATTTTTTAATAGTCTAGTTGATGTATCAGGATTTCAATTATAAGTTATTATACTACTTGTTTTAGGATTACCAGTATCTCATAAAGTTCCTACATATGAATTAAGATAATCTTGACCTTTTCCACCAACATTTATATACTCAACTAAATTTTTATCAAATTTAACTTTTGTCATAGATGTTCCTCTACTAATAACTTTACCTAAACCTATAATTTTAAACATAGGAACAAAATATCCTGCTTTTATATAAGTATTCATTTTTTGAATTTCTTCATATTCAGCATCATTGGTATTAAGTTTATTTTGATATTCTTTATTAAATTCATAATTATTTTTTAAAACCATAAATCTAGCAGCATTTAATTGAAATTCGGGTTTAATAATTGCATCTCCAAAATGATCTAAAAAGTTTTTTTCAGATTCATAATTCATAACTTTTGAATAATCACCATTATTACCTTTATCTTCTAACAAGTAATAATAATACTCACTTGTATCTGATCCATCAAAAAATTGATCAAAGTACTCTTTTGCATCGGCAAATAATTTTAATGATTCATTTGCTATTTTTTCTAAATCTTTAGGGTTATCAAGAATTTCTTGATTAGGTATTAATTCTATACTTTTTATTTTTACTTCATTTCCTTCAGAATCTGTACCTATATTTTTTAAACCTTCATTAAAATACGATTTTCCTGTAAGTGTTTGAGCATCCTTATTTAAAATTGATCTGAATTCTTGAGATCAAGTTGCATTACAAGAAACAACTTGTGTAGATACTAAAATTGCTGAACCTGTTAAAGATATCGCTCCTAGCACTGATAATAATTTCTTCATGCAAATATTCTCCCTTTTAAATATATTTTATAATAATTAAATAGCAAAAAAAAATAAATTTTTACAAATTTATTTTTTATTTATAATATGATCTAAACCATACTTATAAACTCCTCAAGCACCAACTAAATCTCCTAAGTTTGATTTATTGATTCTAATTTTTGAGTAAAAGTCTGGTAATACATAGCTCTTTAGTTTTTCTTTAATAATGTTTAAGAATGGTTCTCCTAAATTAGAAGGTCCTCCTCCAATTACAACCATTGATAAATCAAAGAAGTGAATTAGAACTGAAATACATTTAGCAAGTGGTTCTAAATTTTCTTCAAATATTTTTGTAATTTCTGGATCACCATTAATAAATAAGTCTGCTACATCTATAATATGAATATTTTCTTTTAAATCAGCATATATTTTTCCAAGTGGTCCAGTTGAAGTTGAACCAACTTCTCTTAATCTTCTTTCAATACCTGTAGCAGAAGAAACAGGGTCTAAACAACCAATTAAACCACAATCACATTGAAATTGATTTTGAAATCCTCCACCATGACCAGGTTCACTTGGTAATCCTGTATTATCTCCAAAAACTAATTTTCTATTAAATATAGCTCCTCCACCAACACCAGTACCAATTGTAAATAAAGCCATTGAATCTGGTTCTCTATTTAATGATGCTGCTCATTCTCCATATGTAGCTGCTTTTGCATCATTTAAGACAATAATGTTTTCATTGCCAAATAATGAAATTAATTCTTTTCTTGTTGGATAATTTTTTCATCCTAAATTAGTTGAATAAATTACTGTTCCAGTTTCATTATCAACTATTCCACATACAGCAACTCCAACAAAATCTAAATCATTCATATCGATGTTGTTTTCTTTTGCAATTTCATAAGTTTTTTTTGCAATATTTTCTAATAAATTAGTTTTATCAATAGTTTTGTAAACGAAAGTTTTTATAACTTTTTCATCTTCAAAGAATGCACATTTTGCAGATGTTGCACCCAAATCTATAGTAAACGCCTTTGACATATTATGCCCTCCCAATTTTTTATTTGTAAATAATTTTATACATTTCTATCATTTCTTTTCCTAAGTCGATCATAGCTTGCGTTGTAAGCATTTGATCTTCTGCATGAAGAAAAAGTAACTTTAGATCAAGTTTTTCTCCATTAGCTTCTCTTGAAACAATATCAAAGTGAAGATTATGTGCTTTAGACATTTCAATTTCTGCTTCTAAAATCAAATCTTTTGCTTTAACAAAATCTTGATTTTTTGCAGCTCGAATAGCCATAATTGCATTTGATTTTGAGGTTCCTATACAAGAAATCATTTCCATTGATATATTTTCTCAATTTATTTCATTCATAAATAACTCCTATTTCATTAAACCTAATGTATATAACTTTTTAAAACGACCTTCTTTTTCTTTAAGTTCGTAAAATGTGCCTCTTTGTGCAACTCCATTTTTATCAAGAACAATTATTTCATCTACATTTTTAATTGTACTTAATCTATGTGCAATAACTACTGTTGTTCTTCCAACCATTAACTTATCAAGTTCTGTTTGAATTTCTTTTTCAACAACATTATCTAAAGCACTAGTTGCTTCATCGAGAATTAGCAATTGCGGATCTTTCAAGAAAATCCTTGCAATTACTAGACGTTGCTTTTGCCCTCCACTAAACATAAAACCACGTTCTCCTAAAATTGTATCATAACCTTTTGGTAATTTTTTTATGTAATTATGGATTTTGGCCTTTTTGGCAGCTTCAATTGCTTGCTCATCGCTCTTATCAAATAATGGATACTTTAAATTTTCCATAACAGTTCCATAAAATATTTGTGGTTCTTGTTCAACATAACCAACTTTATTTAAATATTGATTATGATCAATTAATTTAATATTTGTTCCATTTATTAATAATTCTCCTGTTGTAACATCATAGAACCTCAACAGTAATTTTGCAATCGTTGACTTTCCAACTCCAGTTTCACCAACAAATGCATAACTTTTATTCTTTTCAAAATCGAAAGATACTTCAGCCAATATTTGCTTACCTGGAGATTCGGGATAATTAAATGTAACTTTGTTAAATGATATTTTTTCAATATCACCAATTTCTTTAGGGTTATCTACAAATTTTAAAAGAGATCTACTATCATAAATGTAATTTAATCTCATAATACAATTTGAAAGTTTAGTTAAACCTCTCATTCAAATTGGCAACGTTAAAAGAGCATATAATATATTATTTGTAGCTGAAGTAAAAGCTACAATTAAATATGATAATTCATTTGGGTCCATTGAATTACTATATAAAGCAATTGTTGCAATTATAGTAATAATTGGTAATGATCATGCAATTGTATAAGAAAAGAAAGCTAATAATGATTGCAATCAGATTACTTTACTTAATTTTTTATCATACTGTTCATGTAATTGAAGATTTCGCTTTGTCTCTCTTTCTTCTGCTGCATTTGCTTTTATTGCACGAATATTTATTAATCTATCTGTTATATCTGCATCAATTGCTTGTTTAACATCAATAGAAATTATAATTGCTCTTCTGTAATATACAAAGATAACTCAAATCACAATTACAAGTATTGTAAATACTAATAAAACAATTAAAGTTAAAATTAAATCTAATATAAACATAAATACTAACATTGTTGCAAAACTAACAAAACTAAATAATAAATTTAATAGAAAATCATTAAATGAATCCCCAGAACCTTGACTATCATTTATTACTCTAGACATAATTAAACCAAGTTGATTTTTTGAATAATAACTAATATCAATATCAACTAATTTTTTTAATGCTTTAATTCTTAAATAAATTTCAACTCTTTTAGAAAAATAGGCAGCATAAATGTTTGTTAAATAATCAAAAATAATTATTAGGAATAATAATGCTAATCCTACATAAATTCAACTAACTCATGTCATTGAAAAATTTAGAAAGACATTTCCTTGTTCTCCTTGACTAGTAAGATTTTTTGTCATTTGACTTACAACTATTGTCATTGAAGAATAAAAAATTGAATCTATGATTGTAAAAATAATATATCCAGCAAAGATACCTGGATTTTTTCTTATACATTCTCCAATCATTTTAAATGAATCAGCAAATTTCTTAGCAGAAAATGCTTTATCACTATTAAATTTTTTCCTTTTCATATAAACCGCCTTAAAAAATTAAAACCCCTATATTAGGGTTTTTTATATCTAAAAAATATGTACACCAGTATAGTTTAAACCAGTTCCTATTAAAAGTAATCCTGTATTTAATACTAATAGACTTACATGAAACTTTCAAGTTCCTTTCATAAGTTTACCATAATCTATTCTTCCAATTTGAGCCGCTCCAACAACGATTCCTGAAGCTGGAGAAACCATATTTGCCATACCATTTGCAAAGGCAAATGCAGTTATACTTCCCGATACCATACTTATATTATTACTAGTTGTAATTGTATTTGCAAGTGGACCTCATACAGGAAATACAGCAGATGAGAATCCTGAACTTGAAGGTAATGCAAAAGACATAGGAATAAATAAGAAGAATGTTAAAACTATAAATAAAAATGGATTCATTGATGATGTATTCGAATTTGAAATTCCTGTTAACATTAATGATTGCATTCCTGTTTCAATTAATAAATATGTAACTGCTCCTGCCATTGCAATAATAAATGCTACACCAGTAATATCTTTAACTCCGTTTAAAGCATCTTCAACAAACGCTTCTTCACCTTCTCAGTTCAAAATAGCAACAATTAATGATCCAATTAGGAAAAAACCAGCAACTTGATACATTGAACCAAGACCTAATCCTGGAACTAAACTTGTTAAAAAAGGCATATATTTATTTACTCAATTTCCAGAATTTTCAAATCAATTTCCACCTGCTAATGTATCTCAAGGAATTAAATAAACTATCATAATTAAAAACATTAATAAAAACATAATATTTATTGCAATTCTTTTTTTAGTTAATGGTATTTGATTAACTTGCTCTTTTAAAAAGAATTTTTTATCTTCTTCTAGAGTAGAAAAAGTATATGATAGTTGAGGATTATTTTTTACTTTTCTTGCATAAAGCATTATATATACACAAGTAAATAGTGTAACTAATACTCAAACTGCAAATCTAAATATAATACCTTCCATTGGTTCTGAAATTCCAGCTTCGCCCATATTTGCTGCATCTGAAGCTGTAAATATTAGAAATGGATCAAATGTTGCTAACATTGGACCAATTCCACCACCAAGTAAAACTGTCATTAAAGCTGTAAATATATCAAATCCAGCAACCAGCATTAATGGAATTACTATCATGTGAAAGCCAATTGCTTCTTCTGACATTCCATAAGCAGATCCACAGAAACTTAAAAATACTACAATTATTGGAATTGCCCATATTGTTTTATCTTTAAACTTTCAAGCTATTTTTTGTGTTAAAGCATCCAATGATTTAGATTTCATAACTATATAAATAAATGCGCCAATTGCCATTACAAAAACTATAATTTCTAATTTTTGCTCAAACCCTATAAATATCGATACAAATAAATCTACAATTCCAATTGCTTTTATTTTTTCAGTAGTTTCCCCATTTACATATGTAATCCCACTCAAGTTTAATATTCACGATATAACCATTATTGTTACTAATACCATAAAAAGTATTGTAAAAGATGTTGGAATTTTAAATTTCCTTTTTATATTAAGTTTATTTTTCATTTTTGTTATCTCTCATTCTAATTAAAAATTGTTAAACTATATTATTGTATTTATTATTTGTATATTATTTAAAGTTGAAAATAGTTTTTTATAAAATTAATAAAAAAATCATAGCTTGAAAACTACTTACGTTTGCCCTTACTGATTTTCTTGATTATTAATCTCATAAAATACTCCTGTGCATTTATCTTTTTTTATTATAACTATAAAAAATAAAAAAAACCATAAATATGGTTTTTCTAGTCTTTTTTATCAATTTCTTTCGCTTCAATATCAGCTTCTTTTTGGTTTATTTTTTTATCAATTTTTTTCATTTGTTTTTCAGCTCTTTCTTTAAAGCTGTATTTTTTCTCTTCTAAATACTCCAATTTAATTTTTTTAAATAAAACTGAAGCATATTCTTTATTAATGAAATATAAAATACCTGGTAATAATAAAGCACCACCAATTCAGTTACCTATTAGAGTAGGTAAAGTACTTAAAAGTATAAATAAAATAAATTGATAAAATTCTGGAGTTAATCCAGCCTCAGTTGAAACTGTTGAGCTGTTAAAAATTATCTCAAATAATAACATTCACATGAAGAATGAATTTGCAGGTCCATGTTGGAAACCACCAATTGCAAAATAAGCAATTGGAAATATCATTAACATCACTACTGCTGCTGCATTTTTAGTTGAACTTGCCATTGGTAAAGTTGCACATACCATCATGTTACATAAAATCCCTGAAGCTATACTAATACCAATTGTAGCTAATATACTTACAGTTGTAATTTTATGACCACTTGTAAGTTCATGACCAACTAAATATAATTTGTGAATTGACAATGAAAATACTTTATTTAAAAATTCCTTATTGTCTTCCAATAATCCACCAGCAGCTGAAAATAATGAAACAAATATTAAAGTACCTAAGAAATTCCCTAAAAGAACTCCAAAAATACCTTTCAGATATAATCTCCTACTTCCACAACCTTTAAATACAGGAATTGTACTAAAAACATGACTTGTAAAAAGTCCTCCTCCAAGAAAAGTAATCATAATTATACAACCTGGAAAAATAAATCCTAAAAGCACTTTAGCTAAAAAGGGATTTTTTGTTGAAAGCATTGCCAAAACACATGCTACATAACCAAAACCAATAATTACACCACTCATAATTCCAAGTAGAATTTGCTTAACAAATGTATAATGCAATTTATGAATTGCTGCTTTAAATCCACCCAATACTCCATCAATCATGAAAGAGTGTTGTGCATCTAAAAGCCCATAATCTTGTTCTTTAAGAATCTTTATTTCTTCTTCGATATTATTGTTCTTATTCATTTTATATATTATCTCCTATTAAAAAATACTATTTATTTTTGATTTGACTTTCGATTAAAGTAATAAATTCATTTAAAGTAACTGTAATTTGCTCTTCACTTCCATATTTTCTATATGTTACTGTATCATTTTGAGATTCCTTTTCTCCTAATACTAATTGATAAGGTATCTTTCTTACTTGAGCATCACGAATTTTGTAACTTAATCTTTCATCTCTTAAGTCGATTTTTGATCTAATAAATTTAGATTTCAACTGTTCTCTTACTTTTTCAGAATAATCTTTATTTTCAATATTTACAGGTATAATTTCAACTTGTAATGGAGTACATCACAATGGCAAAATACCTTTTGTTTGTTCTAATAGAACTGAAATAAATCTTTCATATGTTCCTACAAGACCTCTATGAATCATAATTGGTCTATCTAAATTACCTTCACTGTTGATATAACTAATATCAAATTTTTGTGGTAATAGAAAATCTAATTGAATAGTTGAAACTGTTATTTCATGTCCTAGTGCAGTTCTTGCTTGAATATCCAATTTTGGACCATAAAATGCAGCTTCACCAATCATTTTTTTGTAATCAATATTTAATTCCAGTAAAACATTTTCTAACTCTGTTTCAGCGTGATTTCACATTTTTTCATCATCAAAATATTTTTCTTTATCTTTTGGATCTCTTAATGATAAAGAAAGATAATCTACTTTAATATCAAATGTTGATAACACATCTGTAATCAAATTAAAGCATCTTACAAATTCTTCTTTAACTTGCTCTGGAGTTACAAAGATATGTGAATCTGTTAATTCCATTGCTCTAACTCTTTCAAGCCCAGTTAAACTTCCTGAAGATTCATATCTATGTTGTAATGCATGTTCTGCCAATCTTAAAGGTAAGTCTCTATAACTTCTTTGTTTATATTTATAAATAGAGATGTGATGTGGACAACTCATTGGTTTTAAAACCATTTCCTCTTTTGGTAATTGCATTGGTGCAAACATATCTTCACGATAATGATCTCAATGACCTGATGTTTTGTAAAGTTCACTTGTTCCAATTACTGGAGTTTCAACTTGAATGAAATCATATTCAAATTCTTTTTCCACTAAGTATTTTTTTATTTCTTGTTTTAAAATAGTTCCATTTGGTAATCAAATTGGTAGTCCTTGACCAATTAAAGGATCTAAATGGTATATTTCTAAGTTTTTTGCAATATATTTATGATCGCTCTCTTTAATTTCTTCAATTTTTCTTTTTTTATCTAATAACATTTTTTCAGATACTGCAGATAGTCCATGAATTTTATAAATAAATTTATTTTCAGAAATTTGAAATGCTGTGATTTCATTTAATTCAATTTTATACAAATCACTTGTTTTATTTAGATTTGCAAATCTTGGGTAATAAAGTGTACCATTTAATGAAGAGATTGGAAATTTAATGTATCTTTTTTTATTCATTTCAACCATATCATCTATATATTTTTGGTCTACTTTAATTGCTTGCATTCCCTTAATGTAATCTTCTTCTGTCATTACATTGCCTTGGAATTCAAAATTTAATCCTTTTTTAATATAATCATTTGCTAAATTTTCAACTTTTTTTAACATTTCCATTGTAAATTTTTCAGGATAATCAAAATAACTGTAAAATTCTAACTTATCAAATGGTTCATTCTCTGGATATAAACTTCCCTCTGGAAACAAAGTTTTAATAGCTAATGCCACAATAACTTTCGCTGTATAATTAATTGTTGTTTCATAATGTGGATGTCTATCCGTAATTAATTCTAATTTACAATCTCTATAAATTACTGCACCATTTGGAACAACTTCTTTTCCATTAATAACTGCTCCTATACATTTTTTTCCAAGTGATATTGAAATATCTTGTGCAATCTCTAAAACCGATTTTGATTCTTCATAATTTATTACATTGCCATCTAATAATGTTACTTTCATGTTACTTTCCTCTTTATAAAACTTTCAATAAATACCAATTTATATTATACCTAATTTTCTTTATAAGAAATAAAAAAACTAAACAATTATATGTTTAGTTTTTAAATTAAGCAACAGTAATTTCTTTAATGTTTTCGTTTCTTACAAATAAAATTCTTTCACCTGATTTAGCTCCTCAAGATTTTGCAATCTCAGCTATTGCTTTATCATCGTTCATAAATGCATCAAGATCTTCAACTTTACTCATAAAGATTGAGTGCATTGCACCAAATCCTGTTCATAATTTTTCATTGTCACAAACTCCTAAGATTGTAACATTGGGTCTAAATTTTGAAATAGTTCTTAATAATTCACCAGTTCTTGAAACAACGATTGCATATTCGTAATTTCCACCCATTGTAGTGTTTGCTAATTGATTTGCAATTTCAGCTCTTTTTCCTGAACTTGATTTTCTAGCTTTTTCTAATTGTTTAGTGTAGTAGTTTTTTTCATAGAATTCAACTTCTGCACGCTTATTAATTGTTGACATAGTTTCTACAGTTATAAATGGGAAATCACCATTTGCTGATTCTCCACTTAACATAGTTGCATCTGCTCCTAATTCTGTTGCATAGTAAACGTCAGTTACTTCAGCTCTTGTAGGTTGAGGATTATCAGTCATTGATTCTAACATTTGAGTTGCAACAATAACTAATTTTCCTTTTTCTCTACATTTTCTAATTATTTGTTTTTCTCAATATGGAACATCATAGTAAGGAATTTCTAATCCTAGATCTCCACGAGCAACCATAATTCCATCTGATGCATCAATAATTGAATCAATATTATCACATCCAACTTGTGATTCAATTTTTGAAATAATTTGGATATGTTCTGCATTTTTTGCTTTTAATATTGCTCTAATTTCATTAACATTATCTGCTGAGTTAACAAATGATGCTGCAATATAGTCAATATTACTTTCAATTCCAAAGTGAATATCATTGTAATCTTTTTCTGCTAAGAATGGTAATGTAAATTCAACACCTGGTAAGTTAACTCTTTTATTTGTTTTAACTAAGTGTGTGTTAAATGCTGTACACATAACTTTAAATTTTTCAACGCTTATTACATGCATTGTTAATTTTCCATCATCAACTAAAACAACATCACCAGGTTTAACATCTTGAGACATGTCATATGACATTTGCATTTCAGTTGCTGAACATTCTCTTGATGAAAAGTCTTCTGGATTAGTATAAACAGTTATTTCAGTTCCTGCTTTTACTTCTTGTTTTCCATCTTTCATTTTTCCAATTCTAATTTCTGGACCTTTTGTATCCAATAAAATTGAAATTGGTTTATTAATTTCTTTTCTTAATTCTTTTACTCATTCAAATCTTTCACCATGTTCTTGAAAATCTGCATGAGAGAAATTTAAACGTATTGTTGTCATTCCCTTATCAAATAATTCTTTAATAGCTTCTTTTGAATGAACACTTGGACCAATAGTTGTAATTACTTTGGTTCTTTTCATTTTGTCAGTTAAGTTAAATTTATTCATAGTATTCTCCTTGTTAATAACAAAAAAATTATATCATTTTATAATAATTTTTGTTTAAATAGGGTATTTTAATAAAAATAACTTTTAAGTAATTAATATAAAAAAATGACTAGATGTTATTCTAATCATTTTTTTATATTAACTTGCAATTTCTATTTTATATTGTATTGTTCAGATTGTTGGATTAATTTGAGCTTTTGCACTTTCACTAACCAAAGCAGTTTTAATTTCATATCTTGTTTCCAAATCCAAATTTAAATCTGTTTTTAATTCTGTTTTATCGGAATTAAAATCTTTTTCAATAAGTCTTTTTATATTTAAATCAATATCTTTATAATATCTAGAAATATTATAATATAAATCTCATCTAAAAGCAGATTGATTTCTAGTGTAATGATTATAATCATTTTGATTTTTATAAGTAATAATAAGTTTTATTGTATTATCATTAACAATTATATCTGACTTAAATAGATCTTTTAAAGTATAGATCTTTATTTCTCCAGTTTGATTGTCCTTTAGAACTAAACTATCCATAGCTTTTTTAAGTTTATTATAGTTTTCAGTAATATTTTTTCCATCTGCAACTTCTGTTGCAGTTTCTATCATTACTTTCATTAAATTGTCTACTGATTCAGTTGTATATTTAGTTAAGTCTAAATCTGCAATTTTTTTAACAAGTTTTTCAAAATCCTCTTTTGTATAATTTGTATCACATGATACTGTGTTAACAGTTGCTACAGTGGAACTTGTAGTAAACATTATTCCACCTAAAATACTTAATACTTTTTTCATTTTCACTCCTCTTTTTTCTTAAATATATTAATAAAATTTATAAATCTTCCTTATTTTACTCATTCTTTTATACACTATAAGTGTATAATTTTTTTTAAAAAACTACCACATAAGTGTTTATTTTTTTAAACTATGTGAGATTTGATATCTTCATTTTTAATAATTAATATTTCTTTGCCTCTTTTTGCACCTCGTGATCTTTCAATTACTATAACTCTGTCATAATAGTTTTTTTCATAAAAATCTAATTCAACACCTTTATTAATTGTTACCAAAATTTCTATTGTAATAAATCGATAAATTTCAATAATATGATTCAGCATTTAACATAATTAAATCTACTTCAAATTCTGCTTTATAATAAACGTTATTGATTTCATCTCTTATAACTTGAGGATTATTTTAATAAAAATAACTTTTAAGTAGTTAATATAAAAAAATGACTAGATGTTATTCTAATCATTTTTTTATATTAACTTGCAATTTCTAACTTATATTGTATTGTTCATACTGCTGGATTAATTTGAGCTTTTGCACTTTCACTAACCAAAGCGGTTTTAATTTCATATCTTGTTTCTAAATCTAAATTTAAATCTATACTTAACTCAGTTGTATCAGAATTAAAATCTTTTTCAATAAGTCTTTTTATATCCAAATCAAGATCTTTATAATATCTGGAAATATTATAATATAAGTTTCTTCTAAAACTAGATTGATTTCTAGTTTTAGACTTATATTCTGCTTCATTTTGATAGATTATAGTAAATTTTACTGTATTATCATTAACAATTATCTCTGATTCAAATAGATCTTTTAAAGTATAGATCTTTATTTCTCCAGTTTGATTGTCCTTTAGAACTAAACTATCCATAGCTTTTTTAAGTTTATTATAGTTTTCAGTAATATTTTTTCCATCTGCAACTTCTGTTGCAGTTTCTATCATTACTTTCATTAAATTGTCTACTGATTCAGTTGTATATTTAGTTAAGTCTAAATCTGCAATTTTTTTAACAAGTTTTTCAAAATCCTCTTTTGTATAATTTGTATCACATGATACTGTGTTAACAGTTGCTATAGTAGAACTTGTAGCAAAAATTATTCCGCCTAAAATACTTAATGTTTTTTTCATTTTCACTCCTCTTTTTTCTTAAATATATTAATAAAATTTATAAATCTGTATAAAAGTAGTTTATACAACCAATATTTATTTTATAAACCTTCCTTATTTTACTCATTCTTTTATACACTATAAGTGTATAATTTTTTTTAAAAAAATTATACAAAAAAAAATAACCACATAAGTGGTTATTTTTTAAACTATGTGAGATTTGATATCTTCATTTCTCACAATTAAGATTTCTTCACCCTTTTTTGCACCTCATGATCTTGCAATTTCTGATAATACATCATTATTATCAATTACTTCATCAATGCTATTAACTTTATTCATAAAGATTGAGTGCATTGCACCAAATCCTGTTCATAATTCTTCTTTATCACAAACTCCCAAAATTGTAACGTTTGGTCTAAATTTTGAAATAGTTTTTAATAATTCACCAGTTCTTGAAAGAACTATTGCAAATTCATATTTACCATTTCTTGTTATATTTGCCAATTCATCTGCAATTTCAGCTCTTTTTCCTGAAGTTGAATTTCTTGCAACTTCTAAAGCTCTATCATAATAAATTTTTCCATAGAAACCTAATTCTGCTCTTTTATTAATTGTTGCCATTGTTTCTGTTGTAATAAATGGGTAAATTCCAGCAGCAGATTCACCACTTAACATAGTTGCATCTGTTCCTAATTCTGTTGCATAATAAACGTCAGTTACTTCAGCTCTTGTAGGTTGAGGATTATCAGTCATTGATTCTAACATTTGAGTTGCAACAACTACAACTTTTCCTGCTTTTCTACATTTTCTAATCATTTGTTTTTCTCAATATGGAACTTCATAATAAGGAATTTCTAATCCTAAATCACCACGAGCAACCATAATTCCATCAGATGCTTCTATAATTGAATCAATATTAAAAATACCAATTTTTGATTCTATTTTTGAAATAATTTGAACATTTTCTGCATTACATTCTTTTAATATTGATCTAATTTCATTAACATTATCTGCTGAGTTAACAAATGATGCTGCAATATAATCAACTTTCATTTTTGCACCAAATTTAATATCTTCAATATCTTTTTCTGCTAAGAATGGTAATGAAAAGTCAACACCAGGTAAGTTAACTCTTTTATTAGTTTTTACAGTATGTGTATTGAATGCTTTACAATTTACTAAACCTGGTTCAACATTAATAACATTTAATGTTAATTTACCATCATCAACTAAAACTGTATCTCCTGGTTTTAAATCAATACTCATATCATAAGAAACTGTCATCTCAGTTGATTTACATTCACGATTTAAATATTCTTCTTGTGTTGTATAAACTCTAATATCTGTTCCTGCTTTAATTTCTTGTGATCCATCTAGAACTTTTCCAATTCTAATTTCAGGTCCTTTTGTATCAAGCATAATTGAAATTGGTTTTTCTAATTCTTCTCTTAACTCAATAACTGATTTAATTTTTTCAGCTTGCTCTTCTTGTTTTCCATGTGAAAAGTTTAATCTAACAACATTCATTCCAGCTTCAAATAATTTTCTAATGTCATCTTTTGAATGAGTACTTGGTCCTATTGTTGTAACAATTTTAGTTCTTTTTACTTTTTTAGCAATCTTACTTGGTTCATAAAATTCTATTTCTTTGTTCATAATTTTTCTCCTTGTTAATATTTTTTGTACTATACTGCTTTATTTATATCTCTTAGTTTTTGATACTCCTGAGACTTATCAATTTTTGGCATATTTAGTGTTGAATCAATATCTCTTGCAACTAATTCATTGTTGCTCATTCCAATATATAATCCACCTTTACCAGCAATTAATTGTTCTACTGCAAAAATACCAGCTTTAACTGCAAGATATCTATCCATACCAGTTGGGTTTCCACCTCTTTGTATATGACCAAGAACTGTTGCTCTTGTTTCATATCCTGTTTCCTTTTCAATTTTTGATGCTAACTCATTAACATCATAATTTTTTTCAGCAACAGCTACAATTACACTTCTCTTATTTTTAATTTTTAGTTCTTTAACTTGATTAATAATTTCATCCTCTGTTAAATAACTTTCTTTTGTCGAAAAAACCTCAGCTCCAGTTCCTGTTGCTGCATATAATGTTAAATCTCCACAACCATTACCCATTATTTCAACAACCATACATCTATTGTGTGATTGAATAGTATCTCTAATTTTGTCTAGAGAATCAATAACAGTATTTAATGCTGTATCAAAACCAATTGTATAATCTGAAGAAACAATATCGTTATCAATTGTTCCAGGTAAACCTATACAATTAATTCCCATTTTTGTAAGTTTTTCAGCTCCTTGATAACTTCCATCTCCACCAATAACAACTAAAGCTTCAATACCTAATGAATTTAGATTATCAACTGCCTTTTGTCTTACTGATTCTTCTTTGAATTCAGGTAATCTTGCGGATCCAATTACTGTTCCACCTTTTGAAATAATATTTGATGCAAAGTTTATATCTACTTTCTCAATTCAATTATTTATAAGACCTTTATAACCATCTCTTACAATGTATGGTTCAATATTCTTTGAAATTGCTGTTTTAATAACCGCAGCAACTGCTGCATTCATTCCAGGAGCATCTCCTCCAGAAGTTAAAACTCCGATTTTTTTAATCATAAAATTTCCTCCGTACATATAAATTATATAACTTTTTTAAATAACTAACTTACTAATAAAAACGAACTAAATTATCATTTTCAATCATCAAGTTTATCTACATCACAAACTGCAATAAATGGAAGATTTCTCAATCTTTCATCATAATCAAGTCCATATCCAACAACAAATTCATTTTTAATTTTAAATCCACATCAATCAGTTTCCATTGAAACTGATCTACCTTCTGGTTTATCTAATAAAGTTACAATTTTAACTTCTTTTGCACCTTTAAATGATAAATAATTTTTTACATAATCCAATGTTATACCTGAATCAATAATATCTTCAATTATTAAAACATGCTTATCTTTAATTGAAATATTTAAATCTAAATTAATTTTAGGTTCTCCTGTTGTTTTAGTTCCCCCCAGATATGATGAAACCACCATGTATTCTGTTTGACATTCATAATTAAAATGCTTAATGAAATTTGCCATAAAAGGAACACAGCCTTTTAAAAGTCCTATTAAAATTACTGTGTTTTCTTTTATATCTTGTGTTCTATAATATTGTTCAATTTCTTCTGCTAATTGTGCAGTCCTTGAATCAATCTCTTCTTTAGAAAATAAAATTTCTTTAACTAAAGGATGTGTATTCATTTCTACCTCCACTTATAAGCATATTATATACTACTTGATTGAGTTAATATAAGTTTCTAAAATTAATTTGGCAGCAACTTGATCCTTATTTTCTTTTTGCTTTTTTCTACTTAAATCAAATGAAACCATTATTTGTTTTGCCATTCTTGTTGTTAACCTTTCATCAATTCTAATAATTTGCTCTTCATTTACTATATTTGTTTCTAACATAATTTTTATAAAATCTTCAACCATTTGAACTCTATGACCCATTGATCCATCCATATTTTTAGGATATCCAATAGCAATTTTTTCAAATCCTTCTTTACTAAGAAATAAAAATAATTTATCAACACCTTGTTTAAAATTATCTTCTTCAAACCTAATTGTTTCTTTTGGGTTAGCAAAATATCCTTCACTAGTTGCAATTCCAATTGTCTTACTACCTAAATCTAATCCGATATACTTAGCCATTTTTAATTTTCCTTTCATAAATTTTTTTTATAATTATTGGAGATAATAAATAATAAACAACTAATATTAACATTGAAAATAATACATCAGTTGGAAAATGTTTATGCATTGTAACTCTTGAAATTGCTGTTAATAAAGTAAAAATTATTACAAATACTGGTATTACTTTCTTTAAAATAGATTCAAGCCTTTTATTTTTTAAATCTAAAAAATAAAAAACAGCAATCAATTGTCCTGCAGATAGAGTATGTCCTGATGGAAAACTTTTACCCCTTTTTGAAGAAAAATTAATTTGAAATACATAAAAAAAACTTTGATCATTTTCTATAACTTCATTTGGTCTAATTCTTCCAAATAAATTCTTAAATAATTCTACGTTTAAAAATCCTATAAATAAAAAAATAATACTTATATTAGCAGCATAGACTATTTTATTGATTGCAATTTGATCATTATTATAAATTAATTTTATTCAATTGAATGCAATTAATACTATAAAAATAAAAATAAAAACATATATTAGTGATAAACTAATTATTTTTGCAAGAGAGTTAATATCAAATTCATAATAAAAATAAGTTGTAATTGTAAAAATAAAAATTATATTAAACAAAACATTAAAAGCCCTTATTGCTTTCTTTACTAAATTTACAAAACTCATTAACTTTATAAAATAACCAAAAAAAATCAAATAAATAGGAACTATTATTATTGTCTTACCATACATATCAAATGTTTGAGAAAATCAATGATTATTCATTTCATTACTAATTGATTTCGATATTTTTAAATCAAGAAATGTAAAAGTTATGAAAAAAACTAAAAATATACTTAGCGCTGTTATATATAAATAGTTTCCTTTAATATTTTTTCGCATTTCATCACCACAAATATTTTACAATAAAAAGACTAATATATTTTGATATTACTTTCAATTAAAAATAAAAAAGGAATACCAATATTTAAATTAGATATTCCTAAAATTATTTTCTTTATTTTGTTAAGTTATAGAATGATTTTAAACCATCATAAATTGCAGCTTCACCTAATTCAGCTTCAATTTCTAATAATCTATTGTATTTAGCAATTCTATCTGATCTTGACATTGAACCAGTTTTAATTTGTCCTGTGTTTAAAGCAACAGCTAAATCAGCAATTGTTGCATCTTCTGTTTCACCTGAACGGTGTGAAGTAACAGCAGTTCAACCAGCTTTTTGAGCCATTTGAATTGTTTCAATAGTTTCAGTTAAAGTACCGATTTGGTTTAATTTAATTAATACTGAGTTTGCAGCTTTTTTCTCAATTCCTTCTGCAGTAATTTTTGGATTTGTAACAAATAAGTCATCTCCAACGATTTGGATTTTGTGTCCCATTGTTTTAACTTGTTTTTGGAATCCATCTCAATCTGATTCAGCTAGTCCATCTTCGATTGAAATAATTGGGTATGTATCAACTAATTTATCTAAGAATGAAACCATTTCATCTGTTGTTAAAGCTCATTCTTTTCCTGTTAATTTTTCAATTTTTTTGAAGTGGTATTTTCCATCAATGTATAATTCTGAGTTTGCACAGTCCATTGCAATCATGATACCATCTTTACCAGTTTTATAACCAGCTTTTTCAATAGCTTCAACTAATAAATCTAAAGCAACTTCTACTGGAGTTTTTGCTTTAAATGCTTCAATAGTTTCTTCTGGATATGCTCAAGCAAAGTTAGGAGCGAATCCACCTTCATCACCAACAGCTGTAATATCTTTTTTATCATGTAATAAAGATTTTAAAGCTTGGAAAGTTTCTGAAGCTCATCTTAATGATTCACTAAATGTTGGTGCTCCAACAGGCATAATCATAAATTCTTGGAAGTCTATTGCAGAATCTGCATGTTCTCCACCATTAATAACGTTTAACATAGGAACAGGTAATCTTCTTGCATTTGTTCCCCCAATATATCTGTATAATGGAATTTCTAATTCACTTGCAGCAGCTTTAGCTACAGCTAATGAAACACCTAAGATTGCGTTTGCTCCTAAGTTTTTTTTGAAATCATCACCATCTAATTTACACATCATTGTATCAATAGCAACTTGATCTGTTACTTCCATACCAATTACTTCTTGTGCAATTTTATCGTTTACATTTGAAACAGCTTTTAAAACACCTTTTCCATTAAAACGGTTTTTGTCTCCATCTCTCAATTCTAAAGCTTCTCTTGAACCTGTTGAAGCTCCTGAAGGAACTTTAGCAGTTCCAAATCCACCAAATTCAGTTGTTACATCAACTTGAACTGTTGGAAATCCACGTGAATCTAATACTTCACGTGCAACAATGTTAGTTATTTTTGACATATTTAATTCTCCTTACATTTTTAATAATAAACCTATTTTCCTACATTTTAATTATTTTTGTACATATATTAGTGGAACTTTTTTTAAAAAAAAATTCCTTAATGGAATTTTTTTTAGTGTGGATCATTTCTATGTTGTTTTCTTTCATTTTCTGAAAGTCATTTTTTTCTTAATCTAATATCTTCTGGAGTTACTTCTACAAGTTCATCTCACTCTATAAATTCTAATGCTTCTTCCAATGTAAATTTTCTTGGTGGAGTTAACTTAACAGAATCATCACTTCCTGATGCTCTAGTATTTGTTAATTTTTTACCAGTTGTTGGGTTAACATTTAAATCATTATCTCTTGAATGTAATCCAACAATCATTCCATCATACACTTCTACTTGAGGACCAACAAATAGAATTCCTCTTTCTTCTAAGTTATTTAAAGCATAAGGAAGAGTTACACCATTTGCCATTGAAACTAATGTACCGTTTTGTCTTCCTTCAATTTTACCTTTATATTCTTCATAACCTATACTTGATTTAACCATAACCCCTTCACCACGAGTATCATTTGTGAATTCTGATTTAAATCCGATTAAACCTCTTGTTGGTATATGGTAAGTTACTTTATCTCTAACACCATCTGAATCCATATCAGCCATCATACCTTTTCTTAAGTTCAATTTATTAATAACAGTTCCAGAAAATTCTGTTGGAACATCTATTATAACTTTTTCCATAGGTTCTAATTTTTGACCTTTTTCGTCCATTCTTACAACAACTTCAGGTCTAGAAATTCCTAATTCAAAACCTTCTCTTCTCATTGTTTCAATTAAAACAGATAAATGAAGTTCTCCTCTACCTAAAACTTTAAATCCATCTGCAGATGAATCTGTTAAAGCTTCAACTCTTAGTCCAACGTTAACTTCTAATTCTTTGTCTAATCTTTCTTTAATATTTCTTGTTGTAACATATTTACCAACTCTTCCAGCAAAAGGTGAAGTATTTACTAAAAAGTTCATACTCATTGTTGGTTCTTCAATAACAATTGGTGGAAGTGCATCAATTTTATCTGGCTCACAAACTGTATCACCAATTGTTAAATCTCCAATTCCTGATATAACAACGATTTCCCCTGCTTGGGCTTCTTTAACAGCAACTCTTTTTAATCCTTCATAAATAAATAATCCAGTTATTTTACCTTTTGCAACAGATCCATCATTTTTAGAAATAGCAACTTGTTGCCCTTCTTTTAAAACACCTTTGAATAACCTTCCAATTCCAAGTCTTCCAATAAATGAATCATATGCAAGTGAAGATATTTGTAATTGAACAGGCTCTTCTGATAATTCAATTGGATAATTTCCAACTTGTTTAATAATTGTTTCAAATAATGGAACTAAGTTATCACTTTTTTCTTCCATTGAATATTGAACAATACCATCACGAGCTGTTCCAAATAATGAAGGAAATTCAATTTGCTCATCATTTGCATCAAGTTCCATAAATAATTCAAGAACTTCGTCAACAACTTCTAATGCTCTTTGATCTTTTTTATCAATTTTATTAACTAAAAGAATTGGTCTTAAACCTAATTCCAAAGCTTTTGAAAGAACAAATCTTGTTTGGGGCATTGGACCTTCTGCAGAATCGACTAATAATATAACTGTATCAACAGTTTTCATAATACGTTCAACTTCACTTGAAAAGTCAGCATGGCCTGGTGTATCAACAATATTAATCTTGTAACCATTATATTCAATAGCACAATTTTTAGAATAAATTGTAATTCCACGTTCTCTTTCTTGATCATTACTATCCATTACTTGTTCTTTTACTTCTTCATTTGCTCTAAAAACGTTTGATTGACTTAAAAAAGCATCAACTAATGTAGATTTTCCAGCATCAACGTGAGCAATAACTGCTATATTTATTATTTTTTTATTCATGTTTTTCTCCTATTTAATAATTTAATAACCTATTGATAATACCAAATAATTAAATGTAATACCAATAAATGAAACATTTAGTTCTTTAGAATAATTAATTTTAAATAAAAATTATTAAGAAATATATAGATTTTTTAATTGATTAATATCTTCAATTAGTTGAAAAATTAGTTTAAATGCACTTTCAGTTTCTTTTGTTCCTATTGAATTGTGCAAATTTAAACTTTGATCTTTCAAAAATTGTAGTTCTTTTTCAAGCTCTTTATCAATTTTTATTTCAAAAATATAAAATACATAATATATAAAAATTAAGCTTGATATACTTAAGAGTTTTTTTTCTAAATCTAAAATTAAATTATCTTTTCATCTTTTAATATTTTGTTTTTCACTTTCAATAACTAATTTTAAATTTGTATTTGTAAGTTCTTTATAAATTTTAAAATCATCGTTAATTATCGAAATACCATCTTGAGTTGCTCTTAATCTTATATAGTTTTCTAAAAGTGTTGAAAAAAAAGTTGAGTGTTCTGTACAACAAAATGGATATATTAAATGTTGTTCCATAACCTCAACTCCTTTTTAATTTTTTAATGTTTTATAAAATATTTCTTTACTTTGGTCTGAAATCATTTTAGTTTCTGACATTCTTAAGTCTTCTTCTTCAATTAAAGGTTTATAACTTTCAATTACTTTGCCACTAATTCTCTCTTCTTCTAATATGATATTTTCTCTTAAAAGTAATGAAAAATAAATTTTGGTTGAATGGTAAATTGAGAAATTATATAATACAACTTCTTCATCTGTACTAAATTCAAAACTATTATCTTCATCATCTTCTAAAATATCTAGTAGATCACTCATTAAATCATTTATTTTATAAGTTTCTTTGACTATTAAAGAAAATTCGCTAATTTCTGATACTCTATTAATTGTTTTTTTTATATCATTTACAATTTGATTATATTTAGTTGAAATAGTTAAACTCTTTAATTCTTCTAAAAAACTAATATAATTAGATTCAATGAATTCCTTAAATGCATAATCATATACTTTTAAATTAGACATAGTTTCTTTATTTGAATTAATAAATAAAGTTCTTGCTGAATCATATATGTATTCATATTCAAAGAAGCAATCACAAATTGACATCATTCTTAAAAGACAACTTAAACTATCTCTGTCTACTTGATTTTTCTTTTTAATTTCAATTTCATCAAATTTAATTTCAATAAAATCTCTAAATTTTTCAACTTCTTTAGTTTCAAATCATTCCTGTTGGATAACTTGTAAAAATTTACTTTCTTCTCCAAAAATTGAATATAATATAAACATTTCTTTACTTATTAAATCATTTTGTATAAATGTAAATTCTTCATATTCTTTTATGTACATTAAATTTCTCCCACTATATCATTTAAAAATTCTAAATAACTAATATTAATTGCAAGAATTGCTCAAAGATTAATTACCATATCATCTGCTAAATGCTCTGATTTTGAGAGAAGTTCTTTGAAATATTCAAAATCTCCATCTGGTTTATTTAAAATCTTCTCTTCTAATAGCTTAATTTCATTTCATAATTCCTTATTCATATAATTTTTAAAGAAATCATTTTCTCTTATTCTATTTTTTTCCAATGTCTTTAAAACATAGCCCGGAACCTCACCATCATTTTCAAAACGAGCTTCATTTGATATACCTATAATAAGTTTGATTAATTTTACATCCTTAACTTTTTCTCCAATTTTTAGTCAATAATCACTTGTAAGTGAATCTAAAGTTACTAATAATTGTCTAAATAAATTTATTAAGATTAAATAATCATTTACTCCTTCATTTAATTGCATTATTAATGAAACAGAATCAGCACTAGAAACGATTGAAGTTGCATGCAAATAAAAACCCCTATATTTATTCTTTAAAAATCTAAAAAATTCTTCTCTATCAGAAAAGTATATTTCTGAAAAATTTACCAAATTATCACTAAATTCCTTAACTGATGATAAAAGTTTATCTTGATTAGAAGAAAAATTAGTTATTAGATCTTTTGATGATTCAAATAGACTATTTCATACCTTTTCTTGCATATTATTCTCCTTTTACTATACTATTTCGTATTTATCATAGTATTGTTCAAGAATTTCTTTAAATACATTTATTTTTTTCATTTCAACTGCAGCTGATGGATCTGAATTTAAATCCGGATGGAATTGTTTTGCAAATTTTCTATATATTTTTTTAAATTCTTCTGGTTTTGCCATTTTTGTAATACCAAAGTAATTAAAGGCATCATTTACTTCATCTTTGAAAACTAATGTCTTAGTTTTTTCAAAAAAATCTTCAAAATCATCTTCATCATCTTGTGCAAAAAATTCTGAGTATGTTGATGAATTTGTTTGACCGTACTCATTTTGAAACATGAATGTTTCTACTGTTAAATCAACAACCTGATCAAGCATTCTTGATCAATGATAAGTAAAATCATCTCCTAAATCCAATATTTCTTCAATTAATAAATGATGTTTGTATGAATCAATTTGCTTTTTATCTATTAGTAGCAGTGCTTTTTCTATTATTCCATTAACTGCATCAAGTGAAGTTCTTTGCATAACCTCAAAAATTCTTAATAATGCTCTATCATTTATATTTTTGTTTGCAAAAGTATAATTAAAAACCTTTCAAAATTTATCTGTAGTATAGTATGTAAATTTACTTAAGCTTGTAATTATTAATGCAGCTTCATACTGTCCAAGATTTAATGAGATGCTATTATAAGTTTGTCTAAAATAACTTGTCATTGGATACGAATAAAAATTTTCCTGTGTTGAGATAATATTAATATTTCATGAATAACTATCTAATTGTTCTGGTAATTTTTGAATACTTAGTATTTCATTTATTTGATTATTAAAGTCTGAAATTGCACTTAATAAATTATCAATCACTCAATAATCTGCTGAATGCATTGACCTATTTCATATAATGTTGCTTGAAATACCATCAGAATAATCAAATATATTAGATTTTCTTTCGTTTTCTCTTTTCATTTTCTTAAATTCGCGTTTTCATCCCATATTTTACATCTCCATAAAATTATTATACTTTATAAAACATTTACTTTTAAAATTTCACTTATGTTTTTATAATTTGGCATATATTTTTCTACATGTCTTCAAAAATCCTTTGAATGATTTTTATGAACTAAATGACTCAATTCATGTACCACAACATATTCAAGGGCAATTTTTGGATAATGGATTAAGCGAGTATTTAGAACAATTTTTGATTTTTCTGGAAAACAAACACCTCATTTTCCTTTCATTGTTCTAATTGATAAATTTTTAAAATCTAAATCCATAATTTCTTTATATTTATCAATTATCTTTTCAAAATATCCAAAATAATTAAGAGCTATTTTTTTATACATTCTTTTTATTGTTTCTTCATTAGTTTCATAAATTTTGAAAGACATTTTATTCGTTTTATCTATTTCTTCTGAAAAGAATGCAGGAATTTTTTGGTCTTCAATTTTTACAAATCCCTTTGAAGATATTAAAAACATTTGATTCTTTTGCTTATAATCAATTATTTTTTGAATTTTTTGAATATTTGCATATATAAGTCTCTCGATTTCTCAATCATATGCAGTTAACGGTGCAGAAACAAAAATATTTGTATCTTCTAATTTCAATCTAATATATTTTTGGTCTCTCAGAGTTAAAAAATATTCTATTTTTTGACCTTTATAACTAAGAGTTTTTAGTATTTTAGTTTTTCTTTTTTCGCTTTGCATGTTTTAATTCTTTTTTTTCTTTCTTTTTTCTTAATCTTTCTTCTTCACTTTTTTCAAAAGCTTCAATTTTTAATCTTTTTTCTTCTTGAATAGTTTCTCTTCTAATTCTTTTCAATTCCTTATTTACTTGATCAGGGTCAAATTCTCCGAATTCAATTTTTCCTTCAATTACTTGAGAAACTAAACTAGTTTTATTAAATTCTCTAACTAAAAAATCATCATAGTCTAACTTCATATTTTTAACCATATATGCTTCAAAAATTGAAAATATTCCAAAAATAATCATTATTAAATAAACCACTTGTAACGCAATCATTCAACCACTAAAAGGAGAATAGTTCTCCTGTAATGCTTTTCAAGCATGATGAATTGGATCTTGATTTGGATCAGTTTGACTTGTCTCTCTTCCTGAATAAAAAAATGGCATTGTAAGTCAAATTGTATAAATTACAATTATAAAAAGTGTTGGTCAAAATATAAAATTAAAAGCCATATACGCTCTTTCATTTCATAATTTTTTATTAAAAAATGGTTTAACTGTTGCAAAAAGCATTATAAATACAGTTAAAAATCAAATTAATGGTGCTAGTATTTTAATTATTAAATTTGTAGCTCAAGTTAAATCATTAGGATAAATTTGTGAACCTATATAATTAACTAAATGGTCAATTCCATTATCATAAGCTATAGTAAGAGCTAAAATAATTGGTGCGATTAATCAAAAAATTATCATTAAAATTCTAAATATTGTTAAAACAGTCATGAAAAGTACAGACCCTGTTTTAAAATTTCTAAAATTAATTTTCTTTAACTTTGATTTTTCCTTTTTCATAATTTATCACCTATCATTCTAATTTTATATAAAAAAGAATTTAAACTAAAAAATGTTTAAATTCCCTAATGTTTATTATCATCTATATCAATTCTTCTTGATTTAAACTTATAATCTTTTCTAGATAAACTAGAAGAATGGATACTTTCATAATCACTAGAAGAATTTGCTAGTGGATCTTGTAGATGACTTGAATCTTTTCTTCTTGGGTAATATTCCTGATGCTGATTATTTTGCTCTTCAAATTGTTGGTAATTCTGTTGTTCAATTTGTTGATTATTTTGTTGTTGAAACTGTTGATTATTTTGTTGTTCAAACTGTTGATTACTTTGTTGTTCAAACTGTTGATTATCTTCAATTGAATAGGGAATAATTTTATTTTCATTAATATCCCCCTCATCTTTTAAAAGAGATGACATATCTAAACCATTTAAAGCTCCAGTTCTTTCAATTTCATCTATTGCTTCTTCATATGACTTACTTAATCCACTTTTCATATTCATAATCTTATTTTTTAGTTCAGAAACATCTTGTGTTGGAGTTGAATTTATATTAACAATTGCTCCATCATCACTATCTTCTGGTTGTGCAGTTTGTTGTTGTACTTGAGCAGTTTTTTGTTGTACTTGAACAGGTTTAATCGAAATATGAATAATTGCTAATACTAAATCTACTGTTAACAATGAAAAAATAGGCATAAAGTATATTAATTTATAATGAATACCAATAGAGTCTATAAATGTATTTATAGATAAAAGTATAATAATTCAAAATCCAATAACTGCATTAACTACTCCAAAAATTTTACCTGGTTTATTTTTTAAACCGTTTGCTAAAAAACCTGCAGATAAATATACAATACCACTTATTAAAATCAATAATGAAATAGTATTAAAGTTACTTGATGAAAAAATAACTTTTGGTCCATCTATAATACTAATTCAGGGAATAACAAAGATTAGAAATACCGAAATAATTGACATTATTATAAATCTTCAATATCTAATTCTTCTCATTCTAATCCCACCTTTATATAAAATTATATAATTTTATTAAACAAAATAAAAGAAAAAAATGGTTAAATATTTAACCATTTAAAAGAATTCAAATCTATATTTTATTAAATAACATTCTTTTTATAAACTTGATCAAAATATAATAAATTAGAACTCCATTTATATAAAACAGTATTATTTTGTAATTTTATAAATACTTTTTATATTATATTTTTTAACAATTTGAATTTTCTGTATATTAATTTCTGACCATTTTATAATGAACAATTGGTCCATCCATAAATGGTTCAGAAATTATTTTAAATCCAAATTTTTCATAAAGTTTAACTGCTTTATCTTGTGATTCTAAAAAGATTTCAGTTATTTTAAGATTATTTGTTACATATTTTACTAAATAGTCTACTAATTTAGATCCCAAACCTTTACCTCTATATTCTTTAAGAACCGCTATTCTTCCTAAGTATGTTCCATCTGGTTTATTAACTATTCTTGCACAGCAAACTGGCTTTTGTTCAAAAAATCCAATTACATGATAACTTTTTTCATCATAAGCATCTATTTCCTCTTCTTGAGAATAATTTTGTTCATTACAAAATACATCAATTCTAATGTCTTTTGCTTTTTCAAAAACAACGTTATTCATTGAAAAATCAATTAAAAATTCCATTTTAATCATCCAATTTAAGAACAGCTATGAAAGCTTCTTGAGGAACTTCAACAGAACCTATTGCTTTCATTCTCTTCTTACCTTCCTTTTGTTTTTCTAATAATTTTTTCTTACGTGAAATATCTCCACCATAACACTTAGCTAAAACATTTTTTCTCATTGCTTTAATTGTTTCACGAGCAATTATTTTCCCACCAATTGCAGCTTGAATTGGTACTTCAAAATTTTGTCTTGGTATTATTTCTTTAAGTTTTTCAGTTAATATTTTTCCTCTACCTTGAGCAAAATCTTTATGAACAATAGTTGAAAGTGCATCAACTATATCACCATTTAATAAAATATCCATTTTAACAAGTTTTGATTGTTTATAACCAATCAATTCATAATCAAAAGAAGCATACCCTTTTGACATTGATTTTAATTTATTAAAAAAATCAAAAACAATTTCATTTAAAGGCATTTCATACACAAGAGTTCTTCTTGTATCATCAATATATTCAATATCAATATAATTACCTCTTTTATCCTGACATAAACTCATTAAATCACCTAAATATTGATCAGGAGTCATTATAGTTACTTTTACAAATGGTTCTTCAATTGATTTGATTTTTTGGGGATCTGGTAAAAAAGCTGGATTATCAATTTCAATAATTTCGTCATTTGTTTGAGTTACTTTGTAAACAACTGAAGGAGCAGTTGCAATTAGAGTTAGATCATATTCTCTTTCAAGTCTTTCTTGAATTACGTCCATATGTAATAACCCTAAAAAACCACATCTAAACCCAAATCCTAATGATTGTGAGCTTTCTGGTTCATAAACTAAACTTGCATCACTTAATGTTATTTTTTCTAAAGCTTCTTTTAAATCTTTATATCTTGCAGTATCAACAGGATAAATTCCGCAATAAACCATTGGATTAAGTTTTTTATATCCAGGTAATGCCTCAGTTGCTCCATTTTCTTTGGTTGTTATTGTATCTCCAACTTGTACATCTCTTACAGTTTTAATTGAAGCTGCAATTCATCCAACTTCACCAGCTTCTAAACTATCTTTCTTAACTTCAAATGGAGTTTTTACTCCAAGTTCAGTTACCTCATAAGTTGCTCCAGATTGCATCATTTTAATTGTTTGACCAACCTTTACAGTTCCATCCATAATTCTTACAGAAACCATAACTCCTCTATATTTATCATAATATGAGTCAAAAATTAAAGCTTTTAATGGTTTTGTATCATCAGCTTCTAATGGGCTTGGTATAAAGTTTACAATAGCTTCCAATACATCTTCAACATTTAGACCAGTTTTTGCACTAATCATTGGTGCATTAGAACAATCAATTCCAATAACTTTTTCAATTTCTTCTTTAACTCTATCTGGCTCTGCAGCAGGTAAATCAACTTTATTAATTACAGGTACTATCTCTAAATCATTGTCTAAAGCCAGATAAACGTTTGCCAATGTTTGAGCTTCTATACCTTGACTCGCATCAACAACTAAAAGAGCACCCTCACAAGCAGCTAAACTTCTTGAAACTTCATAGGTAAAATCAACATGACCAGGAGTATCTATTAAATGAAAAATATATTCTTCTCCATCTTTTGCTTTATATTTCAATTGAACAGAGTTCAATTTAATTGTAATTCCACGTTCTCTTTCAATATCCATTGAATCAAGAATTTGTGCTTGCATATCTCTTTTTTCAACACTTCCTGTAAGTTCTAGAAGTCTATCTGCCAAAGTAGATTTTCCATGATCAATATGTGCGATTATACTAAAATTTCTAATTTTTGATTTATTCATATAATCGCCTCCATAATTCCTTTTTATATTATAACCAATAATTTTTTAATATATTTTCTTAATGGTAAATAAAAAACTAGCTAAAGCTAGTTTTCACTCTTCAATTTAGTATATTCATCTCAAATTGCAGTTACATAATTATGATCAAATGGTTTTTGATTTTCTTTTATCATAATTTTTATTTTATCTACACTTTTTCAAATTTGCTCTACTATTTCTCTCGAATAATTTCAAGCAATTCTATTTCTATTAAATTCTTTTAAATCTAAAATTTTATAACTATAATCATTGAATATTTTAAAATCTAAATCATAGTCAATATACTTAATTGTACCTTCTTCAAAAATATACGGTGAAGCTAAGTTACAATAATAATTAATTCCTCGCTCTTTAAACATACATATTATATTGTATCAATCTTCTTTAAAAAAGAATCATATAGCTGGCTCATTTGTCTTTCATTTTCTTCCATTGATTTCAGTAATTAATACTTCTTCATTAATTAAAATTAAATAATCATTAGTTTCTTCAAATATTATTACTTTTTCTCATGACCTATATAATTTTCCACTATGTTTATATGCATGAACAAGAACTAAATCTCCAGTTTTTGATTTCATTCAAAAACCTCCTTTCAGTTGCCTATTCTAATAAAATTTATAATACAACGTATTTACCACAAAAAAATATTTTGTGAATCCGTATACACTTTAATTATAACTTTAAAATTTATTTATTTACATTTTTTGAAAATTCAATTATGTTAATAGTTATAGTACTTTCTTTAAAAGACTTAACTAAATCTATTATAATTATAATAATAAAAAGATATCTGGAGAATTAGTATGAAAAAAGAACTTTATAAAATATGAGATGTTAAATTTAATCCATTAGATTTTAAAGAACAAGCAAATATTATTTTGGAAAAATTTGAAATTTATAATCAGTATTTAAATAGTTCTCCTTTTGATACACAGTTTTTGAGTATGCAACTCTTAAAATACGAGGCACGACACTCAAATATGATTGAAGGTATTGATACAAATGATATTGAACTATTAGCTGCAAATACTCCTTTAAGTAAAAAAATATCTAATTATGTAAATGCTTTAAAAGATGCAAATGAAGAACTTATAAATTCAAATATCGTTTCAAAGGATTTAGTATTAAATATACATAAAAACTTATTTTTAAATATGATGTCAGTTGATGCTATTAATGCAAATCCAGGTGTTTGAAGAGTAAAGCAAGTGCAAATTGCAAATCATATGCCCCCACCTCCTATAAAAGTAGATGAATACATGTCTGAATTTATTGATTGAATAAATGATTCATCTCAATTTAAAGGTTGTTCAAAAATACTTGAATCTATTGTAAAAGCAGCAATAACACATGCTTATTTTGAAAAAATTCACCCATTTACAGATGGTAATGGACGAGCTGGTAGAATACTTTTTAATATTGTTTTAAATAGAAATAACTTAACTACAAAACCCTATTTTTATATTTCAAAAGCAATACTCCATGAGCAATTTTTATATTATCAAGAACTTGCTAAATTAGATGAGAGTAATGACTATCAAAAATGAATTAAATTTTTTTTAGATTTATTAATATATCAATTGGAATCTAATATAAAAACTTTTGAAGCTGCAATGGATTTATTTATTCAAATTAAAAGAGAAATGCTTCAAGAAGAAGAAAGTTCACATAGAGAAGTTAAAAGAGCAATGATGAATTATATGGTTAGATATCCTATTTTTACTTTTTCTAGAGTATACTTTAAAATTAAACCTCTATTTGAGAAGATTGATGATCCAACTTTTGTAATGATTTTCGATGAACTTGTTAATCATTATAAAATGAGAAAAATTCCTGAAACAAAAAATTATGAATTTAGTCGTGTAGTTGATATTATTGTTGGAAAAGATTGATAAAAAAGATGCTTTATTATAAGCATCTTTTCTTTTTTTAGTAAGCTCTTGCAAAATAAACCATCATATTTGATTCCTTATTACAGTTGAAACAATTTGATTTAGTTTGTTCAATACCTTCAGGTATACATCTTGAATTTGTTGATGTCTTTTGTTTTACATCATTTTCACACTCTATTTCACCACAGAATGGAACTAAAACAAATCCTGGTGTTTTTTCAATAATTGATTTGTATTCTTCTAAGCTATTTGCTTTAAAAGTTTTATTTTCCCTGTTTTCCAAGGCCTTATTATATAAATTTTTGTCATGTTCAATAATTTCTTTTGAAATATAATTTTGTACTTCTTCTAATTTAACTTGAACTTTATTTCTTAAGTCTCTTCTAGAAATAGTTACAACACCCTCTTTAAGGTCTCTTGGTCCCACTTCAATTCTTATTGGTACACCTTTAATTTCTGCTTCTGAGATTTTAAAACCAAATGATTTATCAGTTTTATCTAATTCCACTCTAAAATCTGAACTTAGTTTAGACCTCAAATTATTTGATACATTCATAACCTCTTCTGAATCGTTAATTGCTATAATAGAAATTTGAATTGGTGCAACTTGACTTGGTAAAACTAATCCAAAATCATCTGAATGAGTCATAATAATTGCTCCAATTAATCTAGTTGATATACCTCAACTTGAAGAATAAGCATTTTCCTCTTTTTGTTCTTTATTTTGAAATTTAATATTAAATGCTTTTGCAAAATTATCTGCAAAATAATGACTTGTTCCAGATTGTAATGATTGACCATCATACATTAAAGACTCAATAGTGTAAGTTTCTTGTGCTCCTGCAAATTTTTCCTTCTCAGTTTTTCTTCCTGCTATTACTGGTAACAATAAAATTTCATTTGCAAGTTTTTTATAAACTTCTAATATATCTAAAGTCATTTCCTTTGCTTCTTCTCTCGAAGAATGGAAAGTATGACCTTCTTGTCATAAGAATTCACTACTTCTTAAAAAAGGTCTTGTAGTTTTTTCTCATCTCATAACATTTGCTCATTGATTATATTTAATTGGTAAGTCTCTATATGATTTGATCTCTCTTGAAAGAAAATCTGCAATAATAACTTCACTTGTTGGTCTAATAAATAGATTTTCTCCTAAATCCTTATTACCTACTTTTGTAACTGTTGCTAATTCAGGAGCAAATCCCTCAACATGTTCTTTTTCAGCTAAAAATAGTTTTTCAGGAATTAAAAGTGGAAAATATACATTTTGAACATCTAATTTTTTAAATTCTAAGTCAGCAAATTTTTGAATTTGCTCTCAAATTGCATAACCGTGTGGTTTAAAAATCATTGTTCCTTTAACAGGACCATAGTCCATTAAGCCTGCGTTTTTAACAACATCAGTATATCATTGACTGAAATCAACGTCTCTTGATGTAATTTTTTCCATCTTATTTGCCATTGTTATTTTCTCTCTTTCTTTGTATCAACATTTCCAGTTTCACCATAAAAGACATCAATATCAATATCATTGGCTTCAACATAAGTTTGTATTCTTTTTAAGTTTGCTTTATCTTTGATCATTATAAAATCAATTACATCTAATGGTATTGCTTCGTAAACATAAACAATGTTTTTTGCTTCATCAAGAGCTCAATCATTTTTTGTATGCTTTGCTAATTTATTGGGATCAACACCAACTACGCTTATTTTTTCAATGTCGACTTTTGATTCACTTGCTCATTTTCAAAAATGAGCTCTTGTTGAACTGTCAAATTCTAAACCAACAGAGTTATTATTTTCTAAATAAGTTCAAACAACATACTCTTCATCTTTTTTTAATTTTTGATCTTTTAGAAGTCTAATTCCATGTTCTAAAATTAAAAGAATATTATTTACATCAGTATAAAAGTAAAGATTATTAATTTTTTTAGCTTTAACAATATTCATTACTTTTTTTTGTCCTTCTTTAGAACTAAATATTTTCTTTAAAAGACCTTTCTTTGGTTTATTTTCACTTAAATCATTGTTTATTTCATTTTTTTTCATTGTTATTCACCTTTCAAGATAGTATTATATTACTTATTTTATAGATAATAGTTTTATAATCAAATAAAAAATCAAGATTTTAAAATCTTGATTTTATTTTTTCTTGAATGGCGGATTGAGAGAGACTCGAACTCTCGCGCCAGTTACCCGGCCTAACACCTTAGCAGGGTGCCCTCTTCACCAACTTGAGTATCAATCCATACACATAATTCATTATAGCAAAAAATATAGTTAGTGTTTAGAGAAATATAGAAAATAGGCAAATAAAAAATGCACAAAGTGCATTTTTTATTATAAATTATTTAGCTTGTTTTGCTTTTCTTTGTTCGTCAAGGATTTTTATCATACGTGGTTTTATGGCTTCTTGTTCTCCACCATAAACTATTTGTATATTTGTACCTTTAACAAGAGCTCCTGTCGCCCCACCTAAAGCTATTATAGAATCTTTATTAACAAGACTTCCATCTTTAACTGTTAAGCGTAAACGACTTGCACAAGCATCAACGTCAACTATATTTTCTTCTCCACCTAAAAATTCAATAATTTTTGTGGCTTTTTCCATTCTTGCTTCTTCATTGCTATCTTTTGATGATTTAATTTTTGAACCATCTAAATTTTGTCCTTTTGAAGCTTTATAATCAGCTTTTGATGCTAATTTAACGTCAGCTGATCCATCACGACCAGGTACCATAACTTTTCCGTATTTTACAGCAAAGTAGAATGAGAAGAAGTATGCTGGGGCCATAACAGCTGCAACACCTAATACCCCAAATACTGATTTAGCACTCATAGCATTGCTTCCAAAGAAAGGAACAATACCAAATACTATGTAATCAATAAATCCTCCTGAAACTGTCATTGAAACGTGTGTTCTCAATGCTCCAGTTATTAAGAATGAAATTGCTGCTAATGGCATATGTACACCATAGAATAATCATGGTGCTAAGAATAAGAAAGTATATTCAATTGGTTCTGTAATTCCTGTTAAGAAACATGTAAATGCAGCTGAGAAGTAAATCCCCATTACTGATTTTCTATTTTCTTTAGGAACATTTAATCACATTGCAAGACCTGCCATTGGTAATCCAAATAGCATGAAACCAAATTTACCTGATTGGAATCTTCCAATATTTAAACCAAGCGCATCTAAATCTTTAAAGTTCAATACCTCAGTATTTGCAATTACTTTATATGCAATTGTTTGATCTCCCATTGCAGTTCATAAGTCATTATATTGAGTTTGAATTAGTTTACTAATTGAAGCAAATTGTTCTTCTGGTGTTGAACCCACAATTAAACCTGCTAAATTAGCATGATTTTGTAATCAAACATTAACAAATTTAGCTTGATCTTCAGCACTAACATTTGTAAACGCTTCAGCAATTGAACCCCCTGCATTTGTTCATCATAATGGTGCATAGAAAACATGGTGTAATCCAAAAGGCACTAATGAACGTTCTGCTATTTCATAAATAAATGAATCTAAACCTACTGGTAATTTTCCAGAAGCTTTACCAAATGCTGCTAGTCCCATTCCTAAGTATGGTCATAAGAACATAAAAATAAATGATAATGGAATAACTGCAACAAATGTTATAATTGGCACTAATTTTGTTCCACTAAAGAAACTAATTGCTGAAGGTAATTGTGTATCATGGAATTTATTGTAGCATTTTGCTGCAATTGCTCCTACGAAAATACCAGCAAATACTCCAGTGTTTAATGATTGAACTCCAATATTTGAAGTAATTAATCCATTTGGAATTTTATCTATTCATAATAATGAATAATAAACACTTCCAGCACCATCAATTAATTCGAAATTTGAATTAACAACAATAGCACTATTATTTTGTATTTCTTCTAAATTAGAAGCACTAACTCATTTTGTGATTTGTTGTAAACCTATTCCCATTTCTTCTCAATTAATATTTTTATTTGCATCAAATATTAATTTTTTTCACTCATTTCCATCTATTTGTACTCATACAGTTGATGGATCAACACTTTGTGTATGTAATAAAGCTGCTTGCATTCCATTCATAACAAGGAATCCAACAACAGCTGTTAATGCAGCAATACCAGAATCTTTAGTATATGCTAACGCAACAGATATACAGAATAATACTGGTAAATTACCAAAACAAACATCACCCATTTTATTTAAAACAGAACCAAAGTAGAAACCAAAAGTTCCTGCATCAGTATTTGATGAAATTGCTGCACCCACTCCAAGGAAGACACCAGCAATAGGTAATAAAGCAATAGGTAATAAAAATGCTTTACTTAATTTTGAAAGTGTTGGCATTATACCTGAACCAAAACTTTTCATTTTACCTACAAATTTATTTTCAGACTTCTCACCAGTTTTTTGAGAAATATTCTTCATAAAATTTTTTTCCTTTCTTTCGACATATGGCTGATTTATTAAAACATCATCATTAATCCAGAAAATGCCATTACAAAACCAAATAGAGCAAAGAAAATTGGAAAATTTTTTTTAGTAAATTCCCATATTGTTTGACTTTCTTTATTATTTAATTTGAAAGATGCTTTTGATTTATTTTTAACGTAATATGCAAGTAGCAAAAATGATATCAAAATCAAAACACCAATAATTAATAATGACAATCCTATAATTTGATTACTTTTCATGTTTAAAAATCTCCACATATTTATTATACATTGGAATTTTTTCTATTTAAAAATATTTTTATATATTTTAAAAAAAAAAAAAAAAAGCATTTTATAAAAACTTTTTTATTATTTATTAAAACCCCTTTTATTTGATTGTGTTAACTCAATTCAGTCATTTAATATACTTTCATCATCATTATCTTCTAGTTTGACAAAGTATATATCTTTAATTGATAGATCATGTTCTTTCATATAATCAAAAATAATTATCATTTCATTTAAATCTGTTTTATTTTTAATTTCATTCATTTTTTTGATTAAATCTTCAGTTTTAAAAATTCATATTGGAATAAAATAATCTTTTGGATTAAAATTTCTAAATGTCAATGCAAATATACCTTTATTGCTCTCAAATGTTTGTCCAAATTTAATATTTTTTTTATCCTTAAATACATTACTTAAATTTTTATTATCATTAGTGCCCTTTATTTTGAAAGCTGATATTGCTCCTCACAATGCAACAACCAACCCCAAAACAAATAGCATAATAATTAAAATTAATGCTCATGTTGGAAAATTTAAACTTTGATTTGTTTCTTTCATACTCATAACTCTTTTCCTATATAAAGTGTTTTATATACATCGGTTTTATATCTTCAATATTTTTAATTAATTCAAATTTGTCTTTAATTTTTTTATAAACTTGAATAAAATCTACCTCTTTATAATCTTCGATTATTTCAAAATTTTTAAACTGCTTTTTAAAATCTTGCAAATATTCTAAGGGAATTAATTGATCTTTTATTATATTTTTTTTATTTTCATAAACTCCAAAATATAATTTAGAACCTTTTGCGTCTAATATACTTATTGCTTGTTTATCTCCTGCTTGAAATGCAAGTGATGAAATCAAAAAAATATTAAATTTATTATTTATAACCTTTAAAGTTTTAATTACACTAATAGCAACTCTAACTCCAGTATAACTTCCTGGGCCCTTTGTTGCATATAGATTTTCTATTTCTTGAACTTTAACATTATTTTTATCTAAAAATTTAGTTAATTCTGTAATACAAATATCACTTATTCTTATTTGATTATTCAAAATTAAAAAATCAATAATTTGATTATTTTTTTCTAGAATAAGGATAAGTTTATTATTACTTGTATCAATAAATAAATTCATCTTAGTTTACTCCCTCAATATAGAAAATTCTTTTTTCTTCATCAACTATCTCTATTTTAATTTTAATAACTTCAAAATACATTTCATAATTAATATCTAAATTTTGACTTCATTCCACAATATTAAAAGAGTTTATCATTTCTTCAAGATACATTTGCGAATCTTCTTCAAAAGTTAATCTATATGCATCAATATGATTAATTTTTATTTCATTTAAAAAATATTGATTCATTATTGTAAATGTTGGCGATGTTATAAGAGCAGTTGTTCCATAATTTTTTAATAAATTTTTTGTAAAAGTAGTTTTTCCTGCACCCATTGGTCCATCGAGAATTATGCAAGTATTTGGATTAAATTTATTGCCAATAAATGAGCTTACTTTATTTAATTCTTCAATATTATTAACTTCAATTCTCATTGCCAATTCTCCTTTACATATATGTATATATGATATAATGATTTTGCATTATTTTGGAGGGCAATTATATGATTAAAGATATTTTAATAATTGGTTGTGGTTCTGCTGGCCTATATGCTTGAAAAATGGCAGCAGATTTAAAATTAACTGGAGATGTTGTAGAAGCAAAAGATACATATGGTGGGCAAGTTTCAACATATTATCCTGAAAAATATATTTATAATTTCCCAGCAATTCCAAAAATTCAAGCACAAGAAGCTATGGATAAAATGTTTGAAGCAATTAAAAAAGAAGATGAAAATATAAAGATAACATATAATATATATGTTTTAGAAATTAAAGCTATTGAACCTGAAGATGAAAAACACATTAATTGATTTGAAGTGAAGTTTTCTAATAGAGAAGTAAAAAAATATAAGAGAATATTATTTACAGATGGTATTGGAGTTTTTAAACCAATGCAATTAGTTGAAAAACTCTATGATAATATTTTTTATTCAGTTACAAATATACAAGGTTTTAAAGATCATAATGTATTAATTTTTGGTGGTGGAGATTCTTCTTTAGATTGAGCAAATGAGCTTACAGGAATTGCTAAAAGTGTTTCTATAATTCACAGAAGAGATGAATTTAGAGCAAAGCCAGCAAGTATTGAACAAGCAAGAAATAATAATATTAATTTTTTAACACCTTATAATTTTGTAAGTATTTCTCAAGAAGATGAATATATTGCAAAAAAATTGAAAATAGTTGGTATTGAATCAAAAGAAGAATTAGAATTAGAATTTGATTCAATTATTGTTCAATTCGGACAAACTATTGAAAAAGAAAAATTTGAGAATTTAGATTTAAAAATCAATAAACTAAATAGGTTTGAAGTTGATTATAAAATGGAAACCTCTGTTCAAGGAATATATGCTGCAGGAGATTGTTGTGTTTATGAAACGAAAGTAAGAAATTTAGTTTCATGTGCTTATGAAGCAATGCAAGCTGTAATAAACATTGAAAAAATAATTAAAGATAGAAAAGTAGTCAATAATGGTTGATAAAAAAGCATTTGTAAAAATGCTTTTTTATTTTAATTAATTTATAATAAAAAGGATTGAAAATACGAGGATTTTATGAAAAGAAAATTAAAAATAATTAGCTGATATATTTTTTTCATTTACTTTTTTGCCTTTTTAGTTTTATCTGCTGTTATGGCTCAATTAGATCCAGCTCCAAGATATCATGTTTTTAACTGATATAATAGAATTTTTGCAGATATGAGTTTTTGAACAACTCAAACAAATTGAATGTTTTTTATTTTCTTTTTATTTGTTGCTTTAGATGGTAAATGAGGTTTATGAAAACCTGGAAAAATTGCTTGAATAAATTTTTTAAGTTATTTTACTTTAACAATGGGATTGTTTTGATCTGCTTTAACTGGAACACTTTCAAATCAAGACATAAATTCAAATCCCTTGGTTTCTTATGCAAATGTTTATAATACATTTATTAAATGATTTATAACTGTTACAACTCATTTAGTAACTTATATTATTGCAATGACTTACTTCTTTGTTTTTATAAAAAAAGAAAAAATAGATATAGCTAGTTTTTATAAAAAGGAATTACTAATTGGTTGAATTTATCCAATATTTTATTTACTATTTGTAATTATTAGAATGACAATAATGAACAAGCTTGGAAGTGATTACTTTTTAAATCAAATTTCTGCAAAAGAGCAACTTTGATTAGAAGATAAATATGAATGAGTAATAAAATTATTAGAAGATGATAATAGTAAAATTGGTATATTCTCAACACCTTATTTCTTTTTTAATCCTAATGTTAAAAATGGAATTGAACTATTAACAACAGGTACAATTTTCTGTCTATTCTTAATAGTTCTATGTCAATATTTTATGATATGACTAAACAATTTATGTATAAAGGAAAAAAGTAAAAAAGAGAGAAATGTATTCTCAACTACTAAAGAAGAAAAAGTATTGGGAATAATAACAATACTTTTAAGTGCAATTTTCATTTCTTTGGCAATTTACAAGTTAACTGACATTGATAAATATAATTTTAGTGATAAAAACTCTGTACTATATGATTTTATGTATCTATTCTTATACATAATAATTTTATTATTTAATATATCCTCAATAGTATTTACAATTTTAAAAATAACAAATGTTTACAATAATCCAACTTTAAATTTTATAACAACAGTAATGTCCAGTTTATTTGCACTTAATTTCTATTTTGCTTCAGTGATAATTTTACTTCCACTGATTTATGAAAAAATATATTTAAATAAAAAAATACCTTCTAATATATAGAAGGTATTTTTTTATTTTTCAATTAAAGAAGGTTGTGTCATTTCTTGAGGAATTTCAACACCTAAAATATCTAAAATTGTTGGAGCAACATCTGCAATTGCTGCATTCTTAGTTCTCATTTTAATTGTTTTATCTGTAATGATAATTGGAACTGGTTGGCTTGTATGTTTCTTATTTGGCCCACCTTCTCCATCAATCATTACTTCAGCATTTCCGTGATCTGCTGTAATAATCATAGTGGCACCATGAGCTTCACAAGCTTCATAAACTCTTTTCAATTGTTCATCCAAAGTTTTTACACCTTTGATTGCTGCATCTAAAACACCAGTATGTCCTACCATGTCACAATTTGCATAGTTCAATACAATTAAATCAAATTCTTCTGAGTCAATTCTTTTAATTAATTGATCTGTAATTTCAACAGCTGACATTTCAGGTTTCAAATCATAAGTTGCTACTTTTGGTGATGCAATTAGATCAATTGCAGCTCCCTCTAATTTAATTTCTTCTGGAGTTGCCAAACCATTTTTAAAGTAATCTTTTCCACCATCAAAGAAGAAAGTAACATGAGCAATTTTTTCAGTTTCAGCAATTCTTAATTGTCTATAACCTTTTTTACTTAGTCATTCTCCCAAACCATTAATAACCTCTATTGATTTAAATGCAATATGATTTGATTTAACTGAATCTGAATATTCCATCATACATAAGAAATAAATTTTATCTCCTAAGAAAGTTAAACCGTTAAATACTTCATCACTTCAAGCTGCATAATCATGGTTTGTAAATGTACTTGCCATTTGAATAGCTCTATCTGGTCTAAAGTTTGCAAATACTACTGTATCATTTTCTTTAATATAACCATTTGCACAATTTAAATTATATGCTGGAAGAATTCCCTCATCATCTTTTCCTAAATCATATTGACTTTGAATATATGTTGCTGGATCATTGAATGAATTTTCACAATTTCTATCAACCATTGATTTGTATCCTTCAGCAACTCTTTCCATTCTTTTATCTCTATCCATTGAAAAGAATCTACCTGAAATTGAACCTACTTGTCCAACATTATATTCTGCAAATAAATTATTTAATTTTTCTAAGTAGTCTAATGCTACAGTTGGTTTTGTATCTCTTCCATCTGTAAACAAATGAACATAAATTTCTTTTACTCCTGCTTTTGCAGCGGCTTTAAAAGTTGCAAACATATGATTCATATGTGAATGCACCCCACCATCAGAAAATAATCCCATAATGTGGAAAGCACTATTTTTATCTAATGAATTTTTGATAGCTTTTTGAATTTCTTCATTTGAATCAAAATTATTATCATTAATTGCTTTATTAATTAATGATAATGATTCATATTTAATTCTTCCTGCTCCTAAATGAATATGTCCAACTTCTGAATTACCCATTTGTCCTTCTGGTAGTCCAACTCATTCTCCACTCGCATGTGATGCTGCTCATGGATATTCTTTTTTAAGACTTTCTACAAATTTCATATTAGCTTGAAAAACTGCATTTCCTGTTCCATTTTCTGCAAGTCCTCACCCATCTAATATTGCCAATACTACTGGTTTTTTTGTTTTCATTGTTATTCTCCTAATATATATTTATTAATTGCTTTAGCAACTGCACCTTCTAAATTTGTGTATTCAGAAACTTCTTTTGCTTTTTCTTTAATTTCATCATGGGCATTTGCTGGCGCTATTGAAAGCCCTGCAAATTCAAACATAGGAACATCATTTGCTCCATCACCCATGGCTAAAATTTCTTCCTTATCTATTGAGAATTTTTTTGATAAAAATTCTAGAGCATATTTTTTATTGATACCTTTTTTAGTAATTTCTCCTGCAAGAGATCCCTCAGTTCAACTAACTTCTAAACCTATTTCTCTTAGTTTATTTACATATTTCATATTTGTATTCATAGTTAATATTTTATGACAATCTAACATTTCCATATTAGTAGAATCAAAAACTACTGGTTCATAATCAAAGAAATTGACTTCATGTTTTAAAATTTTACCCTGACTTATAGGCATATTGATATAACTTAGTTTGTCATCAACAGTATATGCTCAAAGTTCTATTTCTTTAAAATCTTCATCTAATTTTAAAAGCTCAAATGCTTTTAAAGCAGTTTCCTTATCTATTGGATTTGCATCAATTGCTTCATTATTTTTCAAATCATAAATCAATGCTCCGTTAAATGCAGCAAAAAGAGCTCCATCATTGTCAAAATTAAATAGATCTAATCTATTCATTTTTGTATGTATAGGTCTTCCTGTTACAAAAACTACTTTAACACCGTTTTTGATTGCTTGATTGATAGGTTCTACATTTTCCATTACTATATCATCTAATGATTTAAAAGTGGTACCATCCATATCTAGAGCTAATATTTTATAACTCATCTAATTCTAATTAACCTTTATAGTTTACTAATCCTAAGTATGAATCTTCAATTAATGAAGCTCCACCAACTAGTGCACCATCTATGTCAGTTTGATCTAAGATGTCTTTGATATTTTCAGGTTTAACACTTCCACCATATTGAATTAATATTTCGTCTGCAACATTTTGATTATAAATATTTTTGATAATATCTCTAATCTCTTTACATACATTTTGTGCAATTTCTGGGGTTGCAACTTTCCCTGTTCCAATAGCTCAAATTGGTTCATAAGCTATTACAACTTTTTTTGCATCATCTGCTGAGATTCCTTCAAATCCTTTTGTTATTTGTGATTTAACTCAATCAATAGTTGTTCCATCTTCATAAGTTTTTAAGCTTTCTCCACAACATAAAATTGGTGTAATACTTGCTGCTAATAATGCTTTAGCTTTGTTGTTAATCATTTCATCAGTTTCTCCAAAGATATCTCTTCTTTCTGAATGACCAATAACTGCATATTTAATTCCTAAATCTTGTAACATTGGAACTGATATTTCACCAGTAAATGCTCCTTCTTGTTCAAAATAACAGTTTTGTGCTGAAATAACTATATTTTTTGCAACTTTTTGAACATCGCTTAACATAATTGAAGGTACAGCAATACCTGCTATTATATTTTCATCTGCTTTAACTTTTGAATCTACTGATTTAATAAATTCAATTGCCTGTGAATTTGTTTTAAACATTTTTCAGTTTCCCACAATAATTTGTTTTCTCATATTTATATACTCCTCTAGTGTTTTACTATATGATTTTACACCATATTATAATGTTGCAAATTATTTAAAATAAAAAATCCTTAAAAGGATTTTATTTTTATTTTAATAATTTTGCAGCTTGTTCATCAATAACAACTGTAACATCATTATGATTCAATAATATTGAACAAGGTCAATCTTTTGAAATTGGTCCCTCAATTAAATTTTTAACAGCTTCTGCTTTTGCTTCACCAGTTGCAATTAAAATAATTTTCTTAGCATTCATAATTGATTTCAATCCCATTGAAATTGCTTGTGTTGGAACATCACTTTCATTTTCAAAGAATCTTGAATTAGCTTCTATTGTTGACTTTGTTAAATTAACTATTGAAGTTAAACCCTCAAAATCACTTCCTGGTTCATTAAAACCAACATGTCCATTAATACCCAATCCAAGGAGTTGTAAATCTATTCCACCTTTTTGAGCTATTAATTCATCATACTTTTGAGCTTCATTATCTGAATCAATTAAACCACTTGGTACAAAAGTATTTTCTTTTTTAATATTGATATGATTAAATAACTGATTATTCATAAAATATCTATATGATTGGTTATGATCTGATTCAAGACCCTTATATTCATCCAAATTAAATGTAATTACATTACTTCAATCAATATTTTGATCTTTTGTTTTATTTATAATATTTTCATATGTTGTTATTGGTGAACTACCTGTTGCAAGACCTAATATAACATTCTTATTACTTTTAACTTCATCTAAAATTAAATCACTTACTATTTTTCCAGCTTCATTGTTGTCTAAAATTTTTATAATTTTCATATTACTTATCTCCTGTTATAAATATATTCTAACTAATTTTTGATATTAATTTATTTCAAAAATCAAAATAGTTATATAAATCATTTATTGCTTCAATTTTTAAATTTAATCTAGGTATCATTCTTTGAAGTAATACATATGTTAACAATCTATTTTTACCCCTAAATAAATATTTATGTTTATTTGTTTCAACAACAATACCGAATGTCTCAATATAAACATTAGTTATTGAGCTATTTTTAATTATTTTAAAAACCTTTTGCTTGTTATCAGTTATATAAATATTGTTATTCGAAAAATAACAATCGTATTTACCAATCAAACTTAATTTATTATCAGTTTTTTCTGGATTATAATTGTGTATATTTAAACCTGTTTGTATTAAATTAACCTTTTCTTTTTTTTCTAATTTAAATCTAACTGGCAACTCTTTTAAAGGCCTTCAAGAATTAAAAACTAATTCTTGAATATCTCTTATGAATCTCTCTTCTTTAGAAGTTAAAGATAAACCTAATTTTTTTACATTCTTATTTAATTTGATTATAAAACTTTCTGATAATTTAAAATTCAAATTAATTCATCTTCATAATATTCAATATTTAAAATAAGTAAATGCACTTTTATCATTTACTTTTCTTTCAATACTTTTTATATATCATTTAGTTTTTCGAGATAGATTATGCTCATCAAAGTATTCAATGAAATTTGATCTTTTAAGATAATAATTAATATCTCCATTTATTCTTAAAAACATAATCTATTCACCTCTTAAAATTTTTTTATTATTTAATAAGTATTAAAGAAAATTTTCCAATTCTTTAATATTTATCTCTCAATTCATATATTATTATAATGTAAAAAGATAAAGGAGCAAATAAAATGAAGACAATAGTTATAGGAACTAATCATGCTGGTACAACAGCTGTTAGAACCCTAAGAAGATTAGATCCAAATATGGAAATTACAACTTACGACCAAAATGACAATATATCATTTTTAGGTTGTGGAATAGCATTATGAGTTAGAGGAGAAGTTAAAGATCCAAATGGTTTATTTTATGCTTCACCTGAAATTCTTGCTGGTGAAAATATTAATGTAAAAATGGAGCATCAATGAGTTGGTATAGATGCAGAGAAAAAAACTGTTAGAGTTAAAAACTTAAAAACTGGTGAAGAATTTGATGATAACTTTGATAAATTAGTTATAGCTTCAGGAACTTGACCAATTTTCCCTCCAATTGAAGGAATTGACTTAGAAGGTGTTCAAATTTGCAAAAACTTCCACCATGCTAAAGTTATCAAAGCTGCAAATGATAATCCAGAAATTAAAAAAGTTGCTATTGTTGGAGCAGGATATATTGGTGTAGAATTAGTTGATGCTTTTGTTGAAAATAATAAACAAGTATCATTAATTGATATAGCAGACAGAATTATGCCTGTATATTATGATAGTGAATTTACAGGATTAGTTGAAGAAACTATGAAAGAAAAAGGTGTTAATTTAGCACTTGGACAAAAAGTAGTTAAATTCGAAGGTGTTAATGGAAAAGTTACAAAAGTAATTACTGATAAAGGTGAAATTGAAGTTGACTATGTTGTATTCTCTGTTGGTGTTGTTCCTCAAACATCTTTACTAAAAGGTGTAATTGATCTTGATGAAAGAGGAGCAATTAAAACAAATGAATTTATGCAAACTTCAAACCAAGATATTTATGCTGTTGGTGATTGTGCACAAGTTTATAACTGTTCAATGAAAAAAGATACACAAATTGCTCTAGCAACTACAGCTGTTAGAACAGGTATCTTAGCTGCTGCAAATATTGTAAAAGGAAACGAATTACAAAGTCCTGGATTTACTGGAGCAAATGGTATTGAAGTATTTGGATGAAAAATGGCATCAGTTGGTATTTCAATGGAAGCATGTAAACGTTTTGGAATTGATGCAGAAGAAGTAATGTTTAAAGACTCAGATAGACCAGAATTCATGTCAACTTACAAAGATGTATGATTAAAAGTTATTTGAGAAAAAGAATCAAGAAGAATTATTGGAGCACAAGTTGCATCAATAAATAATCATACTGAAGTAATGTACATGTTTGCTTTAGGAATTCAAAAAGGATTAACAATTGATGAATTACCATTAGTTGATATATTCTTCTTGCCTCATTTCAATAAGCCATATAACTTTATTACATTAGCAAGTTTACAAGTATTGGGTTTAAATTACTTTAAAAAATAATAAATAAAAAAATGGATTTTAATCCATTTTTTTATTTCTCTTATTTATTTAATATCATTGATTTAACTTCAGAAACTTTTAATTCTATTTCTCTACTAAAAGTTATTTTATTAAAATCTTTTATGAAAAATCTTGATGTAAATGTTGTTTCATAGTTATTACAGAAAATTTCAATTGATGAAGAATCTATATAAATTTCAACTATTTGTTTTTCATAAATTCTTTTTGCTTGTCTTGTAGTCTCATAATCCCATGTTGGTGATTCTGTTTGTTTACTTCTATCTAAAACAATTTCATTATTATCAAATTTAATTTCTATTTTTTCATTTTGATCATTCAATATTTCCATTACTAAGTTTCCTTCTAATTCAAATTCAAAATGAATAGCCTTATTGATTTTAAATTCATTTAAAGATACATTTTTAGTATTTTCAAGAACATTTTTCTTAAATTCACTATATGGTTTTTGAATTAATTTATTATTTACTATATTCATTTCTCTTGGAATGGTTAACATTGAATGTCATGAATATACATCAGTTGGATATTGAACATCAACAGCTCCTAATCATGCAATTGAAACAAGTTTATTATTTGCTCAATAAGTTTGAGGTGCATAATAATCATGACCATAATCTAACATTTTAAGTACTTCTTTTTCATTTAATTTTGAATTATCAAAATCTAGATCTTCAAGTATTGTATAAACAACATTTCTAGAACCATTTAATTCATATCTATCATTTTCATTAAATCAACCTTCAGCTGACATAAAGAATAAATATTTATTATCAATAAAGTCTAAGTTTGGGCATTCTCACATATGACCATAATTTTCATTTAAAGAAGGTTTTATTATTCTGTCGAATATAAATTCATCTTTATTTGTTTTTTTATAAAATACAAGTCCACCTTTCAAATCAGTTTTACATTGAGCACCAAAAATCATATATTGTTCCCCTTTGTACTCAAATATTTTAGGGTCTCTTGCATGTGCTGTAAATAGTGTTTCGTCATGTTTAACAACAGTTCTTTTATTAATAACTTTTTCATCTTTAAAGTCTGCAGCAATTTGAACTTCTTTTAACATTGTTCCATTACCATCTTCGATATTTCCTGTATAGTAAATTGTTACATCTCCATTTTTTTCTTCAAATGCAGAGCCTGAAAAGGCTCCATGAATTTCATCCTCTATATTAGGAATAATAGAAACACCTAAGTCTTTATAGTTTACAAAGTCTTTTGTTTTAACTAACATTCAATGTTTATAACCATGATATGGTTGTAAGGGACTTCATTGATAGTGAATATAATGTTGTCCATCTTTAAATAGCAGCCCATTTGGGTCATTTAAAAGACCATTGGGTGGAGCAATATGATAAGTTGGTCTATAATATTTATCACTTGAAACTAAATCATTTGCTTTCTGTATATCTTCTTTTTTATGTTGATCAATTCTATTTCATATTATTTCTTTATTTAACTTCATTAATTTGTCCTCCAAAATCTCTTTCTAAAACTGTATCATTAATATTTTTAAAGTATTTTATTCTAGATAATATCATTGTTGATAAAAATGTCACTATAAAAGTACCCACAATTGCTATTGCCATTCATAAATATGGCCCCCCACTTATTGGATTTATATTTAGTTTTTCTAAAACATCCGCTTTCATAGTAATTGAAAGAAAAACTAACAATGAAGCATTTCCCAATGTACAAGCAATTCCAGAAAAAGTTGTAATTATTACACCAAATACAGCTCCAATACTTGCAGCAATTGTTGGATATAAGAATCTTAGACCAACTCCGAACAATGCAGGTTCAGTTGATCCGCTAATATATGCTAATGAATAAGCAGGAATTGACACTGATCTAAGTTCTTTGTTATTTCAATTTATAATTGAAGTTGCAAGTACACTTGTAGCAACTGCTATGTTTAATTGTGTAAACATAGGCATAATTGTTGTACCCCCAAATGTTGTTGCTTGTTGCATATTTACAACAACAAATATTTGAATAAACCCTGTTACTACCATTCAAGGCAATGTGATTGCAAATAATGGATTAAAAATAAATTTGGCAATGTAATGTGTTGTTGCTCATAACATACCTTGATTTATTCCATATGTCACAATAACTCCAATTGGAGCAATAATTAATATTGCAACAAAGAAAGAAATAATTGTGATCATTGGTATTGCAATCATTTCTTTAAAAACAGGAATATTTTTCTTTGTAAATATTCTTTCTAAATAAACTGCAAAGAAACTAATACCAACTAAAGGTAGAATTTGTCCTTCAAATGATATTTTTCATGGATAGCCTGTTTTACCCTCTCCCAAGAATGAAAAAGGTCATTGAAATATTGCACTGCTATCTTTCATTATAACTGTAATGTTTTCCAGTTGTGAAAAACACAATACAACTCCTAAAGATATTCCGATTGCTTGACTTCCCTTTAATAATTTAAATATTGATCATGGAATCAAAATTGAAAAAGCCAGATTTAATGCTTCTTGAAGCATTTGAAGCATATTTCCAACTATTTTTGTAAATGTGCTTGTATCTGCTAAAGTACCTGAACCAAAATCAATTCCATTGAACATATTTGAAAATGTAGATACAATGGCTAAAGTTATTAGTAATGGTATTATTGGTTTCATTATTATTGCTATACCATCTGTCAATTTTTTAAATGTACCATCCTTTTTCGTAACATTGATATCAAAGTCATTTGGTATTGAATCATATGATATTTTTAGTGATTTAATGAAATCTATTGTTATTTGTTCAATTTCTCCTGAGACTAAAAATTGAACAATATTATCTTTTATAATGTATTTTTTAAAAATTGTTGATTCTTCTAACTTATTAGGATTAAATTTTGATATATCATTTAATTTAATTCTAATTCTTGTAGAACATCTATTTATAGAATCTATATTTTTTATTCCACCAACAGATTCTCTTAAAACCCTACAGTCTTGATAATATTTTGACTGATTTGATTTTTTTATAATACCCATTCTTTTTTCCCCTTCTTAATTTAGAATAATCTCTAAAAAATTTATAAATTATTAGAAAATTATTCTTAATATTATTTTATATTTAGGAAGAATATTATAAGTGTTATATTAAAAATACCTATAACCATAGGTAAAAAAAATGGACTAAAGTCCATTTTTTATTTTAAGCCTGTTACTAATCCATTTTCTAAATCAATATCTTTTGAATTTGGAGTCTTATTTAATCCTGGCATACTCATGACATTATTTGTGAAGGCCAATATAAATTTTGCTCCACTATTTACAGAAACATTTTTAATAACTAATTCATAATTTGTTTCATTATTATCATTTCCATCAATTGAATTTGAAGATTTAACCATACAAATTGGTAAATTTTTATACTCTGTATTTTTAATTTCTTCTATTTTTTCTTTTGCTTCGTTACTTAATATAAAATTATCTAAATAATAAAAGTTTTTAACAACTTTTTCAATTTTGTCTTCAATCTGATCATTTTTATTTATTAATCTATTAATATTTTGAGTGAAATCACAAATTTCAGCAACTTTCTTAGCTAAATTTTCAGCTCCTTTTGCTCCTTTTGTAAATGCTTCATTCATTTCCCAAGAATAATTGTTATTATTTAATCATTCTTTTAATATATCCAATTGTTCTTCATTGTCTCCCTCAATAAAGTTTATAGCTACAATTAAATTTAAGTTATATTGTCTAATATGTTTTAAATGTTTATTTAAATGATCAAAGTTATTATCAAAATCTTTGTGTAAGTTTAAAGCTCTTAGTGTTACAACCATAACAGTACAATCTGGAATTAAATCATTATCTTCATTTATAACATTCATGTATTTCTCAAATCCTAAGTCACTTCCAAAACCTGACTCTACAATACAATAGTCTGCTAAACTTAATCCTAAATTAGTAGAAATTATTGAATTAGTACCTGTTGCAATATTTGCAAAAGGACCACAATGAATTAAAGTTGGAGTATCATATTTAGTTAGAACCAAATTAGGATTAACTGCATTTTTAAGTATTGCCATTAATGAACCTGTAATATTTAATTCCTTTAAATATATTTCCTTATTTTTTTTATCGTATGCAATCAGAGAATTGTCTAATCTAATTCTTAAATCTTCAATACTTTTTGAAAGACTTAAAATTGTCATCATATTACTTGCAGCAGTAATAGTAAATTCTTCTAGTCTAGAAATTTTAGAATTAATTTTTATTTCAGTTTGTCTTAAAGCTCTATCATTTAAATCTAAACATCTTTTTCATACAATTCGATTTGGATCAATGTTTAAATCTGTATTTCAATAAATTTCTGAATCAATTTGGGCGGAAATCAAATTATTTGCTGTTGTAATAGCATGAAAGTCTCCTGTAAAATGAAGATTAATATCCGCCATTGGAACAACCTCACTTTCTCCTCCACCCGTTGCAGTTCCCTTTCTTCCAAAGACAGGACCCAAACTTGGTTCTCTCAAAGCCAAAATTGTATTTTTACCAATGTAATTTAATCCATCTGCAAGTCCAATTGCAGTTGTTGTTTTTCCTTCTCCAGCTGGAGTTGGATTAATTGAAGTCATTAATATTAATTTACCTTTTTTATTATTCATATATTTTTCATAATTGATTTTTGCTATATTTTTTCCATAAAATTCAAAATCATTTTCATCAATTTTAAGTTTATCTAATACTTTTAATATTTTTTCCATTATAATCACCTTTAGAATATCTTGTTTAGAAAGGATTTAAAACATGAACAATATAATTGATGGTAAATTATATGCTCAAGAATTAAATACTAATCTTAAAATTAGTATAGAGCAAATAAAGACAAAAAGAAAACCCAAATTGATGATAATTCAAGTTGGTGATAATCTTGCAAGTAATAAATATATAAAAAATAAATTAAATGCCTGTAATAAAGTTGGAATAATTGGTGAATTACTTAAATTCGAAGAAAATATAATAGAAGAAAAATTAATAGAAGAAATTAGAAAATTAAATGAAAACAAAAATGTCGATGGAATAATAGTTCAATTACCTCTACCTAATCAATTAAATGAGAAAATAATAACAGATACTATTGATCCTTCAAAAGATGCCGATGGTTTTAGTCCAATAACTTTGGGAAATGTAATGCTTAATAACAGCAACATCTTTCCTGCAACACCATTTGGAATTATTAAGCTTTTAGAATGAAAAAAAATTAATCTTATTGGAGCAAATATTGTAATTATTGGTAGAAGCAATATTGTTGGAAAGCCACTTGCAAATATGTTAATAAATAAATCTGCAACTGTTACAGTTTGTAATACAAAGACAAAAAAACTAAGTGAAATTTGCAAGACAGCAGACATTTTAATCAGTGCAGCTGGATCTGCGAAATTAATTACAGAAGATTTTGTAAATAGGGATATGACTTTAATTGATGTTGGAGCAAATTTTTTAGATGGTAAATACTGTGGAGATGTTGATTTTGATAATGTAAAGGATAAAGTAAAATTTATAACTCCAGTTCCTGGAGGAGTTGGTCCAATGACAATTTCTTGTTTATTACAAAATACCTTTAATTTATATAATAAAAAAGAGAACCTTTAGTTCTCTTTTTTATATTTATTTTTTAATGAAATATTTATTATTAATAAGATTAAAGCTATGAATACAAATATAGACATCAAAATTATTAAACTTAATAAAGTTACTTTTGCTAATAATATTGTTGCAAAAAATATAATTGCAATGATTAAAGAAAAGAAAGCATTACCCATTACGTGGTCAATTATCATTGCCAGAGAAAATTCTTCCTCTGATACAATTAATCTAAATCTCTTTGCCTTGGTTTTTTCAATCAATGAATACGATGATCCAAAAATGAACATTAATATTGTAAGTAATAAATAATATATATTAGTTTTATTTTCAAAATTCAATGTATAACATAGTGAAAGAAAAACTACAAATAGTAAAACAGATATTATTGTTGTAGTCATAGCAATTCTGTTTAAATTATTATTTTTAAATTTCAAATTTGAAAATATAGCTTGTGCTATATATTTTAATAAGAATCCTATAACTAAAAATAAAACAACATATCCATTTTCTACTTGGGAACTAATATTAATTTGATTTTTATTAAATACAATAAAATAGAATAGAACCAGCGACCAATCTAAGAACTTAAAGAAACCTATAAAATAGTTTTGTACAAACACTTCTGCAAAAAACTTCTTATTTTTTTTAAGTGTTTTAAAAGAATCTCTATTAATATTTAAAACATTTCTTTCAGACATTATGTTTTTATTAAAGAAAAGCAAGCAAATTATTATAATAACAACAGCCATTAGAAATAATAATACATATGTACTTTTAGTAAAGTAATCAAGAGTAAATGGTATTGGTAATAATAAAAAGGCAAAAATAGAATTATATTTTGAAGTTTTATTTTTTAAGTTATTTCTTTTCTCATAACTTTTAATCAATTCAATATTTATTGGTAAAAATCCTGCTATAAAGATTCCAAATAAAATTAGTCCTGAAAAAATTAATCCCAAACTTAAACTATATTTTGTAGTTGCAAATGAACTAAATGTAAAAATAATAGCAAATAATAATCCAATTGAATTTAATTTTAGTACCTTAAAATTTCCAATTTTTTTTGCCAATTTCATTCATGTAGGAGTAATAAATAACATTAATATTGGAACAATAATAATTGCAGCTAAATAATTTATATCATTAAAGAAAGTAATCATTTTATAAGGTACAAATGCGAAATAAATAGTTAATAACATCATCGATATAATCATTGATGCTAATTGAATATTATAATTTGATTTTTTATCACTTACTTTTATCATATATTCTTCCTTACTTTCTATATAACTTTTAAATTTATTATTAAATATCGTAGGATATCGATCTTCCATTTTAATAAGAATATTTTCAATTTGTTTTAAAAACAAATAAGTTATTACACAGTACACAAAAAAAATAATATATGCTTGATGTAATTTTAATAAATATAAAGAATATCCTTCTGTCTTGCCATACACTAAAATTGAAATTATTAAATATAAAGTTGATATCATTAATGCAACTACAGGCATAAGGATATAAAGAATAGATTTATTTTTAAGAAATAAACTTTTTAAAAAAATAATAAGTATATTTAATAATATATAAATAATTACTGAGCTTAGTATAAATATCAATTCCGTGGGCACAAGCAAACTTAATACAGAAATCCCCAAAGTCGAAATAAATGAAATGCTCGCCTTAAAATATAAACCTGTTATTAAAATTACAATTAAAGTTAAATCTACTCCTGGTATTGAAGAAAAAATTAATCTTAGACTTATACCAAAAGCAACTATCATTGCAGTTGTAGTAAGATCAAAAATTGCATTTTTCTGATTATCTTTAGTTTTCATCTTCTAATTCCCCTCTCTTTTATTTTGTAAAAGAGATTTGGGAAAAGAAATTTACCATACTTGTAAATAAATAGTTCATATTTTATTCCTCTACTTTATTTTAAAATTAAATTCTCCATTTTCATTATCAAATATAACACCATCACCATTCATCGATAATCTATCATTATAAAGTTGTATTTCAACTTCTGAGTGTGGTTGTTCAAAATAATCACAATCTTTATATTTATCTGTGATTTTTATAACTCTTTGATTTTTACTTCCTATCAGTCTTCTATTTTTATCTAAAAGTTTCATAATAAAAGGTCCATCAATTAAAATATCTATATTTTCTAAGATTTCCTTATGTTCTTCAATCATTTGTTCATAAATGTATCCTGTAAAACATATTACTGTTAAATCGTTATTTTGACATCAAATAACAAGTTCTTTTAATCCATCAGGTTGAAGAAATGGTTCTCCTCCAATTAATGTTACACCTTCAATATTAAATATTTCTTTTGCTTCTAAAATCTTCTCATATATAAATTCATTGGGCATAAACATTTTTTTCTCTAATGAAAGTTGTTCTTGATTAGAACAACCCTTGCATCCAATGTTACATCCTTGAAATCAAATAATAAATCTAATTCCCGGACCTTCTATTTCACTGTTCATCAAAAACTTGCTAAGATTTAAATTAGCCATTTATGTTAAATACTATTTTTCCTTCACTAGTTGAAGTTAAAATCTTTGTTCCAGGTTTTATATTTTTTAAGTTTTCAAAAATGAATTCAGATAAAGGATCTACTAAATTAGTTTCAAGAGAGTTCAATACATCTCTTCCTCCTCTTCTTTCATCAGCATTTTTAAGCATTATTCCAATAATATTTTGATCATTTAAATCAATGTGTAATTCTGCTTTATATTTTTCATAAATTGCTATTTGAATTGGTTTAACTTTTTGACGAATTATTTTTGATTTTAAACTTAAATCTTTAATAAAATTAAAAGGAACTATATTATTTCCAAATCTTCCCAAAAGTTCTGGTCTGTTTAATTCATTTGTAAAATGCTCTTGAACCTTTTTAATAAATTCATTATGAACTTCTTGCGTACTTTGATTTGGATTAACTTCAGCTGCACCAATATTTGATGTAAAAATAATAAATGATTCACTAAAACTTACTGTTTGTCCAGTATTATCTGTCAGTCTTCCATCCTCTAATATTTGTAAAAACTTATCAAATATTTTTGGACTTGCTTTTTCAATTTCATCAAAAAGAATTACAGAAAAAGGTTTTTCCTTTACTGAATTTGTTAATTGACCTCCACCTTCAAATCCAACATATCCTGGAGGTGCTCCAATTAATTTTTGATCAGCATTATCTTGTCCATATTCAGACATATCAAATCGAATAAGATTTGCTTCATCGTTAAACAAGAAAGTAGTAATTGCTTTTGCAAGTTCTGTTTTACCAGTTCCAGTTGGTCCAACAAAAAATAAGGTACCTTTTGGTTTACTTCTTTTTGCTGAATAAGTAATTCCAGTTAAACCTGTATATGCTTTATAAATTACTTTTGATACTTTTTCAACTGCTTCATCTTGTCCGATTACTTTTGAAGATAGTTCATTCTTAATTGTTAACATTTTATCGTAGCTTAATTCTTCTCATGGAGAAGTTTTTTCACCATAATTATATATGTTAAACATCTTATTGAAAGTGATAGGAGTTTCAAAATTACAGCTAAATTTTGCAAAATGAGATAATTCTTTTAAAGTTCACCCCTCAGTGGCATCAATAATGTTATCAAATTCTGTTGAAATATCTGTTACTTGTATTCTTGATTTAATTGTAGATAAAAATTGCTTTCTTTCTTCTCTACTTGGTTTAGGCAAAGTTGAAATAATAATTTCAGGATTATCTAAATATAAACTTGGCGGTAATTGATTAATTTTTTTAGTTAAAAATATAATACAATTTGTTAATTCATCAATTCTTGCTATAGAAAAATTTGATTCCTTTAAAGTTTTTGAGAATTCTGTAAGAACAGCTCTATCATCAACATCTAAACCTTGATCACTGAAAACAAAATTTGTATAATCGGCAACAAAACCAATTTTTCTTTCATCTTCTCTATTAATGTTTTTATTAAGTATTGAAAAAAATTCAATTGGTTTTTTTAGTTTTAATTCATCTTTATTTGGTTTATCATTATCTCCACCACCAAATAAATCATCAAATTCATTTGCAACTGATTCTCCATGATGAGAATCATTTGAGGTCAAAATTAAATTAGATATCTTTTTACCTTTTAGCCCTGAATTTTGATCAAAAATAAATTTATCTGAATATTTTTTTTGCTCAAATATATTCATTACAATTTCATGGATATTTATATATTTTCCCTCGAATTCATAAATATCGTCTATATTTCCTTCAATTATAACTGCCTTTTTAATTCCAATTAAATTTTTTAACTGATTTAATTCTCTTTTTACACTCATATTTCTCACCTATCTATTTGAATTTGAATTTGAATTATTTTTATTTTTAAATATTTGCTTATTTTTTGCAATATATTTTGGTTCTCTATATTGTTTATTGAATTCGTCACTTGAATGCAAGTTAAATTCTTTAAGCTTATTAAGAAAAGCTTGTGCATCTTCATCATGTTCGTGACCTTCAAAGCCTTCTCAATTATAAACAAAACTTCCATCTAATTTTACAGCAAAGTCTGCTGTTTCGCCTGTTAGTTTTTCTCCGTGAATTAGAATCATATTTTTTTCTTGAATTCTTCTTATATTTTCTTCATTTACAACATATCCAACTTCTCTAATGGCTTTCACTATCTTAATTACATTATCTTTTCTGACAGCCTCTTGTTCTGCTAATTTAGATGACTTAATAAAATACTGCTTTGCATTTTCTTGAAAATTTCCATTATTATCTAAATTCATAAACAATTGAGATTCATCTCTAATAGCTTCAACAAGATCTCTATCCTCACTATATAAATCTATTGATTTTGCAATTATTTCTTTTGATATAGATTTATTGGATGCTTTTATATGTTTCAATTTTTCAAAAATGAAATTATATAGTTTTTCTCCTCTGAAGTTTATTAGATAATGATGATTTTGATCAAAAATATTTCTTATTAGTATTTTGTCTTCGTCGTCTTTATACTTTGCAATTAAGTCATTTCTAACTATTTCTAAATCATCAAAACTATTTTTATCTAAGGACTTTAATATATTTTCTTGTTCTTTAATTAAAACATCTCTTTTAAAACTATATACTTGAGCTTTAAAATCAGCAATACTTTCTCTTTTTCTTTCTGCATATCTTTGAATTTCATGATATGTTTCAATTGCTACATGAGTATCAGATGATAATTCTCTTTCATAAGTATTTTGAGCCAAATCAATTTGTTCTTTATTAATTTTCTCTAATAATTCATTTATTTGATTTTGATAAAACCCTGAATTATCAATTTGATTACAATGTACTAATAATTCTTTTATATATTTTATTAAAACATCTATATCTTTTTTAATAAATGAAAATTGTTTTTCACAATTTATTAAAATTTCTTCAGCTGTCATACTCATAATTATTTTCCTCCAAAAATATTTATATATTTAGTTAAATCAGAACTACTATATTCTTTCTTTTTACCAAATATAATGTTTAATGCTTTTCTATAGTTTTTTTCATTACCCTTTAAAATTTTATCCACTTGCTTAGAATCATTTTTTACATTTTTAATTCATTCTAATTTTAACTCAATTGGCATATTTAAAATATTTTTATCTATTAAATCATTAAGTTTATCTTCAATTTTATTTATATAATTTCCTGCTAATAGCTGTATTTTATATTCAATCATATCTTCTGTTATTGTTGCAAACTGTTCACTTTTATATTTATAGTAATTTTTGTAAAAATCAATTAAAGAATCTGATAAATTTATAAGATAACTTTCAAAATTGTTTATATCTAATGAATTACCAATTAAATCTATAATTGAATCTAACATTATTTTATAGTTATCCTCTACAAATTTATAGTTAGACATATAAAGTTCTTTTGTTATTCTTCCAATAATATTTAGGGTATTTGCATTTTGTGCTCAAACATCTGAATTATATTTAGTTTCCTCAAACATTTCTGATCTATTATTATTTTTAAAATAATTTGTTAATATAATTAGCGAGTTTCTAATATTGAATTTTCATCCATCAATTGACATTTTTGATAAGAAATTATTTATTCTATAAATATTTTCAATATTATCTTTTATTTCAATTTTATTGAATATTTCTAAGATATTTTTTGAGTCTATAAATTTATAATTACTAATAATTTCAAAAAGTTCATCATCTGTTCTATCCTTTGAAATTTTTATAATGAGATCTTTTACAACTTTTTCTAAAATTAATATCAAGTTTCTATCTTCAAATTTTATTAAGTAATCCCTCATATTTGAATAGTTTGTCCCGCTATCAATTGTTTTTGCTAAATAATTTGTAAGAGTTAAAGATACCTCTGCTTCTAATCCTATTCTTTGTAAAACAAAATAAATATTCATTGCAGTTTCGTAATCACTGTCAAGCAAACATTCTTCAAAAGTATCTACTGCTTCTTTTATATTATTTTCAAATAAATTTGATAATTTGATTTGATTTGAATTATTTTTAAATGAATATACAACAGGTATATTTATATCAATATTTTCAATATTCTTATTTGCAATTAAAAATCCATTTAAAGTATTCTTTGAATCAAAGTACATAAAAGTATTTTGCTGTAATATTAAATTTTCAATATAACCAACATAGAAAATCAATTTATTATCAATTGAATTAATAATTTTATTATTTCTCTTTGAATTATAAAATATGATAATTTCAATGTTTTTTGCTAAGTCCTTGTTTTTTATAAATTCATTATCATTTACTATAAACTGGTCATTAACAAGTAGTAAATTATAATTTGTTTTAATATTTAAATTTGATATTAAATCTGGTGAAGATATAAAATCATTTTCATTAAAATTTGAACTTTCTGGTCTAAATATTTTCTTAATTTTTTCATCATATTTAATAGCAACACTTTTTAATATTTCCAAAGAAATATTTGGTCTTTTTCTTAAATAGTCATCAAACGATTTATCTTCAGTTTTTAATTTGAAAGCTCCATTTTCAAAAATTTCAAGCCATCCTTCTATTGCTATTGATTCTGTTTTTAAAAATCGATTAATGTTATTTATATCACTAATTGATTCTTGATCTTCTAAGATAAGATCTTTTAGAAAAGCATCATCACCAAAAATTTCTGGCTTATTCTTAACAAAATCTTTAGCAGAATTAATAATTGTTCCCTTTTCAATAGAGAAATTTTTTTCAATTTCTATTTTATGACTAAATTTTAATTCATTTATTCTTTTTTTTCAGTTAATGTCTTTTAAAATTTCACTCGAATTTAATACTGGGTCACTAAAATATTTAACATCTTGAAATTTATTATCATGAGAAATTGTATAGGTTCCCTTTTTAAATTCCTCTTTAATTTTTTGATCAATTATAAAGTTATCAATTGACGTATTCATATTTAGTAAGCCAATCCCAGCTTTAGTTTTATTTACTTCTACTACTTTAAAGTTTATTAAATCTCTTAAAGCTCTTTCAAATAAAACTTGATTTGAAATATTAAAATCTTCTTTAAGAATTATTTTAATATTCTTTTCTTTTGAAGGATGATCAATAATTATTAATAAAATCAAAAATTCCATAAACGTTGGTTTTCTGATTTCTGAATATTTAATTTTTAAAGGTAAATAGACTTTATCATATAGAATTTCTATTTTATTAAATATCATTTTTTATTCCTCCATTATTTCTTTTGCTTCCAATAAACAATTCTCAAAATCTAATTTTGAAATTATATCAGCATATACTTGATGACTATTTGAAACATTAGGATCTTCAATAGTTGGTATTTTTACTGTTATATCTGTAACAGCTCTTTGAGCACCAATTATTATTAATAATTCTCTAGCTCTTGAAAAAGCAACATTTATTCTTTCATATTTTTTTAGAAAATCTCTCCCTGATTTTGTTGAAAGTTTTTCTGGATTTCTCACCATATTAACTAGCACGTAATCTGCTTCTTTACCTTGAAAATCATCAACTGTATTTATTGTAATATCTATATTTTTGAATTTACTGATTTTAATTTCTCTTTTTAATTTATTAACATGTAATCCATAAAAACTTATTATTGCAACACTTGGTCTTAGTTTTGATTTTTTATTTAAAACCTCTTTGTCAATTTTTTCTAAAAGTTTTTTTGTTAAACTAATTTCTAATTCATTAAATAAACTAGTTGAAAAATCTTCACCTTGCTCATAATTAATTTCGTCATTTGTATTATATGTTGAGTCTACTCAGTAGACTGAACTTCTTGAGTTAATTATTTCTTTATGATTAGCATTTGTAATAACAAGATCATGTCTCTTTTGATCACTTACTTGTGGTTCAACTTTTAAATAACCATCATAAAATTTATTAACGATTTCCATTATTTGTTCGTGACTTCTGTATTGAGTTTTTAATATAGAAGTAATGGATTTATTTTTTGCAGAAATTAATTTTTTAAATGCAGATTCATCTAAAAGTTCATACATTAAATTATAATTATAATCTTTGTTAAAATATTTATTTACTTCATCAACATCTCCAGGTTGTAATTTTAAAATTGGTGGAAGTTGTCTATAGTCCCCCACAAGAATTAGAGATTTTCCATAAATTAGTGGCATCAAGATTTCAAGTATTGTTGCTTTTGAAGCTTCGTCAATAATTACTACATCTACATCCATATTTCTAAGATTCAATTCTTCTAATCCTAATTTTGATGCAAAGTTATCTTTATTAAACTTAAATAAATTTGTAGAAGTTAAAGTCATAGAATAGACATTAACTAAATTATCTAAAATAGTTTGGATATATCTTTGACTATCTTTAAACATTTGTCCTGAAAAATCTTTTGATGCTAATTCTTCTTCAAAATTGCTTGTAATCTTATAATTATTATTCAAATAGGTAATTAATTGAGTATATATTTCAGAAAAGTTTTCTTTTCTTTCTTTACTATTTTTTAATTTATTTTCAAGATTACTTAATTCTACTTTCACTTGTTCTTCTAAATCAATATCAGTTAATCCTAAATTTAAATTAAATTTATTATTCACAATTTTTATAAGCTCTCTTAATTCTTTTGAATTAGATCCAGCATTTTCACTTAAATTGTTTTTTGTAACAGTCAATTCATTTTTATGAATTTCAAAAGTTGAAAGTTCTACATCAGAATATTGATTTTCATTTTCTTTTTGTAAATCAATTTCAATTTCTAACTTCAAATTCTTTAAACTTAAAGTGAAAAAGTCAAAAATTTTATTAAGTTCATTCAATTTCAAATCTGTTTTGAGTAATTGCTCCAAACCTAAAATTTTACTTTCTTCTTTTTCTGCTAATTCAAATTCAGCAGTTCTTTTATATTTATTTACATTATTTTTTGAGTCTTTTATTTCTAAAAATATATTATTTTTAAAATAAATTTCATTAGCAATTTCTTTAATTAAAAGATATATATTTGAAAAATCACTTGGTTCAAAGTTTAAATATGTATATACAAAATTGTTTAAATCAAATTCAATAGATTGTTTATAGCAATCTAATAGTTTATCAGATACATTTATAATCGCTTCAAATTCCTTTGTGTTTAATGCTTCAATTAAGTTTTCAATATTTATTAATTCTTCTTTTAAATAATTTTTATGTTTTATTTTATCCAGATTGTTTTGTTTTAATGAAACAATTTTTTCATTAAGATTATTAATTTTATCTTGAATTTCTCTTATTTGACTATTGTTTTGATGAAAACTTTTATTAGCATTAATAAGCTGCTCTAAATTATTTTTATAATCTTGGAATTCTTTGATAGAACTTTCATCATTTTTCATATCATCAAATGCTCTTTTACCAATTGCTTTATAATAATTGTAAAGTACTCTATCAGGTGAATAATTATTTGAAACTTGAGTTTTTAAATTAATTTGATTTGTTAATCTAATTTTATTTAAATTAGGATCTATTGGTAATCTATCAACAACATTTTTAATAGCTTCGTGATTTTGACTTGATAATAAAATTTTTCTATTCAGTTTTGATAATTGATTAATAATTTCACAAATTACTTGTGTCTTACCAGTACCTGGTGGACCTTGTAAAATAAAAATATCTTTTGTATTAATAGCTTTTCTAACTGCCTCTTTTTGTTCTGAATTTAAATTAAATTCAAAATCTTTATCTTCAATTGAAATATCATCTGAGAGTTCAGAGAGTTCAACAAGTCTTGTATTAAATAAATAATTTACTAAGTACGGATTTTTTGTATTACCATCTGATATTTTTTTTATAACTTGTTTATATCTTTCAATTAGAACATCTTCACCTATTCCTGTATATGCAATATATCCAGTTGCAAGAGAATCAATATTATTTTGCAAGTTGAAAATTGCTTGATCAAAATCTTGTTCAATTTCAAAACTCATTTTTTTAATTTTTCATTCCTGCATCTCATTTGGATTCTTTTTTAATAAATATTCAAGTTCTTTATTTTCTCCTAAAAAAATAGTTTTATTATTTTTTATTCAATAAGTTTGAAAATTCATTTCTTCATCACTTGTGCCAAGCATTGTTCCAAGATTTATTACATTTTTAAAATCGTTTGTTCTTTCAAAATTAAAATCAAAAATATCATGAATATTTTTAATTAAATCATGAGTTGTAATAATGTTTTTATTCATTTTTATTGGAACTAAAGATAATTCCTTTGTTTTTTTAATTTTGTTTACTTTTTCTAAATCATCAACTAATAAATCTAAAGTTATAATATTTGAAAATTCAAATGGTATATCGTTACTTCTCAATATGTTTTCTGAATTTGAAAATAGATATTTAAAAGTTTTTGATTTTAATTCTTTTACTTCTAATTGAATAAGATGATTATTAAAATGAATTTTATCTATTTTGATAACTTTTAAGATACTTACTCCAAGATAAGGAAGAGATTTTTTTCTTTCCAATTTTAATAAATTCTCACTAAATTCCAAAAAATTGAGTCATTTTTCTTTTTCTTCTTCAAATGTTGAAAGTAGTCTACCAATTTCTCCTATATTAGAAGAGTTTAATACATTCCTTCTAATTATTTCATCATCTTTTATTTGTCCCTGATTTCTTATTATCAATATATGTGATTCTTTAATAATTGTTTCAAATTCCTGAGCAGCACTTTTTAATCTAGTCATAAAAATTGAACTAATTGTAAGTCCCGCATTTTTTGTATCAATATTTACATAAAATCCTAAATAGGTTCCTTCTGGTAATAATGATTGATTCTTTGAATCTAATTCCATTCTTATAATTCCATTATAAGCAGTTTTGCTTTTATCTTTTTTAGAAAATTGATGTGTTTTATCATCCAATAAGCAAATGAAAGATTTTTTGGCTAATGAGTTTTTTAAAAAATTTTGAAATTCTTGGCAAGTTTTAACTCCTTTAATATCAAGTTGCTCTATTATTTGATCTAAAGTGGCTGGATTTTCTTTAAATTGTACATTTTGTAAAAAGGAGAAATCTAAAATTATTTCTTTTGTTCCATTATTTTCAATAATATTTGACATAGACTTATCTCCCTTATAATTACACTTTTATTATTATAACATTTTTAGACAATTAAAAAATCAACCAATGTGGCTGATTTTTTAATCTTTATGTGGTGCAAATGGATCAACTACTGCTAGTGTATCTGGATTTTCTCTTGTAGATACTTTTTTATCTATTGCATAGTGGTTACCATTTGACATTTTTATTCAGTCTAATAAGTCATTTGTTTCTGAGATTTCTTCAAAGAAATCAATTGCAAATCATTCATAAAATTTAACAGTAGTAAAATCTGCTTTTTCTTTAGCATTATTTGTAAATTCATCAGTTATTTTAGCAAAATGACTTCTACATTTAATATATTCTTTTAAAATATCTTCTATAGTATTTAATTGGGGTTTATCCACTTCAATTAAAGATATTTCATAATTTTCACCTTTATCTAAAAGATAATTCATAATTCTTCTTTGATGTAAGAACTCATCTTGAGCTTGAACTTGAAAGAAATGTGTAAATCCTGGGTAACCCATTTCATCACATTTTTTACTTAAATTAAAACATTTAAACTGCATTTTAATGTGTTCATTAATATAATCTTGAAGATTACTTAAAATTAATTTATCCATTTTAAATCCTCCTTGGAATAGTTTTATTATATTCCTTTAAATTTATAAAGCAATTTATAAAAAGAGAACTATTTTATTAATAGTTCTCTTACTTTATAACAATATTTACAATTTTATCTAGAACTGCAATTTCTTTAATAATTTGCTTTCCTTCGATTTGTTCTTTTATATTATCTAATTTTTTAGCTAAACTAATCAATTCTTCTTTATCAGTTCCCTTATCAACTTCAAAAGTTCCTCTTAATTTACCATTAATTTGAACAGCAATAACAACTGTTGAAAGTGATAATTTTGATTCATCATGAACTGGTCAAATTTGTAGACATACAGTTTCTTTATTTCCAGTTTTAAATCATAATTCTTCTGCTAAATGTGGCGTAAAGATTGAAAGCATTTTAATAAAGTTTAAAATATATACTTTATATACTGGTTTTTCTTCTTTATATACAGCATTTACAAACATCATTAGTTGTGAAACAGCAGTATTAAATTTGCAATCTTCAATCATTTGAGTGACTTTCTTAACTACATCATTATAAATAAAGTCTAAATTTCCATTATTTTGATCTGTTAATTCAATATTTTCAATCATTCTATAAACTCGATCAAGTCATTTTCTAGCTCCATCAAGACCTTTAAAACTTCAAGGAAGTGAAGCTTCTAATGGTCCCATAAATACTTCATATAGCCTTAAAGTATCTGCTCCATGTGACTCAATAATATCATCGGGATTAATTACATTCCCTTTTGATTTACTCATTTTTTCTCCATTATCTGCTAAAATCATTCCTTGATTAATTAATTTTTGAAATGGTTCTTTTGTAGGAACAATTTTTAAGTCAAATAATACTTGATGTCAAAATCTTGCATATAACAAATGAAGAACTGCGTGTTCTTGACCACCAATATATAAATCTACTGGTAATCATTTTTTAAATAATTCCATTGCTTCTTGTGAATTAATATCTACCAAATTATTTGGGCTTGTTGTTAAAATATATGCCAAATAGTATCAACAACTACCTGCTCATTGAGGCATTGTATTTGTTTCTCTTTTTGCCTTTTGACCATTAAATTCAATATTTACTCAATCAGTTAAATTTGCCAATGGTGATTCACCTGTTCCTGATGGTTTAATATAATCAGTCTTTGGTAATTCTAATGGAAGATCTTTTTCATCAATTAATGCAATCTGTCCATCTTCTAAAAATATTATTGGAAATGGTTCTCCATAAAATCTTTGTCTTGAAAATAATCAATCTCTTAATTTATAGTTAATTTGTTTTTTAGCTTTATTTTCTTTTTTTAGTTTTTCAACAACTAAATTAATTGCTTCAAATCTATTTAATCCATTTAAAAAATCTGAATTAATTAAAGTTGATTCACCAACAAATGCTTTTGATTCATCTTTTGTTTCCAAAACATATTTAATTGGTAATTCATATTTCTTTGCAAATTTTCAATCGCGTTCATCATGAGCAGGAACTGCCATTACAGCTCCCGTTGCATAGTCATTTAAAACATAATCTGCTGTTCATACTGGTAATAATTCATTTGTAATTGGATTTATTACATAACTTCCTGTAAAAACACCTGTTTTTTCCTTTGAATCATCTTGTCTTTCAACATCAGTTTTTGTTTTAGTTAGAGAAATATATTCTTCAACTTTTTGTTTATTTTCATCAGTAGTTAATTTTAAAACTAAGTTATTTTCAGGAGCGAGTACAACATATGAAACACCAAAAATAGTATCTGCTCTTGTTGTAAATACTTCAACTTTTTCATTAATATCTTTTACATCAAAGTTTAAAATAACTCCTTCAGATTTTCCAATTCAATTTTTTTGAAGTTCCTTAACAGAGCTTGGTCAATCTAAATCATCTAATCCTTCAAGTAATCTATCTGCATATTTAGTAATTTTTAAAACTCATTGTTTCATTGGTTTCTTTATAACTTCAAAGCCACCAACTTCAGAAACCATTTTTCCATTTTCCAAAATTACTTCTTCATTTGCAAGAACAGTTCCTAATCCTTCACATCAGTTTACATTAGCTTCTCTTATCTCTGCTAATCCTTTTTTATAAAGTTGTTGAAATATTCATTGAGTAATTTTATAGTAATTTGGATCACTTGTATTAACTTCTTTATTATAGTCATAACTAAATCCAAGTTTTTTTAATTGATTTCTAAATGTAATAATATTTTTTGCTGTAAATTCTCTAGGATCATTTCCTGTTTTTAATGCATATTGTTCAGCAGGAAGACCAAATGCATCTCATCCAATTGGATGAAGAACATCATATTGTTGCATTCTTCTCATTCTTGCAAAAACATCTGTTGCAGTGTAACCTTTTGGGTGCCCTACATGAAGTCCCGCTCCACTTGGATATGGAAACATATCAAGTATATAGGCCTTTTTATCTTTATCACTTGTTGTTTTAAATGTATTATTTTCTTCCCAAAATTTTTGTCATTTCTTTTCTATTGCTTTATGTGAAAATTCCATATTATTACCTCTTTTATCAACTTTATTATTTTACATTATTTATTTATTAGTATTAAAACTTATTTACTATTAGAAATTTGGATAAAATAAAAACTACTTTATTTGTAGTTCTATTTTATCCAAATTTAATTATTTTATAGTTATTTTATTTATTTTAGTTGTTAATTTTGAGTGTACATTCGCTTGATTTGCACCACTTCTTCATTTTCCAGCAATAGTAGTACTTCTTATAGAAATTGAGTTAGATTGCTCACTATATATTGTATCTATAACATAGAAAGCTCAAATTTTATTTTGTGTATACTGTTTTTTGTATCTTTCTATTAATCCATTTTCAAATTTCAATTCTCAATGATCATCATAAATTTTTTCGGTTTGCTCATCATAAATATAATCTGGATATGTAAATTTATTATGAGCAAGAACGTCTTTTAAAGATAAAGTTTTTGTTACATTAGTACTATTTTGAATAACACCTGCACCATGTCTAGAATTATCTTCATGTTTAAAATTATAGTTTATGTTAACTTGAGAGTAATTACTTTCTAAATCTTTTTTGTTATTAATACCATATTTATTAAGTTTTATATTGATTAATTCTCCGTTTTTTCCCTTTCACCTATCTTTAGTATCTATAATTGTATCGACTACTATATCATTGTTTTCACCTGATAATGAAATTTCTTCAGGAATGGTCACATTTTTTTTATTTTTTAAAAATACAGTAAATTTAAAGACCCCACTATATCTTATATTTCCTGGTGTAGCAATAGATTTTGAATTATATATTAAAGTTTCGCCCTCATTCGGCTTTTTATAATTCATACTTTGAAATTTTCATTCCTCTGGTTGAAATAACATAGACATAGGAATTTCTTCAATTATTTCATTATTTTCATTTTGAGTAATCAATTCACTAAAAACCTCTCCTCTAATTACTTCTAAGTCGTCTTCCTCATTTACTAGTTTTATATTTAAAGGTTCTACATTTAAGGTGTTTACATTTAATTTATAAGTACTTATGAAGTTTTGAATATTTAAATTTGATATTTGAACTATTGTTTGAACTTGATTAGTTGCTGTTATATTAAGCATTGATAAAAATATTTTTAACATTTTTTTACTTTTTCTTTCTTTCAAAAATATTTTGTATTTTATTTTTAAAAAAGTAAATATATTTTATAATATAAATGAAGAAGGACGAATAAAGAAAGAATGAAAAAATCAATATACCTAATTTTTATATTACTATCAATGTTTTTAATTATGTTTGTATCAAGTTGTACTCTTTTTAGAAAGGACTTAGGATGAGTGCTTTTATCTTCTAATAGAGTTACATTAGATATTGCAAATGAAGAATCATTAGAGGCAACAGTTAGAATTCTAAATTTAGAAAAAGTTAAATCAGTTACACTCGAATATGAAGATGATTCAAGAGATTATATTGAAGCATCTGTAAATGGAAATGAAATAAAAATTAAATCTCTAAAAAAAGTTGGTTCAGCACAAATAAATGTTATAGGACAAAAATCTATTGGGAAGGGGAAAATATTTGCAGATATAATTAAAACTCCTCCTAAGGGTCCATATAAATATAGTTTAGAAAATGATATTTTTCAAAATCCATTAAGCCCTTCTCCTCATATAAGATACGAAATGAATAGTGCTATTTTACAAGAAGATGGCTATAACAAATTGTTAGGAGAAATGACTTATTCTTCAGAGCGAGAAATGTGTGGAGAAATGGAAAAAAATGATTGTGAGAAGTATATAAGAATATGAGCTTACTCTGATAGTGAAAATAAAACCCTTACCATTAAAATAAATGATATCAGCAAAAAGTTATTAAAGGGATTCTATCTTTTTTATATAAACATTAAATTTGAGAATTCTCTTGTTGAAGAATCAATAACATTGTTATTTGATAACTAGAAATAAAAAACTTGAACAAAGGTTCAAGTTTTTTATTATAATCACTCTTTAAATATTTTAATATACAACATTTTTACAGCCTGAGCTAAAAACATATAAGCTACAACAAATCCCAAAGCAATTGGTAAGAAACTTCATTCAGGTCTTGCCATTTTCATTCCTTCACTAATTTCAGGAATACTCATAAACCCATAGGGAACTATTACTGCCATTGAACAGACAAATATTGTTGAACTTGTAACTTGTCATGATCCATTTGATTGAATAAATGGAATTTTTTCAGTTCTATACATTTGCATAACTGCAGTTTGTGTCATTAAACCAACAACAAATCAACTACCATTGAATTGAGCAATATTTCCTATATCTCCACCACCAGTTATTCCTGGTTGTACAGTTTTATATCCATATAATAGAACTAAAAATGTTGCAATATCAAATATAGAACTCACTGGACCATTAATTATAGTAAACCATATAATATTTTTTGTTCTTAATGGTCTTGGTTTATCGGTAAACTTGCTATCAACTTTATCAAAGATGAAAGCAAACATTACTATATCATAAAGTAAGTTTTGAGTTAGTAAGTGCAATGGTTGCATTGGCTCTGCCATAGTTAAGAACAAGGCAACAAGAACACTTAAAACATTTCCAAAGTTAGAAGCAATAGTTACTTTAATATATTTTAATATATTTGCCAAAGATACTCTTCCTTCATGAACAGCGTGACTAATTGGAAGTAATGATTCTTCCATTAAAATAATATCTGCTGCTTCTTTTGCTATATTTGATGCTTCATCAAATGATATAGCAACATCTGCTTCTCTTAATACTGGTGCATCATTTATTCCATCACCCATAAATCCAACAACGTGTCCTTGTTCTTTTAAGGCTCTGATAATTATTGATTTATGAATTGGGCTTAATTTAACAAATACATTTCCTCTTTTTACAGCTTTATGTAATTGCTCTTCAGTCATTACTTCAATTTCTTTTCCAGAATATAGTTTTTCAATTTTAAAATCTACTTTTGAACAAATAGATCTTGTAATAACTTCATTATCCCCAGTTAAAACTTTAGTTGAAATTCCTTTTTGAGCTAATTCTTTTATTATTTTTTTTGAAGTTTTCTTTGGCTCATCAAAGAAAGTTCCAAAACCATAAAAAATTAAATCTTGTTCTATATCTTCATCTTCTAAATGATTGTGAGCAATTCCTATTACTCTAAATCCGTCATTATTATAATCATCAGATTTTTTAATAATTTTATCAATATGATCTTGAGTAAGTTTTACTATTTCTCCATTAATATAAATACGGTTACATACTTTTAATACTTCTTCAATAGCACCTTTTGTAAAAATTTCTTTTTCTCCATTTTTAGTTAATATTACTGAAAGAATTTTTCTTTGGAAGTCAAATGGAACTTCTCATTCTTTTGAATATTCATCTAAATTTGGTGTACTTATTTTTTTACTCAATAGTACGGCTTGATCAATTGGATTTTGGAATCCAGTTTGGAAATAACTGTTTAAATATAAAACATGTTCAATCATTTCATTTTTTTGACCTTTTATATCAAATACATGGTCTAAATTAATTTCACCACTTGTAATTGTTCCAGTTTTATCTGTACATAAGATATCAATAGCTCCCATATTTTGAACAGCATTTAAATTTTTAACTATTACATTTTCTTTTTTAATCTTTGAATATCCTCTTGAAAGATTTGCAGTAACAATTACTGGCAACATTTCTGGAGTTAATCCAACTGCAATTGAAATTGCAAACATTGCTGCTGCAAATCATTTATCATCAAGTTCTCCTGGTCTTAAACCAAATACTAAAAAAACAATTGGTGTTACTGCTAACATAAATGATATTAATAACATTGTTATTTTTCAAATACCTTTTTCGAAAGAGTTTTTTCCCCTTTTTTCTGTGACTTTATCATTTATTGCAGAAAAGTAAGTTTTTTCTCCAGTTTGAATTACTATACATAGTGCTGAACCAGATACAACTTCTGTTCCCATGTAACAAATGTTTTCATATTCTAAATAACTTTCTCTTGCATTAGTAATTTTCTTTTGAACAGGAAATGATTCTCCTGTTAAAGATGATTGATTCAAATATAAATTATTTGATCAAATAACTTTTACATCAGCTGGAATTAAGTCTCCATTAGAAACATAAATTAAATCTCCAGGTACTAACTGTGAGTTTTCAATTTGATCGTTTTCTTTAATAAGTTTAATTGAATTTGCATTATCAATATCTTTAACTTTAAAGTCTACATCTCTAATTACTTTTGATGTTTGTTTATTTTCATAAGTCATTTTCTTAATAACATTAAATGCTCTTATTTCCTGAACAAAATAAATTGTTCCACTTATTATAATCATTGTTAAAACTAATAATGCTCCTACTAAGTCTGATGGTTCCCTAGTTTCTGCACTTGTATATTGATAAAAACTAAATGTATCAATTATTATTAATATTAAATTAAATGGACTAAAAAATGATTTTATAAAAGAGAGTACATAATTAAATTTTTTTTCTTTTAATGAGTTGTCTCCAAATTTTTCTTTTTGATTTTTAACTTCAGTTTCAGATAATCCAAAATTTGAAACTTCTAATTTTTTTAATGTTTGAGTTTGATCTAATTTTACAAACTCAGCGATTTGATTATTATAATTATTATTTATTTTTTTCTTAGTTTTCATAACATCGTTCTCCTTATTTATGAAAGCTAACTTAAAAACCTATTTTGATAATACAAAAATAGGTGGTAAATTAGCAATACTTCTTACCGCATTTTTATTAATTAAATTGTATAACTGCTCGACGGAAGGAATACTCATATTTACCACCTCTTTTCACTCTTTTTATTATACCTACTTTAAATATAAAAAAACACCCAAAAGGATGCTAAATTTTCTAAATGGTCGGAATAAGTGGACTTGAACCACCGACCTCACCCTTATCAGGGGTGCGCTCTAACCAACTGAGCTATACTCCGTAAAACAATAATAATTATAAGATATTAAATTTTAAAATTCAATAAAAATTAGATTTTTTTATAATATTTTCAATAAAAAAACGTCACTTTATGACGCTAGTTTTCAAATAATGGTGGTTTTGGACGGAGTTGAACCGCCGACACATTGAGCTTCAATCAATTGCTCTACCAACTGAGCTACAAAACCATAAATGGCGACCCCAACGGGACTCGAACCCGTGATCTCCTCCGTGACAGGGAGGCGCGATAACCAACTTCGCTATGGGGCCAAATGGTTGCGGGGGCAGGACTTGAACCTACGGCCTTCGGGTTATGAGCCCGACGAGCTACCAACTGCTCCACCCCGCGATAAAAATGGCGGAAGATGAGGGATTCGAACCCCCGCTCGGGTTTCCCCGACTCTCGGTTTTCAAGACCGACCCCTTCAGCCAGGCTTGGGTAATCTTCCGTATTTTGTTTGCCCCCTCATGATCTAACTAGAGTCAATGATGGTGGACCTTATTGGACTCGAACCAATGACCATCCGGTTATGAGCCGGATGCTCTAACCAACTGAGCTAAAGGTCCAAAATAATAAAAAACAATAAAATATATGGTAGCGGGGAAGAGACTTGAACTCTTGACCTCCCGGGTATGAGCCGAGCGCTCTAACCAGCTGAGCTACCCCGCCATATATGGTGGACCCGAACGGGATCGAACCGTCGACCCCCTGCGTGCAAGGCAGGTGCTCTCCCAGCTGAGCTACGGGCCCATATAATAAAAAATATTAAATTATAAATGGTCGGGAAGACAGGATTCGAACCTGCGACCCTTCGGTCCCAAACCGAATGCTCTACCAAGCTGAGCCACTTCCCGAAGTATGAATATTTAATAATATTCATGATTGCTCTCAATAATGGCGCGCCCTAAGGGACTCGAACCCCTAACCTTTTGATCCGTAGTCAAACGATCTATCCAATTGATCTAAGGGCGCATTTTTGTGTGAAAACAACCAAAAATATTATATTACATTTTGCGATTTTTTTGTCAATTTTATACAAAATTGACAATATTTATTATAGCAAATAAAAAACGAATATGTATAGTTTTTCCAAAAAATAAAAAAAAGAGTAAATTTTTACTCTAAATTTCTTTAATGGAGGTACCAGTCGGAGTCGAACCGACGATCAGGGAGTTGCAGTCCCATGCCTTAGCCTCTTGGCTATGGTACCATTACTTAAATGATTATACTAAAAAAAATAAATATTTTGTAAATATAATGTCTTTTGTAATTAAATTAAAAAAACACCCTATGGTGTTTTTTTTAATTAGTGTTTTGTTGAAATAATTTGATTAAATTTATCAACTAAATAATTATCAAACTTTTCATCAAAGCTGAATGAATTACCTTTTTCTGGTATAAATCATTTAGCTCATTCATCTCCCTTTTCTGTTCCATAATCTAGTATTTCTTGAAACCCTGTTGGCATACCTGTTTCATCAACAAGTGCTTCTTGAGATTCTCTACTATACATAAAGTTTATAAATGCATACGTTGCATCTAAATGTCTATTCATACTTGAAATAACTAAATTATCACTTCATAAGTTTGTTGATTCGGATTTATCTTCTGTACTATTTGCAAGTTTTGCTCTTGGAACTGCAGATAAAGTTGTGAATTTAAAATTATTAATGGTGTTTAATTCATCACTTATTTTAAATAAACTATCTTCAGTTTCAACTTCACTTTCATAATCATCTTGAGTAGCATAAATTAAATCTCCATTATACATAACAGCAATATCAAAGTCTCTTTCATGAACTTTATCTAGTAACTGGTCTCCATATAAACCGACATTTCTTTTGCTTACTAAATTTTTAATTTCAGCTGATACATTATCTATTTGTTGTTGTTTTGATAATGTCTTACCATCTACTTGTAATCCTTCAACTGCTTCAACATTTCCATATAATTTTTCAAAACCATACATAAATACATTTTTAGGATCTTCATTTAATGCCAAATTAAATCCTTTTTCTGCGGCTTCTCAAAGAATATTTCATGATAATTTATCTTGCTTAATTTTATAAAATTCATTATCATTGTTTTCAATAGGCTCTAATAATCCTTCATGTTGGTTTAAAAAATCTATTAATTCTTTATTTTCAACAAATTTATCATTTTTCATTTCACCAATATTGAAAACAATTCTTACATCTCCCCATAATCATGGAATTGAGTAATTTAATAGATTAGCTTCATCACCTTCTGCATCTGTGAATTTGTGTAATCTATGAGCTTCTTCAATTGCTTCATTGTAAGTCAATTCATATTCATTTTCCTGATAAATTAATTTTTCAGGTGAAGGGCAATCAACTTCTATTGGACTTTTAATATTCTCAACTCTACATCAGTCAATTCTCTGTAAAGCCCCTTCTGTTGCAAATTTTTCAACCATATAATCACTTGGAACCATAATATCATAGTTAAAAGTATATGATTTATTGTATAAAGATTCATTTGAATCATACTGTTGATAGTTTACTTTATATCCAGTTTCCTTTTCAAATTCTGTTATTAATTCTGGATCAATATAACTTCCTCAATTTCCAACAACTAAATCATAAATATTGTTCATTATATAAGCAGTTGTTAATAATGAAAATGATGTTAAAAGTGCTGTTCCCATTGTAAGTTGTTTTCAGTTTCTTTTAATTCATCTATTTGACTTAGGAACATATGTTTCTTCTAAAACATCAGGGAAATATTTATCCTTTTTAGATTTTACATAGCTGTTAACTTTATTTAATTTTTCTTCTTTGTTAGATAATTTTGAATTAATAGAATCTGTTGCTTCTTTTAATTTTTCATCTCTTAATTTTTTTAGATCAAAAAGCTTTTCATTATAGTTTGCTTGGTTTTTATCTAATAAAGAAATTTGTTTATCAATTGAGTCTACTAATGAAACTTTTCTAAATACTTTTGCTTTCATTGTATTTAATTGTTCATATTTAGCTCTTGTTTTTTCTTCAGTTTCTTTTTTAATTAAAGCAAGTTTTTCAATAGTCATTCTTAATTTATATTGGTTTCTTCCTTCAAGTAAACTGTCTCTTTTTATAGAAAGAGTTTTAATCCTTTTGTTGTATCAAGAAATATCTTTTGCACTTGGATTTTCTAATCCAGAAAGTTCTTCTTTTAAATTAATTACTTGTTGTCCAATTTCTAAAGATCTTTCTTTATCGTGTTCATTTCTTTCATTAATTCATTCAATTTCTTTTTCATATTTATTAATTTTTCTATCCAATTTATGTAAAACTTGCTCAAATTTTTTAATTTTTTTCTCACTTGTCATTTTTTCAATTTTTAATTCAATTTGAGATTTTTTAATGTTCAATTTTTTAAATATTGTAAAGTATCTTTTTTCAACTCTAATTTCTGATGAAATTAGTTCTTTTTTTCATTCAAGTTTACTTATTTTTTTATTATTATCTTTATTATTTAATAATCTAATTTGTAATCTTAACATTTTATATTGAACAAGTAATTTTAAGTTTTTTGTTTTTTGTGTTCTTGTTCCAGTTGATAAACAACTTTGTAAATATTTAATTTCATTTTCAATTTTACTTATTAATTTAATTTTGTATTCACCTTTTTTAATTTGATGTTTAATTTCTTTTGATCTTTGTAAAGAAATTTGAATTATATTTCAAATTAAAACTATAAATATAATAGAAGCTACTAATAATGTACCGAAAGCATTTATATATGGTTGCATTCTTTTTGCAGTATATATAAAAGTAGATACGTTAGTTTGTCCTCCACCAGTAAAATAGGAAATAATAAAATCATCAAAACTCATTGCAAAACATATTGCAGCAGCAGTAATAATACATGGAGTTAATATTGGAAGAACTACTTTATAGAAAGTTTGTCTTTGATTTCCTCCAAGATCTTTTGATGCTTCTAATATATTTTTATCAATTCTGTTCATAAATGGTAGTACTGTAATAATTACATAAGGCACGTTAAAAGAAACGTGTGCTGCTATTAAAGTTATAATTCCAAACTTTAGACCAGCTAATACAAACAATAACATTAGTCCAACAGCTGTAATAACATCTGCATTTACTAATGGTATATTTGCAATTCTAACTCAGTTATCAGCACTTCTTTTTCTAATTTTTGTCAAACCAACAACAGCCATCATTCCAATTAGCAATGATATTAAAGTAGATACCATAGCTACAAATAAAGAAACTGTAATTGATTTCATAAATGGTGAGTTTTTTATAAGTGAACTGTATCATGAAAGACTAAATCCACTTCAACTACTTACACTATTTCCAGAGTTAAATGAAAATGTAATCATTACAGCAATTGGTGCATAAATGAATAACATCATTATTAAGAAATAACTTGATTTGATGAATTTTTTCATTTTTTTGACCCCCTTACTTCAAATTTATTTGAAATTAATTTCATAATTCCCATAATTGCAAATAAAAGTAATGCCAAAACAATGGCAATTGTTGCTCCAAAAGTGAAGTCTGTACCTCTAAAGAAGTAATTTTCAATAATTGTTGTTATTAAGTTTATTTTTCCATCACCCATATATCTAACAATCAATAATGATGTTGCAGCTTGAATTAAAACTAATGTAAATCCTGCAAATATTCCTGGAAGTGATTGTCTAAATGTTGTATGTCAAAATGCTTTTGACTTACTTGCTTTTAAATCAAGTGCAGCTAAATAATAGTTTCTATCTTGATTTTCAATTGCATTATAAATTGGAGAAATTGCAAATGGTAAAAACATATAAACCATCCCAATTATAACTGCAATTGGTGTTCCTAAAATTGTTGGTGAGATAACTAAAAATAAACTTCTTAATCCAAGTATTTTTAAAATCATACTTATTCATATTGGCAAAGTAACTAAAACTCATACGTTTTTAGCTAAAAGCTTATTTTTTAATTGTGCCATTATTAAGGCAATTGGATATGCACAAGCAACACAAATGATGCTTGCAACAAATGCATAAAGTAAAGATAAAAATAATACATACAGAATTGATCCTGATGTTAATAGTTTCACAAAGTTTGAAAAGTCTAATTTAAACTTTATACTATTTCCAGTTGCTTCAACAATTGAGAATATAACAATTCCCAATAATGGAAGTACAACTAAAAATCCCATTACTACCATAAATGGTAGCAATATAGGTCAAACTTTTCCTCTAAATCCTTTTACTATTTTAAAATCTGCTACTTTATCTTTTAATTTGATTTTTGGTATTTCTATTTCTATTTCCATTCCTTCAGATTCAATATCTTCAATATCGTCTAATTCTTTTTCAACTTCAACATTATTTTGAATTTCAATAATGTCTTTTTGATTATCTAAATTATTCATCTATTTCTTTTCACATAATATGTAAATCTTCTGGATTTCATTTAATAGAAACTTCTTTATCAAAATCATGGAATTCAGTAGTGTGTGCTGTATATAATCTATTTTCAGTTTTAATAGTTATTTCATAGTGCACTCCTTTAAAGATAATGTTTTCAACAATACCATTAAAGAATCCTTTATTAGGTTCAAGAATTTTAAGATCTTCTGGTCTTAAAACAATATCAATATTTTTTTCGTTTTCTCCAAACCCTTTATCTGTACAGTCAAATTCCTTATCATCAAATTTAACTTTTAAATCCTTTATAAATTCACCATCAGAAATAACATTTGATACACCAATAAAGTTGGCCACTCATGTATTCTCTGGTTCATTATAAATTTCTTCTGGACTTCCAATTTGTTGTATTGAACCATTATTCATAACAACTATTCTGTCACTTAAAGTTAAAGCTTCTTCTTGATCATGAGTTACAAGAATAAAAGTAATACCAATTTCTTCTTGCAATTCTTTTAATTCATCTTGCATTCTTTTTCTTAATTGAACGTCAAGAGCTGACATTGGTTCATCTAAAAGTAATATTTTTGGTTTCAAAATAAGAGCTCTTGCAATTGCAACACGTTGCTTTTGCCCACCACTTAGTTCGTGAACTCTTTTGTTTTCCATACCTTCTAATGAAAATTTCTTAATATATTGCATTACTTCTTTAGCTATTAAATCCTCTTTTGTTTTTTTGATTCTAAGTCCATATGCAATATTGTCATAAACATCATAATGAGGGAAAAGAGCATAGTTTTGAAAGATTGTGTTAATTTGTCTTTTATTACTTGGAATAGGAGTTAAATCTTTACTTTCAAATAAAAGTTCACCAGAGTCTTGTTTTTCACGACCTCCAATGATATTTAAAGTAGTTGTTTTTCCACATCCAGATGGTCCAAGAAGAGTTATAAATTCCCCTTCTTTAACATTAAAACTAACACCTTTTAAAACAACTTTTCCATCATAACTTTTAGTAAGATTTCTAATCTCTAAAATATTATTGTTGTTGTTCATTGTATGTTCTCCTCTAAAAAAATATTAAATTTTTAACGCGTAATTTTAATTAATTCATTACGCAATCAGGAGGAGCATTTCGGTCTCTAAAACCTTCTCAAATCATTCAACACGAGTTATTACTACATTAAATCATTCAGAAATTAAATATTGATTTATATTTATTATACTTTGCAATTTCATAGTAATTCTCCTTTGTTGTTTTTCATAAGATAATTATATATATAATTTTTATTTTTTTCTAAATTTAAAAAAAATAAAAACCACTAAATATGGTCTTTATTTAAACTTATAATTTTTTATTAATCAATTAATATATGTAGATTGACCAGAGAGGCTCTTTTCATACAATGTTCCACCCTTATCATAATAATCAAGATTTCATTTTTCATCTAAGTATCTATCTTCATCAACTGTTATAAACTGTAATATCTCCATATATTCTTTAAAATTTGGATTTTCTAATAAAATTTGTTTACTTTTATTAACTAAGTTTATCCCTTTAACAATATTAATATATCTTAAACTATCAAACATTTCTTCTTCGTTACCTGGATATAAATAAAATGAATCACCTGGTTCTTTTGTAGGATTTAAAACTTTTTGATCAAGAGAAATATCATTTTGATATCCATCTACTTGATATCTATCATAACCATGGGCTCCAATTTTATTTGAATATAGCATTGCTCAAAGCATTTCAAAGCCATTACTATTTAAATATGTTGCAGGATAATTATTTCAAGAAGAATAAATATGAGTAATCTTATTTTCATCATTTCTCTTATTAAAATACTTTATTAGATCATTTTGTTTTTTTGAATTCTTACTAAATTCATAAATAAATTCTCTTTGTTGTAAAGTAACATAATCATAAACATCTAAACCTTTTACAAGTCCTTCATAATCTTCTGATTCCAATTTAAATTCTCATCCACCATATAGATGATTTTTTCAAAAGTTTTTATATTGTTCATTAATATTTTTGAAAATATCAATTGATAAGTTATTTACTTCAGATGAAAATTCATCATAAGAATAATATATATTCATATCTTCATATATGTCTTTATTTAAATTGGCATGCTCAGCTAATTGGTCTCTTAAAAGTGGAATCATTTGTTCTATTATTGAAATTCCATCAGGAGTAATTTTTCCATATTTATTAACATATAAGCTATTTGCAGAAATTTGATAAGCTTTTTTATCTGAATCCTTTACATAAAAGTTAAACATATTTGAAGATCCTCTTGAACCTATTGGTATTAAAATATTTTTTACTTTACTTTCTTTTAAAAATTTTAAATACCTATCAAATACTTGAAAATCTAAAACTCATTTACCCTTATTTTTTGTATTTTCAAATATTTCTTCTAATGTATCGCCCATAAAATGATTAACAACATTTAATTCATTTTCATTTGGTTCAAAGACATATTTTATAAAATTTCCTAAACCAAAGTTTGGTACAGATATGCTTTCATAATTAGAACGTTTTGACATGTCTTCCAATTTTCTACCTAATATATTATTTCTTGTGACTTTACTATTCTGTGATAGATACCTTGGTAATGTCTTTTCTACATCATCAATAATATCAAATGATTGTGTATTAATAATCTTTGTAGCTTTAGATTCTTTTGCTAAGAGTTCATTAGTGATTTGAAAAGTTTTTTTATCCTTTTCAAAAGTAATATTAATAAAATCGATTTGTTGTCCTGCTGATGTTACATATTTATAGGAATCAGATTTTAATCAAACTATCATATCACCATTTTTTTCTTCTACATTATAAACTTTTGAATCAATTGGTAGTAAAGGATTTTCCTTTTTAATAATTTTTCAAAGTAATTCATAATCTTCAAAATCTATATTATCTTCTTGTTTATAAATTATTTTTCTTTTTGTAACTACATCATTCAAATTCTTTAAAATAAATTTGGAAGACGTATTTGGAAAGAACATTGCACTTGATCCAAATTCAGAAGTTTTATATTCTAATTCATTACTTATCTTATAATTCTTATTAAAGTAAAAAAATTTGTTTATATCATTAATTTCATATGATACTTTAAATTTTAATGTTCCCTGACCTGTATTAGTTTTTGAAATATATCTTAAAAGTACAGGTTGAAAACTTAAATTCATATTTTCTATTTGATTTTCATTTGTTATTTCATCAAAAGTGTAGAACTCTCCTAATGGAATTAAATCATTATTTGCAATTGTTGTATTATTATTCTCAATATAATTAATAATGTTTGCAGTAACTTCAATATTTGGATTTTCTTCAATTAATTCTATTTTTAAATTTTTTACATTATCTGTATTCACATTTTTAAATAAAACTAATTGTTCTTCATAAACATCATTTTTTCATAGATTTATTTGTTTATTATATATTTTTGTTCTTTTAACATTATTTTCATCTCCATAAAAAGAATAAACATCCTTTTCCTTTTTATAGGTTGCATAATTAAATTCAGTTTCACCAAAAAAATATGACAATTCACTTTCATCTTTAAGCTCTGTTTTATCTTTATTTTTCATAGGTCCTGTTTGTCAAACTGCACCCTTTTTTAAACGCGCAATATTATTATTTTGATTGATAATGATCAATAAAGTTGTTGCAATTATTGAACTTATTACTATAAATGATAATAATGATAATATTATAGTTTTTGACTTACTTTTCATTTTATCTCCTTAATGAAATAAAATTATTTACCCTAATTTTTAAGTCTATCTAGTAAATTATCAAATTGAAAAAAATAAAATTGAGGTTATAAAAAAACTTTTTACCCTCAATTTTTTACCCTTAAATTACTATACCAATACTTCTTTTTTAATTCAGTATCCTACACCATGTCTTTTATTTGTTTTTGTTGCATCTTTTGCAAGTTCTTTTAAATGTTTTTTTGAGTTTCCCATTGCTATTCCTTGTCCAACTCATTCTATTGCTCTTTTGTCATTATCACTATCACCAAAATACATTATTTCTTCAGGTTTAATATTATATTTCTTTGCAATATTTTGTAATGAATATAATTTATCTACTCCCTTAGGATTTATTTCAATATTTGATGAATGTGGAACATAACTTCAAGAAAACATTTCGAATTCTTTTTCTTTTAATGCTTCTTTAAGATTAGAAATTCCTTTTGGTTTTCCATAAACAACAATTTTATATGACGTATCTTTAATTTTATTTCTATCATACTTAACAAGTTTTCTATGAGAATATTTTTTTAAAACATATGTAAATAAATCTTTCTTAAGAACATATGCAATATTGGGATCTTTTGCATAACTAAAAGAACTTAAATTATTTTCTTTAGCATTATCATAAATTAACTTAAAGTCTTCTAATGTGAATAAATGCTCTTCAATTAATATTGGCTTAGCATTTTCATCATATTTAAAAGTTGCTCCACCATTTAAACTTATAAGATACTCTTGATTTACATCTATACCAATAGCTTTTGCAACTTTTTTAGCTCTTGTTATATTTCTTCCAGTTGCAATACAAATTTTAATACCTTTTTTTCTTGCCTCTGTTATGGCTTTAATATTTATTTTTGATACAATATTTTTTCTTTTTACCAAAGTGCCATCTATATCAAGCGCTATTAACTTTATCAATACTTTATACCCCCTATTTAACAAATTGTTTTAAAATATCTTTTGGCATAAAACCACTATTTTGTTTAACAACTTCTCCATCTTTAAACATTATGATTGTTGGAATAGACATAACGTTATATTTTAATGCTACTTCTTGTAATTTATCTGTATCTACTTTAATAAAGTTTACATTTGTTTCTTCATTTGAAGTTATATCAAATATTGGTGCAAACATTTTACATGGTCCACATCATTCTGCATAAAAATCAACTACTGTTGCTTCTTTTGCAATTTCTTGTTCAAATTCTTCTACTGTGTTTATTACTTTTACTGCCATTTTTAAATTCTCCTTATAATATATTTTCTTTTATAAATTCAGCAACACCATTTTCATCATTTGTTTTTGTTACATATGCTGCTTTTTCTTTTAGTTCATCTAAACCATTTTCCATTGCTACAAAGTTATCTACTTGCGCAGCTAACTCAAAATCGTTAAAACTATCACCAAATCCAAAAGTTGTTGTATTTGATTTATCTAAACCTAGATGGTTTATAATTTCTTTAACTACAGATCCTTTATGAATACCTTTAATTGCTAATTCATAAACTCTATCTGTATATTTGATTATATCAAGTTCATTGGTTATTGGAAAAAAATCTTTATAAAATTCTTGAATACTATTTTCAGTTGTATTTTTTTCCAAAATAATAGTTATGTGATTTATTCTTTTATCAATTTCTTCAAATGATTCAACTACTTTATAGTCAATTTTCATTACATCACTTCAATATCTAGAATTTTCACCTTCACCATATACATAATATATGTCATCTCCAATAAAATGAACTTTATATTTTCCAATTTTTCCAAATGTTATTTCAAATATTTCTTTTAGAACTTCCCTTGAAATATACTCTTGTTTTATTCATTTTTTAGTTTTGAAATCATAAATATGTGTTCCATTGTTGGCAGCTGCAATGCCATTTAATTTATCTAATTCTAAGTATTTTGATTGCTGTTCAAATGTATCTTTTGTACATCTTGCAGTAACTGGAATAAAGTAATAATTTTTCTCATAAACTTTTTTAACTATATCTTTTGTAAAATCACTAAATTCATGATTACTCCCAAGTGCAGTACCATCTAAATCTGAAAAAATAATAACATTATCCTTTAATTTCATACTTTCACCTCAATTTACTAATATTGATTATAAAGCAATAGATTACTTTTATATGTTTGAATAAAAAAAGATTCAATAATGAATCTCTTTTTAATTCTTTATTATTAAATACTTGTAATAGTTAAAATTATATAGCTAGTTGAAAGTAAAAACTTACAACTATTGTTTTATTTATTATTTTTATATTTTCTATTACTTAAATCAAGATTTATATTATAAATTATTTTTTCTTTTAAATATGCTAAGAATTCCAAGATTATCATGTTCTGGTAACAATAAGTTTAAGCAAACCCCTGAAAATGTTGCTAGGAATAAGCCTGTTATATGAAATGATCCCAAATTAATATCTTTTTGCATAATTGACATTCCAACCCCAATTGCAAGTATTACAGATATAACAACAAGATTTTTTGCGTTCTTTAAATCAATTTTTGCATCAAGCATAATTTTTATTCCATTAGAAGCAATCATACCAAATAACATTAAACTTATTCCACCCATTACAGGTGCTGGAATCATTCTTATTATTTGATTTACAGGCGCTATAAAACTCATACATATTGCAAATATTGCAGCAAGCCCTGTTACTCAAACACTTGCAACTTTTGTTAAACCAACTACACTTGTATTTTCAGCATATGTTGCATTTGCAGGTCCACCAATTAACCCAGCAAGACTCATTGCCACACCATCTGCAATTAATGTTTTACTTATTCCTGGGTTTTTAATGAAATCTCTTCCAGTCATAGTTCCAATATTGATATGATCACCTAAATGTTCAACCATTGTAACTAAAGATATTGGAACAATTGCAACTAAAGCAGGACCAATTGTTGAAGGATTTACATCTCATATTTTTTTAAAACTTGGATATCACTCTCAATCCTTAGTATTTGTTATATACTGAATATCAACAATTCTATAACCAGTCTTTATAAGACTAAAATGTAAAATTAAACATAAAACGTAACCTATCACTAATGCCATAAGTATTGGTATTACTTTTATAAAACTTTTTGCTTTTAACATACATATTGCAGCTACTAAAAAAGTAATAACTCCAATTAATATTGCAAGTCATTGTGGATAGTTTCCTCATGCATTAGTTTTTCCAATATCAGCTGCAACAAAACCAATATTTTGTAAAGCACTTGGTACAGCACTTAAACCAATTGTAATAATAATTGGTCCTACAACTATTGGAGAAAATGCTTTTTTAATTCATTTAACTCCTGTTCAGTGAATTATAAAACCCATAATTATATAAACTATTCCAACTCCAAATACTCCAATAAATATTGAGTTTCCTCATTGAGTTCAATTCATCCCCAATACTGTCATATATGCAAAACTACTTCCTAAGTAAATAGGTACCTTTGCCATAGTTAAGGCTATATAAATTAATGTTCCAAAGCCTGAACAAAATAAAGCCATTGATATATTTATTACATTATCATTTGCTAATTGGTTAATTACAATAGGTACCAATACTGTTGCTCCAAACATAGCAAATACATGTTGTATAGAAAGAATTGCTCATTGACCAAAATTCTTGGGTCTTTGATGAGGTTCTAAAACTAAATCTATTTTTCCATTTGTTTCCATTTGTATCTCCTTCTATATCTAAAAATTTACAAAAAAAATCAACCAATAAAATGGTTGATTAATTAAATATAAATAATTTAGAAAATTGAAAAGTTTGAGAAACAAAAGATGTTCTCAATTTTACTTTATTAACTTTTGTAAATAGGTTAATATTTTTCATAATTTCTCCAAACTTTTCTTAAAAATAAATATATAACACTTTTTTTATAATTGCAATAAAAAATAATCACAAATAAAAAAAAATCACTTTCGTGATTTAAATTTCTTTATGGTCCGGAATAAGGGACTTGAACCCCCACGTGTTACCACGCCAGATCCTAAGTCTGGTGCGTCTGCCAATTCCGCCAATTCCGGATGAATGGTGTCCCGTATAAGACTTGAACTTATGACCCACTGGTTAAAAGCCAGTTGCTCTACCGACTGAGCTAACGAGACAATAAAATAACAAATTTATAATAACATTTTTTTTATTTTATTCAAATAGTTAAATAAAATTTTACAAGTATTATAGGTATTCTCTTGTAGTTTTCAAATGAATTGAACCAATTATTATCATTATAACTCCACAAATTATATTAATAATTCCAAATATTCATGTATATGAAAAGATGGTAGGTATTAATAATACTCCCAAAGTAATTAAAATTATTGATCCAATAAAAGTTGATTTGACTGTATTTTTAATAAGTAATATTAAAGTAATAACTCCAAAAATTAATAAAATCATAGCTGATAAAACTATTATTATATACACTAATTGATCTAGTTCATTTTTATTCAATTTTAAATAAATTGGTTTAACTAAACTAATTACTAAAATTTGACAAATGAAAGATATACTAATTGAAATATAAGCAATTAAAGATAGATTTTTTTTCATCCTTGTACTCCCTACTTATATAATACATATATTTAGCAATAAAAAAACAACCTTTTATGGTTGGTAATTTCTTGCGTGGTGCTGATGATAGGACTTGAACCTACAACCTACTGATTACAAGTCAGTTGCTCTGCCAATTGAGCCACATCAGCAAAAAAAATGGTGGAGTGTGACGGGCTCGAACCGCCGACCGCCTGCTTGTAAGGCAGGAGCTCTCCCAACTGAGCTAACACTCCAGAAAAAAAATAGAAATAATGGTAGCCTGTACGGGGTTCGAACCCGTGTGTGCACGGATGAAAACCGTGTGTGTTGACCGCTTCACCAACAGGCCATTATAATGGCGGCTTTTGCAGGACTCGAACCTGCGACCAACCGGTTAACAGCCGGTTGCTCTACCAACTGAGCTAAAAAGCCATAGATAGATTTCTACCTATTCATAATAGCATATTAATATTATTAAAATCAATATTTTTTTTCATTTTTTGCAAAAAAAATAAAAAAAATAAACAAGAATGTTTATTTTTTTATTTAATCTATTAATCCTGCTTTATATAATTGTTGGAAATGTCCTGGTTGATTTTTTAATTCATTGAATTTACCTCTTTGAACAATACCTTTACCATTTGCTCCCAAAACAATAATTTCATCTGCATTTTTAATAGTACTCAATCTATGAGCTATAGTTACAGTTGTTCTACCTTTCATTAAAGTATCTAACTTTGCTTGAATTTCTTTTTCTACAATATTATCCAAAGCACTTGTAGCTTCATCTAAAATTAGTAACTCTGGGTTTTTTAAAAACATTCTTGCAATAATTAATCTCTGTTTTTGTCCACCACTTAATAAAAAACCACGCTCACCAAGTATAGTTTCATATTGTCCTGGTCATGTCATTACTAATTCATGTAATTCAGCCTTTTGACATGCTTGAATTACTTCTTCATCAGTAGCATCAAATGAACCATACCTAACATTTTCAAAAACATCACCATATAAAATCTGTGGATCTTGTTCAACATAACCAACATGATTTAAGTAAGTTGATAACTTAACATCTTTTAAATTTGTATTTCCATTAATAATTATTGAACCTTTTGATGGATCATAAAATCTTAATAATAATTTTGCAATTGTTGATTTACCACTACCTGTTTCACCAACAAACGCATAGGATTTTCCTTCTTCAAATTTAAAATCAAATTTAGGTAGAATTACTTTACCTGGTTTTTCAGGATATTCAAATTCAACTCCTTTGAATTCAATATCTCCCTTAATAGATTCGATAATTTCTCCATCGTAGTAATGAGGATCCAATATTGATTTAGAATTTATTGTATCATCAACTCTTTGTGATGCAACAGATGCTTGTGCTAAACCAAATAAGGCTGCCATTATATTAAACAGCGGTGCTAACATTAAACCTTGTGCTAAGTTATAAGATGCAAAAGTAGTTTGAAAAAATTCTTTTGCAATTTCTTGAGTTGCTTGACCATATATCAACATTGCACTAACTACTGTAGAGAATTGAAGTACAAATATTCCACCTCACATTATTGTTAACATAAGAGCAAGTCTTGAACCAACTTTTTTTGATTTATTATAAAAATCTTTATGTACTTCTTTAAATCTTTCAGTTTCATAATTTTCTGTTCCTGCTGATTTAATTAGTCTTACAGTTGCAATTCTATCTGTTACGTTACCATTTATTTCAGTAATACTTTCTCTAACTTTACTTACTTTTTTTCTTGTTGCAAAAAAACAAATCATCATAAGAATCATAATTATAGCAAATGTCGCAAATGTTACTGTTGCTAATTGTCAACTTAAAATATACATCAAAATTGTAGCGCCAATTATTTCAAAAAATGATAAACCAAATTGTAATGGTACTTGAACAGCTTGATCTCCAACTATTTGGGTATCAGATACTATTTTAGTTAAAATCTCTCCAATTTTTTTATCTGAATAGTATGAAATATCTTGTCTAACTAAATTTTCTAAACATCTATTTCTTAAACTTATTTCAATTCTTCTTCCAAGAATAAAAGCTAAATAATCATATATATATGAAAATATGCAATATATTATAACTACAGCAATTGATATATAAACTAATAGTTTTCAATCATTAGTTCAAATATCTGTTATTATATTTTTTCCAGTATTATAAGTTTCTTGTGTAATGGCTCCAGTCATTTGAAAAGTTAATATTGGTAAAAGTAATGCTAAGATTACAATAACTATACAATTGATTAACATTGCAATTGATAATTTTCATTCTTTTATAAAATAGTAAAACAAAGTTTTAACAAACTTTCCTCCACTAGCTTCAAATTCAAAATCTTCCATAATGTCCTCCTCTTTAGACAGCTATTAGTAATAAATTATATATTTTTATAAAACAAAAGGTACTAAAAAGTGCCTTTTGTTTTATATTAAATAAATTTTAGTATTAATTTATAAGTTAAATAAATACATACTGTTGGTAATAAAGAATTTATAAAAAATATTATAGCCAAAATAGGATTTAATCCTTTTGTTTTAAAATCAAAAAATTCATTAATAGTTTCAATAGGTATTAGCGTTAATGTTGTTGTTATAAATGCAACCAACATTAAAATTAATAATCATTTATTTGGTCTATATTTATCAATTTCTTTTAAATCCTTTGTTGTTTTAATCGGAAGAAAGAAATTATTATACAGCAATGAGTAAAAAATTGGTGAAAACATAATTGCAATATAAACTCCTGTTTTTGCAAATTCTTTTGCATCACTTCCAAATCATAATATTGCTATTTCATAGTTTAATACAGCGAATAAAGTATTGAATAGAGTAGTTATAATAATTTGTAATGTGATTCCTTTTAATAAACTTTCCCTTTTGTGAGTTGGAGGTGGATTTTTCATTACTCCTCTTCTCTCTTTTTGCATACCAATCGGAACTGCAACTATTGTTTCAATAATAAAAATGTGAAATAAAATATTAACTGAGTTTAAAGCGATATCCTTATTAATTATTAAGATTAATAATAGTGTTAATATTTGACTAATATTTGCTGCAATTAAAAATGAAATTGAGTATTTAATTTTCTCATAAACATTTCTTCCTGAATTAACTCCAGAAATAATACTTTTAAAATTGTCATCTGCAAGAATAACATCACTTACACCTTTTGCAACTTCAGTACCAGTTATTCCCATTGATATACCAATATCTGCTTTTACTAAACTTGGTGAGTCGTTTACTCCATCACCTGTCATTGCTACAATATTGTTTTCTTCTTGTAATAATTCAACAATTAACGCCTTATGTTCTGGATTAACTCTTGCAAAAACATTTGTTCTCTTTAATCTTTCTTTTAATTGCTCATTTGATAATTCATTAATATCTTGACCTGTTAAAACACCATCAAAATTGTTATCTGCAATACCTAGTCTTGAAGCAATTTCAAAAGCTGTTATTTTATGATCACCTGTAATCATAATTACACGAATTCCACCTTTTTTCGCTTCTTCAATTGATGCTTTTACTTCTTCTCTTGGTGGGTCAATTATTGCAACACAACCCAAGAAAGTAAGATTAGATTCATATTTTTCTTTATTTTCTGTTATGTCCTTTTGAGAAAAACCAAGTACTCTTAATCCCCTTTTTGCAAAACTATATAATTGATCTTGAATTATTTGCTTATCTTCTTGAGTAAGTGGTGTTATTTTTCCATTTATTAATTTATTAGTACAAATATCTAATAAATAATCTACTGCTCCTTTTACATAAACCATTTTTCTACTTTCGACTTCATTTAAAGTTGTCATAAGTTTTCTTTTTGAGTCAAAAGGTATTTCATCAAATCTTTCATGTATTAAGCGCATTTTTTTATAGTCAATTTCAAATTTCTTAATAAAATCTATTGTTGCTATCTCAGTTGCACTACCTATTTTTTCTTTTTCAACAATTGCATCACTACATAATGTAATACAATTTATTAATTCTTTATATTTATTTTTTTCAAAATCTTTATAGTCCATTTCTTTGAAGTCAATAAATATTTTATCAACTGTCATTTTGTTTTGAGTTAATGTTCCTGTTTTATCTGAACAAATTACATTAACATTTCCCAATGTTTCGATTGATTTTGGATTTTTAATAATAACATTCTTTTTAGCCATCTTTTTAGTTGCTACCATTAAACAGATTTTTACTATTATTGTTAGAGATTCAGGAATTAAAGATATTGCAGCAGAAACTGAAATCACTAATAATTCTTTAATAGTTTTTGAATTTTCATCTGTTAATAAAAAGAATGAAGTTAAAAATAAAATTAAACCCAATATTATTGATGCTAAACCAATAGTTGCAGTTAAATGAGTAACTTTTCTTTCTAAAGGTGTTTTTTCTGGTTTATGTGAACTAATTTTTGTAGCAATTTTTCCAATTTCTGAATCTTGACCAGTTCCAAAAATAACACCCATCATTTTACCTTCAAGTACTAAAGTTGACATAAATGCTATATTTTTTTGATCACCTAACATTAAGTTTTGTTCTTTAATTGAATCTGATATTTTCTTAACTGGCTCATTTTCACCAGTTAGAGCAGATTCATCAATTTTTAATAATTGGTTATCTATAATTCTTGTATCTGCAGGAACAAATCCACCAGAATTAACAAAAATTATATCTCCAGGAACTAATTCTTCAATATCTATTTCCGTCTTTTTTGAATTTCTTAAAACAATTGCTGTTTGTTTATTTTCATTTAAATGCGCAACTTGATTTAGTGACTTAACTTCTTGAACAGTTGCAATAATTGAGTTAGTTAATACTATTATTGAAATAATAACTAATCCTGTTATATCAACTGTTTCAATTTTTTGAGAGGTAATAGCTACCAACCCTGATACTAGACCTGATAAAATCATAATTAAACTAAGTGGGTCTAAAAAACTTTTCAAAAATATTACAAATCAATTTGGCTTTTTACTTTTAGGCAGATTATTTCTTCCATATTTTTCAAGTCTTATTTTAGCTTCTCTGTCAGTTAATCCAGTTTCTGGATTCGTTTCTAAAACACTACAAATTTTTTTATTAGAAAGTTTGTATCACTCTTGATCCAAACTCAGAGTCTTGGAGTCTACAAGTTCCTCTTTATTTTCATTAATATTTGTATTCATTTATTCACCTCAAAGATTTAAAATCTTAACCACTAAATCATACTACTTTAAATATATAAGTCAAACTTATATATTTAAAGTATCTTTTATATGCCCATTATTATTGGCTTATAAAAAGTTTTGAATAAAGATAAAAAAAGAACTTAATAGTTCATTTTTTTATCCAATTGTAACTTCTTCTTCTAAGAACCCGTAATTTTGCTTGTTTTTTTGTTTTACAAAAGCAAGTAGTGTATTTGAAATACCAAGTTGACCTATAAACATTGTTATAACTAACATGATTTTACTCAATACACCTAATTGTATAATCTGTTCATTTGGAAATGGTTGAAAACCAACAGTTCCAAAGGCACTACATACATACATTATAAGTTTAATTATAGTAGCTTCAGTATGTTCTGTTGTATCTGTTCCATATAACATTTTATTACTATCTAAATAAACAACAAAAATACTTGTTATAACTATAAAGAATGAAATAAATACTACTGCAAATGCTCGTTTAACTGTTTCATCTGGAATTTTTCTTTTAAATGCTTCAACTGATTTTTTATTTCTCATAATTGAGAATATTGCCAATACACATATTGCAAAAGTTGTAGTCCTAATTCCCCCCGCTGTTGAAGAAGGTGCAGCTCCAATAAACATTCAAATTGATAATAAATACTTACTTCCAGCTGTAAAACTATTTACATCAACTGTTGCAAAACCTGCATTTCTAGTTGAAGAGACATTAAATATTAAATCCATCATTCAAACATGAGTGGGTTTTCATCCATCAGATACTCATACTTTTGTCTTTATAATTTCTCCACTTTTTTCTGAAAGTACTTCTTTATCAAGATAATAGCCATTTAATAGAATTTGACTGTTTTCAACAGTTAAATATTCTGTTAAAAAAACTAATATTGGTCCCAAAATAAACAGTGTAATATAAGTAATAAAATTTAACTTTGTAAATAAAGAGAATTTAACTTTTTTTCCTTCTCTTCTAGCTTTTATTTTCTTTTTAATATCATGATATGTTGGATAACCAAGCCCACCAATAACTCATTGTAATAAAAAGGTAATTTGTATTAAATATGCATGAGAATTTCCTTGATTATAAGGAACCAAAGAATTTCCACTTATAATATCAAAACCTGCATTATTTGTTGCACTAATTGAGTGAAAAATTGCAGCTCAAAGTGATTTTCCAAAATCATTATATGGACTTGTAACTGAATTAGGATCTAATTCAACAGTTCCACTCAAAGAAATTGGAGTAAAATAAAATCCAAAAAACAAAACAATTGAACCAATTAATTCTAAAGATAATAAAAATATAAAAGCATCTTTTATCATTTCTACTGTATTGGATAAACTGTTATTACCTCTCTCTGTTTGAGCTATATTCTGATCATCTAAAGAAACTTTTCTTCCAATCATTACTAAAAGAGTAATTTTAATTGTAAGAATTCCAATTCCTCCAATTTGACACATTATAATTATTAACAATTGCCCCATAAAAGAATAACCCGTATTTGTTTGAATCATTGTTATTCCTGTATCTGAAATTGCACTAGATGCTGTAAACATTCCTGTTATGAAATCTCAATGATTCTCTGGGTCCTTTACAATTCCTGGAATTGATAATAAAAAACCACCTGTTATGATTGCAATTAGATATGCCATTATTATTTTTCCACTAACCCTTGAAAAAGGTCATCAATTTTTTAATTTATAAAAAAACTTTTCATTGTTATTTTTAAGATCTTTTTTCTTTTTAAAAGATTTCTTTTTTATATTATCTTTTTCATCTTTTGAAGAATTTTTCATAAAAATTAACCTCTTTCAAATCTACATTAAATTATACATTAAACCTGAAAAGAGTTGTATAATTTAAAGAGCTAGAAAGTTGGTATTAATATGGCTAGAAAAAAAAGTTTTGCTATATTTGGAGCAAACTACTTTGGACTATCAGTTGCACAAACACTTGATGAAAAAAAACAACTTATTAAAATATTTGATTATGATGAAGAGAGATTGAATTTACATATAAATCAATTTGAATCTGTTGAAGGAATAGTTTTAGATGCTACAAATAAAAATGCGCTTGAAAAAAATGGTATATCTCAATATGATGGAGTAATCGTTTGTTTTGGTGGAAATATGGAATCAAGTATTTTAACAGTATTAAACTTAATCGACTTAGGTGTGGAAAATATAATTGTTAAAGCAAGAGATGAAAGACATAAAAGAATACTTTTAGCTCTTGGTTTAGAAGAAGACAAAGTAATTATTCCAGATGTTATAACAGGAAAAATGGTTGCTACAAAATCACTTTTTGATATTGAAAGTGAAGTACAGTCAATTGATAATGAATACGTCTTTACAAGTATTACTGTTTACGAAGAAGATATTATTGATAAGTCAATCTTTGATGCAGGATTAATTTCAAATAAAGACTTTAATATAATTCAAATTAAAAGAAATGGTAAGACAATACTTCCTGATGAATATACAATTCTTAAAGAGGGAGACATTCTTGGAGTATATGCAAAAAATAATGTTGTAAATGATCTTGTTCTAAAAATTAGAGGTGAACAAGAAATTGAAGAATAAAAAAATGCTAACTAATATTAGCATTTTTTTATAAACTATTTTTAATCAATTCAACAATTACTTCTGTTGCAACAGTTGGATTAACATTTCCACCTGTTTCTTTCATAAGTTGTCCCATTAAAGTTTTTTCAATTCTTTCTGGTCTTTGTTCGTATTGTTCTTTTATTAAATCTAAATTTTGTTCAACTATCGGAATTAAAATATCTCTTATTTCATTTACATTTGAAATTAACTTTAAGTTATTTTCTTCTGTTATTGATTTAATATCTTTTTCTGATTCAAAAGCTATTGGAAGAATTGTTTTTACATGTTTTGAAGAAATTAATCCTTCGTCTAACATAGAAATAATTTCGTGTATATCTTTAGGCTTTATTTTTGAATCCTTTATTTCAATTCCATCTTTATTTAATAAAGCTTTAATATCAGTTATTAAATAATTTGCAATTTTTTTTGGGTCAGAACCTAACAAAATTGCTTCTTCAAAAAATTTTACAAGAGCTAAATCTGAAAGAATATAATTTGTATCATCTAATGATAAATTATATTCGCTAGTATATTTTTTTCTTTTTTTGCTTGCTAATTCAGGAGAATTATTAACTACTTCGTTAATTCACTTTTGTTCAAGCATAATAGGAAAAATATTAGGTTCTCTAAAATATTTATAATCTACTGCATTAACTTTTTTTCTCATTAAAACAGTTTCTTGAGATGCTTCATCAAATCTTCTAGTTTCTTGATCAATTTCTCCTCCAGATAATAGTATTTTTGATTGTCTTTTAATTTCAAATTCAATTGATTTTTTAACATTACTTAAAGAATTTAAATTTTTAATTTCAACTTTTGGACCAAAACCATCATAACCATATGGTCTTAGAGAAATATTTATATCACATCTCAATGAACCTTCATTCATTTTTACATCGCTTACTCCCAAGAATAATAAAATTTCTCTCAATTGATTTACATATTCAACTGCTTCAAATGCACTTCTAATTAATGGCTTTGAAACTATTTCAACAAGTCCAACACCACTTCTATTGTAATCAATATAAGTTAAATCATCTTTATGAGTTTGTTTTGCAGTATCTTCTTCAATATGAAGTCTTTCAATTTCAATTATTTTTATTGTTCCATCTTCTAAAGTAATTTCTAATTTTCCCTCTTGTCCAATTGGAAAAAATTGTTGAGTAATTTGGTAACCCTTTACTAAATCTGGATAGAAATAATTCTTTCTATCAAATCTTAAAAGCGGATCTATTTGCATATTTAATGCATTACAAGCAAGTAAAGCAAGTCTAACACCTTCTTTGTTAACAGAAGGTAAAGTTCCTGGATAACCCATATCAACTTCAGATACTTGTGAATTTGGAATTTCTCCATATGTTACTGGTCCTAATCCAAACATTTTAGAATTTGTCTTTAATTCAACGTGATTTTCAATACCTATAATTACTTCAAAATTATTCATTAAAATCACCTACTTGTCTAAAATTATCATTAATTATTTGTTCCAAATATTTTGCTGCTTGTAAAACTTTTAAATCCTCTTTTGGTTTTGCATTTAAATTTATACCAATTGGCATATTGTCTTCTTTAACAAAAGGAATAGTAATAGATGGCATACCATTAAAATTTGCAAGAATTAATAAATCATCAATAAAAGAATTATTTTCATTTTTTTGTTGTTCTATATCAACACCATAAACTTCCTTAACAGTTGGAGCTGGTTTAATAGTTGGAGGCAAAATCAATATATCAACTTTTTGATATAATCTTTCAATTTCTTCTACTATTAACCTTCTTACTTTTTTTGATTTAGCTAAAAGTAATTCTTGATTTTCTGATTTTAATTGATAACTACCAATAATAAATCTTCTCTTAACAGTTTCGCCAAAAGCCTGAGTTCTTGAATTTTTAATTATTTCCTTATAATCTTTTCCATTAGCTCTAATTCCATATTTAATTCCATCCAAATTATAATTTGAAGAAACACCCTCTGCAAAAGAAATCATCATGTATGTTGCAGGAATTGCTTTTAATAAGTCTTCATTAAAGTCTAATTCAACAACTTCATGACCTTCATTTTTTAAAATACCATACATTTTTTTATACTCTTTTGCCAATTGACCTTCAATTATGTCATCAACTTGTTTTATATAACCAAATTTTATTTTCTTATCAACTGAATTTATATTTTTTATGAATTCATGATTATTTTCAATTGAAGTAAAGTCTTTAATATCCTTTTCATATGTTGCTTCACAAAGATAGGCTAAATCCTCAACATTATTTGTAAAGAATCCCAAATGATCTAAACTTGGCGCATATGGTATTGCTCCATATCTTGAAATTGATCCATAAGTTGGTTTAAATCCAACAATACCATTGAAACTAGCAGGTTTTCTAATTGAATCTCCAGTATCTCCTCCAGTTGCAAAAGGAACGATACCTTTTGCAACTGCATATGCACTACCACTTGAGCTTCCACCAACTATTCTCTCATTATCATATGGATTTCTAACTTCACCATTAAATGAAAATAATCCAGTTCCTCCCATTGATAATTCATCTAATGCTGCTTTACCAATTAAAATTGATTTTGCATCTTTAAATTTTGTTGCAATAGTTGCATCAAATGAGGGAATATAATTTGATAAAATTTTTGATCCAGCTGTAGTTAAAATACCTTTTGTTGAAATATTATCTTTATGAATAAAAGGGATTGCTGACAAAATATTATTTATATCAACTTTATCTTCTAATTCTTGTGCAGATTTTAAAGCTTCATTTTCACAAAGAGTAATTAAAAAATTGCTATTTAATTCTTTTTTTGAAACCTCTAAAGTTTGCTTTACTAATTCTAATGGTGTAATTTCTTTATTAACTAATTTATTATGTATTTCTTTTAATGTAGTATTTTTAAAATCCATATTATTTTACCACCTTTGTTATAGTTATAAAATCACCATTAGTACTTGGAGCATTACTCAATATATCATTTTTTGATAGAACATTAGTTTCATCATCTTCTCGTAAAGTATTTGATTGAATTTCAAATGGATAATGTAGTTCCATTACATTATCAGTATTTATTGCCAATACTTTTTCAAATTTTTTAAGTATTTCATTTTCATACTTAAGAATATTTTCAAGTTCTTCTTGTGATAAATCTAACATTGCTTCTTCTTGAAGCTCATTTAAAATTTCTAAATTGATTTTCATATTATTCTCCTATCATTTCTAAGAATTCTGATTCAGATAAAATCTGTATTCCTAATTTTTGAGCTTTTTCTAATTTGCTTCCAGCTTCTTGTCCAGCTAATAAAAAATCTGTTTTTTTGCTTACTGTATCAATTACTTTTGCACCATATTCTTCAAGCATTTCTTTGAAATAATTTCTTGGTTTACTTAAAGTACCTGTGATTACGAAACTTTTCATAGTAATTTTATCATTGTTTTTTGAACCTTCATTACCTAAATATTTTGTATTTAGCCCCTCATTTTTTAAAGTTTTAATAAGATCTGCATTTTGTTTTATTTCAAATCAATCACATACTGATTTTGCAACAATAGGACCAATATCATTAATTTCTTCTAATTCATTAAAATTAATATTTGAAATTACATCAATTTCCTTAAAGTTAACAGCAAGAACTTTTGCCGTTTTCTTTCCGACATGTCGTATACCTAATCCAAAAAATAATTTTTCCAGAGAATTTGATTTTGATTTTTCTATTGATTCTAATAAATTAGTAACAGATTTTTCTCCCATTTTATCCAATTGAATCAATTCATTTTTATATTTATTTAATTTATAAATATCTCCAACATTTTCTATAAATTTATTTTCAAATAATTTTTCTATTATTTTAATACTTAAACCTTCAATATTCATTGCGTCTCTTGATACAAAGTGCTCAAGTCCTCTAACTATTTTTCTTGGACATTGTGAGTTAATACAATATTGGTCAACTTCTCCTTCAACTCTTTCCAAGAGAGAATTGCATATTGGACAATTTGTATCTTCAATTCATTTATTTAATTTATAGTAATTTTCATCAATTATTGGAGCAATTACTTCAGGAATTATATCTCCTGCCTTTTTAATTTTCACCTCTCCACCAATTCTAATATCTCTTTGAATAATAAAATCAGCATTATGAAGTGTTGCAGCTTGTACTGTTGTTCCAGCAATTTGCACTGGTTGTAATAAAGCATTATAAGTAATTCTTCCTGTTCTTCCAACAGTTGGAAAAATATTTTTTAATTTTGTTGTTTTAACTTCTGCTGGAAATTTAAACGCTATTGCTCACTTTGGAGATTTAGCAGTATATCCAACTTTTTCATAAAGATCAAAATCATTTATTTTTATTACTACTCCATCAATTTCATATTCTAAATTTTCTCTTTGAGACTGAATGTATAAAATATGCTCGTATACTTCTTCAATACTTTTACAAATTTTTCCCAAATCATTAATTTTAAAATTCATTTTTTCTAGATAACTTAATGATTCACTATGTGTATGAAACTTTTCTCTATCCATAAAATAATATAAAAATGCATCCAGTTTTCTTGAAGCTGCAATACTTGAATCTAATTGTCTCAATGTACCTGCAGCTGCATTTCTTGGATTTGCAAATATTTCTTCATCATTTGTTTGCCTTTGTTTATTTATTTTTTCAAATTCAGTTTTTGATAAAAAAACTTCTCCTCTAATTTCTACATAATCATTTTGATCTTCAATAGACAATGGAATACTTTTTATTGTTTTTACATTTGAAGTTACATCTTCACCATAAATTCCATCCCCTCTTGTAACACCCTTAAAAAATTTACCATTGTTATAAATTAATGAAATTGAAAGTCCATCAATTTTAGGTTCGACAAAAAAATTATAATCAGAATTTTCAATTTCCTTTTTAATTTGATCATTAAAGTTTAGTAAATCTTCTTTATTAAAAGCATTTGCTAAACTAAGCATTGGTAATTTATGTTTATATTTTTCAAATTTATCCATTACTATTCCGCCAACTTTTTGTGAAGGTGAATCATCAGTTATCAATTCAGGGTATTGATTTTCAAGTTCAATAAGTTCCTTTAAGGTTTTATCATATTCTGCATCATCAACAATAGGACTATCCAATACATAATATGCGTGACCTCATTTGTTTAAATTATTTTTCAAATTATTTATTTTCTCTATAATATTTTTCATAATTCTCCTTATTAAAAATTAATTCTTGAATATTTTTTTATTACAACAGTTTCATTTAATAACTGGTCGGTTCTTTTTCTACTAAATGAGTATGGAATAGTATTTAAAGTTGTTAATAGTAAAACTATTAAAACAATACCATTTGTTTCAAACATTTTAGGATAGAAAACACTTATAAATCTAACAGATATAGGATTATAAAATGTTAAATAACTTATAAGAAATAAATCTACTATATTTGAAAAAGCACTACATTTAATTCTTTTTCTAAAGAAAATTCAAACAAAAGATCCAGCTAATAAAAACATAGATAATACGAATGTCAGAAATTGTCTGGCAATATTATTTTTAATTATTGATAATCATAAATATAAAATATTTAATGAATTATATTTTTCTGATAGAACATTTTCATTAAATGCCAAAATAAAAGCAGTTGATAAAGTCATAAAAAATATTGGTACTAAAAGTATTGTAAATATACTTCTACTTTCTAAAAATAATTCAAATTTAGCAACAAAGCTATATCTTTTATTCATTAAATATGATGTTAAAAACATTAATAATAAAATTCCACCAAATATAATTGCTTGTAAATATAAATTTAAAATAATGTTATAAAAAATAAATCCAATTAAAGGAAAAATAGCGATTTGTAAAACATCCTTTGTAAAGTTCTGATTAAATTTTCTTTGTATTGCAAATACAAATGCATATACTAAGAACAAAATTTGATATGAACTATCTCATGAAAATGAGATATAACCTCCAAGAACAATACCTACAAAAATAGGATTAAATCTTTCTCTAATATTTGAGCTTGTATATCTAAGAAGCATTGTTGTTGCATACATAATTAGATAAATTAAAATCATTTCTCCTCCAAATATAGAGTAGTTGAAATATCAAAAAATAACTCTTGTAATAATAAAAACTAATAAACTTAATATGAATATTCTTATTCTAGTTCATATCTTTTCATTAATTGAAAATGACTCATAAAATATAAATAATATTGATGTGATTAAAAAGGCATCTAAAATAATTAATAACGGTATTATTAAATCTCTATATTGATATGGTTGAGCATCTACCATTATTATTGTAGATAATTGGAAAGTATATCAACCTTGAAAAGGTTTAAACCCTAAAAAGTTAAATAAAGTTGAATCATTAAAAAATGATACTGGATTATCTTTTAATCAATATAAAATAGCTAATGTGTTTTTATGTCTACTAAAATTCTCATTTGTTATATATTCAATTGAAGCATAATCAATTACAACAAAAATACCAACAACCATAATGAATATTAAAGAATCTATTTTGAAGAAATTTGTATTTAATCAAAATCTAGTAAAAGTAAAACAGAATATTAAATAAATAATTGATATTGCGAAAATATAATATACAAAGAAAACATATGGGAGAACTGATATTAATTGTAATGGGAAAGTTGCAACTGAAATAAAAGTAAAATAACTAAAAAAACCTGTAGCTATTGCTACAAAATAATTTTTTATTCTAAATTTGAATAATTCAGTAATTATTAAACCTGATGTATAAAACATAAACAGATATAACATTGCTATTCCTAAAGCAATAAAAATTGAAGTATTTACCATATTTTCACCTTTCTAAATTATAGCACCTTGAAAGTATTAAACTATTCCTTAAAATTAAATAAAAAAAATCGATAAAATCGATTTTACTTACCTTTTAAAACAAAAATATTTTCACTTTTAGGATTTATGCTAATTTCTGTTGATTCATTAAGAATTTCACTATTTAATGAACTATCTTCAATACCATACATAGCATGTGAAATTTGATTTCCTTTATCAACAATTCCATCTACATCTATACCATATTCTTCAAATCTTTTTTTTCTTTGTTCTGAGGATCTATTTGTTACAATTTTTTGAACTATTGGTAGATTTCTTATAATACCATTAAATGCTTTTGCATTTAAAATGTAAGAAAATAATATTAACAATGTCATTGAAACGAAAATTGTTGTAAAGAATAGAGCAATTAATGGTGCAATATGCGCAGAAGGATCTGTTGATTTTTCAATATTCAATTTTTTACTAATAAATAAAACATTTAATATTGCACTCAAAATTATTGGTATTATAAGAATTAAAAAGTTATTTAAAACATTTTTCTTAGTTGAATTATAAGTAACATATTTTCAAACATAGATTCATAAATAACTATATCTAATTATTAAGGATACTAATTTAACAGTGTACATACTTATAATACCAACCACTAATGTATACTCTCCACCAACTTTTGATGTTACCAAAATAAAAGTTATTAAGACTGCCCCAATTATATAAATAATTCCTATAATATTTTGAAATTTTGATACCTCTCCATATCTTCCCTTTGCTTGAATAAGAGTCATTTGACCATCACAAAGTATTGTAAAGGCAGTAATTGCTCCATAAAGTATTGAAAAGTTTGGTGTATAAAACATAAATTCAAAAGCGTTTCTATTTCAAACATCAGCTGAATCAATGACAATATTTTTTGCATATAATGCGCTTACAAAATATGGAGATAAAATTGACATATTGATAAATGTAAATGCAGCAATTAAATATGTATAAAGCTCGTACTTTGTATAACTTTCTCAGCCAATTCTTCCTCTTTTAGCAACTAAAGTAACAAAGAATTCTCTAAAAGAAACAACAAAGTTTGTCATAATCAATCTAACATTTAGTGCTACAACTAAATAAAGTGATAGAGTAGAAGAAACACTAAGTCCTAATATAATTGAAGCAATAGCTATATCAGAATTCAATAATAAAGTTGAACCTAAATTAGATCATGTTATTTTTGATGTGGTTGTATTCAATTTAAAACTATTAAAATCTCTGTAATATTTTAATCATAAATATTTCTTTTTAACATACATATAAATTAATAAACCCTTTATTGGAGAGTAAAGTAATGTTGGAATAAAAGGTAATATTGGATTTTCAACTGTTGCAAGTAAATAAAATGTAAGACCACTTACTAGAATATCTGAGAACAAAATAGTAATTCTTCTAATAACATTTTTATTATCGGCTATTATTATTGTTTCATAAACACTAAATCAAAAAGCAGAAACAAAATTCTTAGTCCCAAATATTAGAGCAACAAACATTAACATTCAATACGGAGCGAAACCCTTTTCTGCTCCTGTTAATATTAGACCAATACCTTTTCAACTATTTGGATTAAATATATTACCATTAGCACTTACCCCTGCATATAATGGATAAAAAATAGCAGTTAGTGTAACTAATGCTAAACTTGTTATTGCAGATCTTCTAAAACTTTTTTTTGCTGTTGAATATATTTCATTTGCACTAATTCAATCATTATTAACTAATGGTTTTACCAGTAATATTGAAGCTGCTATACCAAGCGCACCTTCAGCTGTTGCAATTATTGCTGAAAAAGATGTTACTAAACGTATAAACCCGTTAAACTCTGTTCCAAATTTTTCAAGTACTCAATACATTGTTAAAAATTGAATTATTGCATTAAAAGTTGAGATTGTTGTACCAACAATTACACTGAAAATACCTTGTCTTGTAGATAACATTGTTCAACCTCCTGACACATTAATATAATTTTAACATTAAAAATTATAATTTGATTTGTATTCATTACCATTTAAGTAAGATAAGTATCCTTCAAAATCATTAAAAATTAACTTATAAGCAATTAAATCTATTTCTCTTAAACTACTTCTTTCTCCACCATATCTAAAGTCTTTACAAATTGGTGCTTTATAAAAATTACATACAGCTCTAATTTGATGTTTTCTACCTGTTATTATTTGAATCTCATAAATATTTTTAGTCTCATCAATTAGTCTATTAATTTGTTCTACTTTTTTAGCATTGTTAAATTTTTCAACCCTAAACTTAGCTTTTTGATTATCATTGTCATATTTTATATAACCAGATATTTTTCCCGTTTGTAAGTTACTATTCTCAGTTTTTGCTAAATAAAGTTTAGTAATTTTGCTCTTATTATTTAATTCCTTTAATAAAATGTCTAAAGTTATTTTATTCTTTGCATAAATTACCAATCCCTTTGTAAGTTTATCAATTCTATGAACATGACTTATTACAAAACTATTTTCTTCTTCTGGATTATATTCTTTTTTATTTTTTAAATAACTTTTAACTATTTGATCTAAATTAATATTTACAGGTGAATGAACTTCTAGATTTGGTTCTTTATCAACTATCAAAATATTTTCATCTTCATAAATTATAGATAAATTTGAAAAATCAACTTCTATAAATTGATCTCTTTTTTCAGTTTGACTACTATCAAAAACTTTAACCTCATCATTTAATTTTATTTTTATTTTTAGATCTTTAACTCTAATATCATTTATTTTAATTTTACCTTTTCTAAATCATTTATATATTATTGATAAGTTTGTTGATTTATAATTCTTTTTTATAAAATTAAATATTGTTTGATCTACATCATTTTGATTTACTTTAATAAGTGTCATAAAGACCTCTTTCTACTTTTAAACTGATAATACTAAAATAAATGCAATTAAATTATTTGTTAAATGTAATGTTCATGTGTAAGTTGCATTTCCTTTTGTAAATAAGAAGATTCCCGATAGTATAAAACCAGCAGATGTATAACTTAAAAAATGTTCAAAGTCAAAAGATGGACCATAGTGAATAAATCCAAAAAACATTGCACTTCCTACAAATCCTAATCATCTATTTGATGCATTTAGATTAAAGCTATCTCTCATACATAATTCTTCACATATAGGAGCTAGTACAACTGTTAAAATAAAAAGTAAAATAATTGCAGATATTTTTACTCCATTTCCATTTTCACCATTTAACATCTTTTTTAAATTAATTTCATTTTGACTTTCAGGTAAACCAAATAATTTTGTTTCAATTAAATTAGAAAATAAAAATGTTGAAATTAAAAATAATAAAATTGTTCCAATTAGAGTAACTACTATTAATTCCTTTCATTTTGTTTTAAATGTTTCTTTTAATCTTTTAAAAAATTTTTTATTATAAACCGCTGCTAATATTAATATTATTAATTCTGTAAAAATAGTAATTAAAATTGATGAATATCAATTTACTATACCTTGTTCTTGTGAAAATATTGCAAGTAAAGGAATTATAAAAATAATAGGTAATGCAACAACTTGTGGTCCAAGAATAAACATATATATTCAAAGGTATCCAGTTTTAAAAGATTGCCTTCCATTTCTTAATATATGAAATATTAATCCTGTTGCTACTGACAATAAATAAAAGACTGAAAATACAGTAGTTGGTCAACCATCTAAAGAATTTTTATCGTTAAAACTAATAAAAAATATAAATAATGCTAAAAATAAAGGTACTAATAAAACACTTGAAATAAATATCATTCCATCTGTTTTATAATTTAATATATCAAATCTAAATTTAGATTCTTCACTTAAATTAAAATGTTTATCTCTTAATTTTTTTATATAATTTTTCATAAATTTCACCTTATTTAATTTTACTACTAATATCTATTAAAAAGAAAAAAACCTCACACAGAGGTTTTTTAGTAAAATAGTTATTATTTTACTTGTGCAATCAAGTCACCTTTTTTAACTTTTCCAGTTTTTACTATTTCAAAACTTCTTCCACTCATTGAATCTGTTGTAAAAATTAATGGTGTTTGCATTGAAGGAACTTTTTTAGATACTGATTCTATATCAACATTAACTAATAAGTCACCTTTTTTAACGTTTTGACCTTGTTTAACATTTATATCAAAACCTTCTCCGTTTAGTGATACAGTATCTAATCCTATATGTAATAAAATTTCAACTCCATTTGAGTTAGCAATACCATATGCATGACCACTTGGGAAAACTGTTACTAATTTTCCATCAATTGGTGCTACAAATTCTCCATTTTCAGGAATAATTGCCAATCCATCACCTAACATTTTTTCTGAAAACACTTCGTCTTCTACTTTTGAAAGATCAATAATTTCACCATCAACTGGTGCAAAAATATCTAAATTTTTATTTTTTGTGAATAATCCCATAATAATACCTTCTCCTCCAACTTATTTTACAATAAAAAGAACTTATTTATTTCTATTTTTATAATTAGTTAAATTTGCTATTATGCATAAAAAAATCTATAAGCTTTCTTATAGATTTTTAAATTATTTATTTTCCATTAATTCTTTAACTAATTTAATAACTTGATCAGATGTTTCACATTCTAATGCTTTATTAGCTAATTCTTGTGTTTCTTTTAAAGTAAGTTTTGACATAATGCTTCTTGCTTTTAAAATACTTGTAGCTGACATTGAGTACGCATCAAGTCCTAATCCCATTAATAATGGAATAGCATCAGGTTCTCCAGCCATTTCTCCACACATTCCAGCTCATTTACCATGTTTATGTGCGCCATCTATTGTCATTTTTAATAATTTTAAAATTGATGGATTATATGGTTGATATAGGTAAGTTACATTTTCACTCATTCTATCTGCTGCCATTGTATATTGAATTAAATCATTTGTTCCAACTGAGAAGAAGTCTGCATGTTTTGCAAAGTTTTCTGCATTAACTGCTGCTGCAGGTATTTCTACCATCATTCCAATTTCTAAGTCAGTTCCAATTTTATGACCTTCTTTTTCTAAATCTGCTTTACAATCTAGTGTAAATTGTTTTGCAGCTAAGAATTCATCAACTGTAGCAATCATTGGGAACATAATACCAACTGGTCCAAATGCACTAGCTCTTAATAAAGCTCTAATTTGATCTTTAAAAATATCTTTTCTATCCAGTGTAAATCTGATAGCACGATATCCTAAAAATGGGTTCATTTCTTCTGGAAATGAGAAATATGATAATTTTTTATCTCCACCAATATCCAAAGTTCTAATAACTGTTAATTTACCATTCATTTCATCAACAACTTTTTTATATGAAACGAATTGTTCTTCTTCAGTTGGGAAATGATCATTATCCATATATAAGAATTCACTTCTAAACAGACCAACAGCTTCTCCACCATTTTCAAGTACAGCTTCAACATCTTTTGGACTACCAATGTTTCCCTCAAGAACGAATCCATCAAATCCATCTTTAGTTAAAGTTGGTTGATCTTTTAATTTTTTTAATTCATCTTTTTCCTTAGCAAACTCATTTGCTAATTTTTCTCATTCATTCTTGTCTGTTGGATTAATTTCAACATCACCTGTTTCACCATTTAAAGCTAAAATATCTCCTTCTTTAACATCATGTAAAATAGTTTTTAACCCTAAAACTGCAGGAATTTCTAAACTTCTTGCCATTATAGCAGCATGACTAGTTCTTCCACCAATATTACATGCAAACCCTTTAACAAATTTTGGGTTTAATTGAGCAGTTTGTGAAGGTGTTAAATCTTCTGCAACAATAATAACTTCTTCATTAATTGTTGCCAAATCTGCAACTGGCATATTTAATACGTATCTAATTAATCTTTCAGTTACGTCTTTAATGTCAGCAGCTCTTTCTTTAAAATAATCATCATCCATTGCTTCAAACATTGCCATATATTTGTCAGCAACCTCTTTAATTGCTTTTGCAGCATTATAATTTTGTTCTTTTACCAATGATGTAAACTCTTCTGCCATAGCTGGATCTTCTAAAATTGAAGCATGTGCTTCAAAGATTGCAGCCTTTTCTTCACCTAATTTTTCTTTAGCAATTCCTTGCAAGCTAAGTAAATCTGCTTTTGCCTTTTCAATTGATGAGCTTATAATTGAAAGTTCACTTTCAACATCAGTTGTTTTTGTTTCTGAAATAACTATTGGTTGTTCGTCAAGTATATATACTTTTGCAATAGATATACCATTACTTGCACCAATTCCTGATAATTTGTTAGACATTAATAACCTCCTATTAAACATTTATATTATACACAATATTGGGTTTTAAAAGTTAAAAGTAGACATAAAAAAATAGCAATTAAATTGCTATTTTTGTTTTTCTGAAATATATAAATATTTAACTTTATTTTCAACAAATACGTTGTAGCATGAAATTGCAATAAACAACCCTACTCCTATTATTAATAAAGACTGTTGAACAACAGTTCTTCAATTATATCCTCATGTATTTATTCCTTCAAATCTTCTATCATTTAATAAATTGATTCATTGAAAATATCCAATTCAATAGTTAATAATTAAAATTAATAATACTATTGAAGTGATAAGAATAATAGTTGCATTTACAGTTCTTCTTGTTTTACCTATTAAATGACTTAATCTAAATTGATTTAATATAAAACCTATTGGCAATATAAATCAAAGAATATATGCTAGTAAATTATAATTGGAAATTAATGCATAAACATTACTAGCATCATATGAATTTTTTATTGCTATACCTGATTCTGTTTGATTACTTGATGGTAATGAAAATATTTCATATATATATTTTAATGATCTATCATAATTTTTTGAAAGTAATTTAAAAGAATAAACATTCCCATCTCCGTCAGTAAATTGATAACCCATAAAAAGAGCTAAAAAGAATGTTAAAATTGCTAAAATTAAAATCAAAATGAAAGTTGTTTTTCAATTATTTGAAGGATTAAAAATCTTAATAAAATTCTTCATACTATTCATTCTCCTTACCAACTTCATAGAGTTCTTTAAATAAACCTGGTTGTTTTATTAATTCTATAAATGTTCCAGTTTGAACTATTCTTTTATTTGTATCTAAAACAAATATTTTGTCATAGTTTTTGATAGTACTTAACCTATGAGCAATTGCAATTGTAGTTTTTCCTACAATTAATTTTTCTAGTTCAGCAGAAATTTCTTTTTCAACAAGGTTATCTAATGCACTTGTTGCCTCATCAAGAATAATTAAACTCGGATCTTTTAAAAACATTCTAGCAATAACAAGTCTTTGCTTTTGTCCACCACTTAATTGTTTTCCTCTCTCCTGCAAGAAAGTATCATATCCTTCTGAAAAACTCATTATTAAATCATGAATTTTTGCCTTTTTACATGCTTCAATAATTTCTTCATCTGTTGCATTTTCTTTTATATATCTCAAGTTTTCTCTAACTGTAGCTGATAAAATTTGTGGTTCTTGATCAACATAGCCAATATTGTCCATTCAATTTTTTAAAGATATATCTCTAATTTCTAAATTATCATTTATATTTATTTGACCAGAAAAATCTTCATAGAATCTCATTATAAGTCTTGTAATTGTTGATTTACCACTTCCTGACGGACCAACAAAGGCATAAGATTTTCCTTGTTCCAAAATAATATTTAGATCTCTTATTACGGGAACATTTGGATTAGAAGGATAAGCAAATTCTACATTTTTAAATTCAATTTTATTTATTTTGTTATTTTCAACTATTTGAGTTAAATTCTTTTCAATTACATTATTTTCATCTGTAACTATTTCTCCAATGTTTTGTGATGATTTATTAGTTTCATTAATACTTTGCAAGATAGTATTTAATTGAAATATTGGAGTAACCATTACAAATATACCTGCTGTAAATGAAGAAAATACTGTAATTAATTTTTGAGTATTTTCTCCATAAATGAAAACACCAAATATCATTGAAGATAAAGTCAAACAACCCATTGCTCCTATAATAATTCCTGGAATTATTGATATTGCAAAATTTAGTTTTTTGTTTTTTCTATTGTTTTTTTCAGTTTCAATATTATTTTGTATTTCTTCATTAACTCATGTTCCGCTTGATTTAATTAATCTTATTGCCGCAATTTTTTCTGTTATTTCAGAGTCATGTTTTGATCTTTCTTCAATACTATTTTTAACAGGTTTTGAAATAGCTAAAACAACAATTAATGCAAGTAATAATACAAATAAAATTAAAGCAAACATTAATAATGAAATTATTAAATCTATATAAATTAACATTCCAATTGACCCAAAAGTTGAAAAGATAATAAATATTATAATTATTGGTGCTACTTTAAGTTGATTTGCTATATTTTTTGAATCCTTAACAATAGTTTCAGTTATTTTTCCTTGAGAATTTTGATTGTAAAATTCTATATTTTTATTTAATAATGACTTTACGAGTTTATTTTTTAAATCAGTATTTGCATCTTCACTAATTTCTCCACATAAACAATAAGCACTATACATTAATAAAATAATTATAGAAATACTACCTAAAAGAATTCACACTCACTCAATTTTTGCTATATGAAAGAATAAAAAATCGGCTCTTGCTATTCCATCAATTACAGTTATGTAATCAAAATAATATTTATGAATGACTATATTTATAACATCATCTGAAATACCCATACCTGAATTTGCTAGTCATTTTATTAACTCCTCCATTTGTTCTTGAGTTAAAATTCCACCAGGCTTATTTGTTGCTTCATTTAGTAATTCATTAACAATAGTTACCATCATATCTGCATTTTTAAAAGTACTCATCATTGTTTCAGTAACTAATAAAGCAGTTAATTGTCTTGCAATAAGAATATTAAAAACAGATATAGCCGATACTAAAAGTATTAAAAATATTACAGCCAAAGATTTAAATTTATATTTTTTTCAATAAAAAAATCAAAGCCCAAAAAACCCTTTACTTTTTTTAAAATTTTTCGTCTCTGTTAAATTAATTAAATTCTCATCTTCTTTATATCTGACAAAAAAAGTATTTTCCATTTGTTTGTCTCCCATTAATATATATTATATCTAATTTAACTTCACTTTTAAATGAAGTAATCAATTAAATAAAAAAGCGCTTTACAGCGTTTTAAATTTTAGCTTTTTTAGCTCACAATAAGAATATTAAATACATAAAACCAGTTGAAATTAAAATATACATTAAAAATGCTACTGGAACTAAAAATCCAGATTTTTTCTTTAATTTAACAGTTTCAAAAATTGGTTTCAATTCTTGATTACCTTCTAATAGTCTACTATCTACTTTAGCTAAATCAGAAAGATTTGAATATCCTGTTGTAATACCTGTATAACTTAGAAAAGATTGTTTAAATAATAGATCTTTATTTAAGTTATTTCCAATTAATTGTGAATTAATTATTGAAAAATGATTAAAAATATTTAATGAATTTCCTATTATAGATTTATTTGTTCATTTTTGATAATTTTCATAAGTTTCTTGTGGATTATTAAAGGAAGAATAACTTGATGAAGGATTATAACGATCAGAATATTTATATTCTGCTCTTCAAACCATTGATCCGATTCAAGCTTCTGTTACTAAATTATTAATAATTCTCAATTCTGGATATCTTTTATAAACCTTATTGATTTCTTTGTTTATAGGGTCTTCTAATGGATTTCAATCTGAACTTCCTTTTAAATTAAAATCACTAATTATCAATAATGGTTGATAAGTTTGATCTTTTCCATTTGAATCATAATAATTATAATATTTATTATTTATTAAAGCGAATTTATATTTTGAATATAAATTATTAACTCAATTTAATAGATTTTTATATTGTTTTGTCTTTTCTTGTTTAGATAATCACTTTATTAAAGGCTCTAAATCATGAAATTTACTGTCATAGCCATATCTATCCATATATCCCCCATTGTATCCTGGAAGTGAAAGTGGAGGTTTATTATTATTTGATTCCATACCATCTTTAACCGTCATAAAAATTTCATTCAATAAATTAAAAATTTCTGTGTTTTCTAAGGGTGCATAAATTTTTTCATCCAATTCATATTTAACATTAAATAGTCCAGAATATAATGAATTTTGATAAATAATTTTTATATCATTATTCACAAAATTTGGATTTTCATAAAAATATATACTTGTTGATTTGATTTCATTATCGTCAATAATTGGAATTCCAGAAGCATTTTTTTGTAATTGGTTTCCTAATTTTGATTCCCCGCTTTCATCATTATCATTAAATATTTTATTTACATTTACATCATTTTTCATATTTTTATAAAAAGAACTTGAAATAGCAGCTTTTAAATTTGTTTTCATAACCATTTCATTATTTGCTGTATTATCATAATTTATACTTTTTTCTACTGAAGATGCCATTCCTGAAAAAACCAAAATCAAGGTAATAAATACATTTAACATTATACTTCAAGTCATAGAACACAAAATTGTTATTGCAAAAACTACTGGAGTTCAAACAAATCCAATAAAGAAAAAGAATATACAAGAACTAAGTATTGCAAATGATGTTAAATCAAATTTAAATATTATTGTTGATGTTAATGAAATCTTTAAAATAGCATTTAAAAGAGCTAATGAAAAAACAAAAGTCATAAATACATATCATCTAAGTAAAAATGATTTTTTAAAACTAACTCCTGATCTTATTTCAATGTTTTGTATTCCTTCTAATAGTTGTTTTTTAATCAATTCCGTTGAAAGAATAATCATAAATATAATAAAGAAAAATATTTCACATATATAAGTAATACTGATCATTATTGTACCAATTGATTCCGCATTACTTGGATCTTTCATGAATGAGGCAACCAATGAAGACATTATAAAAGTAACTACTAATGAAATAATAGTCATTGTAATAACAGCTTTATTTCTAATAAGTCTTTTTAAATTAATTAAATATAATGTTTTAAATCCATTAAATTTATTTTCTGAATTATTTAAGATTTTTTTCTCATTAGAGTTTTTAATCTTGGTTAAATTTAACTTTACTTCTGACATATTAAATTACCTTCCCTTCATTGGGATTATAAATTTCCTTTAAGAGTTTTTCTTTATTATCCTTTTCAGCCATAACTTGTTTATAAAGGGTTGCAATTGATTCTGTTTGATTATTAAAATCCTTTTCTAAAATTATTTCTCCATCACGTATAAATACCACATAATTTGCAACTTCTTGTAGTTCTTCAAGAACATGACTTGTAATTAAAATAGTAACTCCAATTTTTGAAAGTTCATGAAGAATATTCATAAATGATAATTTAGCCTCTACGTCAACGTTTGCAGTTGGTTCATCAAAAATAATATAATCTGGAGTTCTAACAAGTACGCTTGCCATTATAGCTCTTTTTTTTCATCCAGCACTTAAGCTTTTAATTTTTTTATTGATGTACGGTTCTAAAGATAACATTTTAAATATTTTATCTGCTGCATCTTTTGAATCGCTTTTTGACATACCATTAACAGCACAAACATAAGAAACATAATCTTTTACTTTCATATTTAACGGAACACTATTTGAATCTGGAAAGAATGCTATTCTTTGAAGATTTTCTTCTTCAAATATATTTTTTCCATCCATTAATATTTCACCATGTTCTAATTTTAATTCTCCAAAAAGAGCTTTAATAGTTGTTGTTTTTCCAGCACCATTATCACCAACAAAAGCAACAACTGACCCTTTTTTTATTTTAAAACTTACTTGGTTCATAACAAAACCACCTAAGTCTCTTGTAATATTTTTTATTTCGATCATTTTTTAAAACTCCTCTCTATAATTTAGACTTTCTATTAAACATAAAGTATCCAACATAACCTAAAGGAGAAATTAGAACAATATATGCAAAATATGCTAAAGGAATTATGAAAACTACTCTATTTTTTATTTGTTTGTTTTTATAAACAGGTTCCATTGGAGCATTTAAATCTTTATTCTGATAGCTGTAGTTTTCAAATTCAAATATATTTTTAATATTATAAAATTGACCTTGATAAAATCCTGAAGATGACACATTATATAAATCATTTGTTAATGGCTTTGAAAATAGACCAGTTGATATTGCTGCAAAATGTCTAAAAATATCAGTTTTTAATGAATTTGAAGCAACTGTAATGTTAAAGTAGTTATAAAGAGAATCATCAATACTTTCTCTATTATCTCTGAATGTGTCAAAGTCCATAGACATTCTTCATAAACTTACAATAAGTTGATTTAATATTGTAAGTTCTGGAATATCAGCATAGACCTTTGCCATATCATTATTATGTTTTATTAGATCAGTATTTTCTTTACAAACATATCATTCACTATTATCAAAACTATTATATTTATCAACTTCACAGAAATTTCTTGAAAAATTCCTATTATATTGTCCTTCTTCTTCAGTTCAAGTTTCTTTTCATGAATAATAGTTTAAACTTTTACTAGGCATATAGGAACTATTGTTTAATAGTGCATTATCTAAAATATCATTGTACATAGCAAACCCATTATTAGCAAAATTTAAAGATAATATTATTGATTTATATTCATTATAAAATTTTTGAATAAAATTCAAAAATAAATATAACTCCGGTAATTCTTGTTTTAATTCATCAATAAAAGTATTTATATCTATGTTTTTTGAATTTATAAATCTATTTGAATAATACTTATTAGTTTTTACAAACAAAGTTGGTATTTTTTCACTATTGCTTTTTGTGAAACTATTAGTTTTCTCCAAAACTGTTTTATTTATTGGTTCTAAAATATTTCAAACAGGTGATTTTTCTAAAAGAAATTCTTGTTCAAGCTCTTGATTTTGATTAAATACATTATATTTATAATAAACTTGTCCTAAACCTAAGTTTTTTGTCAAAATATGATTTGCTTTTGCATAATTAAATGAATAGGAATCATTCAATGCGTTTTCTTTTACAACACCTTTTAAATCAAAACCATTAAAATAATTTTCAGCAGGTAGTATTACTTTTCCTCCATCTGTTTTTCCTTCTAAAGGTTTTAGTACCTCTTGAATGTAGTTATCAATAGAAGTTATTGTTTTTGATTCACCACTTCCATTATCATCATTAAATAAATTCTCATTTTTACTATTTGCTTGATAAAAAGATTCTCCTGCAATCATTTTTATGTTAGTTTTATAATTTGAATTTTCACTATTAATGATCATAAATTTTATTGATGCAGTTATTGGAGCTAATGCAATCATCAAAATGTAAAGCATTGCAAATATTGTTGCCAAAGATGTTTTAAACATAATCATTATTGTTGATAATACCAATGTAGAAAAAAATGCTAGGAATCCAAAGAAGAAGACTTGTGAATAATGTAAACTGAAAATCATTACAGTATCATTTATACTTGTTAAATTTAATATGATAACACTTAATAAAGTTATTAATATATAAATTAAAGATGTTGAAAAAATTATAAATACTCTAATTAAATACGATTTTCAAGTTTTATAACCAGCTCTAAGTTCAATTGAAGAAATTCCATCAGATACTTGCTTTTTAAATAAGTATAGTGAATTTAATAATATATGAAAAATTAATAATGAAGAACTCAATGAGTAAGTTAGAATTTTATATGTTGCATAATTATTTAATGATGCACTTTTAATTACTTCAGTAAATTCAACAAAAAATAAAATTATTGTTACAAATGCAAATAATATACCAGATATAATTGAACCAACATTTTTTAAACTTAATTTTAAATTTATTCTATAAAGAAGAGCAAAATTTTTATATTCTTTTACAAAATTTGTTTGTTTATCTTTCTTTAGCATTACTTTATTTGTATCTTTCATTATTTTTTATCCTTTTTATTATATAAATCACTTAAAATGTGTAAATCTTTAATTGGCTCATTCATATGTTTTTTATAAACATCCATAATATGTTCTTTAGTTTTATCAAAATCATTTGAATAAACAATTTGCCCCTTTTTAATTAAAACTAAATAATTTGCTAATTCTTGTAACTCTTCAATTATATGACTTGTAATTAATATTGTAATTCCTACTTTTGAAAGTAATTTAAAAATATCCATAAAGTACATTTTTGATTCAACATCAACGTTTGCAGTTGGTTCATCAAAAATAATATATTCAGGTGATCTAACCAAAACGCTTGCCATTATAGCTTTTTTCTTTCATCCAGAAGATAATTCCTTAATTTTTTTATCTTTGTACGGTCTAAGTTCCAATAATCTATAAACATTATCAATACTTAAATCAGTTCTCTCTTTATTCATATTATTTGCCGCACAAATATAATGTAAATATTCATGTACTTTAATATCTAATGGAACATTATTTGAATCTGGAAAAAAAGCGACTTTTGATAAATTATTATTTTTAAATAAATTTTCTCCATCTATTAATATTTCTCCACTATCAAGTTTAAGTTCTCCAAAAATTGCTTTAATTGTTGTGGTTTTACCTGCTCCATTATCCCCAACGAAAGCAACAACAGAACCATTTTTAATTTTAAAACTAACATTATCTAATCCAAAATTCCCCATTTTTCTGGATATATTTTTAATCTCAATCATTTCATTTATCTCCTTATATTAATTATAAATTCATTAGCTCTTGTTTTAAAAAAAAAAAAAAAAAACTGTTTATATTTTTATTAAAATATTTTATTAATAATTATAAAAATTATATATCTATAAAAAAGTAAAACATTTTTAATTTAGAAGTCATTGTTAAGAATATATAGATTCACAATTAAATTTTTTAAAATTTATAATTTTATTTATTTTAGTTAGGATATTTCTTTATTGACATAATAATGTTAATGCATACTTTACTCGAATTGGTATTTTATATTAAATAAAAAAATCTTCTTTAAAAGAAGATTTTTTTATTTTTAAAATTTAAATTACACAAGCATCACATTCATAGTTTTCACTATCTTCAAGAACTTCTTGACGTACTCTAACATAATAAATTGATGCACATCCTTTTGTATATGCTCTAATATATGCTTTGTTTAAGTCTCTTGTTGTTGCTTGGTCTGTCATAAATAATGTAAGTGATATAGCTTGATCAACATGTTGTTGAGCTGCAGCTACAATATCAATAATTGGGTCTGGTCCTACTTCATAAGCTCCTAATGAATAATATCCCATATTGTCAAAGTCAATTTTATAAGCAGGAACATAAACTCTTCCAAGTTTTCCTTCTTTTCTAACCTCAACTGGAGCAACTACTGGTTGTAAGCTTGGTGTACATGATGATAAATAACTAATTGATCCTGTTGGAGCAACTGCCATCAAGTGTGAGTTCGCCAATCCTGTATTTTTAATTTCTTCTGAAAGTTCTATTCAGTCTTTTTGAGTTGGAATTGAAACTCCATATTTTTCAAATAATCCTTTTACAGTATCTGATTCAGGAGTTCATTTGCTTTCTTCACATTTTGTATATTTATCAAAATATGAACCATCAGCAAATTTTGAAATTTTAAATCCTGCAAATGAACCAAATTCTTTTGCTAATTTATTTGATGCTTTAAATGCATGATAAGCCATTGTATAGAAGAACATATTTGTAAAATCCACTGCTTCTGGTGCATTGTAATAAATATGATTTGTTGCTAAGAAACCATGTAAGTTCATAGCTCCTAATCCAACAGCATGATTATTTTGATTTCCATTTTCAATTGATGGAGCACTTGATAAATCACTATTTCTTGAGACATGATCTAAAGCAAGAATTGAGTTATAAATTACTTCTGAGAATTCATCTCCTGATTCCATTGTTTTGGCAATATTCATACTTCCTAAATTACAACAGATATCTTCTCCAGTTTTACTAAATGATAAATCAGTATTAAATTCACTTGGAGTTGAAACTTGAACAATTTCACTACATAAGTTACTCATAACAATTCTTCCAGCAACTGGATGAGCATTACTATTATTTACAGTATCATCGAATAGTAAATATGGATATCCACTTTCAAAATGTAATTCTGCAATTGCTTGAAATAATTTTCTTGCATTAATGAAAGTTTTTTTGATTTTTGGATTATTTAACATATTTTCATATTCTTCAGTTACAGAAATATCTGAAAATGCTTTATTATAAACTTTTTCTACATCATATGGACTAAATAATGCCATTTCTTTATTTTCTTTTGCTAATTCAAAAGTAATATCAGGAACAACAACTCCTAATGATAATGATTTAATTCTTATTTTTTCATCAGCATTTTCACGTTTTGTATCTAAGAATGACATAATATCAGGATGGTGAACGTTTAAGTAAACTGCTCCTGCACCTTGTCTTTGTCCTAATTGATTTGCATATGAAAATGAATCTTCAAGAATTTTCATAACTGGAATTACACCAGTTGCTTGGTTCTCAATATTTTTAATTGGTGCGCCAAATTCTCTTAGGTTTGTTAAACATAGAGCAACCCCACCACCACGTTTTGATAATTGTAATGATGTTGTTACAGCTCTTGCTATCGATTCCATATTATCTTCTACTCTTAATAAGTAACAAGAAACATATTCTCCTCTTTGTTTTTTTCCAGCATTTAAGAAAGTTGGAGTTGCTGGTTGGAATCTTCCTAAAATGATTTGTCTAAGAATATTTTTAGCCTTTTCAAAGTTTCCACCAGCTAAAAATAAAGCATTTGAAACAACTCTATCTTCATAATTTTCTAAATATTGTTTTCCATCAAAAGTTTTTAATCCATAAGCATTAAAGAATTTTAATGCTCCCATAAAACTTGGAAATTTGAATTCAAATGAATAAGCATATTTTGTTAATTCATCTAATTGATCCATTGTGTATTTTGAAATAACTTCTTCATCATAGTATTGATTATTTACTAAATATTCAATTCTTTCTTTAGTAGAACTAAATTTCATCATATTTGGTTCAATATGTTCTTTCATATAAAGTTCTGCTGCTTCTATATCTAATTTAAAGTTATCTTGTCCAGGAACGAACAATTTTGCTCTTGCATTTAATTTGATATATTCATCAGATTCATTTGTTCCAGAAAGACTTTTTATATTATCTGTATTCATAATTTATTTTTCCCCTCAAAAATCTTCTAAGATTTTTCTAATAGATTCTACATCATTTTGTGTTCCTAAAAGTTCAAATTGATACAATAATGGAACATTAAGTTTTTTCGAAATAATGGGTCCTGCAATTGCAAATGTATCTCCGAAATTTGTATTTCCAGATGCAATAACTCCCCTACATAAGTGCCTATTGTTTTCGTTGTTTAAAAATTTTATTACTTGAGCTGGTACTGCTCCTTTTGTATCTCCGCCGCCTCCAGCATAAGTTGGAGTTATTAAAACGTATTCCTTATCAACAATTAATTCTTGATTTAATTCATAAGGAATTCTTGCATCACTAACATCTAGTTTGTCCATAAATCTATGGGTATTGTTAGAAATTGATGAAAAGTATACAACAAACACTTTTCCTTTTGGTTTTTTAATATCTTTATCAGATATTTTTATCACATCGCTGTGCATATTTTTTTAGAATTCTCAGTCCTCGTCAGAAGTTTCTTCAGTAACACCCATAACATATGATGAACCGTTTCCTGAGAAAAAGTCATGATTTTCATCTGCTCTAGCTGATAACTGAGTAAATATCTCAGGTTCGATTCTTGTTTCTTCTTCTGTAAATGGAGATTCATACCCTAAGTTTTGTAAAAATTTACCTGCATTATATAAACTGAATCTTACTGCATCTTCTGCAATTCCAAATCCATCATATAATTCATATAAAAATTTATTTTCAAGATCTATTAATTCATATAATAAATCAAAAACAAATTTTTTCATTTCTGCTTGTTTTTCAGGAGAAAGTTTTTCAACTTTTCTTTGATACTTGTATCCACTGTAATAATTATGGATAACCTTATCTCTTAAAATTAATCTAATAATATCAGAAGTATTTGGTAATTTACCTCTTGCTGATAAATAGAATGGTAAGTAGAATCCCCCATATAATAAGAATCCTGGCATAAGTGCTGCTGCAACTTTTGATTTTAAAGGATCATTTCCTGTGTAATAAGGAATTAGAGCTTTTGCTCTCTCTTGTAAACTATCACAATTAATTACTCATTCATGTGCCTCTTCAATTTGTTCACTTGAACATAATGTTGAGAAAATTGTTCCATATGATCTTGCATGTACAGCTACCATAAATGCAAAGTTTGTATATATAACTTGCTCGTGGTCTGTTAATGAATTTGGAACTTGAGCAACGTCCCCTACTGTTGCTTGAATAGTATCTAATAATGTTAGTCCAGTAAAAGTTCTAGTAATTAATTCTTGTCATTCAGGAGTTAATGTCTTTCATGAAACTAAGTCATTTGAAACTGGAACTTTCTCAGGTAATCAAAAATTTTGAGTTGCTCTATTTCATACTTCTAAGTCTTTATCATCGTTCATAACGTTTCAGTTTACTGATCTCATTCTTCCATTGAATTTATTCATTGCAAATTCAATTGGTGAAAGTGAATCATAATAATATTGATTTTTTTTCTTTGCCATGGTTTTCTGCCTTTCATGTTGCAATTCTATATTTTAATAGAATTTTTGGCATTTACGCCTTCAATTATGTTTAAAAACCTTAATTTTGGGTTATTAAAAATGATAACTATATAAAATAGATCATTTCACAAAACATATTGCTTATTTAGTGAAACAAAAACACGATGTTTGTATCGTGGCTAAAATATTATCTAATAAATATTCTCTTTTATAGCCAGTAAAAGATTTGTTATAAAAAGACCAGGTTTCTGACTTTGATTTTATAAACTAATTTTTTAAATTTATTTACTTATTACAGGTGCTGGTACAGTTTTGGAATTTCACCAAATTACCTGACATCTTTTTTTGCGAAATTGTGTTTTTCATTTCTATAATGTTATAACTAAAAAAAAGTAAAAAGAAACCTTTTTTTAATTTTTTTTTAATAAAATTTAATTTCCTTGAAATTGTCATATAAATTTTTATTAAAACATTATAAAGGCATAATATTTTAATAAAAAAAACCCTATTTTAGGGCTTCATTAATATTAGATAATTGAGTTATCTTTCATTGCTTTTTCAATTGCCTCAATAGCTTCGTTTTCGTCTTCGCCATTTGCTTCAATTGTAATTTCAGCACCTGTTTTAACAGCAAGTGCCATAACGTTCATAATTGATTTTAAGTTTCCTTCTTTATCTCCGCATTTGATTTTAATTTCAGATGCAAACTTTGAAGCTTCTTTAGTTAAAACTGATGCAGGTCTTGCATGTAAACCAACTGGATCAATTACTGTAGCTGTGAATGAAGTCATATATTATCCTCCTTAACAATATTATTTTATAGAAAAATGTTTTATATACAAGGAAATATTGCTATTTTTTATTGATTTATTTGAAAATTTATTCCACTTTTTCTCAAGTATTAGAATTTATAGGAATCATTTTAACACCCTGTTTTGGGTCTACAAAAGCCACTGATATGTATTTATCAATTACTCTAACAACCTTACCTTTACCAAATATTATATGCTTTATATCATTTCCCTTAACTACACCAGCCTCTAATTTTTGAGGTTTTAGCTCTAAATTGGGTTTACCTTTATATCCGCTTGATGTTTCATTATTTGAGTGAAAGTATATGTTTTTTTCAATATCATAGAGTTCAGGATTTAATTCTTGTATAAATCTAGATGCTCCCAATTCACCACTTGATATATATGAATATTCACCAGAAACATAACTTATATATAAAAGTTCTTGTGCTCTAGTTATAGCTACATAAAATGCTCTTCTTTCTTCTTCTAAACTTTCCATTGAATAAAAGCTCATTTTTGAAGGGAATATATCTTTATTTAAACCTACAATAAAGACTACTTTATTTTCTAATCCTTTTGCAGAATGAATTGTTAACAATGTGACTTTATTTATTTCTTCATTGCTCTCTTCATCACTTGAGAGTGCTTCTTCTTGTAAAAAAGTAACTGCTCTATTTAATTCATTTTCAGTTTCATTATAATAAGTATCATATTTCTCCATTTGATCATAATATGCTTCTAGATTTTGAAGTGATTCAATATCTTCTTTATCTTTTAAATCTAATCTATCTTTATAACCTGATTCTTTTACTAAAAATTCGGTTAATTCCAATAAACTCTTATTTTCTTCAAAGAGTAATCTACTTTTTGTTAAGCATTTAATTAAATAATTTAAATTTTTTGATATTGCATTTACTTCTGTATGTTGTGAGGTTAAAAAGTCAAAAAGATTTAAATCAAATTCTTCAGCTGCTTGTTTAATTCTTGAAGATGTAACTGCACCAACCTTTGGAGTAAAACCAAAAACTCTTTCCATTGATAAATCATCTTTAAATACAACCGCTCTTAAAAGTGCAGTTACATCTTTAATAACTTTTCTATCTCTAAATTTAAATCCACCAATTAATTGAAATGGAATTTTTTGATTTTGAAATTCTTTTTCAAATTCTTGAGATCATGCATTTGTTCTATACAGAATATAAATATCTGAATATTTATATTCTCCTTTTTCAATCAATTCTTTAATTTTTTTAGAAACAAATTTTGCTTCAAAATTTCTTGAAGCAACTTCTTTTACATGAACAATCTCTCCGTCTTTTTTTTGTGTAAAAATATCTTTTTTTTCTCTATTTTTATTATTATCAATAAATTCATTTGCTATATCTAAAATTGGTTTAGTTGATCTATAATTTTCTGTTAACATTACAGTTCTTGAGTTTTTAAATTGTTCTTTAAAATTAAGAATTATACTAACTTTTGCTCCTCTTCAAGAATAAATTGTTTGGTCAGGATCTCCAACAACCGTTAAATTATTTCTTGACCCGGTTAATCATTTAATTAAATCAAATTGTGTATAGTTTGTATCTTGAAATTCATCAACCATTATATAATCAAATCTCTTTTTTCATTTTTCTCTAACGTCAAGATTATCATTAAATAATTTGTGAACTTTTAAAATTAAATCATCAAAATCTAAATAATTTTTTTCATTTAGATATTGTTCATAATCTCTAAATGCTTTTGCTCATTTCTTTTCAGCTATATTGAAAGTTTCTTCATATGCTTCTTCTCATGAAAGTTGTTTTGATTTTCAATTACTAATTTTTGAAAGTATTTTTTTCTCAGGTTTATTTTTATCATTTCCAATATCAAGTCTTTTAATTATATCTCTTATAATTTTTCCTTGATCTGATGCATCAATGATTGTAAAGTCCTTAGAAATTCCTATATATTCACAATCTTCTCTCAAAACTCTTACACAAAAGGAGTGAAATGTTGTAATTAAAGGATTTCTATCTAAATTAGGAATTATTTTTTTTACTCTATTTTTCATTTCTTGAGCAGCTTTGTTTGTAAAAGTCACTGCTAAAATTTTAGAAGGTACAATTTTTTCTTTTTCAATTAAATAAGCAACTTTAGTTGTAATAACTCTAGTTTTACCACTTCCCGCTCCTGCAATAATTCTTAATGGAACATCTGTTGTAATAACAGATTCTAATTGTTCATCATTTAACTGTTTTAATAATTCTTCTAACATATAAAATAACTCCTTTAACTTATCTATAATATCAATTTTAAATAGTTTTATAAATATAAAAATTAATATTTATAATTTGCTAAATCTTTATAAAGAGAATCAAAAAATTCTGATTCAATTAATTTATTATGTCCGGGTTTTGAACTTAACATTAAACAAACTGTAAATTTATTTTTAGGATCAGCAAGTCCAGTTGAACCTAAAAGCCCATCTCATCCAAACTCACCAATTTCTGTTAAAGGATAATTTGTATTTTCCATTCTTACTCTTACACCATAGCCATAACTATACTCATCATTTAATGTTCACTTAAAATATTTTCTTATTTCTTTTAACTGATCACTTTTCATTTCATTTAAAATATGAGAACTTAAAATTTGATTTCCTTTTGAGTCTTTTCCATCTAAAAGGAAATCCAAAAATTTGGAATAATCTTTTACGGTTGTAAAAATTCCTGCACCACCCATAGGCATTTGAGGAATTTTATCAATTTCTTGAAATAAGAAATTGAAATTTTCAACTTTTGTTAAAGTTGGTTTATCTTCTATTAAATTTCAACTATATACTTTAGCTTCCCTATTTTTATCTTTTAAATAAAAATCGCTATCATTCATTTCCAATGGTTCAAAAATAGTTTCTTTAACAAAATCACTAAATTTTCTTTTAGTTACCTTTTCAATAACTGCAGCCAATACGTCTAAAGATATTCCATATCTTCAATTAGTCCCAGGTTCAAATTCTAATGGAATATTTGAAAGCATTTTCATAAATGTTTCATAATTAATATAAGTATCATTTTCTTTTTCAACAAATTTAGCAAGTAATTTAGTTGTTTCCTTTTGTGTAATGTTTTTATTACCAAAATACGTAAAACCTGATGTCATAGTTAATAAATGCTTTATTAAAATTGGATTGTTACTCTTATTAATTTCTTGCATACCTTCTTTGTTTAAAACTTTCATTTCAGTAAATTCAGGAAAAAATTTTGATAACTTATCATCAAGAGAAATTATTTTCTTATCTATTAATGTCAAAAATGAAGCCACAGTGACAGTTTTTGTTAGTGAATACCCCCTAAAGATTAAATCTTCATTCATAAATGTTTGTTTATCAATATCATTAATTCCATAACTATATGAAAAAATAGTTTTCTTATTCTGATTAATTTGAATTACAGCACCCGTAAAAAAATTCTTTTCAATAATTTCTAAAATTTTATTTTCAACATTTTTAAATTTATTCATTTTCCTCACCTATAATTTTTTCTATTTCTTTAATATCAATTTTTCCTGGTTTATCATTTTGCAAATGAACATGCGTATTTTTGCTTTCCCTTTTTTCATTCTTTATAATTTTTTCTAAAAAGAAAACTCTAGTTCCCAATTTTAAATCAATTGCTGAAATGTTTTCTTTTTGTAAATAAATTGTTAAAGGTATATAAATAAATCAAATAGCTAAAAAAGTATAGCTTATATTATTTATAAGTTTTAATAAGAATCCATTTTCTGAGTCATGGGGAGATGTGAAAAGAATTATTCCCATGATAGTTTGTGAAAGTAATTGAAATATCAAAGGAATATATAAAAAATAAAATTCTCTAAGAAAAATATCTCTTAGTTTTAATTTGCTATCTTTTATTTTTTTTAATCTTAATTTAAAAAGAAATTTACCAAAAGTATTTCCTTTTGAAAAGTATGGTAATAATACAAAATAAAAGAATAATAATATTTGACTTATACTAATATTTATAAGTAAAGTTTGTCAACTTTTTATTGGATTTAAAAAGATCAAAATTATTGTTGGTATAGAACAAATAATAATATCAAAAAGTCTAGCAAAAAAAATTCTTCCCAAATGAGGTTTTACCAAATTGTGAGAAGATTTTTTTATATAGTTTTGTTCAGTTTGATGTATCACAAAACCAGTTCCTTATCTTGCAAGCTTCATTAATTCTTTTATATAACTAGAGAAACCTTGAACTATTTCTTTAAATCTAACATCATTAGTTTCTAAATATGCTTTATTATTTTTCATAAAGTCTTCTCTTTTATCTTCGAATTTTCTACTTGCAAAAGTTGCAGCTTTCTTAATTAATAATTTATTATCATATTTTCTGATATTTCATAATCATATATGGATTAATGTTTTATAATATGCATAATTTAAATAATCTTTTAGATCCTTAAACTTACCAATTCTTCTGTAATAGTTTAAAATGTGTGTTCATTGATTTACTAAATCAAATACTGAATATGAAACCTTTCCTAAATACATTGATTCTAAAGGTTCTTTTGTATCCAAGAATACATATGAATCAGTTTGTCCTAATACTTTATATGTAAATAACATATCAAATCTTACAAATCTTCTAAATTTAAAACCAAATTCTTTAAGAAGGTTTGTTCTAAATATTTTATTTGATAGAGTAGCGCTTATATGTGCATAAGGTTCATAATCTCTATTTAAATTATAAACTTTTCCTTTTTGTAAATATGTATCAATTGTTTTATCAGAAAGTCCGTTTAATTGAATATTATATTCTATTATATCTAGTTCCTCATCATCATACTTTTGTAATTCTTCTTTTAAAGTTTTTACAAAATTTGGATTTATAGTATCACCTTGAGTGATAAATTTAATATATTGACCCTCAGCTAAATCAATTGCTGTATTTCAACAAACAGATGCACCTTGAATTGAACTGTTTACTACTGTTTTAATTCTATTGATATCTCAAAAATACTTTCTTAGAACTATAAATTCTTCATTATCTTCCAACATTTTATCTGAGATTAAAATAATTTCATAATCATTATCAGTTTGATCTAATACACTTTTTAAAGTTGTATCAATTTTTTCTTCTATTTCTTGTCATGTAATAACAAATGAAACTAGCATAGGACGTCCCCCTTATTTATCATATTAATTTTACACTAATTTATAAGCACTAAAAAAATTTTTAACAAAATCATTTAAAAAAAGGTATAAACATACCTTTAAAAAATCAGATTCCTTGGTGTTCTTGGGAAAGAAATTACATCTCTTATATTTGAAGCACCAGTTACATACATAATAAGTCTTTCAAACCCTAATCCAAATCCAGCAGATTTGTAATATCCATAATTTCTTAATTCATTGTATCAATCTAAGTCTTCTGGTTCAATGCCCATTTCTTTACATCTCTGAATGATTTTTTCAAAGTCATCTTCACGTTGACTTCCCCCTACTAATTCACCAATTCCAGGAACAAGTAAATCTGCTGCTGCAACAGTTTTGTTGTCTGAATTTTGTTTCATATAAAAAGCTTTAATTTCTTTAGGGTAATTTGTTACAAATGTTGGACATTTATTAACAACTTCACATATAAATCTCTCATGTTCTGTTCCTAAATCTAAACCAAATTCAATATTTGATTCTTCAAAAGAATGACCATTTTTTACAGCATCTTTTAATATTTCTATTACTTCTTCATATGTGTTTATAGCAAATTTAGAATTTCTTACAGTGTTTAATTTTTCTATTAAACCTTCTTCTAAATTGGAATTACAGAAATCTAGTTCTTCTTTTGCATTTTCAAAAATATAATTAATAGTATATCTAACTAAATCTTCAATTATTTTTAAATTTTCATTTAAATCACAAAATGCCATTTCTGGTTCTATCATTCAAAATTCTGCTGCGTGTTTTGAAGTATTTGAATTTTCTGCTCTAAAAGTTGGTCCAAAAGTATATATATTTTTAAAAGCCTGAGCATATGCTTCACCATGCAATTGACCTGATACAGTTAAACTTGCTTTTTTTGCAAAAAAATCTTCTTCATAATTTGCATCATCTCTTGTACTAACAATAAATGATTCTCCTGCTCCTTCAGCATCATTTCCAGTTATTATAGGAGTATTAACATAAACATAGTTTTGCTCTTGAAAAAATTTGTGAATTGCAAATGCTGCAATAGATCTAATTCTAAATATCGCTTGAAAAGTTTTTGTTCTTGCTCTTAAATGTGAAATTTCTCTTAAAAATTCTGGAGAATGTTCTTTTTTTTGTAAAGGATATTCTTCAATTGCTTGATCCAATAAAACTATTTCTTCAGCTTGAATTTCAAACTCTTGTTGTTTACCTGGAGTTAATATTATATTTCCCTTAATTTCTACAATAGAACTGACCCTTGCCTGAATTGCTTCTTGATATCCTTTTGTATCAGTTTTATATACAACTTGAACATCATTCAATGTAGTACCATCGTTTAAAATTAAAAAACTTACAACTTTACCTTGTCTATTATTTCTAACTCTAGCTATTAATTTTACTTCTTTAATGTCTTTATATTTTAAATATAATTCTCTAATGTCTATCATTTTATTACTTCCTTTTTGCAATATTATTATACAAAAAAAGAGAGTTAAACTCTCTTTTTAATTTACTAATTTAACAACAATGATAATTGATCCTTTTTGTCAAATTTTAAAAGTTTTCACTGATCAACTATATTCTTAAATTTAGTATCATCTTCTTCAAACCTATTTATGAATTCTGCAATTTTATAATTAAATGATTTAAAATGAAATCTTATTCCTTGTGTGTGCATTGAAAAGTTAAACACCAAATAATCATCTTCTTTAAACGATCTTTTTATAAGTAATTCATATGTATCTGCTGAACTTGTTACTTTATCATCTGAGGAATGTAGAAATAATGTAGGGAATAATTCCTTATTTCCATATTCTCTTAATAAATGAAATATACTTACTTCGTGAAAGTTTAAATTATTTTCTTGTTTACTTTGTTTTAAAATCAATCTTTCAATAACTTTTTTTGTTCTTTTTTTTGGCAAAAAGAACAAATATATATTTCTAATATGTAAAAATAGACTAAATACACTACCATAAGCAACATCAGAAACAACAAATTTAAGATTTAGTTCTTTAAATTCATCTTTATAGAAGAATGAACAATAATTAACTACAAAACCACCCATACTAGTCCCCATAAGAGCTAATTGGTCGATTTTTCTATTTTCTTTTAATCAATCAACTGCTCCCATAAGATCATGCTTTTCTTTTGCTCCCATAGTTGTTGAATCATCTTGAGATTGTCCATGTCCTCTAAAATCAAAAACCATGATGTTATAACCCATTTTTGCAAAAATCATAGCATGATGAAGTGCCAAAGATTTATGACCTGCAAATCAGTGACAAGCAATGACTCATTTGTTTGAATTTTTATTTGGTTCGTAGACCAAACCTGCTAAATTAATTTGATCTCTTGATTTGAAATAAATTGATTGGATATTATCAATATCCAGTACCTGTAATTCTGGTCTTTTATAAAATCTTTTAATCACTTTATTAGTAGTTAAAAGTTCTTTCATTCATTTTTTATCTTCTTTTGTTTTATTAAATTTCTTAATTTTTTTTGAAACTCTAATTGAAGATTCGAAAAATGGAGTTTCTAAACTATTATAAAAAATCCTAAAACCCCTTTTTATACTATTAACTAAAGTTTTTTTTCTTATTTTTTTAGTTTTATTCATTTTTTATTCACTCTATCTATTTATCTGAATTTAGGAAATGATAAATAAGTAAATCATTAAAGTAATTAAATGGTACAGAATTTGAAATGTGACCCTTATAAATACTTGTATCTGGATTATCAACAATCAAAGTATGTATTGAATTTAAATACTTTGTAACATCACTTGATGCAACTTTACCTGATATATAAATAATTTTTCTATTCATTTCACCAAGTTCATTAATTACATTATCAAGTCTTGAAGAATTACCATATCTTGTAAAGAATACAAAAACATCTTCACTATTCGATGTGCTTATTCTATCTTTAATTGTATCTTGGTCACTATCCAATAAATAAACATTATATCCACTATTATAGAAGAAATTCGAAAGTTCATGTGCTGGTCCTGATAGTAAATTTTCTCAATAGCAAAAGAAAATTCTTCTTGAAGATTTAATAATATTAAGAGTTTCAAAAATCGATTTCTTTTCAATTAATGCATAATTTTGCTTGATTATGTTTATATAACCTGAAACAACATTTTCATCATTTTTAGCTATGTTGATTTCTTGATTTTCAGCATCATTTGCAAGTGAAATTGCAAAATCTCTAAATCCTTTAATATTTAATTTTTTTAATAATCCATAGATCGCACTGTAACCAGTTCCAGCTTCTTGTGCCATTCTTTCAATTTTCATATTTGTATCTACTATCTCTTTTAGATGTCCTTTAATATATTCAACAATTTTCTTTTCTTTAATAGTTAAATCTTTATCATCAATAGTAGTTAATTTGCTTAAAAATGAGCGCATATTTAGTCCTCCATTTTACTTTCTGTTCTTATATATTCTTTTGTTAATTCTGCAATCATTGCAGCATTATCTGTACAATATTCCATATTTGGAACTATTACTTTCTCAATATTATACTCTCTTGCTATATCATAAAATTTATTTCTTATGCTTGAATTAGCACTAACTCCACCAACCACTGTAATAGTTTTTGGTTTTAATTCCTTTACAGCTCTTCGAAATTTTATCATTAAAGTTTCAATAGCTGTATTTTGAAAACTTGCACAAAAATCTTGAATGTTAATTTCTTCTTTATTTTGATTTAACTTATTTATCAAATTTAAACTCGCTGTTTTTAAACCAGAAAATGAGAAATCATATGTACCATCATTTTTACTGATTGGTAATACGTATCTATTTTTATTTCCTTCTCTTGCTAAAATATCAATTTTAGGACCACCTGGATATTCCAATCCTAAAACTCTTGCTACTTTATCATAACATTCTCCAACAGCATCATCTTGGGTTGTACCTATTATTTTAAAATCCAATGGTTTTTCAAGAAGTTGAATTTGTGTATGACCACCACTCACAACAAGTGCTAATACTGGATAAATAAATTTTTCTTCAATATTGGCTCCATATATATGACCTTCAATGTGATTCATTTCTTTTAATGGTTTTCCTAAATACATCGCAAGAGTTTGAGCAACAAGTTTTCCAATAATTAAACTTCCTATTAATCCAGGATTTGAAGTATAAGAAATATAATCTATATCTTCTAATTGAATTTCACTTTTTTCAATTGCTTCAATTAAAACTCAGTGAAAATTTTCAACATGAAGTCTTGAAGCTAACTCTGGAACTACTCCACCATATTTAGAGTGATCTTTAATTTGACTCGATATGATATTTGATAGAATTTTGCTATCGCTCATTATAGAAATACTAAATTCGTCACAACTTGATTCGATAGCTAAAATATTCATTCATACCCTCCAATAATATAAGTCCTTTTGATTTTACATTATTTTTAAACTTAGTACATCCCTTAATAGAATTTTTTTCCAAATGAAAAAAAATACCACAATTGGTATTATTTTAATTCTAAAGCTGTATCTAATGCTAATTCAATCATTTGCATAAAATTATTTTGTCTTTCTTCAGCTGTTGTTGCCTCATTTGTTATAAAACTATCTGATATTGTTAATAGACAAGCAGCTTGCTTGTTTGTAACAATTGCATTTGCAAATAATGCATAAGATTCCATTTCAACTACATCAAGTTTATTTTGTTTTGCAAAATTCATTGAATCATCATATCTATAAAAAACATCAGATGAATGACAACGTCCTTTATGTGTTTTAATACCTTTATTTGCAGCAACCATTTCAATTTTATTAAATAAGTCCTGTCCTGATTCAATAATATTTGAATCAATATTTGCAGCTATTTTTGCGTAGTTACTTTCTCCAAAAGCTTCTTTTACATTATAAATATCATAAACATTTATATTTTCATTATAACTTCCTCCACTACCAACTCTTATAATATAGTCAACATCATAAAATTTAAAAAGTTCATATGAATAGATACCAATACTTGGACACCCCATTCCACTTCCTGCAATAGTTACTTCTATTCCCTTATATGTTCCTGTGTATATAAACATATTTCTAACTTCATTTACAAGTTTTACATTTTCCAAGTAAACTTCAGCAATTTTTTTAGCTCTAAGTGGATCTCCTGGCATTAAAACTATTTTTGCTATATCTTCTTTTTTAGCATTAATATGTGGTGTCGGTGTTTTTGACATAAATCATTCTCCTCTATGTATATTATATATAAAAAAAGTTTCCATAGAAACTTTTTAAACCATTATATTAGCGTTTAGCTTTATCATAAGGTATACCTAAAGCAGCTGGAGGTTTTGATCACTTAGAAAGTACAACCATTGTAATCAGAGATATTACAAAAGGTAAAACTTGAAACAATTTACTATTCTTTTGTAATCATCCACCACTTAAATTAATTGGTACAGCTTTTGAAATTGAGAAGAATAATGCAAAACTTGCTGCTCCTAAAAGAACAAACTTAACTCTTCATTGTCCCAAAATCATAATTGCTAAGGCTAAGAAACCCATACCATTTGCAGTTCCATAGAAATTAGCATTTCCAGCTGTTAGAAGATATATTCCCCCAGCCAATGATGCTATAACACCTGAAATAAATACTGCAACAACTCTATATCTTATAACATTTACTCCAGCTGCTTCCAAAGCATTTGGATTTTCCCCTGCTGAAATATGTCTCATACCTGTTCTTGTAAAAGAAAAGTAAAGTCCAGATATTAATGTAACTAAAATTGCTATTATTAAATAAATTGACAAGAATTTATATGAATCAAATGTAATTGTAATATATCCTGATTCAATTTGTGTTTTTGCACCAGAAGTCGCTAGATATAAACCAAAACCTTGTGCAAGAAGGTTAATAGAAGTTCCCGCTATAATTTGATCCGCTTTTAATTTAATTGCAGCAAATGAATGAAGAAATGAAACTATTCCTCCAGCTATTGCACCAAGTAGTAGTGCAATGATTTGACTTGTATTACCCATTGATTCAGAAAAAGATTGACCAAAAAGTGAAGTAGTTAATGCACCAATTATCATATAACCTTCTATCCCAACGTTTACAACACCTGATCTTTCAGCAATAAGTCCTGCTAAAGCAGCGAGAGAAAATACAGCAAAATAAATTGATAAATATTCCATTAAACTAGATACCATATTTATTCATTACCTCCAATTCCTCATTGTATTTATTAATATTAATTTTAAGTTTCTGATTTTTGTAATCATGTTTTGAATTATTTTCCTTTAAGTTTATAAATTCAATTTTATATTTCTCATTAATTTGTTCTAAATAAGTTTTTGCTTCTTGTTGAGCTGAATTCATTTTTTTTGTCTTTTCTTCTTTATATAAAATAAATTCATCTAAAACTTTTTTAGCATTTTGATTATAAGAATTTTTAATATTTTCAATTTTCAATTTTAATTCTTTTATTTCTGCATTTCTAATTGATTTAAAATTATTTTTTAAATCAATAATTTTTCCTTTAATTAAGGATGTCTCTGCACTTTCATTTTTACTAAATTTTTTAAGAGTATTTTTATTTTCCTTAATTTCATTTAATATTTTTACAATATTTTCATTTTTATTTACGTTTTTAATTTTCTTTTTAATACCCTCAACTAATTCTGATTGCTCAATTTGTAATGACACAAATTGATCCATAATTCCATAATATTTTTCTGCAAAATCTTTATTAACCCTTCTTTTAATTCCTTTATAAGAATTATTTAAATAAATTAACTTTTGCTCATCATAATATTGATTTATTTCTTGCTTTTTCATTTTAATTTGAGAATTATAAATTGATAAATAATTATCTATTTCTGATTTTAATAACTGCTCTAATTTAAACAATTCGATTTTTTCAGATTTAATTTCATCAACAGATCTAGTATCATTTTTTAGTTTTTTAATTTTATTTTTAATAATTTCTATTTCTGATTTTAATTTTAAAATATCTTCTTTTTTAAGAATTAATTTTTTTTCATATTTTAATTTTTTTATTTCTTGTTTTGTATCATTTTTAAAATCAATATATACATAACATTTCATTTCAAATAATCACTTTTTAATTTTTTCAATTGGTTTAAAATTCAGAAATAATATATAGATTGCTGAAGAATATATTATTAATCCAAAAAATAAACTTGTTGTTTCAGTAGAAAGACCTTGAAAACTTAATCCTCTAGCTCTTTCCGCACCTGCATTTAATGATGCTCAAATAAAAGCCACAGGTATTATTGCTATAACATTATTAAAAGCCACAAGAGCAATTGGTATAGCATCAAATCCAATTGAAGGTAATACCTCAGTACCAATTAACATACTTTTTTTAACATTAAATCAGTAAAAAATAGCTCCCATTCCTATAAATACCCCTTGTAATGCTGTTGTAAGTATTATAAATTGTCTATTTTTAATACCCGCATACATAGCAGCTTGTGGCTGTTTACCAACAACTTTAAATTTGTAACCAAATGTAGTAAATGATAATATAAGTCAAACTGAAAACACTGAAATCAATGCTAATGTTAAACCAAGTATTCAATTATTTCCACCAATAGATAATCATTCAGGATTTAACTCTGGAGTTAAATATCCAGTTTGATGTGAAGAACTTTGTCATCCAAATTTAGTGTCAATTAATATTCATCTAGCTCCATATCAAACTATTCAGTTCATCATCACAGTTGTAACAACTTCATGAATATTAAAAAATACCTTTAATAACCCAGAAATCATTGAAATCAATGCTCCACCAAGTATAAATAAAATAAAAATTACGATTACGAAGTTTTTATCAACCTCACTAAATGCAACACCATCAGCTTGTGCTTTTGAACCAATTAATGCTATAGCTAAAACCATTCCAATTATTGCTTGTCCTGATCCACCCATATTAAAAATACCAACTTTAAAACCTAATGCTAAAGCAAGTCCCATAAAAATATAAACTGTAAAATAATTTAAAGTTCTATTTATAGTTGCATTATCCATTGAGTACCCAAAAGATTCAAAAATAAATGCAAACCCATTATATCCTTGACTAAATACTATTATTGAGCCAGCTAAAAGACCAAGAATTATTGCTATAGAAGATGCTTTAAAATAATTTAATTTAGAAACAGTTCTTTCGCTAATTATGTTGTTCTTTAATTTTTGATTTCTTAATCATCTATTTAATTTAAAATCCATACTAGTGACCCTTTCCTAACATCATTCTTCCAATATCTTCTTTTTTAACACCCTTACCTGAAAATTCTCCAACTAATTCTCCTGAATTAATTACAAGTATTCTATCTGCCAAAGCCATTACTTCTGTTAATTCATAAGATACAAGTAAAATAGCTTTTCCTTCATCTTTTGCTTTTAAAATTTGTTCATGTATAAATTCAATTGAACCAACATCAAGTCCTCTTGTTGGTTGAAAAATAACTATTAATTTACTTTCTGCAGACATTTCTCTTCCAACAATAACTTTTTGTTGGTTACCCCCTGATAGTTGTCTTGCTATTGCAAAACCTGATTGAGCATTTCTAACATCATATTTTAATAATATTTTTTGTGCATATGTTTGAATTGCAGCAAAATTTATTATTCCAAATTTACTAAATTTGCTATCTGATATATCTTGAAGTACACTATTCTCAAGCAAATTTAGGTCTAATACTAAACCATGCTTATGTCTATCTTCTGGTATATGTCTTATCTTATACTTCTTATATCTATTTAAAATTGATTCTTTTGAAATCTTCATATCATCTATAAAAATTTCCCCTGATTCAATTTTTGACAGACCAGTAATTGAATTAACTATTTCTTGTTGACCATTTCCTTCAACTCCTGCAATGGCAACTATCTCTCCTGCTTTAATTTCTAAATTAAAATTTTTAAGACCTAATATTTTATGATTATGTTCTTTTTTTACAGTAACATTGTCCATTTTTAAAACAATTTCATTTTTGGAATTTTTATAATTGTTTTTTATTTCAACTAATTTTCTGCCAACCATTGCTTCAGCTAATTGTTCTGGTGTAGTTTTTGATATATCAAATGTATCAATAACTTTACCTTTTCTAATAACTGTTGCTGAATTTGCAACTTTTCATATTTCTGCCATTTTATGAGTTATAAATATTATTGTTTTACCTGCTGCTTGAAGCTCTTTCATAACTTCTAATAATCCATCAATTTCTTGTGGTGTTAAAACAGCTGTGGGTTCATCAAATACTAATATATCTGCATCTCTATATAAAATTTTTAATATTTCTGTTCTTTGCTGGGCTCCAACTGTTGCAGAACCTGCAACTTGATCTAAATTAACATCGAACTTATATTTATCTATAATTACCTTAATATCCCTTTTTATTTTTTTTGAATTAACAATAGTCTTTGCAAAAACATCTTCTGCACCAAGAGCTATATTTTTTCAAAGCGGGAATATATCAACCAATTTAAAATGTTGATGTACCATACCAATGCCTAACTTTGAAGCTTTAATAGGATTAGAAATTGATTCTACTTTCCCATTTATCTTTATAGACCCTGTTGTTGGTTCATAAATACCAAATAATATAGACATTAAAGTAGATTTACCCGCACCATTTTCTCCAACTAAAGCATGTATTTCATTTTTTTTAACTTTAAAGTTTATATCTTTATTTGCAACAATTGTTTTGTTAAAAATCATAGATATATTTTCCATTTCAACTGCGTATTGGTTCATATTTCCTCCTTACAAATAAATAACCGATAAAAACCGGTTATTTAATCTGAAATTTATTAGTTATTATTATTCTGCTCCTGATTCTGGTCCTGTAGCAGCTAATAATTTATCTGTAATAGTTTTTGCATAAGCTGTTATAAAATCAGTTGCTAAGTTCTCATTTCAAGCGTCTTTAACATTTTCAAAATAATATTCTGAAGATGCAATTATATATTCTTCTTTAAATAATAAAGAAATAGCGTCATGTAAATTTTTATCTACTTTATTATTTCCACCTTGAGAGAATTTTCCACCCATATAAATTGTTTCACCTTTTCAATCAGTTTTTGATTCTTGATCTTCTGTTAAAACAGCTTTTTTGATGTGTTCATCTGCAGCAGTTTTAAATGCTTCATTATTTGAATAAGTTGTCATTGCTGCACCAGCTACTGTAGCTGATACTAAATCCTTTTCAGCAGATGTAATAAATTTATCTGAATATGTTTGATAAGAATCAACTTGATTAGTATCAACTCCAACAACTAATGTTTTTGAATTTGCTTCTCTTATTTGTTGTAGTAAGTCTCCAGTTTGTGGACCGGCAACTGCCATTACAACGTTAGCACCTTGTCCAATCATTTTTTTTGAAATTTCAGTACCTTTTCCTGCATCAAAACTATTAGTAAAGAAATTAATATTTTCTAGGTCTTTACTTCCGTCTTGCGAACTAATTCTTGAAACATTTACATTTAAAAGTTTATCAAGTGAATTTTCCTCTGCTCCTGCTGATGTAAGTAAAGTTTTAATTGCTTCCTTTCCTTTTTCTTCAGCTTTTAACGTATTATAAGCGTCAATTGATGCTAGATAACCATGCATAAAGTTATCAACAGCTTTTCCATTAGGAATTCCACCAAATGTTGCTAATTTCAATTCACCATCATTAGCTGTATTATAATTTCCATTTGCTAATGATCATATAATTGAAGCCATTCCTGAATAGAATGCAGATATATCAGCTCTAAATAAGAACCCAACAGAGTTTTCAATTGCTTTTCCACTTGCATCTGTTGCAGTACCATCTAATAAGATTGTATTTCCATTGTTTTTTCCAATAAGTTCTGATGCTGTTTTTAAATTATCTTCATTATGTTTAAATCCAGGTAAGATAAGAGTTTTTGCACCAGAATCTGCTGCATTTCTGTATCCATCTTTCAATTCACTTAAAGTTGCTGGTTGGAAATACCCAATTCCATCGTATTGTTTATCTTCATTAACTCCTAGTAAATTCATTATTTCATTTCCACCATCATATCCTGATTGGTTAAATGATTTATCATTAATTTTTCCTGCATCTGTTACAAGATATATTTCATTGTATGGTTTATATTTTTTAACACACGCAACAACAGTTGAAGCACTTGAACCAACAACTGCTACTGCCATTAATCCTGATATTAATTTTTTCATTGTATTATTTACCTTTCATAATTTATAATAAATCTTCTATTATAAATTTCCCTAAATATTTTAATAGTGTTTTATTTTTATTAAGTTTTGGCGTAAATAAGCTCTTGCTATTATATTTGTAAAAAAAGAGTAAACTTTCTAATATCACTGCTGAAAAAGTTTACTCCTTTCTATGTATACTTTTAGAAATGTATAGGTACATTGTAGAAACATCAGCCCAATATGCTGACTTATAAAAGCATTTTACTTTATTTACAAATCTATTATATGACTTTATTTGAAAAAAAGTAATACTTTTTGTAAATTTATTAAAATCTTTTTGCAAAACAGTGCGATATCTTTTATATAATTAAAAAAGGTGAAAAAAATGGATTTCAAAATAATTAAAAAGGACTTAAGAAAACCAATACTTTGATTTGGTTCAATTACTCTATCACTTATTGTAATATTTTCAATAATACTTTTAAGTCTTCCTTTATCTACAAAAAACAAAATATCGTTATTTTGTCAAATAAATCTTAATTTTATATTAGTTTACTTAATATCTACTTTAACTAATCTAAGTAAATCTTCAATTTCGTTATTCTATAATATGGAGATTACTACAAATTTAGAATCAAAAGAGCAAGAATTAAATGTAATAAAAAATAGATTTATAATAATATTTATTAGTATTTTTACAGTTGGAGCATTCTTTATTGAATTGACAAGTGGGTCTATGATAAATAAAGTTAGTTGATCTGAAAATGCAAAAGAAGTTTGATGAATATTTTTTATATTATTTTTTATAAATTATATTTATTTATACTTATTTTTTGAAACTACAAGATATTTAATTTCAGAAAATTTAGAATTTAAAAAATCATATTTAAATTTTTTAAATAATCCACCAAAAAAAGAGGTTCCTCTGAAGGATTAAACCTCTTTTTTTATTACTATTTTATTAATATTTTTTCCCAATGAGCAAAATTTTTGCTCATACTCAGTTGCAATATTATCTTTTAATAGTTCATCATTAGAATATAAATCATTTGTATTGTAAACTATTTTAAACTTTGATTTTTCAATTTCTTCTAAACTAAAATCATATAATTTATCATTATCAGTTTTTATTTCAATTATTCCATTATCTTGTAATAACTCCCAATATATTTCCAAAAATTTTATATATGTTAGTCTTTTTTTATAATGTTTTGCCTTTGGTCATGGATCAGAAAAATTAAGAAATATCCCTTTTAAAGAATTAGGTTCGAAAATATCCAATAAGTTTTCTGCGTATCTATTTAAAAATATTAAATTTGATGAATCAAAACTTTCTGTTGTCATTGCTTTTTTTAAAGCTACTCCTATCACTGTAGTTTCTTTTTCCATAGCTATGTAATTTTTATCTTTATTTTTATTAGCTTGTCCAATAATAAATTGACCTTTACCACAACCTACTTCTAAAAAAGTATCTTGGTTTTTATCAAATACTTTTGTTGGATTTACTTTCCCATTTAGAGTTATCATCTTATTTAAATTTTCTTCAATATAGTTTTTTGTTCAATTTTTATTTCTTAATCTCATTTTAATTCTCCTAATTAATATAACTTACAAAGAAAATTAAACCAATTGCAAAGAATAATGCAGTTGATAAAGCATCAACAATTGTTGTTAATAATGGTGAGGCCATTATAGCTGGATCAATTTTTAATTTCTTTGCAATAATTGGTAGTGTTCCTCCAATTAATTTAGCCATTATTAATGCAACATACATTGAAATAGAAAATGTTGCAATTGTGTATCATAGAACTGGTTCACTTAGATCACCTTTGAATTCTATTGAGTATATAACTATCATTCTAATAAAATTAACACTAACAAGTATTAAACCAGTTACTAATGCAACTCTAAATTCCTTTCACATTACTCTAGTAAAGTCTTTTGTTTCAACTTCTCTAAGTGACAAGGCTCTTACAACCATTGTTGAAGATTGAGTTCCAGCATTTCCAGTAGTTCCAGAAATAACTGTTAATAACGGAGTTAATAAGAACATTACTATATTATTGATATTATTTGTATCCTTTACATAATAAATATGCATAAAAATAGAAAAAACAATTTGAGATAAAGTAGCTGTTATCATTAAAAATATTAATCATACACTTCTTGATCTAACCATTTTTCAAACACTAGTTTTGAAATATTCATCATCTGTTGGATTAATACCTGCCATTTTATGAATATCTTCTGTAACTTCTTCTTCAATCACATCTAATACATCGTCTACTGTAATAATACCAACTAATTTTTGTTGAACATTAATAACTGGCAAAGTTGTAATATCATACTTTTTAAACATATCTGCTACAGTCTCTTGATCATCTTTCGTATAAGCAAATAAAACTCTTTCATCCATTATTTCAGATATTAATGTTTCAGCTTTTGAAAAAACTAAATCTTTTAATTCAATAGTTCCTTTTAAATTATTTAAGTCATCAACAACATAAAAAGTATTATGATCTTCTGACTCATTATCTCTTTCTCTTATTTTATCTATTGCTTCATTTACAGTTCAATTTACTTTAAATCTTGTATAATCAACACTCATTATACTTCCAGCTGTATCATCATTATATTTTAATATACTATTAATCTGCGCCCTAGCTTCTGGTGTGGCTGATCTTAAAATTTTCTTAACAATATTTGAAGGCATTTCTTCAAGAATATCTACGATATCATCTGCATATAATTCTGTAAAAAGTTCATTAACTTGTTTTGAAGACATTGTGCTAATTACTTCTTCTTGTATATCAGCATCTAAATGTGGAAAAATTTCACTACTTGTATCTGTTGTAAAAAGTCTTAATGCTATAACAATTATTTTCTCATCTAATTTTTCAAGAGCTTCTGCTAGATCTTGTGGATAGTTATTTTCTTCTAAATCTCTTAATTTTTTTAAATCATTTGAGATTATTAATGCTTCAATTTGCTTACTTAATTCTTTTACATTGTCTTCTCTCTCTAACATTTACTTCATCCTCTTTCTAATTATTTATTTAATAAGTATTTTAGTTCATCAGAAATTACCTCTTTTGGCTCAATAGAACTTCCAATAAGTTCTCCTCTGAATAATTCAACACCTAATGATTTTAAATGTTTATAAATTATATAGCTATTTACACCAGTTGCAATTAATTTTGCTTCTAATTTATTTGCAATTTTAAGACTTTCGATTACTATGTTTTCATTTTCTTTATTATAATTTATTTTTCTTGAAATTTCATTTTCTAAGAAAATAAATTCAGGTTTATACGAGTCTAATAAAGCAAAGTCAGTTTTTAAAGAACCAAAATTTGAAACAGAAACTCTTATTGATTTTTGTTTTAGTATTTCAATATTTTTTTGAAGTTTTCTTTTATTGTCTACTTCCTTACTTAAATCAAAATTTAAAATAATCTTTTCTAAATTTATTTTAAGATTTTTTAGTTTTAAAATAAATTCTTCTGAATCAAATTCCTCACTTGAAAGATAATCACTGTCATAATCCATAAAAAAATCCTTAGCTCTTACTTCATTATTTTGTTTAGAGAGTTTTTTAAAAGATTGCAATGAGATATATCTTAAAAAATAAGATTGTAATCCCATATCAAAAATAAGTTTATTTTTTTGTTCAAAAAGGTCTGAATTAATTTCTAATCCTTCAATCATTCCATTTAAAAAATAAGACTGGAAATCTTTTTTTACAGAAGAAAATATGGGCTCAAATAGATTAACAAATTTATTTAAGTTAACAACTTCGTTTAAAGAAAGCATTTTTTTACTTTGATTTTTTTCTTTAAGAATTTCCATTGGGTTTACAATTACATTCTGTTCTTGATATGTCAATAAAAGGTTATTGGCAACATGTTTGTTATATTCTAATAAAGTATCTAAATTATTTGAATGAATTCCATAATAAGAACAAACAGATTTTAATTTTACAGATATTCTGTATTTATCAATCTTAAAATTAGTAGTCATTTTAGAAAAAACTTTTTTAATGTTTTCCAAATCTTTATTTTTAGTTTCTTGAAAATCTTCATACATTTGAAAAGGAATAAAGACAGCGAAAGTTTTATAATTTGGTTTAAAAAAAACTACATCTTTAAATTCATCTTTTATAAGATTGAAACTTTGTTCAGAAATTGAATGCACAACTTCTTCTCTAATTTCACTACTCACTTTTGATTCAAATTTTTCAAAATTAGATATAAAATACGTTAGATATATACCATATTTAGTTTTTGTTTCTTGTATCTTATTTAAAATTTGATTATGTGCTGAAGAAAAATTTAAATAATAAATATTGTCATAAGTAACAATATTTTGTAATTTTAAAGCATGCAAATATATTTGATTTATAACTGCAATATATACATAAGTTAAATAACCACTTCCTAATCAAAAAAGTAGATTTGTTAAATTTAAAAGTGTAGCAGATGTATTAATTGTGGCTATACTTCAAATAAGTCCTGTTAAAAGAATTACTATAGTTGTAATTGATCAATTTGATCAATAAGATAATTTTTTTCAAGTTACATTTAATAAATAAGTTAAAAAAGGAATTATATAAGCTAAAGTTAGTACCATTATAGTCCAAGTATCTGTTGGCTTACCAAAATATTGTCCAAATAAAGAAGAAAATACTAAAAGATTTAAAATATTACATATTAATATACCTATACTTGAAAATGGTGAAATGAAAAATATTGAAACTCAATATAAAAAAGTTGGTAAAAAGATTGTTAAACCAAGACTACCAAGATTATCAACATTTGCTCCTAATAGTGACATTATAATAATTGAAAATGTTGAAATAAAACCTAATATAAAACCTAATAATATTTCATAATAGATTTTTAACTTAACAAACAGATGTCTTGTTAAGCCCCAAAATATTGTGTAACAAAGAGCTATGATTGTTGTATAAGAAAGACATGTAATTAATATTGTTATAATATTCATAAATTTACATTCCTTTCTTATATAACAATTAAACATAAAAAAATGGTGGAGATGGCGGGAATCGAACCCGCGTCCAAAATACTCCAACCCATAACATCTACAGTTTAGTTGTCTCTAACTTACACTACAAACCAACAGAGGCAACAAGATTTAAATTTATAGCGCTAATGATGGTATTTCGAACAAATTTATCATTAGAATCATTCATTCTATTGTACTAGGTAATACGTTAATCAATGAAGTACAAACACATTTCTTAACGTTGAACTGCTATAAACTTTAAAAGTTTATTAAGCTGCTAAAGCAACTCCAGCTGTTGCATTATTGAACATAAATGCTGGCATTTCAAATTCATTTTTTTCTTCGTTTGCATTTTATCAAACCTAGAAGTATTAAGGTCTACCAAACCACTGCAGTTATGAGTCAGCTGTATCCTGTCGAAACCAGGACACCCCCATAAATATATTATAAAACAATATTTAAATATTTCTAAATCTATTAATTTATATATTAAAATAAACTTATACGTTTAAGAAAGGTAATATATGGATAAAAGAGCAAAAACATTAGGGGTAGCTGGAGCTATAACATCATTAATTATAGATAGCTTAGCTTTATTAATTACATTTTTAGTTATATCTTTATTAAAAAAATATGCATTAGAAGAAGTTAAAGAAATCGGTCCATTTTATAATGTATTTCTAATTATAATTGCAATAATTTTTGGTATTTCGACTATTATAAATATATTTATTCTAATAATGTTATTTAAAAAGAATCTAAAAAATCCTTATTTATTAGGAATATTTCAAATAATTATTGGTTCAATAAAAATATTAGTTGGTTTTTCAAATTTTATTGGACTAATTGGTGGAGGATTAACATTAGCAAGTGGAATAATTATAATGTCAGAAAAAGATAAAGATAAAGAAAATAAAAAAACTGACGAAAGGGATTTAAGAGATCCCAATATAAAACCCCAGTAATAAAAATGTATTCTTTTTAAAGAATACATTTTTATTACTTTCTATCTTATAGTTGATATATAAGATAATGACCTTCTAATTAAATCTAATTCTAAAGTCATTTTTTTTGTTATTAATTCAAAAACATCTTTCTTATTTCTAAGTTTTGTGAAATCAAAGATTCCAATTGGATATATTTCTTGAGATATAATTACTTTTTGCATGTAAACTCTATCATTGACACCCATTGAAAAAAAATCTATATCTGCCAATCCTGATAATGTATCTAAAACTATTGGAGTTAAAAATTTAGGTCCTGCTGCATCATTAGAGGTTAAATTAGTTGAATATCTATTATTAAATTCAATTGATTCAGTTTTATATTCTCCTGCAAACCTTCCTGCTATTCTTATTTTCAAATCGTAACATTCTTGTTGAAGTTTTTCATTTTTAATAAAAATGTTATCAATAGATGAAATTAATGAAGTTCTTCTATTTCTTTTTTCAGAAAATGATTCACCATATTCTGCTTGAGAATGTAATACTGGTTTATCAATTCTAAATATGGTCTCTTTATTATTAAAAATAAAACTTATATAATTTAAATCTGTTTTTACACTAGGAGCAGGTAATGATGATAAATAACTATTACGAGATTTTGAAGTTCTTACACATGAACTATCAAAATTTAGTTGATAAAATTTAACATCCCTTATTCCATAAATCTCCAATTGCTTTGTTAAATATTTTTCATATATTTTCTTTAATCTGTCATCACTTCCAAAATATCTATTCAAATTTTTTGATAATCTTATTCTTATTTTTGGTAATAAAAGCCTTGTTAAAAAAACTAAAAGAATCCCGAATAAACTTATTGGAATAATAATAGTAAATGCAATTTTATTATTCTTTAAAATTAAAATTGCACAAAGATCTAATAATGCTATTAAAATAAATACAATAAAAATTACTCTTGCTCAATTTCTACTTCTAGCATTTTTTGCTGCTTTTCCTATTATATTTTTATCATCACCAAAAATTACCTTTAATTCATTTAAAAGTATTTCATCTAACATATTTTTCCCCCTTAATTATTTTATATTGCCTTTCTTTGCATTAATTTTATTTTACATTATTAATTTAAATAAACTTATAGTAGGAAATAAAAAATAAAAGAAAATATATTCTTTTACTTAATTTTATTTAATTTTCTTTCAATATCTCTTTGTTTTATAGTTTCTCTTTTATCAATAAGTTTTTTACCTTTTCCCAAACCTATTTCTAATTTAGCATAATTGCCTTTTAAATATAATTTAAGAGGCACTATTGTTAAATTTTCTAATTGAACTCTTTTTAATATTTTTTTAGTTTCTTCTTTATGCAATAATAAAAGTCTAGTTCTTGTTGTTTCTTGTTTGACATAATTTGCAAATTCATAATTTTTTATATTCATGTTTAATATTTCTACTTGTCCTTTTCTAATAAGAATAAATGATTCATCAATTGATACATCCTTATTTCTTATTGATTTAATTTCCGGTCCTGTTAAAACAATCCCAGCTTCTCAAGTATCTAATATTTCATAATTAAAATAAGCCTTTTTATTTTTTAATAATATATGTTCACCCATTTTATTCACCACCATTAAGCAAGAACAAAGTCAATAATCCTTTTTTTAACATCAGCATTTTTGACTTTAATCTTAATTTTTTGACCAAGTCTAAATATTTTATTTTGCTTATTTACCATAATGCTTGTTTTATCATCAAAAGTAAATTCAGGTAATTCTGATATATGTATTAATCCTTCAACACAATTATCTAATTGTACAAATATTCCAAATTTTAAAACCGCAGCTATGATACCTTCAAATTCTTGTCCGATTTTTGATTGCATATACTCTGCCATACATACTTTATTAACTTCTCTTTCAGCAGAGACTGCCTTTTTTTCTGTATCATTTATTATAGAACATGCTTTTAAAACAAATTTTTCATTTTGTTCTAATTTAAAATCTCTCAAGTCTTTATCAACAAGATATTGTTTTAAATATCTATGAACAATTAAATCACTATATCTTCTAATAGGACTTGTAAAATGTGTATAACAATTACTTGCTAAACCAAAGTGCCCTATGTTTTCTAATTCATAAGCTGCCTTTTCCATAAATTTAAGTAATGTAACATTTATTACATCTCTTTCTGTTGAATCTTTAATTTGCTCTTCAATTTGTTGAAGAGCATCTTTAATTGTTTTAGGATTTATTTTATCTAGATCACTTAATTTTACATTGATTCCTAGAGCTCTTAAAATTGAATGTCATTCAATTAAATTTTCTTCTTTTGGAACATCATGGTTTCTATATAAAAATGGAAGTTCTTTATTAAAGATCACACTTGCAACACATTCATTTGCACTAACCATAAAATTTTCAATTAGTTTTTCACTAATACCCCTATCACGTTTTGCAATTTCAATAACATTTGAATCTTTATCCAATATTATTTTAGGTTCTGCTATTTCAAATTCAATTGCTCCTCTTTTTGATCTTTCATTATCAATTATTTGATGCAACTCTTTTGCAGTCATCAACATTTCAATTATTTCTTTACTTCTAGTGGATTGATTATTTTTATAAAGTTCATTAACTTCTTTATATGTTAATCTTGCTTTTGAAACCATTATTGATTCATAAACTTTTTTTGAAATAACTTTTCCATTTAAATCAAAATCAATTTCTGCAACCATGCAAAGCTTTTCTTCATTAGGGTTCAAACTACATACTCCATTTGATAATTTTTCTGGAAGCATTGGGATAACTTTATTTGCAAGATAGACTGAATTACCTCTAAATAATGCTGTATTATCGAGAGGAGAAAATGGAGTTACATAATAACTTACATCAGCAATTGCAACAATAAGTTTATACCCACCTTGTATTTTTTCAACATATATGGCATCGTCTAAATCTTTTGAGTCCACTCCATCAATAGTAACTAAATTCTTATCGACTAATGAATTTGCAAGTCTTCTTTTAATTTTGAAATCATTATAGTCTATTGGTTTTGCAACTTCATTTGCATTTTCTATTGTTAATTTATTAAATTCAGGCTTAATATCGTATTCATATGCTATAGAAATAATTCTATCAATTGCTTTATTTGCATCACCAATTACTTTTTGAATTCTAACAAATAATTTTCTGTCTCTTACATCTAGGAGTTTCACTTTTAAAATTAAGTCTTCTTTTAATGTGTAATCTTTTAAATTAACCATAACAATTCTATAATTTTTAAATCCTGGTTCATTTGGAATGAAATCTAAAAATCTTCCATCTTTACTTTTTACAATTTCTCCAACAAGAGATGTTTTAGATCTTAGAGTAATATCTTCAATTGTAGCTTTAAATCTATCATCATTTTCTTTTTGAACTGTAAAAATTACTTCATCGGAAGTTATTGCCCCATGAAGCGCATTTGGTGGAACAAAAAAATCTTCATCATCGCTATTGAATTCTTTTACAAAACCAAAACCTTTATCATTTATTTTAATTGAACCTAATTTATATGTTTTACCAACAAAGTATATTACATTTTCTTTTGTTCAACCTATTAAATGTTCTTCTTGAAGTTCTTTTAATACAGTTGTTACACTTTCATGATCTGCTGATATTTTTTTCAATAAATCATTTAAGTGTATTTTTTCTTTTTTTTCTCCTTGAGATAGTATTATATTTTTCATAACATTTCTTTCTATTAAAAAAAACACTATTAACGCAGAACAGTGTTTGAAATAATTCCTATTACAATTGTAATTATAAATAGTGTGATTCCTAAACTGAACATTCAAATAGATGTTGTTTTATCTACTCCACGCTCTTTAGAATTGGAAAATAATTCATCATTTCCCCCATTAAGAGCACTTAAACCAGTTTGAGAACTTTTGTTCTGTACTAAACCAACAATTATCATTAATACTGATATAACTAAACCTAGAATTTCAAAACCCAAAATTATTTGATTTGCTAGCGTTTGTTGTGAAGCTGTTCCGGCAAGTAAATTCATACAAGGCCTCCATTCATTAAATATATAATACTACATTTGAAATAAAAAGAGAATGATTTCTTTTAATCATTCTCTTTTTAAATCTATTTAAGAAAACTTATATAAGCAATTGATCTAGTAAATAAATTAAAATCTGAAATTATTTTATTTTCAATTAAAGCCATTAATTTATTCTCATTAAATAACATAGTTAGATCCAAAATACCTATTGGTAAAATATCTTTTCCAATTTTATACTTTTCAACATAAAGCTGCTTTTCAATACCTAATTTATAAAAGTCCTTATCTTCAATATTTGAAAGTAAATCTATAGCATAAGGTGTTAGAAACTTAGTTGACTTTATATCAGAAGAATTAAGATTTGTTGTATATTTTTTGTTGAAAATAACAGACTCCGTTTTATAATCCCCTTTTAATTTGATTTTTGATTGTATTTTAAAACCATTATAGTTTGTAATATATTTTTCATTATTATAAAACAATTGATCACTTGAAAATTTAGTTATCTTTTTCTCTGTAATAGTTTTTCCAGAAGAGTCTGTTGTTGTTTCATAATGAATAAAATGAATAGGTTCATTAATTTGAAAGAAACCTTTGATTCCTCTATAAAAAAATTCAAAATAATTAATTTTATTACTTAGAATTGGTTCATCCTTATTCTTTAAAAAATAATGATAATCCTGCTCTATTTCATTTATAGTAATTTTTGAATTTAGATATATAAATTTAAAACTTTCTAATTCATTAGTAGATATATTTGCATTGAAATAATCTTCATATAGCTTCTGAATATTATTATTTTCATAAAGATTTTTATTTAAAATTTCAGTACTAAATTTAATTTTTTTTAAAAATTTAAAAATTACTATAATTAAAGTAATCATGGTAATAATAGATACTACTGTGAATATTATTGATGATATTCAAATATTATCAAATAGAATAAAGCATATAATAAATAAACCAGTAATTATAAAAATAGATAAAAATAAAAGTACTGAAAATAAAAGTACTTTCTTTTTTAAATTTACTATCGTCTTTATAATATTTTTTAAATTAATATCCATTTCGAAAATATTTTTTATATTTTCTTGTAATTTTAAATTACTCATAATTGTTACCTTTCAATTCAGAAACTATTTCATATATGAAATATATTCAAGAGAATCCAAAAGCATTTCAAATTCTAAAATAATTTTTTTTGAAACAAGTTGAATTAAATTGCTTTTTGTAAATAACTTTGTAAAATCAAAGATTCCAATTGGAAATATATCTTTTCCAACTTTATACTTTTCTACATAAACTTCATTATTAATTCCTAAAGCATTAAAACCATTTAATTCTAAATTCGAAAGTTTATCTAATGCGATAGGTGTTAGAAACTGAGTTGCTTTTAGATCTGTTGATGAAAAATTTGTTGAGTATTTGTCATTAAATAGAACAGACTCTGATTTATAATCTCCCTTTAATTTTCCACTTTTTTTAACTTTAATACCTCTAAAATTTTCTGAATATTTATTTGATTCTAAGAATAAATTACTACTTGAGAATTTTGTAGTAACTGTTTTGTATTTTGATCCATTTTTTGAGTTATTATATGTTCTCTTTCTCTCTATAAAACGAATAGGATTATTAATTACAAAACTTCCTCTTTGATTATTAAAAGTGAAATTGATTGAATTAATTGATTGAGTTTTAAAAGGTGCATCCTTAGTATTTAGATAAGTTTTATAACTGTTTCAAATTTTTTCAATTTTAAATTCAGGATTAACTAAATTAAGTTCTATTTCGCTTAAGCCATGTGCTTTGAAATTAAATTCAAAATAGTTTTTATAAACTAAATCAAGTTTTTTTCCACTAAAAATCTTTTCATTTAAAAGAAGGCTTAATTTTTTTGATTTTCTTATTGTAAATACAATAATAATTAAACTCAATAAAGTTCCAAAAAATAATGTTGATATAGCTATTATATTTAATTGACCATTTTGATTACTTGAAATTAAATTAAAAATTAATACTCCTAGAGAACCTAAAAATATTACAACTAACAATATATTTCAAAATATAAGTAAAACCTTATTAAATAAAATTTTTTTCAATATAATATTTAATTCTGTATTTTCCCAAAAAACTTTCTCTACATCATTCTGTAAATTTTGATTAATTTTCATACCCTAATATCCTACTTTTAAAATTCAATTTTAATGTCTTGTCTTTCAAAATCAGTAATTTCAAATAAAGATTTAAATGAATATCCTAATTGTGCTGCTGCTGAATTTGATGGAAAAACATCTATTGTTTGGTTAAATACACTTACATTTGAATTATAAATTCTTCTTGCCGCTGCAATATTATCTTCAATATCTTTTGTTGAAGACATAAGTTCCTTCACTAATTGTGCAGATTTGATATCTGGATAGTTTTCAAGTTGCATTGTTACTTGTTTTGAAACTCTATCTAACATTGCTGCATTTTTTCCCATGCTCTCTACACTAACTCCCGTTCTCATTGAAGTTAAATTTGATAAAAGCTCTTTTTCAAATTTCATAGATCCTTGAACTGCTTCAATCAATTTTATTAAAGTATCTCTTCTATTTTTAAGTTGTACATCAATTCCAGACTCTGCTTCTGAAACTTTTATATTTAATTTTTTTAATTTATTTATATTTCCAAGATGTATCAATGCTGGAATTATTAATAAAAAACTAAGATACCAAAATAAAACTCCTAAAGGGTTTCTTTTTGGTTTTTGATTAGCTCTATTGTTTATATTGTTAAACTCTTGTTCTGGTGTTATTCTCATTTTTTCTTTCCTCTTATATAATATATTTTACAACTTATAGTTTAAAGAAACAAATAAATATATAATATTATTGGTGATTAAAGATGCAATGATTAGATTATGTATTTAAATTTTTGGAAAAAATATTTAAAACAAATTCATTTAAAAAGAAATATAAGACAAAGAGTAGCAAAAAACTAAGTAATATCCTAAAAAACAAAAATTGACAAGTTATTGATATAAGAAACTCACTCTCTTATAAAGAAAATCATCTTGAGGGAACAATAAATATTCCTATAACTACATTTAATTTTAAATATTTTAAAGTTTTAGATAAAAAATCAAAAATACTTATAATAGATGAGGATTCAAGAAGTCACTTATCAATTTACAAAAGTTTAAGATCAAAAGGCTTTAGGGCATTTGTATTATATAATGGTTATAAAAAAATAAGAAATAACCCTGAATTTGATAATTTGACAAAAGTTATAATATTTTAAAAGTAAAAGCAGAACCTAAGTTCTGCTTTTACTTTTAATTATTCTTTAATTTCCCTAAAAAATTCAATTGGCTGTACATTTAGTGCTTTTGCAATCTTTTCGACTGATTTTAGTGAGATATTTCTTTTACCTCTCTCTGCATCAGAAATGTAATTTCTATGTAACTCAGAACTAAAACTTAATTCCTCTTGAGTTAATTGTGCATCTACCCTTATTTTTTTCATATTTTTACTAAATGTTTTAATTATGTCTTTTTCCATTTTTATTCTCCAATTGTATTTGCCAACTTACTTATTATTTTAAATAAGTTGCTTATTCCTGATTTTGTAATTAATACTTTTTTTTCATTCATCAGGTACTCTAATTCCGAAAAGGAAGCATCCGGATTTTCTAATCTTATTTCAGAAAGTAACTGTGCTTTTGGTGAAAGCTCTAACATGAGATTATTTCTTTGTATTAATTTAATTTCTTCTATTTGTTTTGATCCTGTTAAAGAGGATTTTTGTTGATTATAAATATCAATATTAATCATTCTATTTATGTTGTTACTCACATCTCTATTTATTCTTGTATTCTCAAATTTCATTACAGAAATTGAAGCATCCATAAATTTTAGAAAGTCAGAAACAACAATTGATTTTTTAGCATAGCAAACAAATTTATTTTTTTTATTTGTTACTTTAAAATTAAATCTGTATTTTTTAAGAGTCTTAACTATATAGATAGAAGACTCCTCCTCTTTAAATTGAAACTCTAAATGATAATTTGTAGTTTCAGGTGAATTAACACTTCCTACGGCTATAAAAATTCCTGAAATATATGCTCTTGTTAATTCTTCTCATATTTTTTTTTCATATTTTTCTAAGTTCATTTCAATAACTTTGTTATTTAAACCGGGATGAAAAATATCATTTTCACTTAGAAACTCTAAAACTCTATCAGTTAATAATAATTGATAAATTTTATTTTTTCTAAGTTTTTGAATTTGAATAATTGATATTTCAACGTTTCCGTCATATATAGTTTTTAATATGGTAAATATATTCCTTATAACTTGATTGCTTGTATTTGTCAATTTTAATGCAGCTCTATTATTTGTATATATTAGTTCACCATTATATTTTATAAAACCAGATAAAAGCATTATCTTTTGCTCATGTGTAAATGTATGATTTAAAATTTCTTCTTTCACTTCCATTGCAAATGACATACTATCACCTTATTTTCTTACCTATTCTTTTTTATTTATCTTTGTCTTTTCTAATTTCAAGTTTCTTTTTTAAACTTGCTTTAATTTTTTCTTCTTTTAGTCTATTTTTTTCTACTTTTTTTTGTAATTTGATTTCTTTATTTTCTTCTTTTAGATTGTTTACTTGAATATTTTGCTCAGAATTACTGAAATTAATTTTTTCTTCTAAATAGAAATATTCTTGTTCATAAATTCATCCAGGCTGTCTGAATAAATATGGAACAACGAATTGAGCTAATAAAGAAATACTCAATCCTATAAACATTGATAATCCAATTATTGTCAATGATAATGTTCTTTGATACATTAAAAATAAATGATCATCTGGTCTGCCTAATTCTAAAATAAATCTAACTAAGTTTCATATAAAGAAATATAATCCAGCTTGCACCCCCGTTCTAATAATAGTGTATTTTTCTGGGTTATTACATTCATCTAAAAGTTTGCCTTGTTTTCATTTTCTTTTAATATAATTTTTATCGTTAATATTTAAAATTTCTTTTTTGTATAATTCAATGTCTTTTTTATCATGATTTGCATATAATTCTGATCTTCAGATTTTGTATTTTGGTGTTTCAATTGTAAAAGTATTTGGATGCAATTTTCAAGGTTTTTTACCAATTCATTTACCGATATTTGGAATAACAAAAGTAATAATAACTCATGCTGTAATTAAAGAAATAGATTCATAAAGAAATATTGGATTCATAATGTACTCTGTATTATCTATTAATTCCAGCCCATTAAGTGTTTCACCATTTCCTTGATATTTTCACACCATATTTGTTCTTATAAAATTTGGAAGTCAGTTTAGTGCTGATGTATTACCATTATTTCAAACAGCAATAGGTTTTCCAAAGATTTCATGATTAAAGAAATTTCCTCATCTACCAATTCCTTGTCCAACAAGAACATTTGGAACTATACAATCTGCATATATTCATAATGATACTTTTGTTCTTTTACCAATAAAATAAAACATAATTATACCGATTAGTGTACCTGTATAAACTCCACCATGAATTGCCATTCCACCTTCTCAGAAAGCAAATAAAGAAAGAAAGTCTAGAAATGAAGAACCATTTGTTCCAAGACCATTTGAATTCAATTTTCCAAAAAAACTTGCTCCCATTAAAGAAAATGGCACAACAATTGCAGCTCCCACTCAAAGCTCTGTCAACGGTATACCTCTTCTATATAATTTTATAGCAGAAATACCTATTGCAAAAATAACTCCTAAAGTCATTGTCAATGCATAAACATGAATAAATCCATAATTTTCTTTTACTGTTCATATTCCATCTGGTTTTACTCAATTATTTCCTTGAATTCACCCGTAAAACATACTTATCAACACCTTTTTAACCATTTTATTTTAACATACCAAGTATTAAAAAACCTTGATATTTTAATCAAGGCTTTCAATATAATTTACTGCATTTTGTCCGGCTAATGCTCCATCTGCTGTTGCTGTTGCAATTTGTCTAAAAGGTGTATTTCTAACATCTCCTGCTACAAATAAGCCCTCTATTTTTGTTCTCATTCTTTCATCACCAACTACATGTTTTTCTTCATCCAAAATTTGTATTTGTTTAACAAAATTTGTAACTGGATAATGACCAATAAATGGAAATACAGCATTTACTTCCAATTCTTTTTTTGTATTTTCAATTGTATTTTTTATTTTTATTGAACTTACTTTATCTGAACCTTCAATACTTTCAACTACTGAATCTAATATAAACTCAATTTTCTCATTAGATTGCGCTTTTTGTAATGTTTTATTATCTACTCTAAATTTTTGGCTTCTATGAATTAAGTAAACTTTTGAAACAAATCTTGTTAAAAAAATTGATTCTTCAATAGCACTATATCCTCCGCCAACTACAGCTACGGGCATTTCTTTATAAAAACTACCGTCACATACTGCACAATATGATACACCTTTTCCATATAATTCAATTTCGCCAGGAACTCCTAATAAATTCTCTTTTGTACCTGTTGCAATAATTAAAGCCTTAGATGTCAAATTCTTCCCATTTTCAAGCTCTATATTAAAAATATCTGTTCTTTCGAAATCTTTAAGTCCTGAAAATTCAAATTGAGCACCCATTGCGTTTGCTTGCTCAAAAAAGTGCATTGCTAAATCTGGTCCCTGTATATTTGTAAATCCTGGGTAATTTTCAATTTCGCCAGTTTTTATTACTTTTCCACCAGGTGCTTCCTTTTCTAGAACAAGAACATTTAATCCTGCTCTTCCTGCATAAATTGCAGCACTCAATCCTGCCGGACCAGCTCCAGCAATTATTAAATCGTAATCTGTATTAATATGATTTTTCATATAATCATCCCTCTTCCCTTCATTTTTTTGGTGCTATAAATTGAGCAAAAATAATTACAGCAATTCCAAAAGTTAAAAACATTGTTAAAAATAAATAATTCAATATTTCATTTTCTTTAACAGTCAGTTCATATGGATTTCTAAATGGATCCAAAATAAATCTTAATATTGTATATCCAGAAATATAAACTCCAGCTAAAACACCTGAGTTTACAATTCTATAATCATAAGGATTATTTAATTTATAAAGATTCTTTGAATCTCTTCTCACTCATGAATTAAAGTAATTTTTTTCAATTTTTAATCTTTTTAATTCTCTTCTATAATTCTTAAATAAATCTTTTTTATATATTTTGAATTCATTTTTAGAAATTTTACCTTTTATTAAATTATCCTTTTTCTTTTGAATATCTTGATTAATTTTTCTAGTTAAATTTCTATATTTCTCCCTTGACTGTAACAATTTTATTTTAGATTCATCAATTTTTCTTTGCTCAATATTAACTAATGCTTTTTGTGGTTCATATAAAGTATATGCTTTTTTTCAAGCTCAATTTCTTGAAAGATAAACTTTGCCATTTTTATCTTTCAAATATCTAATTGGAACTTGAGTAGAATAAGATGGTATTTCACTTTGATATATACTATTTGATAAATTTGGAAAATTTAGTGGATCTTTTTTTCAAGGTTTTTTATTTATTATTTTTCATAAATTTGCAATAACAAAAGTTATCAAAATTCATAAAAGTAATGTTGCAAATGATTCATACAAAAATAACGGTTCGTGAAATTGCAGTTTTTCAAACGTCTCTCCTGTATCAAGATTATGAAAATAAAATAATCTATGTCAAATAAAATTAGGTAATCAAGTAATCTTACTCATATTAGCATCTGATATTTCACGTCCTAATATTTCATGATTAAATAAATTTCCTCATCTACCAATTGATTGTCCTAATAAAATATTTGGAACTATACAATCTGCATATACAAAAATAGATATTTTTGTATATCGGCTTTTATGTCAAAGTCATAAAAATGCAGCTGTTCCTCCACAAAGCATTGATCCAAAAAAACTCATTCCAGGTTCTCAAAAGAAAAATAACATATATATTTTTCATTGATCACCACTTGCTCCAAGTTTACCAAAAATACTTGCACCCAAAATTCCAATTGGAAGAGATATATATATTCCATTTAAAAAATCTTTTAAAGGAATTGCTCTTAAATGCAATTTAAAAGCTGAAACGAAAATAACTAATAAAACTCCTGTAATAATAAAAATTGAATACATAAAAGATAATGGATCAGAATTATATGGTATATCTTCGCCATTCTTTCAAATTACGTCAGAAAAAAAATTAATCATTATTAAAATTTAATGCTCTTTCACTTAGAATTTGAGTTTCATCCTTATATAAACCACTTTGTTTAATTTTTAATTTTGCAACAGCAGCTTCGATAATATTTGGAATATTTCTTCCTGATGTAACAGGAATTTTTATATATGGAACTTCAACACCAAGTATCTCATATGTAACAAAAGTATTTCCAAGTCTTTCTGAATCATCAATTCCATTTTTTTTAAATTGAGTTAATTCAATTACTAAATCAATTTTAGTTCTTTCTAAAATAACTTGATAACCATTTGTTTGAGAAACATCGACAATTCCAATACCTCTAACTTCAACTAAATTTTTTAAAATTTCATGACTTTTCCCATAAAGTTCATTTGATTTTTTTGTAATTACGATTCTATCATCACCTACAAATAAATGATTTGTTTTAACTAAGTCTAGAGTAATCTCTGATTTACCAATACCTGATTCTCCAACCAATAAAACACCCTTACCAAATATATTTACACATGAAGCATGTACTTCTGTTAGAGGTGCAAAATAGTCATCCATAAATTCAAGAATATTTTGTGTAAAATCACTTGTAGATTGATTATTTGTTCTTACTAAAAGAGAATTAGTTGCAAGAGCAACATCTATTGCTAATTGATCTTCAAATTTATCAGTAAGAATAATCATAGGAATATTTCTTGTAAAAAGTTTTTGATATCTAATCTTTCTTTCATCTTCTCCAAAATTCATAATGTATGAATATTCTTTTGTAGACATAACTATTATTCTATGAGATTTTTCACCTTCTTCAAAATATCCTGTTAATTCTAGTCCAGCTCTGTTAATACCATAAGCTTCAATTAAATTATTTGTTTTATCTTTTCCAGCTATAATTTCTAATTTAAAAGCTTCAATTATTTTTTTCGCATATAGTTTACTCATTTTTATTACCTCATTAGTAATTATATATAATAATTGGAATAAAAAAATCTAGAATTAATAATCTAGATTTCTTGTTTTATATTCACTTTTAAAACATCAAACATACTCATTATTTCAACCTTCCAATAATTTTCTGATTGGAATATAAGCCAAATATGTAATTGTTATATATATAGGTAAAACAATAGGTAATTTGAATAATTTAAATAACAGATCTGCTCATGCTGCAACTCCTGCTCAAGACATCATTCAAATTTGATTTAAAAATAAACTTTGAAAAATATATGCTGTGCTATATAACACAATTACTTTTAACAAAATTCTTTTATTAGATCGTGTTAAATAAACAAGTGCTCCTGCAAAAGCTAATAAACTTTTTCCAAACATATATCCTGCATGATATCCATAAGGACTTGGTAGAATAACTGCCATCAAAGTATCTGTTGAAATTGCAGATATTACACCACAAATGGGTCCAAATATTAAACCTATTAAAAATAATATTCAATCACCAAGAGCTAATCTGATATTTCCTAATATAGGAATTTTTGCTGTAATACCTGTTAAAACAGCACTACATGCAGCAAAAAGTGCCATTACTGTTAAATGTTTTAAACTAATTTTTTTAAAGGTGAAATTTTCAAGAGCTAATGAACATATTAATATTCCAACTAAAAGAATTACAGCTGCAATATTTGTATACAAATAGAAATTTATATTATTGTTCATTAAATCAATTATAGACAATTGGGGCAAAGTATAAACTTCCACAAACCAATATGTTTTTTTCCTTATTTTTTTCCAAAAACTCTTTTCAATTATCTAATATTTCAAAATTTGAAAACTTATTTCTATCTATTTTTCAAGATTTAATATGATCAAACTCTGTCAAATAAATTTTTCTCTTGCTTTTTTTTAATGTATCCAAAATTTTCATATGTTTCTTACCCTCACTTGAACCAAATAAAATAATTAAATCTTCAATATCTTTAATTTGTCTAGATAATTTTAATGCACCATTATCATTATGACATCCATCTAAAATGAATAATGGGTTATTTCTAAGTATAGTATATCTTCCTAATGGAACTATAGAAAAATCAGAAAATGGAATTCCTAAATATTCTAAAACTTGTTTTGCTAATCCTTTATTAAAACTTTGAAAATATACTGAATCAGAAATTCTTTTTGTATAAACTTTTTCATTATTATTTACTTTAGCAATTATATTTTTATACTTTTTATTATCAGAGCTTATAAAAATTTTAACATCTTTTTTTGCAATAGAAACCTTTTGCTCTATTATCTGTTCAATTGTTTCTCCTAAAATCTCTTGATGATCTAATCCTAAAGATGTAACACATACAGCTAATTGTCTTTCAAAAACATTTGTTGAATCTTTTGCTCCACCAATTCCTGCTTCAATAACTGCAACATCAACTTTTCTTTCATTAAAAAAGATTATTGCAATAAAAGTTCAAATTTCAAAAAATGTTAATTCATATTTTTTAATTAATGACTCATTATCTGAAATTATTTTTTTCAACTCTTCATCAGAAATCATTTCAGAATTAAATGAAATTCTTTCATTGTGAAACAGAAATGCTGGTGAACTAAATAGGCCAACATTTTTAAATTTTTCTTTTAATCCACTAAAAATAAATTGTGATGTTGAACCCTTCCCATTTGTTCCAACAACATTTATTACGTAAAAATTATTTTGAGGATTACCTAATTCTTTTAACATTTTAGTTAAGTTATAATTCTTTTTAAAGATTATATCTGATGGAATTAAATTTTCTTCTACACTAATCATTTAAATACTCCTTTAAATATTTTGCAGTGAAACTTTCTTTACTTTCAATTATTTGTTCTGGTGTTCCTGTTACCATAATTTGTCCTCCACCGCTTCCACCTTCTGGACCTAGATCAATTACATAATCTGAAACTTTTATAAAATCAAGATTGTGTTCAATTGTAAGAACAGTATTTCCTTGATCTACTAAAATATTTAATACACTAATTAATCTTTTAACATCATCTATATGTAAACCAGTTGTTGGCTCATCTAATAAGAATAATGTTTTACCTGTTTGCTTTTTCAATAAAAATGTTGAGAGTTTTACTCTTTGTGCTTCTCCTCCAGATAAAGTTGTAGCATTTTGTCCAAGTTTAATATAACCAAGTCCAACAGCTAAGATAGTTTCTAATTTTTCTCTAATCTTTGGTATATTTTCAAAAAAATCATAAGCTTCTTGAACAGTCATATTCAATACGTTTCAAATATTTTTTCCTCTATATTTAATTTGCAAAGTTTCTTCATTATATCTTTTACCATCACAAATTTCACAAATAACTTCGACATAACCAAGAAATTGCATATCAACACGTACAACTCCATCACCTGAACAAGCATCACATCTTCCACCAGGAACATTGAAACTAAATCTTCCTTTTTTATATCCTCTAATTTTTGATTCTGGTATTTCTGTATACAAATCTCTTATATCATCAAATACAGAAGTATAAGTTGCAGGATTTGATCTTGGAGTTTTTCCAATTGGGTCTTGTGAAACATAAATTATTTTATCAATATTTTCTCAACCCTTCATTGATTTATATTTACCAGGACGAATTAATTCCTTATTTAATTCTTTTCTTAATCCTTTATAAATTACTTCCTCAACTAAAGTTGATTTACCACTTCCACTCACTCCAGTAACTGAAATGAATTTACCTAATGGCAGTGTTACGTCAATGTTTTTTAAATTATTTTCAGTTGCTCCTTTGATTTCAATTTTAAGACCGTTACCTCCTCTTCGTTTTTTAGGAGTTGGAATTGATAATTGTTTTGATAGATATTTTCCTGTAAGTGAATTTGGGTTTTTACAAATCTCTTCATAAGTTCCTTGTGCTGTAATATTACCCCCATCAATTCCCGCACCAGGTCCAATATCTACAATTCAATCTGAAGCTTTCATCGTATCTTCATCATGTTCAACAACTATTAGAGTATTTCCTAAATCCCTTAATTTTTTAAGAGTTGAAATTAATTTATCATTATCTCTTTGATGTAAACCAATTGATGGTTCATCTAAAACATAAAGAACCCCAGATAGTTTTGAACCCAATTGTTTTGCCAACCTTATTCTTTGTGCTTCTCCTCCAGATAAAGTTGTTGCACTTCTTGATAGAGTCAAATAATTTAATCCCACTTCATTTAAAAAACTAATTCTTGAAAGTAACTGATTTAAAACTAGACTTGCAATTTTTTCTTGCTGTTCAGTTAAGTTTAAATTTAATAAAAATGTTAATTCATCTTCTATGGTCATTTCAACAAAATCTGCAATTGATAAATTATTTATTTTTACACTTAAAGCTATATCATTTAACCTTTTTCCATCACAAGTTTTACAAACTTTTGACATCATATACTTTCCATAATATTTTCTATTATCTTCTGATTTAGTTTCAACATATCTTCTTTCAATAACATTTGCAATACCTTCAATATAATCAAAAGATCTTAAAACATTTCCACTTACTGTTGTAATTTTGGATTCTATTGGTTCTTCACTACCATAAAGAATTACATTTAATTGTTTTTCATTTAGTTTATTTATTTGTGAATTTAAATCAATTAAATAATAATCACATAGAACTTTAAATTTTTGTCATTCAATATTTGTTGAGTCTACAAGATTTTTATAATATAAGATTCCTCCTTCACGAATTGATAGAGAAGAATCTGGAATAATCAAAGCTGGATCTGCTTCCAAATTTACTCCAAGTCCTGAACAAGTTTCACATGCTCCATTTTTTTTATTAAATGAAAATAAATTTGCTTCAAGATTTGGAATTGAAAATCCACATTCACTACAAGAATATTTTGTTGAAAATAATTTAGTCTCATTATTTCTTTTTGGATATTGAATTCTAATTAGCCCATTTGAATATCCTAAACCAACTTCAATTGCAGAATATATTCTTGATTGCAAGTCCTCATCATTAATTTTATAAATCAATCTATCAACTACAATATCAATGTTATGTCTTTTATTTTGTTCTAATTCAATATCCTCTTCTAAACTTCTTAATTCTCCATTTACTTGTACTCTTAAAAAATTTTCTTTTTTTAATTTAATTAATAAATCTTTATGAGTTCCTTTTTTATCTCTTACAACAGGAGCTAAAATAAATATTTGATCTTCATCTTGTGTTTCTTTTTTTATTGTTTCAATAATTTCTTTTAATGAAGAAGTTTTAATTGGTCCATGACCGTTAATACAAAATGGTGTTCCAATATTTGCAAATAACAATCTCAAATGATCATGAATTTCTGTTGTAGTTCCAACAGTTGATCTTGGATTATGACTTGTAGATTTTTGGTCAATTGATATTGCTGGACTTAATCCTTCAATTTCATCTACATCTGGCTTTTCAACTGACTTTAAAAATTGTCTTGAAAATGATGAAAGAGATTCAATATATCTTCTTTCTCCCTCAGCATAAATTGTGTTAAATGCTAATGAAGATTTTCCACTACCTGACAATCCTGTAAACACAACTAATTTTTCTTTTGGTATTTCAATATCAATGTTTTTTAAGTTATGTTCTCTTGCTCCTTTAACTATAATTTTTTTATTCATAATTTTACCTTCTATCCTTCTGCTTGTAATTCTAAAATAAGATCTCTAATTTCAGCTGCCTTTTCATAATTTTGTTCTTTTGCAGCAGATAACATTTGTTTTCTTAATTCTTCAATCAAGTTTTCTTTTTTCTTTTCTTTTTCTTTTTTCTTTAATTTTTTTAGTTCATCAACTTTATTTCTAATATTTGAATCAGCAATAACGTCACTAATTTTTTTAATTATTGTTTTTGGAATTATTCCATTTGCTTTATTATAGTCCTCTTGAATTTTTCTTCTTCTATCAGTTTCTTCAATAGCTTCTTTCATAGCTTGTGAAGTTGAATCTGCATAAAAAATTACTCTACCTTCTGAGTTTCTTGCAGCTCTACCAATTGTTTGAATTAAACTTCTTGTGTTTCTTAAAAATCCTTGTTTATCTGCATCCAAAATACAAACTAAACTAACTTCGGGAATATCTAAACCTTCCCTTAATAAGTTAACTCCAACAATAACATCATAAACTCCTTTTCTTAAATCTGTAAGTACTTGATTTCTTTCTAGAGTTTTCAATTCTGAATGTAAGTAAGCAACTTTTAAGTTTCTTGATTGTAAGTATGCAGTTATATCCTCAGAAATTCTAATAGTAATTGTTGTAATAAATACTTTTTGATTTTTTGCAATTACTTTATTTATCTCATCGACAATATCGTTCATTTGATTTATTGTTGAACGAATTTCAATTTGTGGGTCAACTAATCCTGTTGGTCTAATAATTTGTTCTACTACTTCATTATTTACCAATTCAAGTTCATATGGTCCTGGAGTTGCAGAAGTATAAATTACATTTTTTAATTTTCCTGCAAACTCTTCAAATTTCAAAGGTCTATTATCAATTGCACTTGGTAATCTAAAACCATGTTCAATTAAAGTTTCTTTTCTACTTCTATCAGTATTGTACATTGCATTTAATTGTGGAATCATCATGTGTGACTCATCAATTATTGTTAAGAAGTCGTCACCAAAATAATCAATTAATGTAAATGGAGGAACTCCTGGTGCTCTAAAATCTAAATGTGGAGAATAGTTTTCTATACCACTACAAATTCCAAACTCACTCATTGTTTCCATATCATATTTTGTTCTTTTCATTAGTCTATCTGCTTCAATAAATTTTTTTTGTTCTTGAAATCACAGCACTCTTTTTTCTAGTTCTTTTCCAATATTTTCAACAACTAATTTCATTTTGTCAAAGTTTGTTACATACGCTGCTGCTGGGTAAACTGTAAACATTCTTAATTTTTCAATTACAGTATTGTTTAAAATATCAATCATTTCAATTGCTTCAATTTCGTCACCAAACATAGAGATTCTAATATGATACTTATCTGTTCAACTTGGAGCAATTCTAATAACATCTCCCTTTGCACTAAAGTAACCCATCGCTAAATCGTTTTCATCTCTTGTATAACCAGTTTGAACTAAAAAAGTAAGTAATTCCTTTTTTGATAAAACTTGTCCAACTTGTAATTCAAAGAATACATCTCCATACTCTTTTGGATCTTGAGTTGCATAAATACATGCAACTGATGCAACTACTATTGTATCTTTTCTAATCATTAGTGCATTCATAGAACTTAGTCTCATCATTTCAAGGTCATTATTTCTTTTTGCATCTTTATCGATATATAAATCTCTTGAAGGTATATATGCTTCTGGTTGATAAAAGTCAAAGTTAGAAACATAATATTCAACTTTATTATTAGGAAATAATTCTTTTAACTCAATATATAATTGCATTGCCAAAGTTTTATTATGTGCTAAAACTAACGTTGGCTTATTAATTTCTTGAATAACATTTGCCATTGTAAATGTTTTTCCAGTTCCAGTTGCTCCCATTAATACCTGGTGCTTTACATTATTTTTTAGACCATTAATCAAACCTTTTATTGCATTAGGTTGATCTCCTCCAGGTTTATAGTCTGTGACTAACTGGAATTTTATATTTTTATTTTCCATAATTCTTATTCCTTTAAAAAGACACTTAAAAAATCTAGAGCTTTTCCCTAGAGATACTATGTCTTAGCAATATTTTACATAGTTAAATAAAAAAAACAAGATTAAAACCTTGTTCTACTAATTATATTTAAAATAGAAAATAATTTTTAAATGATAATTTTAAATTTAAATATATATGCTGTTATTCCTAATAAACATAAAAATATCATTATATGTGTTAAATAAACAAATGCAGCATTAAAATTTTTATAAAGTTTATTATTAAAATTTTTAAATGGAACTTCTTCAAAAATACTTTTATCTAATTTCATACAATTATATGGATATAATTTTGCCATTTCACTTTTTGAATTAATATAATCATTTATTAGATTTTGATTATTTGAATAATAAATATAAGTATAATAGTTTAAAAAGTTTGATTTTGAAGCTTTATTAATATCATCATTTAGCTCTAAATATTTTCCTAGAAATATTTCTTTTCTATTTTCGTTATCAGAACTATTTACTGATGGAAATAGTTCTGATAAATTTAATTCCATATCTATATACATTGAATTTCTTCATAAATGAAAGAATAAATAATTAATAATCATTAATTCTGGGTAATTATAATAAGTTTTTAATACTTCTTGATTCTCAGCTAAATATTTATCATCTTCAAGAGGATTTGAATTAATTTCAAAAAGATAAGGTCATAAATAACTTAAAGGATCATATTTTTTAGAATTAATTCTTTTTTCAATGTTTTTTCCTCTAAAAATACCTTTTTTGTTATAAGTTATATTTTCATTATTTAAGATATATGTTAGATTTACATATGATGAATATATATAGTCTAATAATTCACTATATTGTTCTGTAACTTTATTTTTTTTTAGAATATTTATAGTTTCCAAAAGATCAACATTTTTATATTTTAAATTAGAATTATTTTCAAATAAAAATCATCCATATTGACTCTCTTCATCATATCCTAAACCTTGATTATTTTTTGGTATTTCACTTTCAAGAAATACAGTATAAATATCATTAATAATTTTAGTAAATATATAGTCATTATTAAATAAATGATCATTGTCAATTACAAAATTTAATTGTCCAGTGTTTAAGGCTCTAGAATAAAGTGCATTTTTTAACTCCTCCTCAAAAGTTGCAGATTCAGGATTTATATTTATCTTATTTAATTTTTCATTATATTCATAATTAAATCCAGTTAATTCTTTTTGAATATTTGATGATTCAAAAAAAGTTTTTACTTTCGAAGGATCAAATAAATTTGAGTATATTTCACTTTTATTAAAAGTACTATAAAAATCTTGTCCAGTAGTTAGCTGATATTCAAACAATGTTTTATTTTTCATTTTTATATTATTTACAGTTTTATTAGTAAATAAATTAATTGCATAAGATATATTTATCGACAAACTGAAAAAAATAATTAAAGTCATATTAATAACTAATCCAGCAGTAGAGTTAAATACAGTTGAAAATAATAAAACTACGGAAAAAATAATAAAACTCGAGAAATAAAAGAATAAACCTGTATCTATAAATAATGATTTATTTATTTGAGAATAAGTATTACCTTTTGATCAATAAAATAAATAGTATAAAAATAAATTTATAGTCAATAGAACTAATAAATATGTATAAGTACAAAACATTCTTATTAAAAAACTCAAAATTGGTTTAATTCCTAATTGAACTTCAGAATTTATAAATCCATCTTTTTTTTGTTTGATAAAAATGATGTATATCAAGAAAACAACAACCATACCAATTAATATATTTGAAAATATATAATTTAATATCTTAAAAAATTGAGTGTCTTCTATGAAATTACCATTTAATACTCCTGCAGAACCTAATAAAGTAAAAAACAAATTGCAAATTATAAATAAAATTGAGGTAATTCAAATACTTGTAGATTTTAATATTTTAATTATATGAAATTGAAAAATAAATATATAATTATTATTTCTCTTAATTTTATTTTGCATACTACGAATATAACCTCATAATTTCCATTTCATTATTACTCAAATTAAAATATTTCGAATATACATCAATTATCTTTTCATTATTTGAATCAAATTTATTATCATAAACAATTCTTCCCTCTTTTATGAGAATTAATTTATTTGCAATTTTCTGTAATTCTTCAATTATATGACTAGTAATCAATATTGATATTCCTACATTTTTTAGACTATTTATTATGGACATAAATTCAATTTTATTTTCAATATCCATATTAGCTGTTGGTTCATCAAAAATAATATACTTTGGTTTTCTAATTAAAACTGAGGCTAAAATTACTTTCTTTTTTTGCCCCGCTGAAAGTTGTTTTATTTTTTTATTTAGGAATTGATCAATTCCTAATCAACTAACTAATTTACTTAAATTATTCTTAAAGTCTTTCTTAAATAAACCTGCACATATATAAAAATAATAAATATAATCTTTAACCTTAATATCTAAGGGAATATTATTACTATCTGGAAAAAAAGCAATTTGTTTTATATTAACAGAATTTATTTTTTGAGAATCAAAAAGTATACTTCCCTGATTTAATTTATATTCTTGCATTATTGATTTAATTAAAGTTGTCTTACCTGCTCCATTTGGTCCTACTAAAGCTATAATATCACCCTCGTTAAAAGAAAAGGAAATATCATAAATTCCCCCTCCATTTTTAAAATTTTTAGTTAAATTCTCAATTTTAATCATATTGTCCTTCTATAGTATTGTTAATATTTTTACTATAAGTACTTTCTAATTGTGCAGTTAATTTTGAGTAAGCTTTTACATGATTTTTTCAATATTTATTTTTTACAATTATAGTTAACGTTTTGAATTCAATAAATTTATTTTTTAAAACTTGCATTATAAATAATAAGTTTTTCATCTTATTCTATAACCTTTCATTTTTTCATTCATTTTTCATTCATTTATTTATACATTAAAATTATAACATTAATAAATTTTAAAAAAACAAGATTAAAATCTTGTTTTACTGATTATATTTAAAATAGAAAATAATTTTTATTAACCTATTTTAGTTTTTGTTTGTACTTGCTCAGTATCTTCAATATCTTCTTCAGATATTGACCCATCAGGATTAGTTTTAAAAACTTTCTTTATATTGCCTTTTTCATCAGAAATTTTAAATTCCTTTTTTTGAGATTCAAATTGTGCTGCAATCGCCATTAATATTTGTGTCTCAATTAACAAGTTTGTTTTTTCTTCTTCTTCAGAAGTTTGACCCATCAATTTTTCAAAACTTTCTCTTATCTCTTCTGGAGTAAATAATTCTTTTAAACCAAACTTATCAACAATTTTCTGAATCTGCTCTACTGATAATTCTGATGCCTTTTTTGTCTGTTCAATAAACATATTATCCAATTTTTTCATTAGACCATCTAATATTGCAAATTGGAATTCTACTTTTTGCAATTCTTCTTTATTTTCTTTTAATTCAACTTTTAGCTGTTCAAATCTATTTTCAACTACAGTTCTTGCAAAATCAGTTTTTTTAATTTTTCATTCTTTTAAAATTAAATCTATATCTTTATCTGTTATATTTAAAGTCTTAGGCTCATCATTTACAAATTGAATTTCTTCTCTTTGTTCAGTACTTTCACTTACAAATGAATTTAATAATTGAACAATTGAATCTTCTGCAATCATAATTTTCATTCTATTAAATAACTTAGCAGATTGCTCAACATATTCATGAAGTGGATTATTTTGTGCATACTGTTGTAAGTAAATTCCACTTCTTAATTTTTGATTTAAGTTAATATGTTTTTGTCAGTAATCATCTAATTTTTGAAGAATAGTTCTTCTTTCCATTTCACTAATTACTTCCACAGGAACCGAATTGGTTTTTGCAATATATAACTCCATCATTTTATCAGATACTAATTTTGCAACTTGTTGTTTTTCCATACCAATGAAATCATTTTGAGTTAATGATCCTTGTGAAATATATTTTCCACTTACTTCTTTAAGAAGTGATTCAATATTAATTGTTCTTTCACCTCTAACAAGCTCTGAGTTTCTTTCAACTATTTCATAAGCAGTAGTATATTGGAATCTTGAGATAACTCCCTTTAAAGTTTCTTGTTCTAAAATAGAATCTCTTTGAGCATAAATTGCTTCACGCTGTTGAGAAAGAATATTATCATAATCAAGAACATTTTTACGTTGATCAAAATTTAAACCTTCGAGTTTTTTTTGAGCATTTGTGATTGCTCTTGTAAACATTTTAGATTTAATATGGTCATCACCAAGTTTTAAAAACATTTGTCTTAATTTTGGAGAAGAGAAACGAACCATAAGTTCATCTTCCATAGAGATATAGAATCTTGAACTACCAGGATCTCCTTGTCTTCCAGCTCTACCTCTAAGTTGATTGTCAATACGTCTTGCTTCATTTCGTTCAATACCCATAACAAATAAACCACCATTTGATTTTGCTTCATCTGAAAGTTTAATGTCAGTACCACGACCTGCCATGTTTGTAGCTAATGTAATAGAACCAACTTGCCCAGCTTTTTCTACAATTTCAGCTTCTCTATGGTGATTCTTAGCATTAATCATTTCAAATTTCATTCCAGCTTTTTCCAAATAACGTGCAACTTGTTCTGAAGATTCAACTGAAGTTGTACCAATAAGTACAGGTCTTCCTGCTTGTTTAATTTCTTCTAAATCTCTAATCAAATGTTTCAATTTAGCATTTATTGTACCAAAAGTTAAATCTGGTTCATCTTTTCTAATAATTGGTTTATTTGTTGGACAAACAATAACTCTTGTATTATAAATTTTTAAGAATTCTTCTTCTTCAGTTTTTGCAGTACCTGTCATACCTGAAAGTTTATTATATAGTCTATAAAAGTTTTGGTATGTAATGGTTGCAAGTGTTGAAGTCTCTTCTTCAATTTCAACACCTTCTTTAGCTTGAAGTGCTTGTTGCAATCCATCACTATATGCTCTTCCTGGCATAGTTCTTCCTGTAAACTGGTCAATTAAAATAATTTCATTATCTTGAACAGTATATTCAACTTCTAATTTAAAAGTAAATAGTGCTTTTAAAGCATTCATAATTAAATGGAATAGTTCTGTATTTCTGTAATCAAATAAATTTTCAATACTAAAATATTTATGCGCTTTTTGGATTCCAAAATCAGTTAAATAAACTTGTTTTGATTCCAAATCAATTTCTATATCAGAGTGTTCATCTAAAGTCTTTGAAAATGAATCAGCTGCTTTATACATATTAATTCTATTTTGGCTTCCCCCAGAAATAATAAGTGGAGTTCTTGCCTCATCGATAAGAATTGAGTCAGCCTCATCGATAATTGCAAAATTTAATTTTCTTTGAACTTTTTGATCTAAGCGATATACCATGTTATCTCTTAAATAATCAAATCCTAATTCTGAGTTTGTTGTATATGTAATATCTTGTGCATAGGCATTTCTTTTTTGATCTTTTGTTAAATCTCTTCCATTTAATCCAACAGTTAAACCTAACATGTTATAAACTTGACCATTAATTTCACTATCTCTTCCTGATAGATATTCATTAACAGTAACAACGTGAACTCCAAGACCTGATAAAGCATTCAAGTATGCTGGGAATAATCCTGTTAAAGTTTTACCTTCCCCAGTTCTCATTTCTGCAATATCTCCCTCATGAAGTATAATTGCCCCAACTAATTGAACTCTATATGCTTTCATTTTTAATACTCTAAATGCAGCTTCCCTAACTACTGCAAATGCTTCAACCAAAATATCATTTAAAGTTTCACCGTTAGATAATCTATCTTTAAATTCTTGTGTTTTATTCAATAACTGTGAATCATCTAATAATGCATATTCTGATTCAAGTGAAATAATTCTATCAGCTGTTTTACCATGCCTGTTAATTATCGATTTATCTCTTGCCATTAAAAACTACTCCTTTTTTATTAAGTCAAAATCTTAATGATTATACAATTATTATTGCTAAATATAAAGTTATACAACAAATTAAAATTAATTAGTAGAATTAATATGAAAATATATTTATTTTTATAATTTTAATAGGTAAAATAATATATGGTAAAAGTATGATATTTCTTAAAATACTAACGGATAATAAAGTTTTTAAAGAGGAATTAACTATTAAGAAATCTAAATTTATTACCTATATTGCAAAAATTAAATGTAAATCAGAATTGGAAGAATTCATAAAAATTAGCACTGATAAAAATGCTACTCATAATTGCTATGCCTTCAGGTATGGTGATGAGAAATTAACTTATGGATATAATAATGATGGTGAACCAAATGGAACAGCAGGTGAACCTTTATTAAAGCTCATTGAAATAAATGAACTTACCAATATTATTATTTTTGTTAAAAGGTATTATGGTGGAATTAAGTTAGGAACCGGAGGATTGCAAAAGGCATATAGTTCAGTTGCAATAGATTTATTGAAGGAAGTTAACTTAAAAAAATTAGAATTTCTTAACCTTATAGAAATAGAATTTAAAATTTCAGATGTTAAAAGCATTGGTTTATTTTTAAAAAATATTTCTAAAGAAATCAAATACAACTATGTAGATGATAAGGTTTTTGCAAAATTTAAAGTAGATAACATTGAAAAATTGGAACCTATTAAAAACAAGATAAATATTATCAAAAAAGAACAAGGGTATTATTAAAAGGAGAACAAAAATGGATAAGAAAAAAGTGGTGATTATTGATGGCTATCATCTGCTTCATAAAGGATATTATGGGAGTTTAAAAAGAAAAAAAATAGCAATGAACAGAGATGGTGTTTTAATAAATGCTGTTTATGTTTTTGTAGCGAATATATTTCAATTAGTTCAATCAAATGAATATCACTCAGTTATAGTTACATTTGATGTGGGAAAGGAATGTTGAAGAAGAGACATTTATCCAGAATATAAAGCAACAAGAAAAGAAACACCAAGTGATTTGATTCCTCAAATGCAACTTGTAAGAGACTTTTTGACATCAGCAAATATTCCATGATATGAAAAAGTTAAATTTGAAGGTGACGATATTATGGGAACTATCGCAAGAATAGCAGTTAAACTTGGTTATGGAGTTGATATAGTTTCAAACGATAAGGATACCTATCAATTAGTTTGTGATGATGTCAGAATAGTTTCACAACAATCAAAAAAATGTAAGCAAGAAGTAATTACAAAAAAAGAGGTATTTGAAAAATTTGGATGTAAACCTTGTCAAATACCTGACATTAAAGCTTTACTTGGAGATCAATCAGATAACATTAAAGGTGTAAGAGGAATGCATTACAATACAGCAACTAAACTTATTACAAAATATGGTTGTGTAGAAAATATATTTAAAAATTTAAATGATTTTCCAGAAGAACAAAGAAAGAAACTTGAAAGTTGTAAAGAACAAGTTTTAATGAATAAAAAGATAGCTAAAATATTAAAGAACGTAGAAATTGGAAGAATTAATTTCAAACCAACTAGAATAAATTATATTAGATTTATGGGTTTTTTAAAACGAGAAAAAATGTGAGTATTTACAAAAATGATTGAAGATAAAGTTCAAGAACAACTAATGTATAGAGAAAAAAGAAAAGCAGAACAAGAAATCAATTCTTAATTCTGCTTTTTTATTTTTTTATTCTTTGACCTTTTTCATTAACCTCATAAAGTCTTTGAGTTAATATTTTAACTTGGTCTTTTGATACTTGAATAATTCCTCTATGCAAATGAATATATTTTATAACTCCATTAATTTCATATTTCATATCACCAATCAATAAAGTTGAAACTACTGGTGAATGATTTGCATAAACAGTTATTTGACCATCTGCAGTTCTTACATTTACGTACTCTACTTCTAAATCATCAATATATATTTCATCAGGTGTAATAATTTTTAATTTAGTTAATTGCATTAATTCTTATCTTTTGATCTTTCAATAACTTCTTCAATTGAACCTGCATACATAAATAGAACTTCAGGAATATCATCTAAATTTCCATTTAATATAGATTCAAATGATCTGATTGTATCTGCAACTGGTACATATTTACCACTTCTCCCTGTAAATTTTTCACCAACTGTAAAAGGTTGAGACATAAAGTTTCTAATTTTTCTAGCTCTATTAACAACAATTTTATCTTCTTCTGAAAGTTCTTCCATACCAAGAATTGCAATAATTGATTGTAATTCCTTATATTTTTGTAAAATTTCTTGAACTTTTAAAGCTATTTGATAATGATTTTCTCCAACAATTTCAGGATCTAACATTCTTGAACTTGAATTCAAAGGATCAATTGCAGGATAAATACCTAATGAAGCAATTGTTCTATCAAGAACAACACGTGCATCTAAATGAGCAAATGTTGTTGCTGGTGCTGGATCAGTTAAATCATCTGCTGGAACATAAACTGCTTGAACAGAAGTAATTGAACCTTTTTGAGTTGAAGTAATTCTTTCTTGAAGTGCTCCCATCTCAGTTGCTAAAGTTGGTTGATATCCAACAGCTGAAGGCATTCTTCCTAATAATGCAGAAACTTCTGAACCTGCTTGTGTAAATCTAAAAATATTATCTATAAATAAAAGTACATCTTGATTTTTTATATCTCTAAAATATTCTGCAATTGTTAAACCAGTTAGAGCTACTCTCATCCTTGCTCCTGGTGGTTCATTCATTTGACCAAAAACTAAAGATGTTTTATCTATAACTCCTGCATCAATCATTTCATAATAAAGGTCATTTCCTTCTCTGGTTCTTTCTCCAACTCCAGCAAAAACTGAAATTCCACCATGAGCTTTAGCAACGTTATTAATTAATTCCTGAACTAAAACTGTTTTCCCAACTCCAGCTCCACCAAACAAACCAATCTTACCACCTTTTGCAAATGGCATCATTAAGTCAACAACTTTAATACCTGTTTCTAATATTTCAGCAGAAGTTGCAAGCTCATCATAATTTGGAGCAAGTCTATGAATTGGCATTCTTTCACCTTCAACTTGTGGTTTATTATCTATTGGATCTCCTAAAACATTAAACATTCTTCCAAGAACTTTTTCACCAACTGGAACACTAATTGGTCTTCCAGTATTTGTTCCAATAATTCCTCTTACTAATCCTTCAGTTGGTCCCATAGCAATAGTTCTAACTAAGTCATCTCCAATATGTTGAACAACTTCTAAAACTAACTTAACTCCGTTATTGTCTAACTCAATTGTATTATAAAGTTTTGGCATATCCTCTTGTTTAAATTTCACATCAACAACAGGACCCATAACTTGAACAACTTTACCTTGTGTAATTTTTTCTGTCATGATTTCTATTACCTCTAACCTTCACTTTGAGCATTTGCTCCACCAATAATTTCACTAATTTCTTGAGTAATATTTTCTTGTCTTTTTCTATTAAACAATACACTTAAATTTTCAGAAATTTCTTTTCCGTTCTTATTCGCAGCTTCCATTGCCATTCTTCTATTAGCTTGTTCTGAAACCTGTGATTCAATTATTGTTCCAAATAATATTGTATTTAAATACATTGAAACACTTGTTGTTAAAACTGTTTCTGGATCTGGTTCTAATATAACATCTTGATGAATTTCATTATCTTCTTCTTTTTTTTCTATCGGAAACATATCTAAAACCTTTGGTTCAAAAGTTACATTATTAATAAATTTTGTGTATACAATTTTTATTTCATCAAATTCCTTTTGAACAAAATAATTTAGTAAATTTACAGACATTTTTCTTGATTGTTCATTTGAGAAATCAACATCAATATCTGTATATTGTTCTTTGATTTCAATATTGTTAGCTTTACAAAAACTTACAACTTTACTTCCAATAGCAATAACATTATCTGTTTGTTTGTTAATTAATGGCTTTAATGTTTTAAATATATTTGAATTATATCCTCCACATAGGCCAAGATTTGAACCAATGACTATTCACAAAGTTTTATTACTTACTTGATTTGGTTTTTTTAAATATATTGAATCCTCTGAGTGAGAAATAATATAATTGAAAATATCATAAACCTCATTTAAATAAGTTTGAATACTTCCCATTCTTTTTGATATTTTTTTTAATTTAGCAGTTGCAACTAATTCCATTGCTCCTGTTATTTTTCCAATATCATTTATATTATTTATTTCACTTTTTAATTCACTTAAATTTGGCATATTATTTTAGTTTTTCAAACTCTTCTTCTTTACCAAAATCAGTAATATTGTAACCAGTCAATTTTGAAATTATATCTTTTAAAACTAATATAATTTGTGAAGTTATATCAGTATATAACTTGTCACTAAATTCTTTTTCCGCTTCTAACATTTTTCTTAGTGCCTTTGCACTTTTATCATTTTCGAAGTGATTTATAATTAATTCCTTAAAATTAATCATTTCACTTATTGGTAACCATTTTATTAATCTTTCTTTAATAGCTAATAAAACTATTGCTTGATCAATTTGCGAAGTTGGTCTATATTGTCTTTGTTTTAAAAGCTCAACTATTTTTTGACCATGATTTAATGTCTCTTTTGTTGTTTCATCTAAATCACTTCCAAATTTTGCAAATGACTGCAATTCATAATATTGTGCTAATTCTAATTTTAGAGTTCCTGCTACTTGTTTAACAGCTTTTATTTGAGCAGAAGATCCTACTCTTGAAACTGATAACCCTGTGTCTACAGCAGGTCTAATTCCTGAATTAAATAATTGTTCTGATAAAAAGATTTGTCCATCAGTAATTGAAATAACATTTGTTGGAATATATGCTGATATATCTCCTGCCTGAGTTTCAATTATTGGTAATGCTGTTATACTTCCACCACCAAAATTTTCATTAACTCTTGCTGCTCTTTCAAGTAATCTTGAATGTAAATAAAATACATCTCCAGGATAAGCTTCACGACCTGGTGGTCTTCTTAACAATAAAGCTAATGTTCTATAAGCAATTGCGTGTTTTGATAAATCATCATAGACTATTAAAACATCATTTCCTTTTGACATTCATTCTTCTGCAATTGAAACTCCAGTATATGGAGCAATATATTGCATTGGAGCTGATTCACTTGCTGAAGCTGAAATAACTGTTGTGTATTCCATTGAACCTGCTTGTTTTAATTTTTCTACAACTTGTGCAACTGTAGATTCCTTTTGTCCAATTGCAACATAGATACATTTAACATTTTTACCTTGCTGATTAATAATTGCATCAATTGCAATAGCAGTTTTTCCAGTTTGTCTATCTCCAATAATTAATTCACGTTGACCTTTTCCAATTGGAATAATAGCATCAATTGCAATTATTCCAGTTTCCATTGGTTGACTAACAGATTTTCTTGACATAACTCCTGAAGCAATTTTTTCAACAGGTGAAAAATCTTTATTATTCAATGGACCATTTCCATCAATAGGAAGTCCAATACCATTTAATACTCTTCCAAGTAATGAGTCTCCAACTGGGGTTTCAACAACTTTTCCAGTTCTTATTACTTTATCACCTTGACGAATTTTTGAATCATCACCCATGATAACAGCACCAACTGCTCCCTCTTCTAAATTAAGAGCCATACCATAAATATCATTTGAGAAAATTAAAAGTTCACCCATCATTACATCATCAAGACCAAATAATAGTGCAACACCATCACCAATACTTGCAACAGTACCTTCTTGTGATTCAATAACTGTCTTACCATATTCTTTGATTTGCTTTTTTATAACTTCTGATATTTCATTTATTTTAAGTGGCATGTGTTCACCTCTATTTTCTATTTTCTAAAATACTATTTTTCATATCCTCAGCTTTTCCTTTTAATGAAAAGTCAAAGACATTATTGGCAACTTCAATTCTTACTCCAGCAATTAAAGAGCTGTCAATTTTATTTTCTAATTTTATTTCATGATTAATTTTTTTATGAATTTTTTCTTCCATGATTTTAATTAGTTTTTTATCAATTTCAATTGTAGAATAAATTATTCCTTTTGAAATATTTAAACTTTCCCAAAGTTTTTTAATAGCTGCAGTAAAAATATAATTAACTGAATAAAAACTTTCTCTTTCAATAATTAATTTCAAACAATTCAAAATTAATATATCAATCTCTGATTTGAAAATTTTATCAACAAATTCTAATCTTTTACTAATCGTAATTGATCTATTTGATAAAAAATTAATCACATCAGGATTTAAAATAAAGACTTCCTTTAACTCTTCTAAAGTTTTAGTAAATAATTCAACTTTCTTTTCTTCAATTGCAATTTCACTAATTGCTGTGGCTCAGTTATTAATTAAAGTTTGTTTTAACATTTAATTAGTCCAAAGTCTTTATAAAGTCTTGAATCATTTTTTCATTTTTATCTTTAGAAATATTTTCATTCAATAATTTTTCAACTGCAATAAATGCAAGATCAATTGCTTCTTGTCTTATTTGTTCGTGCATTTCATTTCTTTCAAAATCAATTATTTTTTGTGCATGTGTTTGAATATTTGTAGCTTCAACTCTTGCATTTTCAATAATTTCAAATTTCAAATTATCTGCAGATAATTTTGCTGAATTAATAATTTGTTTTGATTCTTCTTTTGCAGAATCTAACATTTTAAAAGCTTCTTTATTATTTTTATTAGCTTTCGCTTGTTTTGAAACAGCGTCATCTAAAAGTTCATTAATTTTTTTTCTACGTTCTTTAATTGTTTCTCTAAATGGTTTATAAACTAATTTTGTAAGCAACACAAGAATAACTATTGTTGACAAAATGTGAGCAATAAAATTAGCTAAGTTAGGAAATAAATTCTCAATAATATTGGGAATTCCAGCAACTAATAAAAGCATAAATTTCACACCCTTCTTATGCTACAAAGATTAATAATATTGCAATAACTAAAGCATAGATAGCACCAGATTCACAAAATCCTGCTGTAACTATTAATGTTGAAGTAATTTTTGGAGCTGTCTCTGGATTTCTTCCAATAGCAACACATGCTCCATAACCAACTATACCTTGACCAATTGAAGCTCCAATCATTCCAGTTCCAGTAAGTCCTGCTCCTAACATTTTCAATCCAGTTCCAATATCATCACCTTCTGCTAAAAACATCATTAATGTTGAGTAAAGAGGCATTACTGAAATTAAATTACCTCCAAAATTTGTATAAATTGTTGTAAGTGTTTGCGCAAACATATTTTTTTTCTCCTTTATAAATTATCTTTGTGGTTTCTCTTGTCCTTCATCTTTTCCTTCACCAGATTTTGCACCAGATCAGTAAGATAACGTTAACATTGAGAAAACTATTGCTTGAATTGTTCCATCGAACAAGTCAAAGTATAAATGTAATCATGGAAGTGAAATTACTGAAAAAATATTAAATCCTGCTCATCAATAATTAATTTTATTTTCTCAGTCCATTCCAGGACCATCAGGTCAAAAAATATTTCCTTGAAGTTGTATTAGACTACCATATAATAGTCCTAATAAAATACTTCCACCAAGCATATTTCCAAATAACCTAAATGATAAAGATATTAATGGAACAAACTGTCCAATTAATTCAATAGGATTATAATATCTTTTAAAGAAAGCTAGTTTTTGATATTTTAATCCATAATAGTATATACCTATAAAAGTCACAAGACCCATTGATAATGTAACTGTATAAGAAGTTGTCAAAGGCTCTATTCCTAAAATTGCAACAACTGAAGAAACAATAATATACATAAATAAATACATTATGTATGGAGTTAACTTCCTATGTTGTTTACCCATAATTGTAACAACCATGTTTTCAACTTTAGTAATAAACATTTCTGTTAATACTAAAAAACCTGTTAATTTTTTATCCTCTTTATAATTTCTTATTTTTACATTATAAACTATACAAAATGTACAAATTATAATACAAGTAATAAGAATTGATAAAAGTTGTGGGGTTAAAGTAAACAAAACATCGCCTAGACCTGCACCCTCAGTAAGGAACATATAGACCCCCTTTTTTTTTTTTTTTTGGTTACCATATAAAATTTTACTTACTTTGTTTATGTATAAAAACCAAAGGAATTCAGTTTATTACAAATCCAATTAATAATCCATAGACATTGAATATATCAGGTAAATAAAAACTTATAAGGAATGGAACAATATAGAATCCTGCTCTTAAAATTGAAAAAAATACATAATTGTAGGGATTTAAGCTATTTGTTAAATCCCTTATTGCAAATTTCATGAATATAAATGAAAAATACAAAAAACAAGATGCTAAAAGATATCCTGTGATAAATGTGTAATTTACTATTTTAATGAAAGCTAGAATTGATAATATAATCAGAATCATAAAAATAAGGATTAAATACATAATTACTTTTTTATTTTTAAACAAAATTATAATCTCCTTATTAAGTTCCATCTAGTTAATAATACTCTTATTAATTTCTAAAATCTATGAAAATTATATTCATAAATAAAAAAATAGATACTTAAAGTATCTATTTTGTTCCAAAAATTCTATCTCCAGCATCACCTAAACCAGGTTCAATATAACCGTGGTCATTTAAAACTGGATCTAGACTTGCTGTATAAATATCAACATCTGGATGATCTGCAATAATTCTATCTACACCTTCTTGAACAGCAACCAAACAAACAAATTTAATTTGTTTTGCACCTCAACTTTTTGCAATTTCAATTGCTTTTGAAGCACTTCCCCCAGTTGCTAACATTGGATCAACTACTATTACATAACTTGATTCAATATCTTTTGTAGTCTTTGCATAATATTGTACTGGTTCTAATGTTTCTTCATCTCTGTAAAGACCAATATGAGCAATTCTTGAAGTAGGTACTAATCTTTGAATTCCCTCTGTCATTCCTAAACCTGCTCTTATTATTGGAACTAGTACAACAGGAATATCCACAGTATATCCTGTTGTTTTCAATACTGGTGTTTTAATATCAATTTCTTGTAATGGTACATCTCTAAAAATCTCATACACCATTAATTGACCAATTTCATTTAAATTTTCTCTAAAATCTTTTGAAGATGTCTCTTCTTTTCTCATTCTAGTTAATTTATCTAAAATAAGAGGATGTCTAATTATTGTAAAAGCCATTTTTTTAATCTCCCTTATTGATTATTAAGTTTTTCTACTCTATTTTTATGTCTCTCTTCAAATTGAGTGTTTAAAAAGATATCTACAAGTCTAATTGCTTTTTCATTTGCAATAAATCTTGCCCCAAGCGCTAAAATATTTGCATTATTATGTTGTCTTGCAAGAATTGCTCCTTGGTCTTCATAACATAATGCAGCACGTGCTCCTTTAACCTTATTTGCAGCAATTGAAATTCCAATTCCACTACCGCAAATAACTATACCGAAAGTTTTTTCTGCTACTACTTTTTTTGCAACTTCTTGACCAAAATCTGGATAATCAACTGAATCATGTCCATCTGTTCCAATATTGATTACATCATGTCCATTTTCTTTTAAATATTCAACTATTTTATTTTTCATTTCAACAGCTGCATGATCATTTCCTATAAATATTTTCAAACTTAGAAACCTCCTAAAAAAGAATATACACTATTTTGAAACTAAAAAGTTTAAAAATAGCAATAAATAAAAAAAGGTTTCTCAACCTTTTTTTAATATTCTGAATCGTAAGTTTCTTTACCTTTTTGAATTATATCTGCACTACCAGTTAATCCAGTTCCAGCTGGGATTAAGTTTCCTAACATAATGTTTTCTTTTAATCCTTCTAATTTATCAACTTTTCCTTTAATAACTGCTTTTACAAGTACTCTTGCTGTATCTTGGAATGATGCACTTGATAATCATGAATCTGATTCCAATGGAGCTTTTTTAATACCAAAGATAACATGTTTTGCAAGAGGTGGTTTTTTACCAGCCATAATTGCATTTTTAACTTCGCTTCTGAATGTTCTTGATGAAATAACTTCACCTGGAAGTAATTCAGTTTCTCCTGAGTCAATAATTTTAACTTTGTTTAACATTTGTTTAACAATAATTTCGATATATTTATCAGAAATTTCAATACCTTGTAGACGATAAACTTTTTGCACTTCTTTTAAAATGTAGTTTTGAACGTCTTCAATTCTTGCAACTTCTAATAATTCTTTAATATTTATTGCACCTTCTGTTAATTTTTGACCACGAGTTACAACTTCACCTTCTGTTACTCTTAAAATAGCTCCATATTGTGATTTGTATTTTCTTTCATCTTGATCAGATGTAACAACAATTGTTATAATTCCATCTTCTTCTCTTGCTTCTTTAACAATTCCATCAATTTGTGAAATTATTGCAATTGAACCTTTTGGATTTGTAACGTCAAGTAATTCTTTAATACGAGGAAGACCTTGAGTAATATCTGCTCCCCCTGCAACCCCTCCAGTATGGAAAGTACGCATAGTTAGCTGAGTACCAGGTTCACCAATTGACTGAGCAGCAATTACCCCTACAGGTTCACCAAGTGTAACGATTTCTCCTGTTGCTAAGTTTACTCCATAACATTTTCTACATACACCACGGTTTGTATCACATGTTAATACAGTTCTTATTTGAACTTCTTCAACTCCAGCTTTGATAATTTCATCAGCTAATTTTAAAGTTATTAAAGTATTTGCTTCAACAATAGTATTTCCTTTATCATCAATTACATCGTTAAATGTAAATCTTCCAACAAGTCTGTCTTTTAAAGGAACGATAATGTTGTCATGTTTTGTTTCAATAATTGAATGAACATCGAAACCTTTTGTTGTTTTACAATCCTCTTCAGTTACAATTATTTCTTGTGAAATATCAACAAGTCTTCTTGTCAAGTAACCTGAGTCAGCTGTTTTTAAGGCAACGTCGGCCATACCTTTTCTTGCTCCGTGAGTAGAAATAAAGTATTCTGACACTGTTAAACCTTCACGGAATGAAGATTTAATTGGAATTTCTTTAATGTCCCCTTTAGGGTCATTCATAAGTCCCCTCATACCTACCAACTGTGTAAAGTTAGATACATTACCACGGGCTCCAGAATCAGCCATAACAAATACTGGATTTTTTGGATCTTTTTTAAGAACATCTTCAAGTCTATTTTGAATTTTATCTTTAACTTGTGATCAAACGTTAATTACACGACGTTTTTTCTCTGTTCTTGTTAACATACCCATATTGAAGTATTCAGTAATTTGTGCTACTTTTTCATCAGCAACTTTGAATTCATCAAATTTTTCTGTATATGCAACAACGTCAGCTGCACTGATTGTTGTTCCTGATTTTGATGAAAACTTAAATCCTAAGTCTTTCATGTTATCTAACATTTGAGCAGTTTTTTGGGCACCAAATAATTTAAAGTATCTTTCAATAATTGATGATAATTCTTTTTTCTTAATTGGTTGTTGAATTTCATATTCATTTTCAATGTAATTTCTGATATCAATATTTCCATCAATAATGAATTTTTCAATTTCTGATTCTGCATTATTAATATTTGAATTAACAATTCATGGGAATTCTTCAACAAACATTTGGTTAAAGAATATTTTACCAACTGTTGTTATTAAGAATTTATCTTTGTGTTTCTCAGATATTTTTTTATCTTTTAATTCACTTACAGGAATTACTACAATTGCATTTAAAGAAACTGAATTTGTTTCATAGGCAATTTTAACTTCTTTATAGTTTGAAAATAAAGTACCTTCTCCAAGAACACCTTTTTCTTCAGTAGTAATATAGTAGTTACCTAAAATCATATCCTGAGTTGGAGTAACAATTGGTTTACCATCTTTTGGTCCAAGAATTGCTTTTGAACCTAACATAAGTGCTCTAGCTTCAGCAACTGCTTCATCACTTATTGGTAAGTGGACAGCCATTTGGTCACCATCAAAGTCAGCGTTGAAAGCTGTTGTTACTAATGGGTGAAGTCTAATTGCTTTACCTTTAACAAGTTTTGGTTCAAATGCTTGAATTCCTAAACGGTGAAGTGTAGGAGCACGGTTTAGTAAAACCGGTCTATCCTTAATTACTTCTTCTAATATATCTCAAACTTTTGCATCGTTAGTTAAGATCATTTTTTCTGCAACTTTTACGTTTTCAGCAAGATCTTTTTCTTGTAATCTTCTAATAATAAATGGTTTAAATAATGTAATTGCCATATCTCTTGGGATACCTGCTTGGTACATTTTTAAATCTGGTCCAATTGCAATAACTGAACGCCCTGAATAGTCAACACGTTTTCCTAAAAGGTTTTGACGGAATCTTCCTTGTTTTCCTTTTAAAATTGATGTTAATGATTTTAAAGGACGTTTATCTTTACCAGTTACTGGTCTTGGTTTACGCTCATTATCTAATAAAGCATCAACAGCTTCTTGAAGCATACGTTTCTCATTGTTAACAATAATACTTGGTGCTCCCATTGATTTAACTTTTTTTAGACGTTCATTTCTAATAATAATTCTTCTGTACAAGTCATTAATTTCAGAAGTAGTAAATCTACCACCATCCAATTGAATAATTGGTCTAATATCTGGTGGAATAACTGGAATTACATGTAATACCATTCATTCTGGTCTTGATTCAGATTTTTTTAGTGAATCTAAAACTTCTAAACGTTTCATTAATTTGTTTTGTTCTGAAGAACCTTTTTTCTCTCTTAAGTCTTCTCTAATTTTTTCAATTTCTTTATCTAAATCAATGCTTTTTAATAAATCTTCAATAGCACTTGCTCCGATTCCAAATTTTGCATTAATATATCTTGAAATAAATATTGCAGCTTCATCCATTGAGAAAGCTAAATTTGTAGTTCTTAATTGATTAATTAAATTTTCTGCTCTTTTTCAAGCAAAAGTATCTGGTTCAATACCAGCTTTAATGTCTTCAAGAGTTTTTAATAATTTTTCTCTTGTTTTTACACTTGCTTTAGCATTTCCTAAATCTAAAACCATACCTTTTTTAAGGTGTTTTGAACTTCCTGGATCTAAAACAATATGACTTACAAAGTAAACAACTTCTTCAACTTCTTTAGTTTTTAAATCTAAAATTGAAGCAATTCTTGAAGGAGCAACTTTTAACATTCAAATATGAGTAACTGGTTCTTCTAACTCAATGTGACCCATTCTTTCACGTCTAACAATTGATTCAGTAATTTCTACTCCACAACGTTCACAAATTTTTCCTTTATTTTTTACTTTTTTGTATTTACCACAAGTACATTCATAATTTCTAGTTGGTCCAAAGATTCTTTCATCAAATAAACCTTCTTTTTCAGTTTTTAATGTCTTATAGTTAATTGTTTCTGGTTTTGTAACTTCACCACGTGATCAACTTCTAATCACATCTGGAGAAGCTAATTCAATTTTAATCATTCTTTTATTTGAAATTGCCATTCTAAAACTTCTCCCTTTATTATTCTTCTATACTTTCATCATCAAAAGTAATTTCATCATCTTCACTTGTTTCAGTAAAATCTTTAATATCTGAATTATTAAATGAGTCAACTCCATCTAATAATTCTGTATCGATTTCAAATTCTTCGTCATCATCATATGCATTAATTTGCACTTTATTTCCTTCTTCATCTATCATATGCATATCAAATCCTAGACCCATAATTTCTTTTGTAAGAACATTAAATGATTCTGGAATTCCAGGTTTTGGAATTGGTTTTGATCTAACGATTGATTCATAAGTTTTAATACGACCTTTAATGTCATCAGATTTAATTGTTAAGATTTCACGCAATGTATATGCAGCACCATAAGCTTCAAGTGCTCAAACTTCCATTTCCCCGAACCTTTGTCCACCATTTTGAGCTTTTCCTCCTAATGGTTGTTGTGTAATTAATGAATATGGACCAATATTTCTTGTATGTAACTTGTCATCAACCATGTGAGATAGTTTTAACATATACATAACCCCAACTGAAATTGGTTTATCAAATGCTTCTCCAGTTTTTCCATCAATTAATGTAACTTTTCCATAGTTATCCATTCCAGCTTCAACCATAATATCTTGTAATTCTTGCTCTTTAACCCCTTCAAAAACAGGTGTATTAACTTTAATTCCAAGTTTTTTTGCAGCCATACCTAAATGGATTTCTAATACTTGTCCAATATTCATACGTGAAGGTACCCCTTGTGGGTTTAACATAATATCAACTGGTGTACCATCTTCCATATGTGGCATATCTTCAACTGGTAATATTTTTGAGATAACCCCTTTATTACCATGACGTCCAGCCATTTTATCTCCTTCTTGGATTTTACGTTTTTGAACAATATAAACTTTAATAATTTCTAAAATATCAGCTGGTAAATCGTGACCATCAGCTCTTGAGAAACGTTTGATTGATTTAATAATTCCTTCTCCACCATTTGGTACTCTTAATGAATTATCTTTAACATTTCTTGATTTTTCACCAAATATAGCATGTAATAATTTATCTTCTGGTGATAATTGAGTTTGTGATTTTGGAGTAACTTTTCCAACTAAAATATCTCCAACTTTTACTTCAGCACCAATTGCAACAATACCATCTTCATCTAAGTATTTTTTGCTTGCTTCAGAAATGTTTGGAATATCTCTTGTTACTTCTTCTGGACCTTGTTTTGTTTGTCTTCTTTCAATTGTGTATTCATCAATATGAATAGAAGTAAATCTATCATCAATAACAATACGCTCTGAAACGATCACAGCATCCTCATAGTTATATCCATTTCATGTTGTAAAGGCTACAACTACATTTTGTCCTAAAGCTAATTCTCCTTTTTCCATTGAAGGACCATCAGCTAAAATATCTCTTGCTTTAACTTTATCTCCAAGTTTTACAATTGGTAAATGAGTTATAGCAGTTCCATTGTTTGAACGACTAAAATCATTCAAGTCATAAGTTTTAATTCCGTCTTTTTGTTCAATAATAATTTTTTTAGAGTCAACATATTTAACAATTCCATCAGCAGTTGCAACAATAGCATCTCCTGAGTCACGAGCAGCTTCGTGTTCAACACCAGTTCCAACAATTGGAGATTCTGGATTAATTAATGGAACAGCTTGACGTTGCATGTTAGCACCCATAAGTGCACGGTTAGCATCATCATTTTCTAAGAATGGAATACATGATGTAGCAATAGAAACAATTTGTTTTGGAGAAACGTCAACATAGTCAACATCCTGAGGACTAACCATAATGTCATCTCCTCTATAACGAGCAACTACTTGTTCATCTAAAATTGTTCCATCTGCTCCAAGATTAATATTTGCTTGCGCAACTACATAATCTTTTTCTTTGTCAGCAGTTAAATATTCATATTCACCTGAAATAACTTTTGTATTTTTAACTTTTCTATATGGAGTTTCAATGAATCCATATTCATTAATTTTTGCATAAGTTGATAAGTTATTAATTAATCCAATATTTGGTCCTTCTGGAGTTTCAATTGGACAAATTCTACCATAGTGAGATGGGTGAACGTCACGAACTTCAAGAGCAGCTCTATCTCTACTTAAACCACCAGGCCCTAAAGCTGTAAGTCTACGTTTATTTGTTAATTCTGCTAATGGATTAGTTTGATCCATAAATTGTGATAATTGAGAAAGGTTAAAGAATTCTCCAATTATAGCAGTTAATGGTTTATTGTTAATAATACTTGATGGTTTCATTTTGAATGGGTTTGAAGTTGCAAGTTTTTCTCTTACGTTTTTTTCAATACGCATCATACCAATTCTAAATTGATTTTGTAATAATTCACCAACAGTTCTTACTCTTCTGTTTCCTAAGTGATCTATATCATCAATTTCACCAATTCCATCCATTAAGTTAATAGCATATGAAATTGATGCAACGATATCTGGTAAATTAATAAATTCATCATTTGATGTTTTTGTAATACCAATAATTGTTGCTGTTTCATCTCTTAAATCATTGTCTTTAAATACTTTAACTTTTTGAATTTCATTACCTGAAGTAATTGCGTCATTAAAGTTAATTTTTTGAACCATTGCTCCAGCTTCTAATACTTTATCTAAATCATCTAAAATATCTTTTGTAATTTCAGTTCCTTTTGCAAAAGCAACTTTACCTTTTACATCAATAATATCTTCTGCAAGTACACGTCCAATTAATCTATTTTTTACAGATAATTTTTGTTGTAATTTAAATCTTCCAGCTTTAGTTAAATCATATTTTCTTTTATCAAATAATAATCCGTATAAGTATTTGCTTGCTCCATCAGCTGTTGCAGTTTCTCCTTGACGAATTTTTTTATAAATTTCTTGAACTTGGTTTTCGTAATCAATTTCAATATCACCAGTTAATGTATCTAATTCATAACTTGATGCGATTACTTCATTATTATCAAATAAGTCTAAAATATCTTCCTTTTGCATTTTGAAAGATGTTAATAAACTTGTAGCTGTTGTTTTTCTTGATTTATCTATTTTTACATAGAAAACATTTGAAACTTTATTATCTAAAGTTTTTTTAGAATCTAATTCAAATTCTAATCATGTACCTCTTGATGGAATAATATCTGCATAGTAAATCATCTCACCATTTTTACGGTTCATTTCTTCTTTAAAGTAACTTCCTGGTGAACGAACTAATTGTGATACAACAACTTTTTCACTTCCATTAATTACAAAAGTTCCTCTATCTGTCATCAGTGGGAATTCCCCAAAGAAAACTTCTCCTGTCTTATATATATCAATATTTGCTAAGTAGAACTCTTCTTTTTCTTCTTTAATTTCAATTTGAATAGCATCTTTTTCACCAGCTTTGCTTTTGAACTCAAAAAAGTAAAGTGATCCTTTACTGTCTTTAAATTCAACACCAGTTGATTCTAATTTTTCTTGTAATCATCCTTTTAAGAATGTTTCCATTGATCCTGAAATTTCTTCTTTAAATACTTCAACATCCTCCATGTGAATAGTCAATGACAAATTTGAATAAATAGGAGCTTCAAATATTTTTGATTCCTCTTTTGCTTTTGTAATTGACATTCTTGGTTCTCTAAATTCTCAGTCAGTCATTGAAAGTACTATATCTCCATCAGCTGAAACTACTGGAAAAACCTCTTCAAATACTTCATTGATTCCATTTCTTTTAAATCAATCGAATGTGTCTGTTTGTAATTCTATAAGGTTAGGAAGTTCTAAGTCTCCCGATACCTTTGCATAATCTCGTCTTTCCACAAGCGCATTAATTTTCTTAATTTTGTAATTCATTTAATAGTGTCCCCCGTTCAAATAAAACATACGCAAACAAATTCTATATTATTTTTGAGTGCTTTTCAATAGCAAATCAAAAAAATAAATAATTTTAAACTATTTATTTCATATATAAAAATCTATTTTGCATTTATGAATATTTGTTGCATTGATAAATGTCTATATAATAATACCCTATTATTGTCCTTTTATTATATTTTCTATTTCTTCTAAAGTTTTATCTCATCATTTTAGTTTTTGCAATTCCTTTATCTTTTCTTCTTCAAATCTCATACGAATAAGTTTCGCTGGATTTCCCCCAACAATTGAATATGGTTCTACATCTTTTGTTATAACTGATTTAGCTGCAATTATGGCTCCATTTCCAATCTTTATTCCAGGCATAATTGTTGCTCCATATCCAATTCAAACATCATTTTCAATGATTGTGTCACCTTTTATTTTTTCAGGAATTAAAGTTTTTTTATCAACTTTAAATTCACTAAACATGGCAAAAGGAAAAGTTGAAAAACTATCCATATTATGATTTGCCCCATTCATTAAAAATTTAACATTTTCTGCAATTGCACAAAATTTACCAATAATTAGTTTATCATTATGAATTTTGGGAAAGTGATATAAAACATTTCTATTTTGAAATTCTATTACTCCTTGTTCATTTTTAAAACTATAAAAATAAGTATATTCACCTACTTCAATACCTTCATTTGTTATGTAATCTTTTAATAAATAAATTTTTGAAGATTTTGACATACAATACTTCCTTTCATAAAAAAATGACCCTTAGGGTCATTATAAATAATTTATTATTTTAAATCTACTGATGCTCCAGCTTCCATTAATTGTTTTTTCATTTCTTCAGCTTCTTCAACTTTTACGTTTTCTTTAATAGCTACAGGTAATGTTCCATCAACTAATTTTTTAGCATCCATTAATCCTAATCCAGTCATTTCTTTTACTAATTTAATAACTGAAACTTTGTTTCCTCCTGGGTTTGTTAACATAACGCTAACTTCACTAGGTGCTGCTCCACCTGCTGCTGCGGCAGGAGCTGCTACTGCAGCTGCTGCTACTACTCCGAAGTGATCTTCGATTGCTTTAACTAAATCGTTTAATTCTGTTAATTTCATTTCTTCTAAAGCTTTAATAATATCGTCTTTTGTAATTGCCATGATTTTTTTCTCCTTGTTCTTTCTTGTTTTTTTAATTAATCGCTATTTGTACGCTTAATTGTTTTATTATTCTGATCTTGTATTTGCTATTTCTTTTACAGTCAACATAAGTTGGCGTAATGGGTAAATAAGTGATGAAGCAAACATTGAGTATAATTCATCTTTTGATGGAAGAGAAGCAATTTCTGTAATTGCTGCTGTATCCATAACATTACCTTCATAGATTCCTGCTTTAAGAACTAAATCAGGGTTTGTTTTTGCAAATTCTGCAACTAATTTTGCAGGATACAATGCTTCTTCATCTGAGAAAATGTAAACATTTTGTTGTACTAAGTAAGCATCTAATCCTGTAATTTTTAATTCTTCAACTGCTCTTGTAACTAATGAGTCTTTATAAACTTTTATAAAAATTCCTTGTTCACGAGCTTTGTTTCTTAATTCTGTCATTTGTGCTACAGTTAAATTTTTGTATTCAGCAATTGCCATACCTTTGCAATTTTTAATTTTTTCTGCAATTTCTTTAACTATCTCATTCTTTTTAGCATGAGCTGGTCTTGCGTTTGACACTCTTAACGACCTCCTTTTTTACTTTTCGATTTTAAGATCAAAATAAAACCTCAGATAATTTCCGAGGTCAATTAAAAATACAATAAACATTGTAAGAAAAACTTACAATTATATATGTAGTTTCATTCCTCGGTAACAAATTAAGGGATAAATCCCAGTTACTTTCTTCGGTACGAATAGCATTAATATAATATCATAATTAATATTCAACTACATATATTTTTCATCAAATTTCATTATAAAAAAGGGAGAAATAATCTCATTCCCCCTAGTTTATTAACTTCTATCAACCATTTTATTGGCATCTTCGTTATATCTTTCACCAATTATTTCAATTTTATCTAATCTATCTTTTATTTCTTTTAATTCCTCATTTGTAAAAATTACATCTGCTCCCGATAAATTTTCTTTAAGTCTTTCAATTTTTTTAGTTCCTGGAATTGGTACAAATCAATTTTTTTGCGCCAAAACTCAACCAATTGCTATTGCAGCAGGTGTAGTTTGTTTTTTTTCTGCTAGTTCTTTTATAAAATCAACAAGTTTAAGATTTTCTTTTAAGAACTCTTTATTTTGAAATCTTGGAATAGTTAATCTAAAATCTCCTGGTTCAAGTGGAGTGTCAATAGTGATTGCTCCTGTTAAAAATCCTTTTCCCAATGGTGAAAATGGAACAAATCCAATTCCCAATTCTTCAAGTGTAGGAATAATTTCTTTTTCTGGTTCTCTTCAGAATAGTGAATATTCACTTTGAAGAGCTGTAACTGGAAATACAGCATGTGCTTTTCTAATTGTATTTGCAGAAGCTTCGCTTAGACCTCAATGTCTTATTTTTCCTTCTTGATGAAATTCCTTCATGATTTTTGCAACTTGCTCAATTGGAACATTTGGATCAACTCTATGTTGATAAAACAGATCAATATAATTTGTTTTTAATCTTTTTAGAGAACCTTCTATTGCTCTTCTAATATTTTCCTCACTGCTGTCTACTCCATCTCTTTTACCTTCACTTGTATAACTAAATCCAAATTTTGTAGCAATAATCACTTTATCTCTAACATCTTCTAATGCTTCACCCAATATTTCTTCATTGTCAAAAGGACCATAAACTTCTGCGGTGTCAAAAAATGTAACACCCATCTCATATGCTTGTCTAATGAATGAAACTGCTTCTTCTCTTGTTGGGAATGGTGGAAATGAGAAACTTAGCCCCATGCAACCTAACCCAATTTCTGATACTTCTAAACCTTGTCCTAATTTTCTAGTTTTCATATATACATACCTTTTCTATTTTTTCATTAACATTTCTTTATAATAAATCTTCTTTTGTTGAATGAATTCTAATTGATTTTCTAAATCTTTAATTTTCTCTAAAACAATTTTTTCTTGATTAATTATAATATCTTGTCTTTCTTCAACACTTTCTAAACCTTTTTCAATAAGTTCCAAATAATGACTTATATTTTCTAACGACATTCCTGTCTTTTTAAGACAAATTATTGTATTTATGTATAAAATATCTTCTTCATATACAAATCTATAATTATTTTCATCTCTTTTCATTTTTGGAAATAAATTTTTAGAATCGTAATATCTTAGTGCTGATTCATTTATAGAAAGCCTTCTTGAAAGTTCATTTAAATATATTTTTTTCATCTTTGCTTTCCTTTCTTGTTAATACTTTGAAGCTTTAACTTCAAAAATAGTATATTAGATTAAAGTTACTTTAATGCAAGAGAAAATTTATAAAAATTTAATTTTTTCTATCTCATAAACATTATCAATTATATATTTAGCTGCTTTATCAACGTTAGTTTGATGATTTCTCATAGCAAAAGAATTATTAGTAAGCTCAAGCATTTCGATATCATTTTCACCATCACCGCTTGTATAAACATCCTCTAATGAGAAATTATTAATTTCTTGAAGAATTTTAATACCATAAGCTTTTGAAACATCTTCTCTCATAATCTCTATTACATTTTGATGTGTTCTAACAGCTTTACAACCTTTTATTTTTCCATCAATTATTTTTTTTACTTTTTCTATATCTTTAACTGCTACAAAGAAATAAAGTAAATTTAAATCCGGAGAATTAAGAATATCATTATTACCCTTTTCAAAATTATTTTCTTTTGTTGCATATTCATTTAAAAAAGGATTACTATAAATTTCTTCAACTTCAACTCTTGAATAACCCATTCTTTGATCTTTTAAACAATATCCTAAAATATATTCATCTTTAAGTGTGTCGAATAATTCTATTATGTCTTTCCTTGATTCCATTGGTATTGAAGCACTTTCTAAAATACCATTTTCTTTATCATATATAACTGCTCCATTATTGCAGATCATATAATCATAAGGAATATTTGAACTTTCAAGTACAGGTCTTATTTCATGTTCCATTCTGCCCGTTGCAATTGCAAACTTATTACCATCTTTAATTCATCTTTTTATAAAATCTAAATCTCTTGGGTCAATATAATTATTATGTTTTAAATTGATAGTTCCATCATAATCTGAAAATCATCACTTCATTTTTTTTATTCCTTTATCCTTCAAAATTATTATAAATAAAAAACTCACGCAAGTGAGTTTTTTACTAGTTTTCAATTAAAACTTTAATTCCAGGACCCATTGTAGTTGAGATAGATATATTTTTTATATATGTACCTTTAACTGCAGCTGGTTTTGCTTTTTTAATTACATCTAAGATTGCTGAATAATTTTTCATCAAGTTTTCTTCATTAAATGAAACTTTACCTAAAATTGAGTGTACATTTCCTTCTTTATCAGTTCTGTATTCAACTTTACCTTTTTTAATTTCATCTAAAGCTTTTGCTACATCCATTGTAACTGTTCCAGTTTTTGGGTTTGGCATTAATCCTTTTGGTCCTAATACCTTACCAATTTTACCTAGTTCAGCCATCATTTCTGGAGTTGCAACTATAACATCGAAATCAAATCAGTTTTCTTTTGCAATTTTTTGAATTAAATCTTCTGCTCCAACAAAATCTGCTTTTGCATCTTCAGCTTCTTTAACTTTTGTTTTTGTAAGAACTAAAACTTTTTGAGTTTTTCCAGTTCCCCCAGGCATTACAATTGCCCCTCTTATTTGTTGGTCAGCATGTCTTGGATCAACGTTTAAGTTGAATGCTATTTCTACAGTTGAATCAAATTTTGTTATTGAAGTTTCCTTAGCAAGTTTTAAGGCTTCTGAAATTGAGTATAATTTAGTTTTGTCAACTTTAGCGTTAACTGCTTTTAATTTTTTACTAATTTTAGCCATTACTATTTACCTTCTTTTTCAGGCATTCCAGTAACTTTAATACCCATATTTCTTGCTGATCCTTCGATAATTCTCATTGCTGCTTCAACTGTATTTGCATTTAAGTCAGGTAATTTATATTCAGCAATTTTTTTTACATCATCTGCTGTAATAGTTGCAACTGTTTCAGTTCCTGATTTAGCTGCACCTTTTGTAATTCCTGCTGCTTTTTTAAGCATAAATGCTGCTGGAGTAGTTTTTAGTACAAAGTCACATGATTTGTCATCATAAGCTGTAATTACTACAGGTACTATTTCTCCTGCTCTATCTTTAGTGGCGTCATTAAATTGTTGTGTGAATTGAGGCATGTTAATTCCTAATGAAGCTAATTCTGCACCAGGTTTTGCTTGCATTGCCATAAATTCTAATTTCGCTATACGTGTGATTCTTTTTGCCACGAACAACACCTCCTGTTTTCGCTGTGGTCCTAACGTAATGATATGCATTTGCTTATCTTACTTCCACAATTAAAATCTGCCATAAATAATAATAACATAATTTAAAAATAAAATGAATCTTATTCTTAAATAAGATTCATTGTTTTTATAATAATTGGTTCTAATGGTACATCATCATGGAAACCATGTGATCCAGTTGCTATATTTTCCAATTCCAAAGCAATTTTTAAACTTTCTTCATCTGATAATTTACCAAATGATGCATATTGACCATCTAAAAATTTAGCATCTCCAGTAACAATAAAAAATTGACTTGTTGCACTATCCATTACATTTGTTCTTGCCATTGACAATACTCCAGGTGTGTGAGGCAACGCAGTTGCATTTTTATTTCAACCATTGATTGAAAATTCTCCCTTAATTGGTTGCAAGCCACCTTTTTCATTCATCTCTGAATTCATTCCACCACCTTGAATCATAAATCCTTTTATAACTCTATGAAAAATAAGTCCATCAAAATAATTATTTTTAATTAAATTAACAAAATTTTCAACTGATATTGGTGCTAAATCTGGATATAACTCTGCATTCATTTTTTTTCCATCATTTAAAATGATTTCAAATTTAATAGTATTCATATTAATCTCCTCTTAAATTAATAATACAAGAAAATAAAAGAACTTTGTATAAAACAAAGTTCTAATTAGCCAATGTAAGCTTTTTCTAAGTTTAAGAATTCAAATTCAGTTGGAGTGATTCTTCCAAATAATTCGATGTTAACAACTGCAACACCTTTTTCAAAGTCCATTTCCATAACTTGTCCTTCAGTACCTGCAAAGGGACCATCTTTTACACGAACAACATCTTTTACGTTGTAATTAGCTGTGAATAAAACTTTTTCCTTTTTAGGTTGATTTGCATCGCCTTTTGCTGATTTATCACCTTTTTGTTGTTGATTATTATTTTGCTCTAACATTCTAGATACTTCCTCAACAGTAAGTGGTAAAGGTTTTGCTCCTTTTCCAGAAGAGCCAATAAACCCTGTAACTCCGGGTGTATTTCTAACTATAAATCAAGTTTCATCAGTCATATTCATATTAATAAATAAATATCCTGGAAATTTATTCTTTTCATTTATCTTATTGTTTTTTCCAACAACAGGTCCTTTTGAAATTCTAATGTCAAATATTCTATCTTCTAATCCTGATGTATCAACTTTTTGTAATAAGTCTCCTCTAACTCGATCTTCGTGACCACTATTACAGTTTATTACAAATCATTGTCCTTTGTAAGATGCTAATTCATCTTCTAATTCAAATAAATCTTGTTCCATGTTAATCTCCTTTAGATAATTTTAATAAGTTCAAACAAACTTTGGAATCCTCAATCAATGAAGAAAAAGAATACTCCAAATATCGCAATAAATATTATAACCCATAAAAATTTAGTTCCTAAGTTTTTTCTTGAAGATCATTGTATTTTATTTACTTCTTTAAGAAATTTAATAGGTGCTTCTTTAAGTGCTAATTTATAATCAATTTTATCTTTAACTTTTTTGACCTTTTTAGTTTTAGCAGCTTTAATTTTTCCTTCTTGTGTTCCGTCATGCCCTTCAAATTCATTATAAAGTTTAGTGAATTCTTCTTTTTTTTGAAGTTTTATTTTCTTTTTATCTTCCTTACGAGCTTTTTTCTGTTGTATTTTTTTTAATTTTTCTTGAGCTTTTTGCTCTTTTAAATTATTCTTATCAGACATTTTTATCTTGTCTCCTTATGTAATACATGAGCATTACATGTTATACAATGCTTTTTTATTTGCAATCTTTCTCGTTGAGAAATTGTACTTTTTTGAATTGTATAATTTCTTGAAAGACATTCACTACAAACTAATATAACCTTCTTTTTTGATTGTGGCATAAAAAACACTCTCTTCTTTTCCTAGATATTATATATTAGTTGAAACTTTAATAAAACCCTTAAAAAGATTTTTTAATTTTTCTTTGCAAACTAAAAATTCCTTTCTTTTTATATTCAATTTTTCTAAAATTTCTCTTTGATTGTATCCTTTATAAAGCATTTTAATTATTTCAGCTTCTTTGCCCTGAGCATCATTTTCTATAAAGTGATTAATCATTTCTTTAATATTTTTGTTTCTTTCTAACTCCTCACTTTTTTCTAATGAAAATTTTTCAATATCTCTTTCTAAGTAAGTTTGTCCATCCTCAGTAAGACTACTTCTATACGAGTTTATAAGCTTTAACGTTATTTTTCTTTTATCTCTCTTAAGATATTTTGCATAATCAAGTATTCTTCTTTTTATAATAAAGTTAGCATATGCAATCAATGGTACATTTTTATTAATATCGTATTTTTCTTTTACTTCTTTAAGAGCAAAAAATATATGTGAAACAAAATCTTCTTTATCTAACTGTAAAAAACTTAGTTTACTATATTCTGTATTCATAATTTTTATTACTGATTTTTGAAAGTGATCTAATTCTTTCTCTGAAATATTTTCTCTAAATTCTATTCTTATAACTTCTTTTATTGTATTTGTTGATTTATAAATATTATACATAACTCTATCCTTTCATTATCTTAATTAACTATTAGATAATTCAAAAAGGATTATTCCTGTTGCTACTGAAACATTTAATGAATCTATTACATTAGTAGTTTCTATTTTGAAAGTAAAGTCTGACGCTTCAATGACTTTATTTCCAATTCCTGTGCCCTCATTCCCTATAACAATTGCTGATTTATTATCAAACTTAATATCCTTAATAGATATACTATTTTCATTTAAATATGAACTGTATATCCAAAAACCCCTATCTTTTAAACTACTAATTGTTGCTTTAATATTACTTACTTTAATTATTGGAACATTATAAATTGTTCCTGCAGAAGCTTTCATAACTGCTGGTGTTACTTGAACTTGATTTGTTTCTTGAATGATAATTCCATCAACACCAAATAAACTTGCAGATCTTATTATTGAACCAAAATTTTGTGGATCTTGAATTTTATCTAAAATTAAAACTCTTTGTTTTAATTTTGAATCATTATAAAAATTTTTTAACTCAACATATGAAAAATCTTTAACTTGAGCAATATACCCTTGGTGATTAACCCCTTCTTTAATCAATAAATTAAACTCATGTTTTTCTAAAGAAAATCACTTTATTTGATATTGCTTAATTAAACTATATATTTCTGGGTCAAATGAATGTCCTTTTAGAATAAATACTTCCTTTATCTCGTTTCTAAAATTTTTTATTATATTCTCAACTGCATTTTTTCCGTAAATATAGTTTTTCATTATATGATATTCTCCTGTTTTAGAGACTCTCTTAATTTATCTGCTTTATCAAACTCTTTTTGAGATATTAACATCTTTCATTCTTTTAATTTTTCAATATCTTCTATTGATATTTTTTTAATATTAAAATTAAATCCTAGAATATTTAAAATTGATTTTAATTTTGCATAAGTTAAATCTACTGTTTTAGTTTTCATTTGTTTATTAATATTTTTACACATCTCATCAACTAAAGAAATAGCCATTGGTGTGTTTAAATCATTTTTTAAAATTGATCTAAATTTTGTAATATATTTATAAGAATTAAAATCATCATCAATTGGTGTTTGATTTGTCAAAATTAAATCTCCAATAGAAACAGATCAATTGATAGTTTTCAACATTGTTTCAACTTTTAAGACCCAGTCAACTGAATTATTAATTAATTCTTGTGTTATATTTAGTGGTTGCTTATAGTTAGAATTTAAAAATATATATCTTAATGAATTACTTCCATAATTTTTTACATAGTCTTTTACTAAAATTGTATTTTTAAGAGATTTTGACATTTTAACATTATCAATTGAAAGATGACCATTATGCAATCATACACTTGATATCTCTCTTAAGTTTTTTGCCATATATTGAATTCTTTCATTTTCATGATGAGGAAATTTTAAATCAATTCCACCAACGTGTATATCAATGGGAGCTCTAAAAAAATCATCAATCATTAAAGCACATTCTGTATGTCATCCAGGTCTTCCTAAACTTCATTTTGAAAGTCATCTTTTACCAATCTCAGTTTTTTTTCAAAGTATGAAATCTTGTGGATTTTTTTTATTTTCATCTATTTCGATTCTTTCACCCATATTTAAGTGATCAATATTTTGTTTTGAAAGCATACCATATTTATTTTCTCATTGAGAAATATCAAAATAAACATTTCCATTATTTTCATATGCAAATCCCTTTTTGATAAGTTCATCAATAAATCCAAGTATTTCATTTATTTTAGAAGATATTGGTATTATAGCTGTTGGTCTTTTAATATTTAAATCATCAAGATCTGTTAAAAATGCATTTGTAAATTTTTGAGCATAATCTTCTTCTGATTGATTTTCTTCTTTAGCTTTATTAATAATTTTGTCATCAATATCTGTTATATTTAAAAGATATTTATATTTAATGTCTCTATGTTCTAAATATCTTATTATAAGATCTGTTAAAATTAATGGTCTTGAATTTCCAATATGTATGAAATCATAAACTGTAGGACCACATGTATAAATACAAACCTTGGGAACATCTATTTCTATTAATTCCGATTTTAATGAATCATATAATTTCATTGTACCTAATCCTCTAATTATCTATCTCTTTTAATAAGTGGAGAAACAGCCTTATATGTTAAATATAATATTGCTGAATTAAATATTATTTTTAATGGTGCTTGAACAAGTCTACTGATAAACATAGCGGTGTATCCACCTTCAGAATTTATTCCTAAAAAACCAGCATCTCCCCATGCCGAAATTACGGCAGTAACTAAATACTCCGATGCCGTTGCAAATAAAATAACAGGGAGGAGAACATGTAAGGTTTTCCTTTGTCCCTTTATTAATAAAGCAAAATAAATTGATCAGAAAAGTGCCAAACAAGCAATTATTGATCCTAAAAAGATTCATTTATATATCTCTTTATTAACACTAAAACTTAATACTTGAATTTTTTGATCTTCTGGATAAGCATTAATTATAAAAATCATAAATGCTGCAAAAATAATTAAAAATAAGTTAATTAAAAGAACAGGTACTCAATTGTATCCTTTACCTAATCTTAAAAAACTTGATCCAATACCCGCTATGAAACCATAGCAAATAATTACTATTATAAAAGCTGGATGAACAAATGATGGAACAAATATCATTACTAAAATTTCGGTAATTAACGCAACAAGAACTCCAATAATAGGTCCAAAGATAAACCCAGTGATTTTTACCATAACACCTTCAAAAGCAATCCTAATTGGAGGAAATACTGTAATGGGTACAGTAAGCGAAATAACAACAGTTATACTTACATTTATTGCTGTAAACATAGTTATATAAGCAATATTTTTTGTTGTAAACCTTATACCGTGATATCTTTCTTTTAAAATTAAAAATGACATTATATTATAGAAAAAGTACAATAGAATGAAAAATCCAATAAACCCTGTCATAGCATAAGCCATATTGTTTCCTTGCAATAATCAATTACTAATGTTATCCATAAAAAATACTCCTTATTAATTTCAGTCAATCTTTTTATTATTGTTTAGTTCTAAAATATTATTTATTTTTGAAAATGGTTTACTATTTTCAAAACCATTTTTATAACTAAATGGTGATGGATGAGCTGAAAATATAGTCATCTGTTCATTTTTATATACAAGACTATTATATAGTTTTTTTGCATAATTTCCCCATAAACAATAAATAATATCTTTATTATTTATTGTTAGATTATTTAAGATTTTTAAAATTACTTTATCTCAACCTAAATCTTTATGAGAATTTGGATTTCCCTTTTCAACAGTTAAACAAGAATTTATTAAAAAGACTCCTTGTTTAACTCAGTTTGACAAATCGTTATTATCAAAATGATCAATATTTAAATCATTTTTTAATTCTTTAAATATATTTTTTAAACTGGGCGGAGTTTTAACCTTATTATAAACACTAAAAGCAATACCGTTTGCTTGATTTTCACCATGATAAGGATCTTGACCAATTATAATTACTTTTATTTCTGATGGCTTTATTAATTTAAATACTCTAAAAATATCCTCTTTGGGAGGATAAATTTCTTTATAATCTTCAATTTTAGTTAAAATGTTTTCAATATCTTCTACAATATTATTTTGTGAAAATAAATCAATTCATTCTCTATCTAATTCTTTTAAAATTTCCATTATCTTAATAACTTTTGATATCTCTTTCTAGAAAGTTCTTCTTTTTTCTTAACTTTTTTTAATTCTTTCTTTTCTTTTTTTGATAAAGAAAAGTTTTCAAAATCATCTTGTTCAGCATCTCTTCTAGGTGTTGAAAATATTTCATCTTCTTCAAGAATTGGTCCAAAATCAATTAAATCATCATCTTTTTTAATTGTAACTTTTGATTCAGGAATTAAATTTTCTTGATATATTTCTGTAATTGTTTTATCTTCAACAGTTATATCATTATTTGATTTATTTTTTTTGTCTACTATAAAATCCTGTTCAAATTCTGGAATATCATCTAATCCAAAAATCATTGAATCATCAATTATTGAAATATCAGCAGAATTCTCAAAAATATCATTCGATTCTTTATTATTAATTATTGGAACTAGGTGATCTTTTTCCTTTGAAATAGTTTGAATTTCTTTGTACGCTGAAATTTCACCAAGACTATCATCATCAGTATTATTAATAAAATTATTCTTTTCATGAATAATTACTCCCATTTTATCGTCTTCAAATAAGTTTGAATCAATTGATAGAGTATTATCATTAAAACCAAATTTAAAAGCTTCTTCATATTCTTGATCTTCAAAAATATTCATCTCTTCTTCAATAATATTTTTATTTTCAAAATCACTATTTTCAATTTTATCTTCAGAAGCAACATTTTGTTGTTCTATTATTTCTTCATTTTTTTCTGTATACTGTTCTTCTTTTTTAGCTTGATTATTTAAAAAACTAGCTGTTTTATTTTGAATTGGATTTTGAATTTCTTCTGAATTTAAAGCTTGATTAAATTGTTGGTTTATATTTGGTTGCCCATAATTTTGATAAGGATTTTGATATGGTTGATTAATGTTTTGATAAGGATTTTGAATTGCACCATTTAATTGGTAATTTAATGGTAAATTCATATTTTGTTGTGGATTTAAAAGGTAATTTTGACCTGAATTTATTTGTTGCTGAGGAACAAAAAAAACATTAGGGTCAAAATTTTGCTGATTTATTTGATTTGGGTTATATCCCATTTGAGGTACAAATTGTTGATTATTTATATACGGATTAAAAATTTGTCCTTGTTGTCTTTGTTGATTAATATTATAAATGGAACTAAAAAGTGATTGAAAAAATTTATTAGCATCTGCTTCACTAATAAAAGATGCAATGATTTGATTCGTATTTCCATCAATTATATTATAAAAATTATTTTCAAATTTGATGTAATAATTCATAAGAATTGCCCCATTTCTTTTTTTAGAATTTATTATTTGTTATCAATTTCTACATTTGCCCCTGTTAAACTTTTAAAAATATCTTTATTTCCAATAGTAAATATTTTATCAGTTGTAAACTGATAAATAGTTGGCTCATATCAATATATAACTGTATCTGTTCTAGTTTTATCTTCGTTCTTAATTCCTTTTTCTAAAACCATTCCATTTAATTGGTACCCAACAACTAAATTATTCAATTTTAAATTTATATTATATTCCTTAGATTTGTCATCTTTTTTATCACCTGGTACACTAAAAGTAAAATCAATTTCTAAACCACCTGTTGATTCTCCATAAACAAATGTTTTATTACTATTATCTTTTGACATTGCTATTTGTGATTGTAAGAGTTTATTATCTGTTGTCTTATGGAATTCTAATTCTTTCAATTCACTTTTTTCTGCTACTTTTTCATTTTTTGAATCTACAAGATTTGTTTCTCCTGTTGAAAAATTATCATCAAAATCTCCTGGCATAACAATTCCATTTTTAAGTCTATCATTTGTTGATTTTAATTGAGTATGTAAAACTTTAAATTCGTCCTGTGTAAGACCTTTTGTTAGTTCTCTTAATCTGTGTTCTTCTGATAATTTATTAATTTCTGTATAAAGTTCTTTTGCTTTGTCTTCATTCATTAAATAAACTTTTTCTTTAGCATATTTTTCAAAAGCAGTATCTGTGAATTCATTTCCATAGTCAGAACTTTCTCAATCTAAGTTAATATATTCTTGAAGATTTTGATCTACTTGATTTTCATTTTTAGTAATACTTTCAGCTTTTCCATCTTTATCATATTTAACTTGTGTATTTAGTGCCATTGCTTTTGTTGCATCAAAAACAGTTACTTTGCTTGGGTTTCAACTTCCATCTTCAGCAATTGCTAATTCTCCATTAACCGCTGAAAATCCAAATTTATAATCTATATTTGTAAAAAGAGAATTTTTAGGCTCATTATAATCATCTTTGAATGTTTTTGAATTATCTGTAAAGTTAAAACCATCTTTTGAATATGCTTCTTCATTAGGAAGATTTTCTAATGAAAGTGCCATTCCGTTTTCTCCAAGAACTTCTTGTTGTTCTTTTAGTTTTTTGTCATCTTGATATTTAGTTTCACTATAAGTTAATGCTTCAAGTATTTGAATACTTAATGTTGAAATAATATCTTTAGTACCAAATACTTCTTTTTTACCTACAGTTTTATCTCCAACTTTAAAGGTTTTAACTCCATCAAATGTTGTAGATAATTCTCTTGTATCAACACCACAAGAAACAACTGCTGATATACTTGGTGTAAGAATTGATATTGTACCTAATACAGAAAGTAATTTTTTCATAACATAACTCCTTCTAAAATTTCTCTATTATTTATTTTACATTAAATTGATAATAAAAACATACTATATGTTTTTAGACTGGTCTATGAATTTTCCATAACTTCTTAAGAAATTAACTTTAACAACACCTGTTGCACCATTTCTATGTTTTGAAATTATAATATCTGTTTCATCTGTTGGATCATCTGAACCAACATTATATTCTTTTGTTTTATAGTATGCATCTCTATATAAAAACATAATTATATCTGCGTCTTGTTCAATAGCTCCACTATCTCTTAAATCTGACATTAACGGAGTCTTTTCTTCTCTTTTTTCAACACTACGAGATAATTGTGATAGACAAACTATTGGCATATTTAATTCACGTGCAATCTTTTTAAGATGTCTAGAAATTGCTGCAACTTCATTTTGTCTACTATCAAATTTATTTGACATTGATGAAATTAATTGTAAATAATCAATAAAGCAGATTTCCACTCCAAAATCTCTTTTCATTTTTCTTAATTTTGATTGTAATTGTAAGACAGTTATTCCAGGAGTATCATCAATAACAATATTCATGTTTTTGATTTGCTCTCCACCTGCTGTAATTCTAGTTCATTTTTCAGTTGTTAAACCCTGAGCATTTCTTAATGAACCTGATTCAATTCCAGAAACTGAACTTAATATACGTTGAACCAATTGCTCTTTTGGCATTTCTAAAGAAAAAAATGCAACACCTTTTTGACGCTCTGCAGCATTTACTGCTAAGTTTAATGCAAAAGCAGTTTTACCCATAGAAGGACGAGCAGCAAGAATTATAAAATCACCTTTTTGTCATCCATTTGTTATTTGGTCCAAGTCAGAAAATCCTGAAGGAACACCATTTACAAGTCCTCCATTTTTTTCAAGAGCTTCAATTTTTTTAATAACATCAACAACAGTTTCCTTAACTGCTGTTGCATCATCTTTTTTAATATCAGTTTTAATATTAAGAATTTTTTGTTGAGCTATTACAAATACTTCATCAATTGGTGATTTACTATCTCTTAATTGTTTAATATGAATTAATGCTCTATCTAATTGTCTTCCAATTGAATTTTTAAAAACTATTTCAACATAATCTTCAAAACCCTCATCTGTATAAAAATATCCAGATACATCAGAAAGATATGATACTCCACCAACTTTTTCAAGAAGTTTTTTATCTTCTAAAAATTCTGCAAGTTTTGTAATTGTGATATTTTGACTATTTTGTGAAACAACATTTATTGCCTCAAAAATTGTTTGATGCTTTTCTAAACTAAAATCCTCTGAGTTTAATTGTGTTAATATATCAAAACTTGCTTTTGGTGAATGCATTGCAATTGCTAAAACTGCTTTTTCTGAATCTATTAAAACATTGTCCATATTAAAATCTATATTTTCATTCATTATTCGGTTCCCTCCACAAATACTTTCAATGTAGCTACTACTTTAAAATCAAGTTTAATTTTTAAATAAAATAGACCCAATTTATTCAGGCTTTCGTGTTTTTCAAATTTTCTTTTATCTAAATCAAATGAAAATTCTTTTTTTATTCTATCTGTAATTTGTGAAAGAGAGACTGATCCAAATGGTTTCCCATCTTTAGTTTTAATTTTAAAATTCAATTGAAGTGATTCAATTTTTTCCTTTAAACTATTTATTTCAGCCTGCTTTTCATTTTTTATTTCTTCTTCTTTTCTTTTTCTAACATTTAAATGACTAACATCATCTTTTGTTGCAAGAATTGCAAGACCTTTGGGTATTAAAAAATTTGTAGCATATCCATCAGATACATTTACAATTTCATCTTTTTTACCATAATTTTTTACATCTACTAATAAAATTACTTTCATCTGTTTTCACCTCATTAATTATAACAAATAAAAAAACACCTTGTCGGTGTTGATTAAATATTATTGAACTACAAATGGTAACAATCCCATACCTCTTGCTCTTTTAATAGCAATAGCTAACATTCTTTGATGTTTTGGTGATGTTCCTGTAATTCTTTTTGGTAAAATTTGCCCATTAGCTGAGATGAATTTTTTTAATAAATCTACATCTTTATAATCAATATAATCAATGTTATTTTTAGCAAAGAAATTAACTTTTTTTCTTCTTACAAATTTTTTCATTCTATTTTCTCCTATATTATTCTTCTCATAAAATTGAATCATCATTTGTTGATTTTGAATCATCTATTAAATCAAAATCAAAGTTACTTGATGGTTGTTGAGAAGGTTGTGATGGTTGACTTGATCCAAATGAATTGTTTGAACTTGATTGTACATTATTTGTACCACCAAGAAATTCAATTCTATTAGCTCTAATTGTAACTATTTGTGAATATTGCCCATTTGCATTTTCTTGTCTAACGTTTATTGAACCTTCAACAGAAATTTGTGCTCCTTTTTTAACAAACTTAGCTAAATTTTCAGCTGTTTTTTCTCATGCAAAGCAAGGTACAAACTGTGTAAATTGATTTCCACCAGAAAATTCATTAACAGCAAGTGTAAATGCAACAAATGATTTACCATTTGATGAACTTCTAAGTTCTGGGTCTTTTGTTATTCTTCCAATTAAGTTTACTGAGTTCATTTGAATTCTCCTTTAAAACTATTAATCCTCTTTTACTTCAACTTTTTTAGTTGTTTTTTTAACTGCTTGTTTTTCTTCTTTTACTTCAGTTGTTGCAGCAGTTACTTCTTTAACAGCTTTATTACTATTTACATCTTCAACTTTGTTATTATCATCTCTTCTTGGCATTCTTCTATCAAATCCTCTTGAAGGTTTCTTTTCTTCTTTGAATTTTGACATATCAGTTTTTGATAATTTTGTTGTTTGAACATATTTTTTTTCATTTTCAGTATTAATTACTTGATATCTAACTACGTTTTTATCAATTCTTGAAACACGTTCAAATTCATTAATATTTGCTGAATCTGTTTCAACAATTACTACAGTATAGTAACCTTTTTTCTTTTTCTTAATTAAGTATGCAAAATCTTTTAATCCTCAATCTTCTGATTCTAAGATTTTACCCCCGTTAGCAGTAAGTACATCATGTAATTTAGTTTGAACAGTTTTTACATCTGTTGTATCTTGATCAATAATATACATAACTTCGTATTTTCTAATCATAATTCTATCTCCTTATGGTCTTTTGGCCTAATAAAAGGCAAGGAGTTAATAAAAATTAACTCGCTTACTTATTATATAGTAAAAGGTGCTATATAATCAAGATATATTTGAAATCTGAATAAAGATTATATATCCGTTATGAATGTAATTTTTTTATTTTCTTCTTCGCCATTAATGAAATGAATTTCATATTTAGTATCTTCTAATAATTGACAATCATCATAGAATTCTGCTTTATTGTTTTCATAAGCTTTTCTTATAATTGAGGTTTTAAAACCTTGAGGAGTTTGTGTTTGTATATATTCTTCTCTATTAACAGTTTTTACTTTTGAATTGCTAATTCTTTTTAAACAATTTGATATTTTCAAAAAAGGAACTACAACTTCATTATTCTTTAAAGAGTTAACTATATTTTTAATTAATTTTTTTGTAATAAATGGTCTAGCACCATCGTGTATTAATACATATTCTTGTTTTGCAAGTTTAAGTCCACATTCAACAGATTGTGATCTTGTATTACCTCCATTTACACATATAACTTTTTTATTATCAATAATATTAAAAATTTCTTGATTAGAAACTACTATTATTTCCTTAATATCATCAATACCCTCAAAACATTTTATTGTTTTGTTTATTAAATATTGCCCATCAATATTTAGCAACATTTTATTTGATCCAAATCTTTGACCAGTTCCGTTAGCTACAATTATTAAAGATATCATTTTTATCACCAACATAATTATAATTAAAAAATCACAACATAGTAGTTGTGATTAAAGTATATTAATATTATTTGCTTTGCAGTACTCAATAAATTCATTTCCTCATATTGAAGAATGAACTTCTCCTATATGTTGTTTTTCAAGAATAGTCATTGATACTCTATTTGTAAAAACACCAATTGAAATAGTTAAAGGTAAATCATTTGATTTAATCAAATGATTATATTCATTATTGATTTTACTATTTTCTTTTAAGATAAGGTTTTGTTCTTTTAAAGTTTTTCTATCGACTTGAAATCCTGCATATGCTACAGAAACAGACTTTTCACATTCTCCATTGTATACATATAATTTTGAATATGTTTTTAAATTAAAGACATCTTCTGAAAACTGTCCTACATTTTTTTGATTTAAAATCTTTTCTGCATAGTCTTGAATTACAAAACTACCATTATCTTTTCCAAACTTATTTAATCGTTCTGAAAAAGTAAGTAGCGGATAAAGTTCTTTAAGTTTTTTATAAGTAATAAAAGTTAAAGTTTTTGATAAATGAAAGTCATTTAAATTTTCATACTTTTCACTAATTTTTAAATCAATTGTACATAGAATTTTATAAATATCAATCAAAGTATTATCTAAAAATTCCATGTCAACTTCATTTACAAGAATTTCTAAACCGATTTCTTCAAATATTAAGGAATTAATATTATCTAAATTTGAATCTCTATTTACAGTTGTAAAGTTAGTAATAATGCCCTTAATTGATTCATTGTCCTCATCTAAATTTTTTAAGAAATGTCTTCTTCATTTATTATTCGATTGAATTATTTCTCCATATTCATTTTGACTAATTACGTCAAAATCAATTGGTCTTTTAGTTTGTTGAAAGTCATCATTCAGTCAAACATATTTATTAGTTATTAAACCACTTGTAACATTCAATAATTCAAACTTGTTCTTTAAAGAAGAAAAAATATTCTCTTTAATATATTCTATTCCTTCAACTGTTTCTTGAAAATTCAATTTAGAGACATACCCTAAAGCTATACCATATTTCATTAGTTACCTCTTGGTTTCATTTGAGGGAATAATAATACATCTTTTATTGATTCTGAATTTGTTAATAACATAACCATTCTATCAATTCCAATTCCAATTCCACCAGTTGGAGGCATTCCATATTCTAAAGCTTCTATGAAATCAATATCCATATCATTTGCTTCATCATTTCCCGCAGCAGCTTCTTTTATTTGATCAACAAATCTTTCGTATTGATCAATTGGATTGTTTAGTTCTGCAAATGCATTTGCATATTCTCTATTAATGATAAACAATTCAAATCTATCTGTAAATCTTGAATCTTTTGCATTCAATTTTGATAATGGAGATATTTCTTTTGGATGTCCTCATATAAAAGTTGGTTCAATTATTTTTTCTTCTACAAATTCTTCAAAGAATAGGTTAATGATATGTCCAACAGAAAAATGATGTTTTTCTACTTTAACATTTTTTTGTTTTGCAATTTCACAAGCTTCTATATAAGTCATGTCTTGTCAAAAGTCAACTCCACAAACCTCTTTAATAGCATCTACCATGTGTCATCTTTTAAATGGTTTTGCCAAATCTAAATCATGGCCACCATAATTAATTTTTGTAGTTCCTCTAACTGCAAGAGAACATTCCCTAAACAATTCTTCACATAAATCCATTAAGAAATCCATATTTTTATATGCAACATAAAGTTCAACTGATGTAAATTCTGGATTATGTCTAGTACTAATTCCTTCATTTCTAAAAATTCTACCTATTTCATAAACTCCATCAAATCCACCTACAATACATCTTTTTAAATGTAATTCTGTTGCAATTCTTAGAACAAATTCATTGTCTAAAGCATTATAATGTGTAACAAAAGGTTTAGCACTTGCTCCACCTCTAACAGACTGTAAAATTGGAGTTTCAACTTCCATATAACCTTTTGAATCTAAAATTGACTGCATTGTTCTAATTATTTTCGTTCTATCAATAAAAACTTGTTTTGATTCTGGATTAATAATTAAATCTACGTATCTTCTTCTATACTTTTCTTCAATATCTGCAATTCCCAAATGCTTGTCTGGTAATGGTTTTAAAGCTTTAGTTAGAAGTTTTGCATTTTTTACTCTTATTGTCAATTCACCATGATCAGTTTTCATCATTATTCCTTGAATACCAATAATATCACCAAGATCTAAATTTCTAAAATATTCAAATTCCTCTTCACCCAATTCATCTTGTCTTACATAAATTTGAATTGAAGAGTTTTGATCTTGAATATTTGCAAAAATTGCTTTTTTTCCAGCTTCTCTAAATAATCTAATTCTTCCAGCAACAGAAACAATAATATCTGTTTTTTCTTGTAATTCTTCTTTTGTAAATGAATCAAATTTTTCAATTAATTCATTAAGTGAATGTGATCTATCAAATTCATTTTCAACAAAAGGGTCTCTTCCTTTTTCAATTAGATTATTAAGTTTTTCTCTTCTAATATTTTCTTGTTCTGAAAAATTTCTTTCAAAATTATTGCTCATTTCTTTAATCTCCTAAATTTTTATCTTCATAAAATTTAAATATACTATTCATATCTTCCATTGATTCAATAGTTGTTGCCATTTGCTTCATTTCTTTGATTAGTCCTTCTGAACCTAAAGTTCCTAAGTATCAAAGAAGTTGTTTTCTCATTTCTCTTATTGCAAACTCTTCTCCACGCATTTCAATTAATAAATTTGCATGTCTTATAACTGTTGCTTTTCATTCTTTATAAGTTGGTTTAGCAAGAAATTCTCCTGTATCCAAATAATGTTGAATTTCTCTAAAGACTCATGGATTTCCTTGTGCTGCTCTTGCAATCATTATTCCATCGCAACCTGTTTCTTCTAACATTGCTTTTGCTGATGGTCCATCGGTTACATCACCATTTCCAATTACTGGAATTTTTACAGCTTCTTTAACTTTTTTAATTCATGTTCAATCAGCTTTACCATTATAAAACTGATTTCTTGTTCTTCCATGTACTGCAATTGCACTTGCTCCATTTGCTTCTGCTATTTTTGCAAGTTCAACAACATTCTTATTTTCATCATCTCATCCAATTCTCATTTTCACAGTAACTGGTTTTGATGTATTTTCAACAACAGCTTTAATAACTTCTCCAACTCTTTCTGGATACTTTAATAAGTTCGCTCCTGCTTGACTTCTCATTGCGACTTTAGGTGCGGGACACCCCATATTTATATCAATAACATCACACTCAGAAAATTCTTCAACTATTTTTGCGCCTTCAACAAATGAATTAATATCAAAACCAAAAATTTGCAAAGTAATCGGGTGTTCTAAATTAGATACTTCAATCATAGTTTTAGTTTTTTGATTATTATGAACTAAACCTTCTGTACTAACCATTTCAGCATATACCAATGCTGCACCTTTTTCTTTGCAAATAATTCTAAAAGCAGCATTTGTTGTGCCCGCCATTGGACCTAAAAATACTTGTCCTTTAATATCAATATTTTTAATTTTCATTATCCGTTACTTTCTCCGTTTAAGTATAAGAAACTATTAATTTCTTCAAATTTTACATAAACATTTTTTGATATATTTCCAAAGAATTTTTGAATATGTTTAGCTACATCAGCTTGTTTTAATGGTCTTCCAACTCATTCAATGTTAACTTGAATAGCATCCTTTTCATAACCATTTCCAACTAAAACACTGGGATCATGTCAAAATACAAATTTTTTAACATCTGCATTTATCATTAATGCAAGTTCTCCAACTTGCTTAAAATATTCTTTAACTTGATTTTCATCAACACCTTTAAAACTAAAAATTGGCATGTCTCTTCCCACCTTTAACAAATATAATTATATACTTTTTTCAAGTTAATTTTGGAATAAAAAAACTACAAAAAATATTTCATTTTGTAGTTTCGAATTATGATCAATCAATTTCTGATGGTTTTTTAGGATTGGTATTATGTTTAATTTCATCAATAAGACCATTTCTTACGTGAATAACAGTATCACCAATTTCACTAATATTTGGGTTGTGAGTAACAATAATTACTGTTGTATTATATTTTTCTTTTACATTAACTAAGATTTCTAATACTTTTCTTCCCATTTCCTCATCAAGAGCTCCTGTTGGTTCATCTCCAAACAAGATTTCAGGATTCTTTGCTAATGCTCTTGCAATAGAAACCCTTTGTTGTTGCCCCCCTGACATTTGGTGTGGATATTTATTCATTTGTTCTTCCATACCAATTGTTTTGAAGATATCTTCAATTGACATCTTATTTTCTTTTGATTTACTTAAATTTTCCCCAACTTCTGCATTTTCTTTTGCAGTTAAATTTGAAAGTAGATTATACTGTTGGAAAATAAATCCTACATTTTCTCTACGGAATTTTGTTAAGTGAGAATCTTTTAATAAAGACAAGTTATTACCTAGAACAAAAACATCACCCTCAGATGTTTTATCCAATCCTGAGATTGTATTCAATAATGTTGTTTTTCCTGAACCAGATGGTCCCAAGATTACAATAAATTTACCCTTTTCAAGTTTCAAGTCCACACCACGCAACACGGGAGTTAACATATCTCCAGTTACATATCATCTTTTTACGTTGTATAACTCAATAACGTTTTTTTCTAAATCAGGTCTATTACCTGTTGTTGATACTATTTGGCCCTCTAATATTTTTTTTGAATATTTAGCGGTATTTTGTTTTTGGATTTTATTTTTTTGTTTTAATCCCTTAACGCCTTCTTCAGTTATTTGAGGTAACTGTAGATGTTCAAACTCTCTAATACGAGTTTGACCCATGTCAGTTGTATTTTTTTTAACTGATTTATTTTTAACAACCTCTTCATTTTTAAATTTAGGTTGTTTTAAATTTCCATCAACCATTTCGACTGGCTTCTGTAAATCTTTTTCTTCCATACTATTCTCCTTAATACAGAACTTAAATACACCTCTATTATTTTAGCACAAAATTAAAAATTAATTTCATTTGGTTTTACATTGTATTGCTTTTTGCAAAAATCACAAACAACTTCTACAACTTCTCCTTCATCAATAATTTTTTTAATCTCTTCTTCACCTAACATTTTTATTGAAGACATTACTTTCTCCAAATTACAAGTACATTCAAATTTTAATTCTGATACTCCTAATACTTTAGCATCATCGCAAATATCTTTAATTAAAGATTCATAGTTAGTTGTATTAATTAAAGTTTTTATTAAATAATCTAATGACCCAACTTTATCTTCAATAAAATCTATATCCATATCACTAAATCCTGGTAATAATTGAATAATAATTCCACAAGCTTTCTTAATAGTTCCATCTTCATTTATTTCTACTGTAGATGAAATTAAAGAATTTACTTGATCACTTTGTTGTATATAATACATAAAATCAAGATTTATTTCTCCTGAAATAATTTCAACTCTAGATGTATAAGGAACACCATTTTCATTATCTCTTGAAATTTGTAAAAAACCTTGTTTACCAACTACTTGTGAAAGTGGACTACCTTGATCATCTTTAATTTTATCTACTTCAAAATTAGGAATTTGTATATAACCTCTAACTTTATTTTCTTGAAACTCAGCTATTATTGTACCTCCAAGACCCATACCATTAATATTTGTAGTCATTTTATTCCCATCTTTTAATGATAAACTTAATAATGAATTATTAATTATTGTTCTTCCTAAAGCAACTGAAGCTAAAGGATTTGTTTCCTGTAATTTTGCTATTTCGTTAAAACTTTCTGAAATATCTACTATTGAAATTTTTACATTATGCTTTTCACTTAAAGCTCTAATTTGCATATCCATGTCTTATTTCTCCTTGAAATTCATTTTCTTATTATACTTATTAAAACATAAAAAAACACCTTTAATAAGGTGTTTTTTTATTCAATCTATTAATCTGGTTCAAATTCTAAAATTTCTCCAGATTCTTTTTTCTTAGTTTCAACAACTCTTCTATTTTTTTCCTCAATAACTTCTTTTGGCAATTTATTATGTTTATCAATGTAATCAATTTGCTCTGCAGTAATTGTTTCTAAAATTCTTAATGATTCAGCAATTAATTCTAAAACATCCTTATGTTTATTAATTGTCTCAATTGCTGTTACATAACATTGTTCTAAAATTGTATTAATTTCTGCATCAATTTTTGAAGCCACTTGATCTGAATAAACTCCTTTAGTTTGTCCATATGATTCCTCTTGCATTGTTAAATACTTTGTTAATCCTAATGAAGACATACCAAATTGTGTAACCATTCTTCTCGCAATATTTGTAGCTTTATCTAAGTCGTCATGTGCTCCTGTTGTAATTTTGTTTTTACCAAACATAATCTCCTCAGCAGCTCTTCCCCCAAGGTAACCAGCAATTGAAGCAAATAGATCTTCTTTTGATGAAAAATTAGATTCATCCTTTGGAGTCATAATTGTATATCCTCCAGCGTTACCCCTTGGTATAATTGTTACTTTTTGAACTTTTGATGCTGATTCTAATTTTAATCCCATTAAAGCATGACCAGCTTCATGATATGAAACAATTTGTTTATCTTGTAAAGTCATTGCTCTTGATTTTTTAGCAGGACCTCCAACTACTCTATCAATTGCCTCATCGATGTCTGTAATTGTGATCATTTTTCTTTTATCTCTTACAACCAAAATTGCAGCTTCATTTAAAACGTTTTCTAATTGAGCTCCTGAAAATCCTGGAGTTCTTTCTGCAATACGTTTTCAATCAATTTCTGGTGAAACTGCTTTGTTTCTTGCGTGAAGTTTCAAAATATCTTCTCTTTCACGAATATCTGGTAATGAGATTTGAATCGTTCTATCAAATCTTCCTGGTCTTAATAAGGCATTATCTAAAACGTCAACTCTATTTGTTGCTGCCATAACTATAACACCAGAATTTGAACCAAATCCGTCCATTTCAACAAGTAATTGATTTAATGTTTGCTCATTTGTTGAAGCACCCATTCCACCACTACGTTTTCTACCGACTGCATCAATCTCATCAATAAAAATAATACATGGCGCAGCTTTTTTAGCATCAGAGAATAAATCCCTTACTCTACTTGCTCCAAGCCCAACAAACATTTCTTCAAACTCTGAACCAGCCATTGAAAAGAATGCTACTCCAGCTTCTCCAGCAACTGCTTTTGCAAGTAAAGTTTTTCCTGTACCAGGTGGCCCTTCCATAAGAACTCCTTTTGGTACTCTTGCTCCCATTTGTGCATATTTATTTGGATTTTTTAAATAATCTACCAATTCTACTAATTCTGTTTTTTCTTCATTTATTCCCGCAACATCAGTAAATTTAACATCTGATTTGATTTCTCTAGGTCTTGTTGATTTTCCAGGTCCGAACATTCCTCCGCCCATTCCACCTTTAGACATTGAACTAAACATTCATACATAAAATGCCAACAATACAAATATTGGTAACAAGTTCATTATTAAAGTTACAAATGTTGAATTCATTTGTGAAAGCGTTCTTATGTTTGACATAAAATGTTTAAAACTTTCTAAATTATCAAAATAATGTTGATATTGAGTATTATCAAATACTACAGTAAATTTTCTAGTTACTCCATCACCAGTTGTATATGATCCAGCAATAATATGTAAACCATTATATATTTTTTGTGTTGAAGAAGTACTCACTTTATCATTATTTAAGTGATTTATAAATTCTTCAATACTCAATACTTCAGAAGTTCCAACAATGAACTGTCATATAACTATACCAATAACTATTAGCATTACTATAAATAAAACCCATAATCATATAGATTTCTTATTTTTCATTTTTCCACCGTTTTCTAATATCAATTATGATTTTATCATTATATAGTTATTTTATTTAAAACTATTTTCTTTGTTTTGTTAAAAATTAAAACATTTTTGTATCTTTGCAAATATGAAGTTTTATTATTTTTATATAGTTTTGAAAGTAATTTTCCCTCGTATATAAGTTGCGCTTGATATTTTTTTCAATCATTTGTTATTATAATTTCCTTATTATTTGAGATATTTTCTTCTATTAAAAAATCATTAAAATATTTTAAATTATCACTTTGAAATATTTCAATATCAGATTTTTTAATAATTCTAAGAATTTTATAATCTTTCATTATTACAAAATTTGATTTTAATATTTCAAGAAAACTTTTTTCTGATTTTATTTCTTTTATTATTTCTTTAATCAAAGATTTTTTATTATTGTAAATAAGTTCAGCTAAATTATTTTTTTCTAAAAAATTAAAAATTAAATACTCATTTCATCTTTGATCGTCATTTAATAGATTTAAATCCAAAGTACTACTTATGTTATTTTCCTCAAATGCACTTTTATAAATATTTAAATTATTATTAAATAATTCTATTTCCAACATTATTTTCGAGAAGTCCTTCTCTTCTAAATTATGTCTTACATTATTTCTTTCATATTTCAAATCAAAATTAGTACTATCGATAATATATTTTATTTTTTTTTCTTCAAGTCTTTTTATAATATCTGTTTTTTTTAAATTCAATATTGGTCTCAAAATTAAAAAATCTCTATAGTGAGTCCTATCAGAAATTCCAAAATAAGATACATTTTTATTTTTATTTTTTTGCATTATAAATGTTTCAATATGATCATTTAAATTATGTGCAATTAAAATAGCTTCTGCGTTTTCTTTTCTTGCTTGCTCACAAAAAAAATCATATCTTTCATTTCTGGCTCATGCTTCAAAATTTTGCCTTAGTTCAGAATAGTTTTGAGAAATATTTTTTACAACGAGTTTTATTTTATTCTTTTTACATAAATTTTGAACTAATTCTAAATCTTTATACGAATCTTTTCTAAAATTATAATTAACATGACAAGCAATAAAATCATTAATTCCCTTTTCTAATAAAAAATGAAAAAGGAAAACACTATCAGCTCCACCTGATAAACCAAGTATGTATTTTCTATTTCTTTCTAACAATTTAATCACCAAACATTTCTAGAATATTTTTATTATAATTTCCATCTTCATTATATATATAAAGAGGTTCTAATATTTTCATTCCATTATTTCCATCATTAATTGATTCAATCAATACTCTTTTTGCATTTTGTCTGTGTTTTGTATAAACAATTTGAAGTCTTTTTATAGAAAAATTATTTTTCTTTAAAAGAATAATAATTTCATCTAATCTCTCACTTAAATGAATCATAAGAAATTTACCACCATTTTTGAGAGCAACCTTTGCACTTTTAATTATTTCCTCAAGAGTTATTGCAACTTCGTGTCTGGCTGGAGTTAGTTTTTCACTTCTTATATTTAAATTTGAATTATCTCCAACTTTAAAAAAAGGAGGGTTGCAAAATAATAAATCATATTTATTATTTTTATTTAAAACAAATTCTTTAATATCAGAATTAACTATAGATATCTGATCATTCAAATTATTTAAGGCAATATTTTCATTTGCAATATCGCATGCTTCCTTTTGAATTTCTACTCCTGTTATATTTTCTTTTGTGTATTTTGATAGTATTAAAGGAATTATTCCATTATTTGTTCCAAATTCTAATATATTTTTATACTTTTTTGAAGGTTCTCAAAATCTGGCTAGTAAAACAGAATCTATACAAAAATTAAACATATCATTATCTTGAATTATTTTTAGATCTTTATAATTTAAAATTTTGTTTACTACTTTCATTAAATTACCTCATATATTTGTATAAATAAATTTTCCAAAATTAAACTAATATAATTAGAGTTTTTAATTTCACTCAAAGAATCCAAAATTAATTCAGGTATTTTTTTAAAATTTAATTCTAAACATAATTGTAAAGTATCGCTTAGAGTTTTAATAATTTCCTGTTTATCTCTTTTTTTAAATTGAATTAGAAATTCTAAAACTATCTCTCTTTTTTTATTTCTAATAATATTAAATAAATCTAAATCAAAATTATCTATTTTAATTTCATTTTCTATAGAAAATAATTTACATCTTGATTTGATTGTTGATAATATTTGATTTCTATCATTTGTAAGAATAATAGCATAAGTATTTTTTGGTGGTTCTTCTAAAAATTTAAGCATTGCATTTGAAGCGCTCTCACTTAAATTCTCACCATTTGCAATAACATAAACCTTATTTTTATTATCTTCTAATCCAGAAGAGGAAAAATTTATAATTAGACTTTTTATATCTTCTTTATTAATTTTCGAAATTCCATCTCCAAGAAAAAAAGTATTTAAATTGTTTTTATTAATAACTTTCAAACATCATTTACAATTGTCATTTTCAATTGAATTATTAAAACAATATATTTGTCTTATAACTTCTAATGAAATTTCTTCTAACTGCAATTGATTGTCATTTGAAATTATTATTGAATGATAAAGATTATTTTCCTTTATTAATTCATTAACATTTTTAAATACTTCATTTTTTTTCATTATTTTTTAGTTCTTTCATTAAGTGCATTATCAATTAGAAAATCAACTTGTTGAATAACTTCACTAATTGGCTTTCTTGAATCAACAACTTTAATTCTATCTGAGTTTTCAGATATTAGAATTTGATAACCTTCGTAAACTGCTTCATGGAATTTTTGATCTTCTTGTTCCATTCTATCAGCACTTCTTTTTCTATTCATCAATCTTATTTGTGACTCTTTTGGAGTTATATCAAAAAATATTGTTAGATCAGGTTTTGTTGAACCTAAAACGATATTTTGTAATTCTGATACATCAGCCATACCAATATTTCTTGCATAACCTTGATATGCAGAAGTAGAATCCATAAATCTATCACAAATTACAATTGTTCCTTCTTTAAGCGCAGGTAATATAATTGAATCTAAATGTTGTTTTCTTGCAGCAACATATAAAAGGGTTTCTGCTCAAGGATTTATTTTAGTTTTTTCATCTAGAATGATTCTTCTAATTTCTTCTGCAAGTGGTTCTCCACCTGGTTCTCTTGTCAAAAGAACATTATAACCTTTTTGCATCAAATTATCTTTTATCATTTTTGATATGGTTGTTTTACCTGAACCATCAATACCTTCTAATGAAATAAATATCATACAATTAATTTCCTCTTAACTTAAAGTTTCTTTCTATTTAAAATTGCATCATTCAAAGTTTCTTGATCAATATAATCTAGAACTCCACCTAAAGGTATTCCTCTAGCTATTCTGGATATTTTTTCACAAATTCCTTTTGCTTTATTTGCAATATAATTTGAAGTAACTTCACCCTCAAAAGTTAAGTTTAAAGCTAGCAACATTTCTATATCTTTATTAATTCTAACAAATAATTCTGTCATTTTTAATTTTTCAGGTCCTATATTTTTATTTAAATTTATTTCTCCATTAAGTACATGAATCATACCATTATAATTACTTTCTGCAATTTTAATAGCATCCATCTTTGTAGAAACAACACAAATTATATTTCTATTTCTATTTTCATTATCACAAAATGTACATAAGTTATTTTCCTTAAAATAAAAACATGTTTCGCATTCATTAAAAATGTTTTTAATATCTTTTAAAATATTTTCAAGTATATCAATCTTGTCTTTATTGATTATTAAATCAAATATTATTTTTTCTGCAGATTTTTTTGTAACTCCATCAATTTTTTTTAATTCTTCAACAATTTTATCCATTAGTCCACAACCTTAATATTTTGATTTCCAAGAAGTTCCTTTGCTCTTTTTAAATATTCGTTTTCTTCTTCGTCAATATTTAAAGTTAAGTTTGAATAAAATTCTTCTGTTGATACTGTTGAATAATTATTCAATTTATTATTATTCTTTCTATCCATAAAATCAATCTTTATTTCAGCTCATCTTTTTTTATCTAAACAAATTATTTTCACTTCTCTTTTAAAATATGAAAATACCAATTTTCTATTTTTTTCATTCTGTAATTTATTATTAATTCATTTTGATATAGTTCTTTCTTCTGAAACTATTATTAAAGAGTCTGCACTTGCAGCTGTAATTTTTGTTCCATAAAACATAATAAAATTTTGAATATATTCAGAATTATTATTTATAGATTCTGGGGAAAATATATTATTAAATTTTTCTTCATAATATCCTCTAGATTCCTTATTTGCACCTACAAGAACATTAATAATTTGATCATTTGTAAAATCGATTATATTTTTATAGTAATTAGATTCAGATATTAACAATTTCATTTGAAGTTTTAAAAATTTTGATTCATCTTCTGAAATGAAAAAATCATTAATTTCATTTTCCAATTTTGGTTTTTCTTCATTATTGCGTTCAATATTTTGCTCTTCAACTATTTCAGGTTCAACTATTTCAGGTTCAACTATTTCAGGTTCAACTATTTCAGGTTCAACTATTTCAGGTTCAACTATTTCAGGTTCAACTATTTCAGGTCCAACTATTTTTACTTTAGAAATTTCTAAATTATTTTCATGAATAATTGAAAAATTATCATTTAATTCATTACTTTTTAAAACACTTATAAGTTGTTTATTAGCAACTGTTTTAAGTATATTTATTAAAATATATTGAAAACTTATATTTGAATTTTTTGATTTTGTATATGAATCAGCTATATTATCTGAAAGATCAAAAAATATTTTAATATCAATATTCTTAAAAAACTCATAATCATTTTCATTTATATTTACTAAAAAATTAATGTCTTCTGTTAATTTGACTTCTATTATTTCTTTTAATATATTTAATAAACTAAGTGTCATAGTTTGAAAATCTATTCCCTGATTATTTGCCTTTTCAAAATATGAAATAATCTCTTTTGTCTTTCCTTCAATAACATTTCTTATTATTTCAATTTTTTCATTTTTTGTAGCAATATAAAATATCTTTTTCAGAATTTCTATATTTACTTCTTCTGTTGATATTGTTATTGATTGTTCCAAATAATTTAATGCATCCCTTAAAGAGCCATCAGACATATAATATATTTCATTAAGAGCATCTTGTGTTATTTTTTTACCTTCTTTTTCACAAATTTCATTTACTTTATTTTCTAGAGATATTTGAGCAATTCTCTTAAAATTAAATAACTGACATCTAGAAATTATAGTTGCAGGAATTTTTGAAAATTCAGTTGTTGCTAAAACAAACAGTACATGTTTAGGTGGCTCTTCTAATGTTTTAAGTAAAGCATTAAAAGCTGAATTAGATAACATATGAACTTCATCAATTATATAGACTTTATATTTTGAAAAACTCGGTAATAATGAAATATTAGATTTTATATTTCTTATCTCTTCAACTCCATTATTTGAAGCAGCATCAATCTCAAATATATCTGAATGAGAATTAGAATTAAATTCTTTACAACTCAAACATTCATCACATGGATTATAACCATCTAAATTTTGACAATTAACTACTTTCGCAAATATTTTTGCTATTGATGTTTTACCAGTTCCTCTTTGACCAGAAAATAATAGAGCATGTCCAAATGAATTTGTTTTTATTTGAGAAATTAATATTTCTTTAATTCCTTCGTGACCTGCGACTTGATCAAAATTTTTAGGTCTATATTCTCTATAAAGTGATTTTTTGTTTTCCATAAAAGTTATACCTCTTGCATAAATATTTTACCTAGTTATTTCCTTAATTCTAAAAAGAATTCTTTTAAATATTTTTCTAGTTCATTACATTGTTCTTGACTACCAATTTTTTCAAAATTTATTTTAGTTTCTATTCTATTATAATTGCATTTAAAATTTTCCAAAAAATATCTGACTTCTTTTATATTAGCTTGCTCAATAATTGTAATACACATTAAACAAGGCTTTAAGGTTGTAATTAAAATATAATCAGATAAATTTTTAGTCTTCCTTTTCTTATATATTTTGTTTAAAACACACACCTCAGCATGATTTGTAAAACTATATTTTTTTTGTCTACTATTAAAACTTTTAGCAACTATTTCATTTTTAGTATTAAGTAATAGAGCTGAGACAGGAACATCTTTGCTCTTTTCACATTTTCCTAATTCATTGAGAAGTGTACTATAAATATCTTCCATTTTAAAAAATCTCCTAAAAATAAAAAAAGTCACTGTACAAGGCACTAGATTCTTATGGCTGCTACCTTCCGGTCCTGACCAAGTTCGAACGTCACCCTTACAATGACATTTATATAATATCATTTTTTAAGTCTAATTAATAAATTTATTTTTTATAGAATTGTTTCACGTGAAACAATTCTATAAAAAATAATGTTTCACGTGAAACATTATTTTAAGAAATCTTGATTTTCAAAATATGGTTTTAAAATTTCAGGAAGTATTAACTTTTCACCATCATAATAGTTTTCCATTATTGCTGCAAATAATCTATCTATAGCTAATCCTGATCCATTAAGTGTATGAACATATTCGTTTTTTCCATGTTCATTTTTATATCTTGTCATAATTCTCTTTGCCTGAAAATCCAAACAATTTGAACATGAAGATATCTCTCTATATTTATTTTGATTTGGAAATCAAACTTCTAAGTCATATGTTTTTGCTGATGAAAAACCAATATCGCCACCACATAATTCAACTACTCTATAAGGAAGATTAAATAATTGTAAACAGTGTTCAGCATCTAATAACATTTTTTCTAGTTCTTCATATGATGATTCACTATCTGTAATTTTTACCATTTCAACTTTATTAAATTGATGTAATCTTATTAATCCCTTTGTATCTCTTCCTGCACTTCCAGCTTCTCTTCTAAAACATTGTGTAAATGCAGTTAAATATATTGGTAACTCTGATTTATCTAAAATTTTATCTCTTACTGTATTTGTTAATGGAACTTCTGAAGTAGGGATTAAATATTGATTATCCAATTTATATGCATCTTCTTCAAATTTAGGAAGTTGTCCAGTTCCATACATGTTTTCTTTATTAACAATTAATGGCAATCACATTTCTTTATAACCATTATTTGTATGTCTAGTAATTAAAATATCTGTAAGAGCTCTAATCATTTTTGCGCCTTTATTTGTATACACAACAAATCTAGATCCAGATAATTTAGATCCAAGTTCAAAATCTACTAGTTTAAGTTTTGAAGCAATTTCTCAATGTGCTTCTCCGTTATTTTTTAAATTTTCAGATCCCCATTTTTTAATCTCAATATTATCATTATCATCAATTCCTAATGGAATATTTTCATTTGGAATATTTGGTATATAACTTAATTTTAGATTTAATTCATCATTTATAGTTTTTAATTCTATATCAAGTTCTTCAATTTTTAAATTTATTTTTGAAACTGAATTTTTTATTTTTTCAATTTCTTCTTGTTTATTTTCTCTTGCTAAATTCCCAATTTCTTTTGACATTTTATTTTTTTCAGATTTCAGTTCTTCCACTTCAAAAGTAATTTTTTTTCTTTGTGAATTTAATTTAACAACTTCATCTAATTCGTTTTTAAAATCTTTATTTCTTTTTTTCAAGTTTGAATAAACTTTGTCAAAATCAATTTCAATTTTATTTATATCTAACATTTTTATTCACCTTTGTTTCATTCTAATGTCGCAGCTGTTATATATTCATCTTCATCCAAATTAAATCCAATTACTCCTGTTGAATTTCTTGATTGAAGATTTATATCCTGAGCTCCAATTTTAATTGCTTTACCTTTTGATGAAATCATTAAGATTTCATCTGTTTCTCTTATTGGCAATACAGATTTAAATTTTCCTGTTTTGTCACTTAATTTCATTCCAACAACACCTTTAGCACCTCTACCAAAAATATTATATTCACTTATAAGTGTTTTTTTTACAATTCCTTTATCAGATATTGTTACAACACATTCATTTTTATAACTTGAACATGAAGAAACAACAACATCATTTTTATCTAATCCCATACCTTTAACACCTCTAGAAGATCTAGACATTGGTCTGAAATCATTTTCATTAACTTTAATTATTTTTCCATTTTGAGATGCAATTAAGATTTCTGATTCGCCAACTGTTGGAATAACAGAAACTAATTTATCTCCTTCATCAAGGTTAATAGCAATTTTTCCAAAATTATTAATTCTGTTGAATTCTTCAATTTCAACTTTTTTAACTACTCCATTTTGAGTTATAAATAATAAATATTTATAAATATTTTTTTTATCTTTTAAAGATAAAATTGAAGTAATTTTTTCTGAAGAATTTATTCCTATAAAATTGATTATTGGAACACCACGTGCATTTCTAGAAAATTGTGTAATATTGTATGCCTTAATTCTATAAACTTTTCCTTCATCACTGAAAAACAAGACATCATCTTTAGTTTTACCAACTTTTGCAATAACAATATTATCATCTTGATTACTATTAATGATTACACCTTTACCTCCACGTTTTTGTGTTTTGAATTCTTCATTGGATAATCTTCTAATATATCCTTCTCCAGATAAAGTTATTAGCATTTGTGAATCTTGAATTAATTCTTCTTCATCAATTTGTGTTTCATCTTCTTCAATAATTTTTGTTCTTCTATCATCACCAAATTTTTTTGCAATATCTTCAAGCTGTTCAATTAATAAATTATTTTGTCTATCCTTCGAAGCCAAAATTTCATCAAGTTCAGAAATTCTAATTTCAATATTTTTTATATCAAGTTCAACTTTTTCTCTTTCAAGACCAACCAATCTTTGAAGTCTCATATCTAAAATTGCTTTTGATTGTTTATCATCAAAACCAAATGCTTCAAATAATTTTTCATTTGCTATTTCTGTTGTTTTTGATTCTTTAATTATTTTTATAATTTCATCAATATGATCTAACGTAACTCTAATTGCATTTAAAATATGTAATCTTGAATTTAATTTATTTCTTTCAAAAACACTTCTTTTAAGAATCATTTCAATTTGATGTTTTACATAAAATTTAATAATATCTCTTATATTTAAAACAACAGGAATTCCATTATTAAGTGACAACATATTAATTGCAAAACTTGATTGCAAATTAGTATACTTATAAAGTTTTTTAATTATTAATTGTGGATTTGAATTTTTTGAAAGTTCAACAACAATTCTAATCCCTTCATAGTTTGATTCATCTCTAATATCTGATATACCACCTATAATTTTATTCTTATAAAGTTCAGCTATTTTTTCAACTATTTTTAATTTGTTTGTTTGATATGGGATCTCACTTATAACAATTCTTTGATGTTTTCCTGTATCTTCAATATCAATTTTTGACCTTATTATAAGATTTCCTTTTCCTGTTTTATATCCATCTATCATGCTCTTACCATTTGTCATAAGAGCACCTGTTGGAAAATCAGGGCCTTTAATATAAGTTAAAATTTCATCAATTGTTATTTGATCATTTTTTATATAAGCAACAATAGCACCAATTATCTCTCTTAAATTATGAGGTGGAATATTGGTTGCCATACCAACAGCAATACCAGTTGCACCATTTACTAAAAGATTTGGAAAGTATCCTGTTAAATATTTTGGTTCTTTTTCAGAAGCATCATAATTATCAATAAACGGAACTGTATCCATATCAATATCTTTTAATAATACTGAAGTGATTTTGGAAAGTCTTGCTTCAGTATAACGCATAGCTGCAGCTCCATCACCATCAATAGAACCAAAATTACCATGTCCCTCAACAAGTGGATATCTATATGAAAAATCTTGCGACATTCTAACCATTGCTTCATAAACTGATGAATCACCATGTGGATGATATTTACCAATTACTTCACCAACAATACGTGCAGATTTTTTATGTGGTGTATCAGATGTAATTTTCAAATCATTCATAGCATAAATAATTCTTCTATGAACTGGTTTTAATCCATCTTTTAAATCAGGTAGGGCACGACTAACAATAACACTCATTGAGTATTCTAAAAAATCTTTTTCTACTTCATTTTTAATATCAATTTCTAAAATACGACCATGTTTAATATCATTCATTTAGTACACCCTTTCTTTTTTAAATATCTATATTTTCTACAAATTGCGCATTTTCTGTAATAAATTGTTTTCTTAAGTCAACATTTTCTCCCATTAAACTAGAAAAAACTTCATTTGCTAAAAATGCATCTTCTACTTTAATTTGAATCATAGTTCTTCTTTCAGGATCCATTGTAGTTTCTCACAATTGAATTGGATCCATTTCTCCAAGTCCTTTATATCTCTGAATTGTATATTTTAATTCGTTATATTTGCTTTCTTTTAATTGTTCAAGTTCTAAATCATTGTATGCATAGTCAACATTATTTTTTCCAGCATCAATTTTATATAATGGTGGTTGAGCAATATAAACATTACCATTTAAAATTAAATCCTTCATATATCTATAGAAAAAAGTTAAAAGTAAAACTCGAATATGAGCACCATCCACATCAGCGTCAGTCATAATAATAATTTTTCCATATCTCAATTTTTTAAGATTGATATCATTTTTTACTCCGACTCCAACAGCTGCAATTATTGATTGAATTTCATTATTATCAAATACTTTTGATTGCTTTACTTTTTCAACATTTAATACTTTTCCTCTTAAAGAAAGTATTGCTTGAGTTTTTCTGTTTCTTCCAGTTTTTGCACTTCCACCAGCAGAATCTCCCTCTACAAGATATAATTCACATTCATCAATATTTTTTGATTCACAGTCAGCTAATTTTCCAGGAAGTGAGAAATTATCAATTGCTGATTTTCTTCTAGTATCTTCTCTTGCTCTTTGAGCAGCTTTTCTTGCTTTTTGAGAAATTAAAATTTTTTCAATAATTTTTTTTGCATCATTTGGATTTTTAAGTAAAAATTCTTTAAACCCTTCATTTAAAATTTCTGCAACAGACTCTTTTGCGTCAAGATTTGATAATTTAGCTTTTGTTTGTCCCTCATATAAAGGATCTCTATGTTTAATTGAAATTACTGAAACAATTCCTTCTTTTAAATCATCTCAAGTAAATTTGTTTCCTTTAAAATTTTTTAAATCATTTGTATATGAATTAATAGATTTTAATAAAGCTGTTTTAAATCCTTCTTCATGTGAACCACCTTCAGAAGTAAAAATATTATTACAGAATGAAAAGACATTCTCATCGTATGTTTCATTATATTGAATTGAAATTTCAACTTCAATATCATTTAAATTATTTGATACATAAAAAATTTCATCATGTACTTTTTCTTTTCCACTATTAATTTCTTTTATATAATCTTTAATTCCATCTTCAAAAACATAAGTCAAAAATTTATCATTTCTTTGATCATATAAATTTAATTTAAGTTTCTTATTTAGAAAAGCTAATTGTCTTATTTTATTTTGAATTATTTTAAAATCAAATTCTGTTGTTTCTTTAAAAATTTCTGGATCAGGTTTAAATCTTATAATAGAACCATTTGAGTCAGAAATTCCAATTTCTTTTATTTCTGTTGCTTTAGTTCCACCATCATAAAATTTTTGTTGATATATTTTTCCATCTCTTGAAATCATTGCTTCAACATATAGAGACAATGCATTTACTACTGAAGCACCAACTCCATGTAGTCCACCTGATACTTTATAAGTAGACTCATCGAACTTCCCACCAGCATGTAAAACTGTAAAAATAGTTTCTAATGTAGTTTTTTTTGTTTTAGGATGAATATCCACCGGAATTCCTCTTCCATTATCTTTTATTATTATTTCATTTTCATCGGTAATAAAAATAGATATTTCATCACAAAAACCTGCTAATGCTTCATCAACAGAATTATCTAAAATTTCTCAAATCATATGATGAAGACCCACTTTATTAGTATTTCCAATATACATACCAGGTCTTTTTCTAACAGCTTCTAATCCTTCAAGAACTTGAATTTGACTAGCTCCATACTTATTATTTTCCATAATAAAATACCTCTCACGAACTTAATTATATCATTTAAGTCGGTGAAAGGTACTTTACTTATTAGTTAATTTGAAAACATCGGTAAAATTATTTGACTCAAGTTCATGTCTTCAGATGAAGAAATAACTATTGGTTTTTTTGAATCAATCAGATTTATTTCTATATTTTTAGTTTCAAATGTTTTTAAAGAATCAATTAAATATTTTGAATTAAAACAAATATTTTGTTCATCCAATCCCTTTAATTCAAATTCTTTAAATACTTCTTCAAAACTTCCTATTTGATGAATATTTGATTTAATAAAAATACTATCATTATTTAAAATAAGATTCACAACTGTTGAAGCATTATCTTCACTTGGAATATCAGCTCTTGATATTAATTTAAAGAATTTTTTATTGTCCATATATAATGTTGTATTAAAATCTGTTGGAAATACAGCATTAACATTTGGAAATTGTCCTTCTAAAATTGTTGTTTGAAAAATTGTATTATTAATAATAAACGTTACATGACTATCTATTGAAACAATTTTACATTCTCCCTTTTCTGGAAGTAATTTTATTAATTCTAAAATACTCTTATGTGGAATATTAGTTTCAAATTTTTCAGGAATTTCATTTAAAACATTTGTTCTTTTTCTTGAAACTCTAAAACCATCAGTACCAGTTATATAAAACATTGAGTTATCAAGAGAAAAGTTTAGGCCAGCTAATACTATTTTTTGATTTCATTCGTTTACAGAAACAATTGTTTGATTAAGACTCTTTTTAAGATCAATATTGTTAACAGTTACAGTATCTCCCTTTTCTCTAAAACCAATGCTAGGATAATCACTAAAATCTAAAATATTTAATGAAAACTCTGATTTTTCTCCGGATAAAGAAACTAAATTATTTTCAACACTTGAAATATTAATAATATCATCGTCCATTCTTTTTAATATTTCTAAAAAATATTTACCTCTAATTAAAATATTTCCAGTTTCTTTAATTTGTAAATCACTTTTTCCCATATCAATTACTGTTTTAATTGAAACAGAACTATTAGAAGAAACTAAAGAAATTTTATCAGCTTCTACTTCTAATAATATTCCAGATAAACTTGGTGTAGGAATTTTAGGATCAATGATCCTATTACATTTATTAATTTCATCAATAAGTACTAGTCTATTAACACTGAAAAACATTTGAAAACCTCCATATTTATTATTAATTATTTATATTATTATTATGCTCTTAAAATGTGTATAACTCAATCAAACCTAAATAATAAACACATATTTTAGAAATTTTATTACATTTTATAAAAACAAATTAAGAAACAATTTCTTTTTTTATTTTTTTCAATACATTTTTAAAGATTTTATCTTCTGCCAAAGATTTTTTTACTTTATTACAAGCATTTATAACAGTTGTATGATCTTTTCCACCAAATAGTATTCCAATTTCAGAATAATTTTTCTTCATTAGTTCGTTTGTTAAATACATTGATACATGTCTTGCTAAAACAACATTAGAAACTTTATTTTTTGCATCTATAGACTTAACATTAATACCATAATTTTGAGCTACAACATTTTTGATTTTCTGTACGGTTATTTCACCACCAGGAGCAAATGAATAATCTTCCAATAACTTCTGTATAGTTTCTAGTTCTATTATTTCTCCTATTGAATCTTTTTCTTGAATTAATTTAAACTCAATTTTATTTATAATTCCCTCAATTTTTCTAACGTCGGTACCAAAATGAGAAGCAATGAATCTTTTTGAATCAATATCTAATTTTAAATTTGATATTTCTGTTTTATAATCAATGATTTTTATTGCTGTATCAAAATCCGGTGTTTCTATTTTTACACTTAAACCTTGATTGAATCTTGACACTAATCTTTTATCAAAACCATTTAGATGTTCTGGAAATTTGTCAGAAGTTATAACTATTTGTTTTCCTTCTTCTATAAAACTATTGAATATATTAAAAAATATTTCATTTGTTTTACCACTGTTTGCTAAGAATTGGATGTCGTCTATTAATAAAACATCAATTGCATTCATTTCATCTTTAGTTTGTTCTATTTCTTTAAAACCACCTAATAATGCATCTAATATTTCTTTTCTAAAATCATTAGATGCATAATATTTAACATTTAATTCTTCATCTATTAAATTAAGTTCGTTATTTATTGCTTTTAGTAAATGCGTTTTCCCTAATCCTGATTCCCCATAAATAAATAGAGGATTTCATTTATTTCCCAAGTTGTTAATTACTGCTTTTGAAGCGTTATAGGCTTCACTATTACTTTTTCCTAATATAAAACTATTAAATATGAATTCTTTTGAATTGTTATTTTTTTTATTTTTTTTAATAATAATTTCTGTTATTTTCTTTTCCTTTTTAAATTCATCTTTTGTAAAAAAAGAAATAGACATATCCAATTTTAATATTGTACTAATTTTTTCTTTTATTTCATGACTTATATTTTCTAAATAATATTTGGAAAGATCTTTATTAACAACTATAGCTTTTTGATTATCTGTAAGGTCTTCGATTGAAGCATCATTTTTAATATAATCTTCGTATATATTTGGTTCGATTATGTCAGATGAGATTAATCATTTTTTTATTTCTTTTCATAAAGCTGTATTAGTCAT